>NZ_JBHSAX010000003.1:154997-394999 GCF_042650385.1 Nocardia jiangsuensis
CCCGCGCCGCGGTGCTCAGCGCAGGCGGGCGCTGATGCCGGTCGCGACGGCGATCGTCTCGGCGCAGACATCCCAGTCCACGCCGGTGGCGATGCCGGAGGCGACGATGCCGAGCGCGAACGACCCACCCGACGGGACGGCGACCTCCACCGAGCAGCCGCCGATCCGGCCGTCCGGGCGCGTCTCCGGTTCGAGCACGGCGCGCCGGTCGGCGATGGTGATCGAGGACTCCGCCGGGCCGGGCGCGCGGCGCGCCGGATCGGTGGAATCGGTCGGGCGCGGGGTGAAGCCGATGGTGAACCGGCCCGTCGGGGAGCTCTGCACCGAGAACCAGGCGCAGCGCGGCAGCGACCGCGGCGGGGTGTCGGCGCGGGTCGCGCCGGGGTCGAGGACGAACCGGGCCAGGTCGGCGTCGTCGAGGACCGCGCACGGGTGCTGGGTCAGGTCGGCGACGGTCCACGGTGCGGGCGGCGGCTGCGCGGTGGAGCGGGCGGGCGGCGCTGACACGGGCGGGGTGGATTCGGAGGTGCCGGTCGTGCAGCCCGTCAGCAGTGTGCCTGCCAGCAATGCCGCGAGCGCCCCGCCCCTGGCCCGTTCGTGCATCGTCGCCCTCCGTGCGTCGCCCGGTTACCGCTGCTTCCCGACCATAGACGAACCCGGTGCGGCCCGATCCGCGTCGGCGGCTGATGAGCGCCGTGAGCACACGTTATTGTGGCGCTGTGGAATTCGGTGCCGGCGACGTCGTCTACTTCCCGCGGGGACCGTTCGGCGGCGTCTGCGGCGTCGTGCGCGAGGTCGACGTCCGCCGCGCCCGCCTGCGCCTCGAACTGCACGAAGGCGTCGTGCACCGCGAGGGCGGCGTGCTGCGCGGCCGCAGGCACAGCCTGACCGCCGAGTTCGACGAGGTCGAACTGCTCTGAATCTCAGTGCCGGTGCTCCGGCGGCAGTGTGAGCTCGTCGACGACCACGTGGTTCCCGCCCGCCTGCTTGGCCCGGTACATGGCGGCATCGGCGGCGTGCAGCAGCCGCTCGGGAGTCGGGCGCGGACAGTCCGGGCAGGCGGCGGTGTCGAAGACCGCCACCCCGACGCTGGCGGTCACCTCCACCTCGGTCGAGCCCGGCTCGGCCACCGCGCGGCACAACCGCTCGGCCTCGGCGCGCGCGGCGACCGCGCCGAGCGGGACGGCGACGACGAACTCCTCGCCGCCGGTCCGCGCCACCACCGCTGGCGTCCCCGCCGCCTCGTGCAGCCTGCGCGCGGTGCTGACCAGCACGGTGTCGCCGACCCGGTGCCCCCAGGTGTCGTTGACCTCCTTGAACCGGTCGATGTCGAAGGCGATCACGCAGACGGCGGGGTAGCCGCGCATCAGCCGGGGGAGCCGGATCTCCAGACCGCGGCGGTTGAGCAGTTCGGTGAGCGGATCCGACAATGACTCGGTGCGCAGCAGCCAGTACAGGATCTGCAGCGCGGGCAGCACGCTCACCACAGCCGCGATCAGCAGCAACCCGACAGCGAGCGCCAACCGCACGTCGTGCCCGCCGGTCGCGATCCGCACCGAGAACACGATCACCGACAGCAGCGACCACGCGGTGTGCACCGCCAGCGCCCGCGCACTGTGGAAGAACCCCAGGTAACTGCCGGTGACCACGAGCAGCACCGCACCCATCGCCCCGAACAGCCGATCCGGCACCTGCAGGAACTCCACGGTGAACAGCACGTCCGCGATCCCGATCAGCACCAGCGACTCGGTGCTCCCCGGCCACGGCAGCAACCACCAGCGCAGCGCCCACAGCAGTCCGGCCCCCACCCCGACCGTCGAGGTGACCACCGGATGCGCCGGCCCGATCGGCGTGCCCGCGATCACCGCCCCCATCACCGCGATCGACAGCCCGGCGAGCCCGACCAGCAGCCGGAGCGGGCCCAGCGCCGACCGCGCCGCCAGGGTGTCCACCAGCCACGCGTAGTCGACCGGATCGTTCCACCAGGCCAGCAGCGTCTTGCCGTCGTTCATCCAGCCACCCTCGGTCCGACCGCGCCGTCCACCGTCCCCGTGCCGAGCGTCGGAGTCCAGCGACTCCCGTCAGCTCATGCGCAGCAGTCTAGGCCGGACCCCGGTGATCCGGATCGGACATGGCCCGACGACACCGGAGTCAGCCGTGCCGGGAGGGGCGATAGACGAGCTCCTGGATCCGGCCGTCGAAGGTGCGGCTCTCCAGCAGCTCGAGGTCGAAGTCGGCGACGCCCTCGAAGATCCGCTCGGCCCCGGTCCGCCCGGAGAGTACCGGGAAGATCGTCACCTGGACCCGGTCGATCAGCCCCGCCGCCAGCAGCGACCGGTTCAGCGACAGGCTGCCGTGCGAGCGCAGCGGCACCGCGGACTCCGCTTTGAGCTCGGCCACGACCCGCACGGCGTCGCCCCGGACCAGGGTGGCGTCCGGCCAGTCGCCGGTACCGGGCAGGGTCGTCGAGACCACCGTGGTCGGCATGCTGCGCATGCGGGCGTTCACCGGGTCCAGCTCGGCCGGGTCGATCGGGCCGAGCAGCGCCACGAACTGCCGGAAGGTGTTCGCGCCGAGCACCATGCGCTGGTCCGCGCCGAGCACGGTCGCGCGGTGGGCCAGGAACTCCGGGCCCTCCTTGCTCCAGTAACCGCCCCAGTCGCCGTGCTCGTCGTAGGAGGCGAAGCCGTCCAGGGTGGAGTAGACGTCGAAGGTGTAGGTGGCGGTCATGCGGCGCTCCTCGGATCCGGCGGGCTCGGGGTTCGCCGGTGCAGACGGGGTCCCGGCGCGAAACTCATCGCGGCGCGGCGGACCGCGTGGCGCAGCCGGTCGAGGTAGCCGCACGGCTCGGGGTCGTCGAGCGCGCGCGGCACCCACGGTCGAAGGTCCGCGCCCCATTTTCCCCGCTCGCGCGCACCGAACCGTCAACCAGCCGTTCAACGATACGGTCGAACCACATGGACCTCGACGAACTCCGCGCCGTCACCGCCTACGCCGTCACCTGCGCCGAACCCGCCCTCACCCGCTACGAACACCACCGCCCCGGCGACCCCCGCCCCCGCCTGGCCGTCGAGGCGGCCCGCGCATTCGCCGAGGGCGGGCCCCGCACCAGGCAGCTCCGGGACGCGGCCTGGGCGGCACAGCGGGCCTACCGGGAAGCCCGCGACACCGGACAGCCCGCCGCGAGCGAAGCCGCCCGAGCCGCCGTGGCGGCGGCGAGCGCCGCCTACCTGCACCCGATCGCGAAAGCCACCCAGGTCTGGCACATCCTCGGCGCGGCCGCCTTCGCCGCGCACGCCGCCGAACTCGACGGCTCCGAAGAACCACCGGCCGTCGCACCCGCCCCGGCGGTGATCACCGTGCTGCGCCGCTACCCGCCCGCCCCGCCCGGACGCGGCCGCGCGGGCGCGCTGCTCCGCGAACTGGATCGCAGGCTGCGGCCCTGACCGGCCGCACCCGGCGAACCCGGCCGGTCAGGCGCGCTGCTGGGCAGCCGCCGCCTTCAGATCCGCGTAGCGGATGACGGTCCCCGCCGCGCCCCAGGTGCCCTCCGGCTGCTCGCGCACCAGCACCCACACCCGCGGCGCGTCATCGGCGGGCAACCCCGCCGCGGCCAGCACATCGGCGGTGGCCTGCTGGACCAGCCCCGCCCGGCGGCGATCCGAGAGCGCGCCCTCGGGAACGGTGACATCCACCCGGAAGCGCGGCAGGTCGTCGCCGAGCGCCCCGAAATCGCTCCCCGGGACCTCCTGGATCTGCGCCCACGCCTGCGCGCGGAAGAAGTCGGTGTCCGGCGCGCCCTCCCAGTGCAGCAGCGTCGCGGCGAGGGTGTCGCGCAGCCCGCGGCGGGCGCGCTCGTCGAGGACACCGGCGGGCAGGGTCAGCTGGATGAACGGCATGTCGAACTCCTTATGACGACTGTTATATCCCTGGGAACGGTACGCTATGACAGTCGTTATGAGCAAGGAGGTAGCTGTGCCCGAACAGCGCGACCGGATGGTGGCGGGCGCGGCGGACATGCTGCGCCGCCGCGGCTACAACGCCACCAGCGTGCGGGAACTCGCCAAACACACCGGCGCCCCGCTCGGCTCGACCTACCACTACTTCCCTGGCGGCAAGGCGCAGCTGGCCGCGGAGGCGGTCCGCCTCGCCGACGGGCTCATCGCCCGCACCCTCACCCGCGAACTCGCGGCGGGCCCGATCGCCGGGCTGCGCGCCTTCGTCGCCACCTGGCGCGGCATCGTGCTGGACAGCGACTTCCAGGCGGGCTGCCCGGTGCTCGCCGTCGCGGTCGAGGAGCACCCCGACCTCGACGCCGAACCCCGCCACGCCGCCGCGGCCGCCTTCGCCCGCTGGACCGACCTGCTCGCCGCCGCGCTGCGCGAGCACGGCGCCACCATCGAGGACGCGGCCCGCACCGCGGCGCTCGTGGTGGCCGCCATCGAGGGCAGCGTCGCGGTGTGCCGGGCCCAGCGTGCCATCGACCCCCTCGATCGGATCGCCGACGCGCTCGAAGCCGCCGTCCGCGCTGTCCTCCCCGCCGCGCCCGCCTAGCTACGATGCGCCCTGTGGCATCGAGCATGTGCAACTATCCGGGCTGCCACCGGCCCGTCACCCGCAGCGGCGGCCCCGGCAGGCCGTCGGAGTACTGCGACCACCCCGACCACACCCGCTGGCGGGCCTGGCGTGAGCGGCAGCGCCAGCTGGAGAGCGCCACCGAAGACGCGCCCGCTGTCACTGTGACGGATGGTGCGCCGGTGACGGCGGCTCGGCTGCGCGCCGACGAACTGCTCGGGCAGTTCCGGACCCTCGCCGAGCAGCTCAGCACCACGCTCGGCGCCGCGGCCACCGAACTCGGCACCCTGGCCGACCCCTCGGTCGCCGAAGCCCAGGTGCAGGCCGCCCAGGCCGAGGCCGGCCGCCGGATCGCCGAGGCCGAGGTCGCCGCCGCCGACGCCGAGCAGCGGCGCCGCACCGCCGTGGAGGCGCGCGCGGCCGCCGAAGCCGCCGCCGACGACGCCGCGGCCGCCGCCGAACGCGCGGAGGCGGCGGTGGCCGCGGCCGACGCCGCCCGCGCCGAGGCACTCGCCGGGGTCGGGCGGATCACCGCGCAGGCCGCCGAGGACGTCTTCGCCGCGCGCAGCGGCGCCGACGAGCGGATCGCCGCCGCCCGCGCCGAACTCGACACCGCCCGCGAGCACATCGAATCCGAAGCACACCAGCGCGTCTCGGCGGCCGAGGAGCACGCCGCCGCCGAGATCCAGCGGGTCCGCACCGAGGCCGTCGACCGGATCGGCGCCGCCGCCGCCGACACCGCGCGCGCCGACCAGCGCGCCGCCGACGCCGAACGCGCCGCGCAGCGCGCCGAGGAGATCGCCGCCGAGCGCGGCGAAGCGCTCGCCGGCGCGCGCCGGGACGTGGAGCGGCTGCGCGCCGAACTCGACGCCGCTCGCGCCGAAACCAGGACGGTACGAACCGAACTCGACTCGGCACGTGCCGAGACCGGGTCCGTGCGCTCCGACCTCGACGCCGCTCGCGCCGAAACCGGCGCCGTGCGAGCCGAACTCGCCGAGACCCGGCGGACGGCGGCGGAGCAGCTGACCGAGCTGCGCCGGGAATCAGCGGCCGCGCTCGCCAAGGCCGAGGCCGACGCGGCCCGCCGCGCGCAGGCCCTGAACGAGGCCCGCGCCCAGACCCTGGCCAGGGCCGAACGAGCCGAGCAGCAGCTCGACGCACTGCTCGCCCAGCCGCGCTGAGCGGGTAACGCGGCCCGAACGCCGATCGTCGCCCGGGCGGAGAACAGGTGAAATCTTCGCTGCGACATCCTCGTTCGCCGCGCGGTCGCCGCCGCCCGGGTTCCGCTGCGGACCAGCGCTTTCCGCCGTGGCGGGCACCGCGAAACAGGTGTCCGCGCAACGCATTCGACCCTCCGGCGATGCACGCCCCCGACACCTGCCGGTAGTAGGGTTCCCGCGGCGCGGCGGCAGGGGCGGCCTCGCGCGGGCGAATTCGGGCGAGGTGAGGAGACTGTGGTGGGTGACGAGGCGGACGGCGGAAACCGCGAGGAACAGGCGATCCGGCGGGTGACGGACACGCTGGCGGAGAACTTCGCGGACACGCACGCCGCCGATCGGATCGAACGCACCGTGCAGTCGGTGCGCGCCCGGTTCGCCGGGCACCCCGTGCGCGAGTTCGTCCCGATCCTCATCGAGCGCGTCGCGCGCCGCGAACTCGAGCAGCTCCCCGCCGCGGAGCGGGTGACCGTCGCCCCGGAGCCGGTGTCGACGGAGAGACCGAGCGGCGAGGAACATGCCGTCGGCTCCGCTGTGCACAGCGGCGCCGAGACCGCCATCGCGGCCGTGCAGGCCGAGTCGCACCCGGATGCCGCCGGAGCGACAGCGAACGTCACATCGGCACCGGGAACGGGACCCGCAGGCCCGGAGCAGCACCCCGCCGGCGGCAACGGAATCCGCAAGGACCCCGCCGACACCCCCACCCCGGCGAACGGCACCGGCGAACCCCGCACCGGCCCCCGGCACGCGGCCCCGGAGATCCCGTTCATCACGATCCCCGCCACCCCCGACGAGCACCTCAGCTTCTTCGGCGTCGCCCGCAAGTGGGCCGTCGAACGCCCGGTCGTCCCCCTGGTCGTCGGCCTCGTCCTGGTCCTCACCGCGGTACTCGGCGTCGCCGCCACCCGGCCCGGCGACGACACCCCGGCCCCGGTCGCCGGGACCACCCCGGTCACCGTGCGCGGCCTCGTCGGCTCGGAGAAAGCGGAGTTCTTCGCCGACCCCCGGGTCGCGGAGGTCTTCTCCCGCCACGGCCTGACCGTCCAGGTGGAACCGGCAGGCTCCCGCCGGATCGCCACCCTGGACCTCGACGGCTACGAGTTCGTCTTCCCCTCCAGCGCGACGGCAGCGGATCGCATCCAGCGCGAACAGAACATCGCGACGACCTACACCCCCTTCTCCTCGCCCATGGCCGTCGCCACCTTCACCCCGATCGTGGAGGCGCTCACCGCGGCGGGCGTGATCCGCCCCGGCCCGATCCCGACCCTGGACATCGCCCGCTACCTGCAACTGGTGCGCGACAACGTCGAATGGGAGCGGCTCCCGGGCAACACCACCTACCCCGTGCGCAAGAACGTCCTCGTCTCCACCACCGACCCGCGCACCTCGAACTCCGCCGCCATGTACCTGGCCGTCGCCGGCTTCGTCGCCAACGACAACGCCGTCGTCGCCGACGCGGACGCCGAGCGCCGGGTCCTGCCGCTGCTCGGCAGGCTCTTCGCCGGCCAGGGCCGCACCGAGGGCACCAGCGAGGGGCCGTTCCGCGAATACCTCGCCGCCGGAATGGGTCCCGCGCCCCTGGTGTGGATCTACGAATCCCAGTTCGTGGAGGCCGCGGTCGCGGGGCAGACGAAACCGGGCATGGTGCTCGCCTACCCCTCGCCGACCGTGCTCTCCCAGCACACGGTGATCCCGCTCGGCGAGGCAGGGGACCGGGTCGGCGAACTGCTCAGCACCGACCCCGACCTGCAGCGCCTCGCCGCCGAACACGGCTTTCGCACCGGCGGTTTCGCCGCCGTCGCCGAGCGGCACCGGATCCCGGTCGCGGCCGACCTGATCGACGTCGTCGACACCCCGACCTCGGAGACGCTGGAGCGCATGATCGACGGAGTCGCCGCCACCTACCGGTGAGCACCTAGAGTTCGATCGTGATCGACACGACGGCGCGCAGCACGGTGCTCGACACCGTGCGCGGGTTCGCGCTCTTCGGCATCTGCGTGACGAATATGAATGTGGCGAGCGCGTTCTGGTCGATCGGCGGCACCCCCGACGACTGGTACCCGCTGTTCGACGGCACCGCCGACCACCTCACCGACGCCACCGTGATCGCGTTCTTCTCCGGCCGCTTCTACCTGCTGTTCGCGTTCCTGTTCGGGTACGCGTTCACGCTGCAGATCGCGGCCGCCGAGCGCGCCGGGGTGGCGCCGGCGCCGCGGCTGGTGCGGCGCTGCCTCGCGCTGCTGACGCTCGGCGTGCTGCACGTCGAGCTGCTCTGGCTCAACGACATCCTCACCCTGTTCGGGGTGCTCGGGCTGCTGCTGGTCGCGCTGCGCGGGATCGGGGACCGCACCGCGGTGATCCTGGCGGGCGCACTGCTGGTGGCGTGGACCGCGCTCTGGCTGCTGCCCGACAACGACACGCGGGACGTCTACTCCGCGCTCGACCTGCCCGGCTACGCCCAGCGGTACGCCGGCTCGTTCTCCTCGACGCTCGCCGCCCAGACCGAGCTGGCGCCGTTCTTCCTGATCCTGGTCTGGGTGGCGCAGGCTGTTCCGTCCTTCGCCATGCTCCTGCTCGGCCTGGTAGCGGGGCGGCGCGGGCTGCTCACCGACACCGCGAGGCTGCGGCGCCGGGCCCCGTGGGTGCTCGTCGGCGGCCTGGCGGTGGGTGTGCCGGTCTCGGCGGTGACGTTCGTGAACCATCTGGGCTGGTGGGATGCGCCCGACTACTGGGGCAGTGTGCAGGGGGCAGTCGATCCGCTGATGGCCGCCGCCTACCTGGCGGGCATCGCGCTGCTCGCGACCAGCCGCTCCGGCGCGCGGGTGACCGCGATCCTCGCGCCCGCCGGGCGGATGGCCGCCAGCAACTACATCGCCCAGTCGGTGCTGCTCATGCTGGTGCTCACCGGATACGGGTTCGCGCTCGCCGACGAGCTGCCGCCGCTCGCGGTACTCGGGGTCTCGGTGCTGATCGTGGCGGCGCTCTACACGGCGAGCAGCCGGTGGCTGGCGCAGCACCCGTACGGCCCGGTCGAGTGGCTGCTGCGCGCGGTCACCTACAACACGCTGGCACCCTGGCGGATCGATCAGGGGGCGTGACAAGTCACGGCTGTCGCGCGCCGACCATCGGCCCTACCGTGAGTGGATCAGCGCGCCGAAGGAATCCCCGATGGACACATACCAGCCCCCCGTTCTGTTGCAGTACCAGTTGCTCTGGCTGCTGGCCGCCCTGGCGCTGCTCCTGTCCTGACCTCTCAGCGCACGAACACCGCCGCCCGCTCGGCGAGCTCGAGCAGCGGCTGCGGGAACACCCCGAGCAGCAGCGTGGCGACCGAGCCCACCGCCACCACCGCGGTGGTCGGCGCGGGGGTGATGACGGACGGCCCGTCCGCGGGCGGATCGGTGAAGAACATCATCACGATCACCCGCACGTAGAAGAACGCCGCCACCGCGCTGCACAGCACGCCGACGATCACCAGCACCGCCGCGTCCGCCCCGGCCGCCGCCCCGAACACCGCGAACTTGGCGACGAAGCCACTGGTGAGCGGGATTCCGGCGAAGGAGAGCAGGAGCAGTGCGAAGGCGCCGGCCAGCCACGGGTTGCGCCGGCCGAGCCCGGCCCAGTCGGCCAGCGCGGTCGCCTCCGACCCGTCGGGGGCGCGCACCAGCGCCACCGCGGCGAAGGCGGCGAGCGTGCCGAGGCCGTAGACGGCCAGGTAGAACAGCAGCGCCGCGGTGCCCGCGTCGTCGGCGGCGACCACGCCGGTGAGCAGGAAACCGGCGTGCGCCACCGACGAATACGCCAGCATCCGCTTCACATCGGTCTGGGTGACCGCCATGACCGCGCCCAGCACCATGGTCGCGATGCACACCGCCGCCAGCACCGGACGCCAGTCGTCGCGCAGCGACGGCACCGCGACCGTGAGCACCCGCACCAGCGCGCCGATCGCCGCGATCTTGGTCGCCGCCGCCATGAACGCCGTCACCGGCGTCGGCGCACCCTGGTAGACGTCGGGCACCCACGCCTGGAACGGCACCGCCCCCACCTTGAACAGCAACCCCACCGCCAGCATGCCGACCCCGAGCAGCGCCAGCAGCGGCTCCCCGGACTGCCCGGCCAGCGCGTCGCCGATCCCGCTCAACCGCACCGTGCCCGCCGCCCCGTACAGCAGCGCCACCCCGTACAGGAAGAACGCCGACGAGAAGGCGCCCAGCAGGAAATATTTCAGCGCCGCCTCCTGCGAGAGCAGCCGCCGATACCGGGCCAGCCCGCACAGCAGATACAGCGGCAGCGAGAGCACCTCGAGCGCGACGAACATGGTCAGCAGGTCGTTCGAGGCCGGGAAGAGCAGCAGCCCGCCCACCGCGAGCAGCAGCAGCGGGAACACCTCGGTGGCGGCGATCCCGGCGCGCGCGGCCGCGTCCTCGTCGGCCCCGCCCGGTACCGCCGCGGCCTGCGGGGTGAAGGCGTCCACCCGGCGCGCGGCGTGCTGGGCGGCCGCCGCGCTCCAGGTGCCCGGCCCCGAGCGGGCCCGGCCGGGCGCGGGGAAGCCGCGCTCGGCGGCGAAAACCACCCCGAGCAGCGCGACCACCAGGATCGCGCCCTGCAGGAACAGCGTGACCCCGTCCACCGCGACCGCGCCCGCCACCGCCGTCGCCGAGGTGCCCGCCAGCAGCAGCACCGCCACGAACGCCGCCACCAGCGCGGACAGCGCCAGCACCAGATGCAGGGTGTAGCGCGACCTGCGCGGCGCGAACGCCTCCACCAGCACCCCGAGCACCCCGGCCGCGAAGACCAGCAGCATGGGGGAGAGCAGCCCGTACTCGATACTCGGCGCGGGCAGCGCGGCGGCGAGAGACATCGTCGGAGAGCTCATTTCGGTTCCTTCCCGGCATTCGCCGACGGAACAGCGGGCACCGGGTCCTGCACGCCGACCGAGGTCAGCGTCTGCTGGACCGCGGGATCCACCAGCTCCAGCACCGGCTTCGGATACACGCCGAGGACGAGCAGCGCGGCCAGCAGCGGCGCCACCACCAGCAGCTCGCGCGGCACCAGATCCGGCAGCGTCGCGTTCTCCTCCCGCACCGGCCCGGTCATCAGCCGCTGGTACAGCCACAGGATGTAGATCGCGGCCAGCACCAGCGCACCCGCCGCCACGATCGCCGCCACCTGGTAGCGGGTGAAGGTGCCGACCAGGACCAGGAACTCGCTGACGAACGGCGCCAGCCCGGGCAGCGACAGCGTCGCCAGCCCGGCCACGAAGAAGCTGCCCGCCAGCACCGGAGCCACCTTCTGCACCCCGCCGTAGTCGGCGATCAGCGTGCTGCCCCGCCGCGACACCAGGAACCCGGCCACCAGGAACAGTGCCGCCGTGGAGATCCCGTGGTTCACCATGTAGAGCGTGGCGCCGGTCTGGGCCTGCCCGGTCATGGCGAAGATGCCGAGGATGATGAAACCGAAGTGCGAGATCGAGGTGTAGGCGATGAGCCGCATGATGTCGGTCTGCCCGATCGCCAGCAGCGCCCCGTACAGGATGCCGACCACCGCCAGGGTGACGATCACCGGCGCGTAGGAGCGCGCGGAGTCCGGGAACAGCGGCAGGCTGTAGCGCAGCATGCCGAAGGTGCCGACCTTGTCCACCACCGCCATCATCAGCACCGCGCCCGCCGGGGTCGCGGCCACCGCCGCGCCGGGCAGCCAGGTGTGCAGCGGCCACAGCGGCGCCTTCACCGCGAAGGCGAACAGGAAGCCGAGGAACAGCGCGTCCAGCACCGGCGCCGCCGCGCCGAGCTGCCCGTTCGCCGCCGCCTCCGCCACGATCCGCATGTCGAAGGTGCCGCCGCCGTCCACGCCCAGCCCCTCGCGCGCGGTGAGCACGTACAGCCCGATCACCGCCGCCAGCATCACCAGCCCGCCGAACAGGTTGTACAGCAGGAACTTCACCGCCGCTCGCGAACGCTGCTGGCGCGCCTGCTCGTCGCCGGTGCGCGGGCCGAAACCGCCGATCAGGAAGTACATCGGGATCAGCATGGCCTCGAAGAACACGTAGAACAGCAGGATGTCCAGCGAGGTGAAGGAGAGCAGCACCATCGCCTCGACCACCAGCATCAGCGCCACATAGGTGTGCGCGGCGCGCGGCCCCGCCCCCGCGGCGCGGCCGTCGTGCCAGCCCGCGAGCAGCAGCAACGGCATGAGCGCGGCGGTGAGCAGCACCAGCACCAGCGCGATGCCGTCCACGCCCAGGGTGTAGCCGGCACCGAAGGCCGGGATCCACTCGTGCTCCTCGACGAACTGGTAGCGGCCCGCGCCCGGCTCGAAACCCACCGCCACCCCGGCCGCCACCGCCAGCGTGAGCAGCGCCGCGCCGAGCGCGACGTAGCGCGCCGCGGCCGGGCGCGCGGCAGGCATCACCGCAGCCAGCAGCGCACCTCCGGCCGGGACCAGCCAGAGCACCGTCAACCAGGGGATATCGTTCACCAGATCCTCACCGCCAGCAGGGCTGCGGCCACCAGGGCCGCGCCGGTGAACATGGACAGCGCGTAGGAGCGCACGAAACCGGTCTGCGCGCGCCGCAACCGGGCCGAGAGCCCGCCGATCCCGGCCGCGGTGCTGTTCACCACGCCGTCGATCCCGCGGGCGTCGACGAAGACCAGCGACCGGGTCAGGTGCTGCCCGGGCCGCATGAACGCCGCCTCGTTCACCGCGTCGCCGTAGAGGTCACGCCGCGCCGCGGTGGTCAGCGCCGACACCGGCTCCGGTGCGGTGCGCGGCACCGGGCGCCGCCCGTAGCGCCGCACCGTCACCGCGACGCCGACGGCGACCGTGGCCAGCGCCAGCAGCGTCACCACCCAGGCCGGGATCGTGTGCTCGCCGTGCGCCTCGCCGACCACCGGGGCCAGCCAGGTCTGCAAGCCGGAGCCGATCACCAGCAGCCCGCCCGCGCCGACCGAGCCGAACGCCAGCACGATCATCGGCCCGGTCATCGAGGCAGGCGCCTCGTGCGGGTGCGCGTCCTCGGCCCAGCGGCGCTCACCGAAGAAGGTGAGCAGCATGACCCTGGTCATGTAGAACGCGGTCAGCCCGGCGCCGAGCAGCGTGACCGCGCCGAGCGCGAGCCCGGCCGCGCCCGGCTCGGCGAAGGCCGCCTCGATGATCTTGTCCTTGGAGAAGAACCCGGCGAACGGCGGCACCCCGATGATCGCCAGGTAGCCGAGCCCGAAGGTGGCGAAGGTGATCGGCAGCGCCGCCCGCAGCGCGCCGTAGCGGCGCATGTCGGTCTCGTCGTTCATGGCGTGCATGACCGACCCGGCGCCGAGGAACAGCCCCGCCTTGAAGAAACCGTGCGTGAGCAGGTGCAGGATGGCGAAGGCGTACCCGGCCGGGCCGAGCCCCGCGGCCAGCACCATGTAGCCGATCTGGCTCATGGTGGAGGCGGCCAGCGCCTTCTTGATGTCGTCCTTGGCGCAGCCGATGATCGCGCCGAAGAGCAGCGTCACCGCCCCGACCAGCACCACCGCCAGCCTGGCGCCCGCGGAGAGGTCGTAGACGGCGTGGCAGCGGGCGATCAGGTAGACGCCCGCGGTGACCATGGTGGCGGCGTGGATGAGCGCCGAGACCGGGGTCGGGCCCTCCATGGCGTCGCCGAGCCAGGACTGCAGCGGCACCTGCGCCGACTTGCCGCACGCCGCCAGCAGGAGCAGCAGCCCCAGCGCCAGCACCGTCCCCTCGCTCGCGCCCGGCACCCCGGCGAAGACGGTGCCGAAGTCGACCGAGCCGAAGGTGGCGAACATGACCATCATCGCGATCGCCAGGCCGGTGTCGCCGACCCGGTTCACCACGAACGCCTTCTTCGCCGCGGTCGCGGCCGACGGCTTGTGGAACCAGAACCCGATCAGCAGGTACGAGGCCAGCCCGACACCCTCCCAGCCCAGGTACAGCACCAGGAAGTTGTCCGCGAGCACCAGCAGCAGCATGGCGCCGAGGAACAGGTTCAGGAAGCCGAAGAAGCGGCGGCGGCCCGGGTCGTCCTTCATGTAGCCGGTCGAGTAGATGTGGATCAGTGAGCCGACGCCGGTGATCAGCAGCACGAAGCACATCGAGAGCTGGTCCAGGCGCAGCGCCAGATCCACCTGCAGGCCGTCCGCCGGGACCCAGGAGTACAGGTCGGCGGCGATCGCGCGGTCGGCCGTGGCCCGGCCGAGCATGGCCACGAACGCCGCCGCGGCCAGCGCGAAGGCGGCCAGCGCGGTCGCGCAGCCGAGCCAGTGGCCCCAGCGGTCGGCGCGGCGGCCGAGCAGCAGCAGGACGGCCGCGCCTGCCAGCGGCAGCGCGGGCAGCAGCCAGAGCGTCACGGTATCCATGTCAGAACCGCAGCAGACTGGCGTCGTCGACCGAGGTCGAGCGGCGGGCACGGAAGATGGTCATGATGATCGCCAGCCCCACCACCACCTCGGCCGCGGCCACCACCATGGTGAAGAAGGCGAAGACCTGGCCCTCCAGGTTCGCGTGCAGGCGGGCGAAGGTCACGAACGCCAGGTTCACCGCGTTCAGCATGAGCTCGACGCACATGAACACCACGATCGCGTTGCGCCGCAGCAGCACTCCCGCGGCGCCGATGGTGAACAGCAGCGCCGACAGGAACAGGTAGTTCGCGGGGTTCACCGGTTCTCCTCCTCGTCGAGCACCGTCGGATCGGTGAGCGCCTTGTCCTTGCGCTGCCGCAGGATCGTGCTCACCGACTGCTCGGCGAACGAGCCGTCCGGCAGCCGGGCCGGGACATCGACGGCGTTGTGCCTGGCGTATACGCCGGGGGTGGGCTGCGGGGTCGGGCGCATGCCGCCGCCGTGGAAGCGGCGCCGGGCCAGCTCGCGCTGGTTCAGCCGCGGGCCGAACCGCTCGCGGTGTGCCAGCACCATGGCGCCGATGGTCGCGGTGATCAGCAGCGCGCCGGTCAGCTCGAAGGCCCACACGTAGCGCAGGAAGATCAGCTCGGCCAGCTCCGCGATCACGTCCCGGCCCGGGAAACCGGTGGCCGGGAGGGAGATCTCGGCCGCGTGGATGCCGCGGGAGAGCCCGGCCACGAACAGCGCGCCGAAGCCGAGTCCGACCACCGTCGCCGCCACCCGCTGCCCGCGCAGCGTCTCGGTGAGCGACTCCGCGGAGTCGACGCCGACCAGCATGAGCACGAACAGGAACAGCATCATCACCGCGCCGGTGTAGACCACGATCTGCACCACGCCGAGGAACAGCGCGTCCTGCGCGATGTAGAAGATGGCCAGGATGATCATCGTCGCCGCCAGGCAGAGCGCCGAGTGCACCGCCTTGCGGGCGAAGACCATGCCGAGCGCGCCCAGGATCGCCACCGGGGCCAGGATCCAGAACTGCACCGCCTCACCGGTTCCGGTGGACGGGAGGTCCGCGGCCAGGGTCGACAGCGCACTCATCGGGCACCTCCGGGACAGGCGGCAGCGGCACGGTCGCGGCGCGGACTCCGCGCGGCCCGGCGCGGTGCCGCAGCGAGCTCGAAACCGGTTCTCATCGGGCACCTCCGGTGCTCGTGGCGGCGACCGGCTCGGGGGCGGTGACCGGCTCCACGGTGGTGACCGGTGCCGCCGCCACCCCGGCCGCGGGGCCGGGATCGGGCAGGTCGCCGGTGACGCCCGCGCGGTAATAGTCGCCCTCGTCGGTGCCCGGCACCATGGCGTGCGGCGGCGCCTGCATACCCGGCTCCAGCGGGGCGAGCAGCTTGTCCTTCTCGTAGATGAGCGCCGCGCGGTTGTCGTCGGTGAGCTCGTAGTCGTTGATCATGGTCAGCGCCCGGGTCGGGCAGGCCTCCACGCACAGCCCGCAGCCGATGCAGCGCAGGTAGTTGATCTGGTAGACCCGCCCGTACCGCTCACCGGGGGAGAACCGCTCGCCCTCGGTGTTGTCGGCGCCCTCGACGAAGATCGCGTCCGCCGGGCAGGCCCACGCGCACAGCTCGCAGCCCACGCACTTCTCCAGCCCGTCCGGGTGCCGGTTCAACTGGTGCCGCCCGTGGTAGCGGGGCGCGGTCGGCACCTTCTGCTCCGGGTAGAACTCGGTGATCGGCTTCTTGAACATCGTCGCCGCCGTCACCGCGAACCCGGCCAGCGGCTCCAGCAGCCCGCCGGTCGCGGCGTCGGCGTGGGTCAGCCCCGCGGGCACCGGCGGGGTCGGGAACCCCAGGTACACCGCGCCGTGCCGCCCGGACTCCGGTGGCGGCGGCCCGGTCTCGGCCGGTTCGTCCGGGATCGTCGGCGCCCGGCCCGCGCGCAGGAACAGCGCGATCATGCCCGCGGTGATCGCCAGGCCGACCAGCACCAGGATCGGGGTCTCGACCGGATACCCCTCGTTGCCGAGCACCCGGGCCGTCGCCACCACCATCACCCAGAGCAGCGCGGTCGGGATGAGCAGCTTCCAGCCCAGGTTCATGAACTGGTCGTAGCGCAGCCGGGGCAGCGTGCCGCGCAGCCAGACGAAGACGAACAGGAACGCCCACACCTTGAGCGTGAACCACAGCAGCGGCCACCAGCCCGCGTTCGCGCCCTCCCACATGTTCAACGGCCACGGCGCCCGCCAGCCACCCAGGAACAGCGTCGTCGCCAGCGCGGAGACGGTGCCCATGTTCACGTACTCGGCCAGCATGAACATGGCGAACTTCAGCGAGGAGTACTCGGTGTGGAAGCCGCCGACCAGCTCGCCCTCGGCCTCGGGCAGGTCGAACGGGGCCCGGTTGGTCTCGCCGACCATGGCCACGCAGTAGATCAGGAACGAGGGAAGCAGCAGGAAGACATACCAGGTGCCGGTCTGCGCGCCCACGATCCCCGAGGTCGCCATCGTGCCCGAGAGCAGGAACACCGTCGCGAAGCAGAGCGCCATGGCGATCTCGTAGGAGATCACCTGCGCGGTCGAGCGCAATCCGCCCAGCAGCGGATACGTCGAGCCCGACGACCAGCCGGCCAGCACGATCCCGTACACCCCGATAGAGGTGACGGCCAGGATGTAGAGCACCGCCACCGGCATATCGGTGAGCTGCAGCGCGGTGGTGTGCCCGAAGATCGAGACCTCCGGGCCGAACGGGATCACCGCGAAGGCCATGAACGCCGGGATCACCGAGATGATCGGCGCCATGATGAAGATCGGCCGGTCCACCACCGCCGGGATGATGTCCTCCTTCAGCGCCATCTTGGCGCCGTCGGCGATGGACTGCAGGATGCCGAACGGGCCGGTCCGGTTCGGGCCGATCCGCATCTGCATGCGGGCCACGACCTTGCGCTCGGCCAGCACCGCGATCAGCGGGATCATGATGGCGAAGACGAAGACGCCCACCGCTTTCAGCAGCACCAGCCACAGCGGGTCGGTGCCGAAGACGCCGTTCATCGCAGGACTCCTCGCGTAGTGCCGGGCATGGCGCTCATCGGTCCCCCTGGTCGGCCGGGCCGATCGCGACCACGTCGCCGGGGCGGGCGCGCAGCGTCGCGCCGACGGTGCTGCCCGGCGAATTCCAGGGCAGCCAGACCACCCGGTCGGGCAGGTCGGCGATCGCGAGCGGGAGGGTGATCTCACCGTGCGCGGTGCGCACCGTGACCGGTTCGCCCGCTACGGCACCGATCTCGGTGGCGGTGTCGGCGGAGAGCCGCACCACCGCGGGCCGCGCCGAACCGGCGAGCGCGTCCTCCCCGTCCTGCAGGCGGCCACGGTCGAGCAGCATGCGCCAGCCGGTCAGGATCGCCGACCCGGACTCCGGGTGCGGCAGCTCCGGGTGATCGTGCTCGGGCGCCGCGACCGGCGCCCCGGTCCAGCGGCCGAGCCCGGCCAGCTCCGCGCGGGCCGCGGCGACATCGCGCAAACCGATCGGGGTGCGCATCTCCTCGGCCAGCGCGTGCAGCACCCGCAGGTCGGGCAGCGGGGCCGCGGTGCGGCGCACCGTCGACCCGCCCAGCGCCGCCTCGAACGGGCGTGCCCGCCCCTCCCAGTTCCGGAAGGTGCCCGCCTTCTCCGCCACCGATGCCACCGGGAACACCACGTCCGCGAACTCGGTGGCCGCGCTGTGCCGCAGCTCCAGGCTCACCACGAACGACGCCGCCTCCAGCGCCGCGCGCGCCGCCACCGGGTCGGCCAGATCGTCCAGGTCGACACCACCGAGCACCAGGGCGCGCAATTCGCTCGCGGCGCCCAGGATCCCGGCGGTGTCGCGCCCCGCCGACACCGGCAGCTCGACCCCGCCCCACGCCGCCGCCACCTGCCCGCGCGCCGCCGGATCCGCCACCGGACGCCCGCCGGGCAGCAGCCCGGGCAGCGCACCCGCCTCCACCGCGCCGCGCTCCCCGGCCCGCCGCGGCACCCACGCCAGCCCCGCGCCGGACTCCGCCGCCAGCCGCGCCACCGCCGAGAGCGCGCCCGGGATCGCGGCCAGCCGCTCACCGGCCATGATCACCGCGCCCGGCTCGCGCAGCAGCCGCGCCGCGGTGCCGAAATCGGTGCGCAGCGCGTCCAGCAGCGCGGGCTCGCCGCCCGGCTCGGTGCGCAGCAGCCTGCCCGACATCCGGGTCAGCCCGCGTGCGGTGAACGGCGCGATCGCGAAGACCGGCAGCCCGCCGGTGCGGGCGGCCTTGCGCAGCCGCAGGTGGACGATCGGCGACTCCTCCTCCGGCTCGAACCCGGCGAGCAGCACGATCGGCGCCCGCTCCAGGCTCGCGTAGTCCACGCCGACCCCGCGTCCGGCCACCAGCGCCGCCAGGAACTCGGCCTCCTCCGCCGAGTGCGGCCGCGCCCGGAAGTCGATGTCGTTGGAGCCGAGCGCGACCCGCGCGAACTTGGCGTAGGCGTAGGCGTCCTCCTCGGTCGCCCGGCCGCCGACCAGCACCCCGGCCGCGCCGCGCGCCTCGCTCAACCCGGTCGCGGCGATCGCCAGCGCCTCGGACCAGGAGGCGGGGGCCAGCTCGCCGTCGGCGCCGCGGACCAGCGGGGTGGTGATCCGGTCGCGCTCGGTGGCGTAGGCGAAGGCCCAACGGCCCTTGTCGCAGTTCCACTCCTCGTTGACCTGCGGATCGTCCCCGGCCAGGCGGCGCAGCACCTTCCCGCGCCGGTGGTCGGTGCGCTGCGCGCACCCCGACGCGCAGTGCTCGCACACGCTCGGGCTCGACACCAGGTCGAACGGGCGCGCCCGGAACCGGTAGGCGGTGCCGGTGAGCGCGCCCACCGGGCAGATCTGCACGGTGTTGCCGGAGAAGTAGGAGTCCAGCGGCTCCGACTCCGCGGTGCCGACCTGCTGCAGCGCACCGCGATCCATCAGCTCGATGAACGGGTCGCCCGCCACCTGCTGGGCGAAACGGGTGCAGCGCGCGCACAGCACGCAGCGCTCCCGGTCCAGCAGCACCGCGGTGGAGAGCGGGATCGGTTTGGGGTAGGTGCGTTTCACGCCGTCGAAGCGGGACTCGGTGCGCCCCGACGACATGGCCTGGTTCTGCAGCGGGCACTCGCCGCCCTTGTCGCAGACCGGGCAGTCCAGCGGGTGGTTGATGAGCAGCAGCTCCATCACGCCCTCCTGGGCGCGGCCCGCCGCCGCCGAGGTGAGCTGGGTGCGCACCACCATGCCGTCGGCCACCGCGACGGTGCAGGACGCCACCGGTTTGCGCTGCCCCTCCACCTCCACCAGGCACTGCCTGCACGCGCCGACCGGGTCCAGCAGCGGATGGTCGCAGAAACGCGGGATCTGGATGCCGACCAGTTCCGCGGCGCGGATCAGCAGCGTGCCCGCCGGCACGCTGATCTCGGTGTCGTCGATGGTCAGCGTCACCAGGTCGGTGACGGCCTGCTCGCGGCCGGTGCCTGGCACGGTGGCGGTCATGGCGTCTCCTGCTGTGCTGTCGGTTCGGCGTCCGTTCCCGCTTTCTGCCAGCCGCCGTCCGCCCACGCCGTGCACGCGGCGGGGTCGAACGGGCAGGCGCCGCGGCGCAGGTGCTCCAGGTACTCCGCGCGGAAGTACTTCAGCGAGGACAGGATCGGGCTCGCCGCGCCGTCGCCGAGCGCGCAGAACGACTTGCCGTTGATGCTGTCGCAGAGATCGAGCAGCGTGTCCAGGTCGGTTTCGGTGCCGTCCCCGGTCTCCAGCCGGCGCAGCAGCTGGACCAGCCAGTACGTGCCCTCCCGGCACGGGGTGCACTTGCCGCAGGACTCGTGCGCGTAGAACTCGGTCCAGCGCAGCACCGCGCGCACCACGCAGGTGGTCTCGTCGAAGATCTGCAGCGCCTTGGTGCCGAGCATGGAGCCCGCCGCGGCGACGTTCTCGTAGTCCAGCGGGACGTCGAGGTGGTCGTCGGTGAACAGCGGCGTCGACGAGCCGCCCGGGGTCCAGAACTTCACCCGGTGCCCCGCCCGCACGCCGCCCGCGTAGCCGAGCAGCTCGCGCAGCGTGATCCCCAGCGGCGCCTCGTACTGGCCCGGCCTGGCCACGTGGCCGGAGAGCGAGTACAGGGTGAACCCGGGAGACTTGTCGCTGCCGATCGAGCGGAACCAGTCGACGCCGTTGCGGATGATCGGCGGGACGCTCGCGATCGACTCCACGTTGTTGACCACCGTCGGGCGGGCGTAGAGCCCGGCGACCGCGGGGAACGGCGGGCGCAGCCGGGGCTGGCCGCGCCTGCCCTCCAGGGAGTCCAGCAGCGCCGTCTCCTCGCCGCAGATGTAGGCGCCCGCACCCGCGTGCACGATCAGCTCCAGGTCGTAGCCCGAGCCGAGGATGTCCCGGCCCAGGTAGCCGGCGGCGTAGGCCTGGGCGGTGGCGGCCTGGAGCCGGCGCAGCACCGGGACCACCTCGCCGCGCACGTAGATGAAGGCGTGGCTCGCGCGGATGGCGTAGGCGGCGATGATCGCGCCCTCGACCAGGGCGTGCGGGGTCGCCATCATGAGCGGGATGTCCTTGCAGGTTCCCGGCTCCGACTCGTCGGCGTTGACCACCAGGTAGTGCGGGGGAACGGTGCCGTCCGGGCCCGGCCCCTGCGGGATGAAGCTCCACTTGGTGCCGGTGGGGAAGCCCGCGCCGCCGCGGCCGCGCAGCCCGGAGTCCTTGACCAGCTGGATGACCGCGTCCGGGGCCATCGAGAGCGCGGTGCGCAGGGCGTCGTAGCCGCCGTGCCCGTGGTAGGTGTCCAGCGTCCAGGAGCGGGGGGAGTCCCAGTGCTCGCTCAGCACCGGGGTCAGCGTGGTCATGCCGGACACTCCTCGACAGCGGCGGGGTGGGCGGTCACCGGGACTCCTCCGCGCCGCCGGGCGGCTCGGGTGCGGCCATGCCCTGCTCGCGGGCGACATGGAGACCCGCGAGGGTCGGCTCACCGGCCATGCCGTCCAGGGCGCCGGGGCGCTCGTCCGGGAAGCCGGCGAGGATGCGCGCGGTGTCGCGGAAGCGGCAGAGCGGGGCGCCGCGGGTCGGCACCACCTGGTCGCCCGCGCGCAGCGCGTCAACCAGCGCCTGCGCCGAATCCGGGGTCTGGTTGTCGAAGAACTCCCAGTTCACCATGACCACCGGCGCGTAGTCGCAGGCCGCGTTGCACTCGATGTGCTCGAGCGTGACCGCCCCGTCGGCGGTGGTCTGCCCGTGCTCGATCCCCAGGTGCTCGCGCAGCCGAGCCGCGATGGCGTCCCCGCCGAGCACCGCGCAGAGCGTGTTGGTGCACACCCCGACGTGGTAGTCGCCGGTCGGCGTACGCCGGTACATGGAGTAGAAGGTCGCCACCGCGGTCACCTCGGCCGCGGTCAGCCCGAGCAGCTGCGCGCAGAAATCGATGCCGGTGGCCGAGACGAACCCCTCCTCGGCCTGCACCAGGTGCAGCAGCGGCAGCAGCGCCGAGCGCGGGTGCGGGTAGCGGGCGACGATCACCTCGGCGTCGCGGGCGAGCCGCGCGCGCACCGCCTCCGGGTACGGGTCGGGGCGGGTGGATAGCCGCAGCAGGATCTCGGTCATCGGTCCACCCCGCCCATCACCGGGTCGATGCTGGCGACCGCGGCGATCACATCCGCCACCAGCCCGCCCTCGCACATCGCCGCGACCGCCTGCAGATTCGTGAACGAGGGGTCGCGGTAGTGCACCCGGTACGGCCGGGTCCCGCCGTCGGAGACCATGTGCACCCCGAGCTCGCCGCGCGGCGACTCCACCGCCGAGTACACCTGCCCCGCCGGTACCCGGACCCCCTCGGTGACCAGCTTGAAGTGGTGGATCAGCCCCTCCATCGACGACCCCATGATCTTCCCGATGTGCTGCGGCGAATTGCCGAGCCCGTCCGGCCCGACGGCCAGATCGGCCGGCCACGCGATCTTCCGGTCGTCCACCATCACCGGCCCCGGCCGCAGCCGGTCCAGGCACTGCTCGACGATCTTGAGCGACTCCTTCATCTCCTCCACCCGGATCAGGTAGCGGCCGTAGCAGTCGCAGCCGGCGGCGGTCGGGATGTCGAATTCGTAGCTCTCGTACCCGCAGTACGGGTGCGCGCGGCGCAGATCGTGCGGCAGCCCGGCCGAGCGCAGCACCGGGCCGGTGATGCCGAGCGCCATGCAGCCGGTCAGGTCCAGGTAGCCGACGCCCTTGGTGCGCGCCTTCCAGATCGGGTTGCTGCTGAGCAGCAGCTCCAGCTCGCGCAGCCGCTTCGGCAGCAGCGTGAGCAGGTCGCGCACCTTGGTGACGGCCTCGTCCGGGAAGTCCTGGGCCAGCCCGCCGGGGCGGATGTAGGCGTGGTTCATCCGCAGGCCGGTGGCCGTCTCGAAGACGTCGAGGATGAGCTCGCGCTCCCGGAAACCGAAGAGCATGGCGGTGAGCGCACCCAGCTCCATGCCGCCGGTGGCCAGCGCCACCAGGTGCGAGGAGATCCGGTTCAGCTCCATCAGCAGCACCCGGACCACGGTGGCGCGCTCCGGGATCGCCTCGGTGATGTCGAGCAGCCGCTCCACGCCGAGGCAGTAGGCGGTCTCGTTGAAGAACGGGGAGAGGTAGTCCATCCGGGTCACGAAGGTGACGCCCTGGGTCCAGGTGCGGAACTCCAGGTTCTTCTCGATCCCGGTGTGCAGGTAGCCGATGCCGCAGCGCGCCTCCACCACGGTCTCGCCCTCGATCTCCAGGATCAGCCGGAGCACGCCGTGCGTGGAGGGGTGCTGCGGCCCCATGTTCACCACGATGCGTTCCTCGGCGACGCTCTCCAGCACGGCGCCGACCTGATCCCAGTCCTGCCCGGCCAGGGTCACCATCGGGGGCTCGGCCTCGGGCCTGGCGTGCTTCGGGCGGTTGTCGATATCGGTGTGGTTCATCAGCTGTAGGCCCTCCGCTGGTCGGGCGGCGGGATGCGCGCGCCCTTGTACTCGACCGGGATCCCGCCGAGCGGGTAGTCCTTGCGCTGCGGGTGCCCCCGCCAGTCGTCCGGCATGGTGATGCGGGTCAGCGAGGGATGCCCGTCGAAGACGATGCCGAAGAAGTCGTAGGTCTCGCGCTCGTGCCAGTCGGTGGTCGGGTAGATCTCGAACAGCGACGGGATGTGCGGGTCGGCGTCCGGCGCCGCGACCTCGACCCGCAGCCGGTAGCCGTGCGTGATCGACGACAGCTGGTAGACCGCGTGCAGCTCGCGGCCCGCGTCGTCGGGGTAGTGCACGCCGTTCACGCCCAGGCACAGCTCGAAGCGCAGCCCCTCGTCGTCGCGCAGTGCCCGCGCCACCAGCGGCAGGTGCGCGCGGTGCACGTGCAGGGTGAGCTCGCCGCGGAAGACGATCACCTTCTCCAGCGCCTGCTCCAGCGCCACCGGGCCGAGCGCCGCGCGCAGCGTCGCGATCGCGCCGTCGAACCAGCCGCCGTAGGGGGGCTGCGTGCCGCCGGGCAGGCTCACCGGGCGGACCAGCCCGCCGTAGCCGGAGGTGTCGCCGGTGCCGCGGACGCCGAACATGCCGTGCCGCACGCCGATCACCTCGGGGTCGCCCGGTTCGGGAACGGTCCCCTCGGGGCCCGCGGTCGCGGCGGCGTCGATGCCGCCGGGGGTCGGGTCGGCACCCGCCGACAGGGTGGCGGAGCCGCGGCCGGTCGCACCGGATGCGGTGGCCGCGGGTTCGGCGGAACCGGGCGGCGTGCCGGCCGGGGTGGCGGAACCGGCCGGAGCGCCCGCGGTCTTCGCGGCATCGGGGCCGTCCGGTCCGGCGCCGGGGGAGACCCGGTCGCTCGCGGGCTTCGCGTCGTCCCGCCCGCCCGCATCCGATTCCGAGCGTGGCGCGTTCATCGGAGCAACCCCTCCATCCGGATGGTCGGCGTCGAGGCCAGCGCCGCCGCCTCGGCCGCCTCGACCGCTTCCGCGCGGTTCACCCCGAGCGGGGTCTGCTGGATCTTGGCGTGCAGCGCCAGGATCGCGTTCAGCAGCATCTCCGGGCGCGGCGGGCAGCCGGGCAGGTAGATGTCCACCGGGACCACGTGGTCCACGCCCTGCACGATGGCGTAGTTGTTGA
Organism: Nocardia jiangsuensis; assembly: GCF_042650385.1. Classification (NCBI taxonomy): domain Bacteria; kingdom Bacillati; phylum Actinomycetota; class Actinomycetes; order Mycobacteriales; family Nocardiaceae; genus Nocardia; species Nocardia jiangsuensis. The sequence continues at coordinate 179,282 of NZ_JBHSAX010000003.1, forward strand.
ACATGCCGCCCGAGGAGGCGCAGACCCCCATCGCCAGCACCCATTTCGGCTCGGTCATCTGGTCGTAGACCTGGCGCAGCACCGGCGCCATCTTCTGGCTCACCCGCCCCGCAACGATCATCAGATCCGCCTGCCGCGGCGACGCCCGGAACGCCTCCATCCCGAACCGGGCGATGTCGAACTTGCCGCCGCCGGTCGCCATCATCTCGATCGCGCAGCAGGCCAGCCCGAAGGTGGCGGGCCAGAGCGACCCCTTGCGCATGTACCCGGCCAGATCCTCGACGGTGCTCAGCAGGAACCCGCTCGGCAGTTTCTCTTCCAGACCCATGGTGTGTCCTCGGTTGTCGGGTGCGCCGCTCAGTCCCAGCTGAGCCCGCCGCGGCGCCATTCGTAGGCGTAGGCCACCGAGACGTTCAGCACGAACAGCGCCATCGCCGCCAGCCCGAACACCCCGAGCGCGTCGAAGTGCACCGCCCACGGGTAGAGGAAGACGATCTCGATGTCGAAAATGATGAAGAGCATGGCGGTCAGGTAGTACTTCACCGGGAAGCGCTGGCCCGCAGCCGTTCCCGGACCGCCGCCGACCGCGTGCGGGGTCGGCTCGATCCCGCACTCGTACGGCTCGAGCTTGGCCCGGTTGAAGCGTTTCGGGCCGATCACGGCGGCGAGCCCGATCGAGAAGATCGCGAAGCCGGCGGCGAGGCCGCCGAGAATCAGGGCGGGCAATTCGGTGTTCACGACGGCACTTCCCCTCCTCGAGAGCTGGGGTCGGCGGCGGGAACCGCCCGGCGGCTCGGGCGGGCGGGACCGCGGGCCGTTTCCGGCGCGCGGGCGCCCGACGAGGTCGGGTCCGGGGGCCGGGCTCGCCCGCTATGCGGGGCACCACGTCTCTGTGAGCTAGGGCACAGAGTACAACCGGGGGGCGGTGTCCGGTTCGGTTCCCGGGGTGCGGTTTGATCGAATTCGAGACTGTGATTCATGAGCGGGGCGGGGGTAATGTCGCGCGCTCCGCAAGGTTGGGGCTTGATCGTCATCGACGGAGTCGAGAGGTCGGTCGCCGGGCGACCCGTCCGGGTCGATCATGTCGATCACACATGAATGGGTGGCTGGACGTTCGCTGTCGCGCAAGCACGACAGGGCGCAGATCCGCGGCAGCCTCGGCCCGAGCAAGAATCGGTCGAGCGCGAAGCGGGCGATATCAGCGCGTGCGCGCAGGACCGCCGGCTCCGAAAGCCGGGCTACGCGGCGTGACGTCCCCGGAGAACCGCGACGATGGCATCGACCAACCGGAACGCATCGATCGGATGCGGCACCGCCGCTTCGGCGCGCGACCAGGTGGCCAACCACGCATCGTCGGCCCGCCCGGTCAGCACGAGCACCGGCGGACAATCGGAGATCTCGTCCTTGAGCTGCTTCGCCAGCCCGAGCCCCCCGATCGGCGCCGACTCCCCGTCCAGAATCGCCAGATCCACTTCCCCGGCATCGACCCGCTCCAGCACGACGGCCCCGGTCGCCACCTCGAGATACGAGAACTCGGGTAGCTCACCCGAGGGCCGGCGGCCGACGGCCGTCATCACCTGTTCCCTGGTGTCGGCATCGTTGCTGTAGACCAGGACCCGAAGCGGGCGAGCGATAGCGTCCACGCCGGGAATGGTACGTCCGGCCGCGCCGCACGCGTGGCAGGTTCGCCCGGATCGCCCGGCGCGCCGGGTGCGAACCCCGCCCGTGCTCTAGCATTTGCTCAGAACAGCTCCGGCCCCGGCCGGACCGTCGTCGGCGAGGGGGCGCGCATGCGGGGCCTCGCGAGAACCGCGCAGGTGGAGGTCGTGCCGGGGCGGCACATCGTGGCTGTCGCGGACGGTGTCGTCGCGGTGGTCGCGCACCGCGCGGAGACCCCGGTGACCGCGATCTCGCGGGCGTGGCGGCACACCGGCGCGGTACTCGATCTGATCGCCACCGCCACCGCCGACGACCGGGAGAACCCGGGCCGCGCCTTCGCTCGGCTCGCCACCACCTGGCTCATGGGGCTCCCCGACGGGGAGGGCGTCGAGTTCGGCGTGCTCACCCCGGTCGGCGCCGGGGTCGCGGTGTTCCTGCACGGCGGGGTGCGCGCGGTGCTCGACGCCGAGCGCCGCACCGAGATCCTGCGCGGCCGCGACGCCGGGTTCACCGTCGACCGGCTGGTCACCCCGGCCCCCGCGGTCGGCATCGGGCTCTACGTCGACGAGCCCGAGCGAGAGGTCGAGAACCTGCCGGTGCGCGGGGTGTTCGGGCTCGGCGGCGGCACCGTCCCCGGCGCCGCCGCGGTGCTCTGGACCGACGGCGACGGGCACGGCCCCGCCCTGCTCCGGCCGACCGAGGCCAGGCCCCGCACCGGCGTCGTGCTGGACAAGCACCTCCGGCCGGAAGCCGCGAACGCCCCGACCGAGCGCCCCGGCCCGCCCCGCGACCCTCGCCGCACCACCACCCCGCGCCCCCTGATCCCCGCCGACCTCGAGGACACCGTCGTCCCGAGCGCCGCCGACGCGGTGCGCGACCCCGCCCCGCCCGCACCCACCGCCGACCGCATCGGCGGCGTTGTCGTCCAGGGCTTCCCGTGCCCGCGCAGGCACCTCAACGACCCGCGGGTCTCCTACTGCGCGGTCTGCGGACTCTCCATGGACCACCCCGGCCGCAGCCTCACCGAGGGCCTGCGCCCCCCGCTCGGCATCCTGCTCCTCGACGACGGCCAGACCCTGGTCCTCGACGGCGACCTGGTCCTCGGCCGTGAACCCGAACACCACGAGGCCGTCGCCGCGCGCGGCGCCAGACCCATCCGGATCGCCGACCCCTCCGGCGGCATGTCGCGGGCGCACGCCGAGATCCGGCTCATCGCCTGGGATGTCACCGTGGTCGACGGCGGCTCCACCAACGGCACCCACCTGCGCGCCGCCGGCCACCACGAGTGGACCCGCGCCGTCCCCGGCCACCCCATGACGCTCGCCCCGGGCACCCAGCTGCTGCTCGGCGGCCGGGTCTGCACCTTCGACTCCCCGCATCAGTCCTGAGCACCCTTCCGCACCGGCGGCCGTGGCGCGTACAGTGCCGGTAAGTTAATCGGCATTCGCGTATTCTGATCGGAACGCAGTGCCTCGGAGCGAGGAGCCGCCATGACGTCCGCTGTCATCGTCGACATTGTCCGCACCCCATCCGGGAAGGGGAAAGCCGGAGGCGGGCTGGCCGACGTGCATCCGGCCACGCTGCTGGCCGGCGTGCTCGCCACGCTGATCGAGCGGACCGGCATCGACCCGGCGCTGATCGACGATGTGATCGGCGGTTGCGTCACCCAGTCGGGCGAGCAGGCGTTCAACATCACCCGCACCGCCGCGCTCGCCGCCGGGCTGCCCGAGTCGGTGCCCGCCACCACGGTCGACCGGCAGTGCGGCTCCAGCCAGCAGGCCGCGCACTTCGCCGCGCAGGGCGTCATCGCCGGCGCCTACGACATCGCCATCGCCTGCGGCGTCGAGTCCATGAGCCGCGCGCCCATGTTCTCCAACGCCCAGGGCGGGGACGCCAACGGCGCCCCGCTCGCGCACCGCTACCCGGAGGGGCTGATCCAGCAGGGCACCGCCGCCGAGATCCTGGCCGCGCGCTGGAAACTGGACCGCGACACCCTCGACGCCTTCGCCGCCCGCTCGCACCGCCTCGCCGCCGAGACCGCCGCGGCCGGTGGCTTCGACAACGAACTCGTCGCCGCGGGCACGCTCACCGCCGACGAGACCGTCCGCCCCGGCACGACCGCCGAGAAGCTGGCCGGGCTCCGCCCCGCCTTCGTGAACGACGAGCACAAGGCACGCTTCCCCGAGATCGAGTGGTCGATCACCCCCGGCAACTCCTCGCCGCTCACCGACGGCGCCTCGGCCGCGCTGATCATGAGCGAGGAGAAGGCGAACGCGCTCGGGCTGCGCCCGCGCGCCCGCTTCCACTCCTTCGCCGTGACCGGCGACGACCCGCTGCTCATGCTGACCGCCGTCATCCCGGCCACCCGCAAGGTGCTCGGCCGCGCCGGGCTCGGCATCGACGACATCGACGCCTACGAGGTGAACGAGGCATTCGCCCCGGTCCCGCTGGTGTGGCAGCACGACCTCGCCGCCGACCCGGCCAGGCTGAACCCGCGCGGCGGCGCCATCGCCCTCGGCCATCCGCTCGGCGCCTCCGGCACCCGCATCCTGGCCACCCTGGTGAACCACCTGGAGCAGACCGGCGGCCGCTACGGCCTGCAGACCATGTGCGAGGCGGGCGGGCTGGCCAACGCCACCGTCATCGAAAGGCTCTAGGCGCGCCGAGCCCGGCCGGACCGCGGCACACGTTCGCCGAGCAGTTCCGCCCGGAACTCAGCGGGGGAGCGGCCGTACTGCTCCCGATACGCCTCGCGGAACCGGCGCAGGCTGGGGAAGCCGGTCTCGCGCGCGAGCTCGGTGAGGTCGACGGGCAGCGCTTCGCACAGCCGCCGGTGGGCCCGGGCGAGCCGCGCACTCCGCAGCACCACCCCCGGTGCCGGGTATCCGGCCTGTTCGAAGGCGCGGTACAGGGTCCGCTCGGCCATGCCGACCCGGCTCGCGATGGCGGCCGGGGTGAGCTCGCGGTCGTCGGCGTGCTCCACGATCAGGGCCATGGCCTGCTCGACCTGCTCCGCGAGGCGGCCGGTGGTGATCGCGGGGTGCGGGTTGAGCGCGCCGTCCAGCTGGGCCAACACGGTGGTGTAGGCGATGCTGAAGTCCGCGGCGGTCCAGCCGTCGGCCTCGTCGAGCCACCGCGCCTGGGCGACGAGCCCCCGCACCAGCGGGCGCCGGTCGTCCAGTGCCAGCGGCGCCTTCGCGGCGCGGGTGGCGTCCACCATGCCCTCGGGCACGGTGAGGATCAGCGCGCTGATCTCCTCGTCGTGCGTGATGGCGAGCGGGCTGCCCCAGTGGAAGAACGCCACCCTCCCCGGCTGCATGAACTCGCGCGCGTCGCCCTGCTCGATCCGGAACCGCCCGCGCAGCGGGATGAGCAGGCGATGGCTGTTCTCGCCGTCGCCCCGGCGGATGTGCCGCGCCGAGCGCCGGTACCCGATCGCTCCGGTGCTGAACCGGACCGTCTGCAACCTGCCGACATCGCGTGCCGATGCCTCCGACCGGAACTCGTCGGCGGGAAAGCTCAGCCCGATCGATCCCTGCCTGGCCTCCACATAGGTGACCCAGGAGCCGGTCGGATCCTCGACATCGGCGGCGAACTCCTCCGCGCAGTACTCCGCCACCCCGCCGCCCCTTCCCGCACCGTGCCCTCGGCGAAGAATCTACCGGTCGGTCTCGCGTGCGGTAAACGACCGCCATCCGGCAGGAAAAGGGTCGCGGCACCCCAGCGACGGCCCCTACGGTCGACAGGGCGGGCGGCCGGAGTGGAGGAGGGGGCTACTTCGGCCCCCTCCTCAGTCCGGCAGGATCGGCACCGAGACACCCTCGCCGCGGTGCAGCAGCGCCGCCCTGGTGACGGCGGCGCTGCCGAAGCGGCGGCGCAGGTCGTCCAGGGTGGCGTCCAGGGTGTGGCCGGCGCGGGGTTCGAAGGGCAGCGCGAGTTGCACCGTCTCGGCGTCGCCGAGGTTGGTGAGCGCGACCCCGATCAGGGTGATGCCGCGGTCGGCGATCAGCGGGGCGGCGGCGCGCAGCAGCAGCCGGGCCGCGTGCAGCAGCACCGCGCCGTCGTCGGTGGCCTCGGGCAGCGTGTGCGAGCGGGTGGCCCGGGAGAAGTCGGTGAAGCGCAGCCGGAGCACGACCGTCCGGCACACCCGGTTCGCCCCGCGCAGCCTGCGGCCCAACCGGTCGGTGAGGCCGTGCAGGTAGGCCTCGACCTCCTCCGGCGGGCGCGGGCGCGAGCCGAGCGCGCGCTGCGCCCCGATCGAGCGGCGCCTGCGACCGGTCTCGACCCGGCGCGGATCGCGCGCCATGGACAGGGCGAACAGGTGCCGCGCGGCGGCCGGGCCGAGAATGCCGCGCAGCCCGCGCTCGCCGAGCTCGGCCAGGTCGCCGACCCGGGTGATCCGGTGCTCGTGCAGGGTGCGGGCGGTCACCGCGCCGACGCCCCAGAGCCGCTCGACCGGCAGCGGGTGCAGGAACTCCAGCTCGCCCCCGGGCGGCACCTCGCGCAGCCCGTCCGGCTTGGCCACCGCGCTGGCCACCTTGGCCAGGAACTTGGTCCGCGCGATCCCCACCGAGATCGGCAGCCCCACCTCGCCCGCCACCCTGGCCCGCAGCCGCTCCGCGATGCCGACCGGCTCGCCCGCGATCCGGCGCAACCCGCCCACGTCGAGAAACGCCTCGTCGATCGAGATGCCCTCGACCACCGGCGTGGTGTCGTGGAAGATCTCGAACACCCGCCTGCTCGCCTCGGCGTACGCCGCCATCCGGGGCGGGACGGTGATCGCCTCCGGGCAGAGCCCGCGCGCCTGCGCGCCGCCCATCGGGGTCCGGATGCCGCGCGCCTTGGCCTCGTAGCTCGCGGCCAGCACCACCCCGCCGCCCACGATCACCGGCCTGCCGCGCAGCGCGGGATCGTCGCGCTGCTCCACCGAGGCGTAGAAGGAGTCCAGGTCGGCGTGCAGGATCGACGCCTCGGCCCGGGTACCGATCCGCGGCCGTGGCGTCGCCGGGGGAGTACCGCCGTCGCCGGACACGAACATATGTTCGCATACTGGGTGGTCTGGTGTCCGGTATGCGGGCGGATCCGGCGGCACTGCCCGGTACTCTGATCCGGCACTGGAGCGGCCCGGCGGGAGGAGAACAGCGGTGCGGGGTCTCGGCGAGCTGGAGGCGGTCGTCATGGATCGGCTCTGGGATCGGGATACCGAGTCGACCACGGTCAGGGAGCTCCACGAGGAGCTCGCCGGCGAGCGCGACATCGCCTACACCACCGTCATGTCGACCATGGACAACCTGCACCGCAAGGGCTGGCTGGCCAGGGAGCGCGCGGGCAAGGCCTACCGCTACTGGCCCGCGCTCACCCGCGAGGAGCACAGCGCCAGGGTGATGGCCGACGCGCTCGGCTCCGGCGGCCGCGCCGACCTGGTCTTCAGCCACTTCGTCGAGCTGATCGGCGCCGAGCAGAGCGCCGGGCTGCGGGCCGCGCTGCGCGGGCTCGCCGCGCGCCGGACGCCGGGAGTGTCGTGAGCGGGACGGTGCTGCGGCTGAGCGCCGAGCAGGTGTTCGCGTGGCGGTTGCGCAGGCAGTTCCTGGTCGAGCCCGCAGCGTCCGCGGTCGAGGTCGTGCGGCGGCTGGCCGGGGTGCAGGCCCAGGTCGCCTCGGCCGCGGAGCTCGCGGTCGCGCTGCGCTCCGCGGAGCCCGCCGCCGACGCGGTGGCATCGGCGCTGGGCGCGCGGAAGGTGCTGCGCACCTGGGCCATGCGCGGGACGCTGCACGTGCTCACCGCCGAGCAGGCGGCCGCCGCGCTCGCGCTCGTCGCCTCGGCGCGCACCTGGGAGAAGCCGGTGTGGACGCGCACCTTCGGCGCGACGCCGGAGCAGATCACCGCGCTCGGCGCCGCCCTCACCGAGATCCTGGCCGATGCCGCGCTCTCCCGGGCGGAGCTGGTCGCCGCGGTGGCCGCCAGGCCCGGGCTCGCGCACCTGGACGAGCAGCTGCGCTCCGGCTGGGGTGCGGTGCTCAAACCCCTGGCCTGGCAGGGGATCCTGTGCCACGGGCCGGCGCAGGGGAGCCGGGTCACCTTCACCAGCCCGGCGCGGGCGGTCACCGGCTGGCCGGGGCTGCCCGAGCCGGACGCGGCAGCGGCCACCCTCATCCCCGCCTACCTCGGCGCCTACGGCCCGGCCACGCCCGAGGCCTTCGACGCCTGGCTCAGCCGGAACTCGCTGCGCAAGACCGTGCTCCGGCGCTGGTTCGCCGAGCTCGGCACCGCGCTCACCCCCGTCGAGGTGGACGGGCGCGGCTGCTTCGCCCGCACCGAGGACCTGGACGAGCTCGCCGCCGCGCGGCCGGTCCGCGAGGTGCTCCTGCTCGGCGGCTTCGACCAGTACGTGCTCGGCCCCGGCACCACCGACACCGCGCTGGTGCCCGCCGCGCACCGGGCCGCGGTCAGCCGCCCCGGCGGGTGGATCTCGCCGGTGCTGGTGCGGGACGGGCGGGTCACCGGGACCTGGGAGCGCGACGGCGACGACATCGTCGTCACCCCGTTCGAGAAGGCGCCGACGGCGAAGCAGCTCGCGGCCGCCGCCGCGCGGCTCGCGACCGCCACCGGCGCGACGCTGCGGGCGCGCATCGGCTGAGGCCCGAAATCGGTCCAGCGCCGCAGCGGTGGTTATGGACCCGCACCCGGCCCCGCCCCGACACTGGGCATCATGACGCCCGCCGATCCGCTGGCTCCCGGTGAGTACGCCCCGGAGGTCACCTACCTGAACACCGCCTCGCACGGGCTGCTGCCCGCCCGCGGCCGGGCCGTACTGGAGACGGTGCAGGCCGGTTGGAGTTCCGGGCGCAGCACCCCTGGCAACTACGACCATCTCGTCCCCGAGCTGCGCGCGAGCTTCGCCCGGCTGCTCACCGGCGCCACCGCCGACGACATCGCGATCGGCGGCAACGTCGCCGGGCTGATCGGCCGGGTGGCCGCCGCACTGCCCGCCGGTGCCGAAGTGCTGGTCGCCGCCGGCGATTTCGCCTCGGTGCCGAACCCGTTCCGCTTCCGCGGCGACCTGGCGGTGCGCGCGGTTCCGCTGGAGAAGCTGGCCGTCGAGGTGCGCGCGGAGACCGCGCTGATCGCGGTGAGCCTCACCCAGTCCGCCGACGGCCGCACCGTCGACCCCGCCGAACTCCGCGCCGCCGCGCACGCGAACGGCGCCCGCCTGCTGGTCGACGCCACCCAGGCCGCCGGCTGGCTGCCGCTGCGCTTCGCCGACGCCGACTTCTGGGTCTGCGCCACCTTCAAGTGGCTGCTCGGCGCCCGCTCGGTGAGCCTGCTCGGCGTGCAGCCGGAGGCGCTGGACGGCGCGGTACCGCTCGGCGCGGGCTGGTACGCAGGCGCCGACCGCTGGGGCGACATGTACGGCTCCGGCCCGCTCGCCGCGACCGCGCACCGCCTCGACGACACCCCCGACTGGCTCGGCGTCACCGCCTCCGTCGCCGGGCTCGGGCTGGTGCACGAACTCGGGGTCGCGGCGATCGGCGCGCACGACCGGACGCTGGCCGCGGCCTTCCGGTCCGGGCTCGCCGAGCTCGGACTCGACGCGGTGCCCGGTGATTCGCCCATCGTCACCGTCCCCGGCGGCGGCGCGCACGCCGACGCGCTCGCCGCGGGCGGCGTCGTGGTCTCCGCGCGCGGCGGCGGGCTGCGGGTGTCGTTCCACCTCTACAACACCGGCGCCGACGTCGCGCGGGCGCTCGCCGTACTCCGCGAGGCGGGCCGCTAGGCTGCACCGGTGACGCAGCTGATCGACACCGTGGCCTGGATTCTGGTGCGCGAGGGCAGGGTGCTGTGCGCGCGGCCGCGCGGCAAGGACGTCTTCTACGTGCCGGGCGGCAAGCGCGAGCCGGGGGAGAGCGACGAGCAGACGCTGCTGCGCGAGATCGACGAGGAGCTCACCGTCGCGCTGCTGCCGGAGAGCCTGCGGCACATCGGCACCTACCAGGCCGCCGACGGCGCCGCGCTGGTGCGGATGGCCTGCTACACCGCCGCGTACCGCGGCACCATCACCGCGAGCGCGGAGATCGCCGAGGTGGCCTGGTTCGGCTACGCCGACCGGCCGCGGGTGCCGCCGGTCGACCAGCTCCTCTTCGACGAGCTGGCCGCCGGGGGCGAACTCCGCTAGCTCGGGACCGGCGCCCGGTTCGCCCGCGCGATCAGGTGCTCGACGAGCGTCAGCAGCACCGTCTTCGACGACTGCCTGCTCCGCGCGTCGCACAGCAGCACCGGGGTGCCCGGGTCGAGGTCGAGCGCGTCGCGCACCTCGTCCTCGCTGTAGCTGGGCGCACCGTCGAAGCAGTTCACGCCGACGATGAACGGCAGCCCGCGCCGCTCGAAGTAGTCGATGGCGGCGAACGAGTTGCCGAGCCGACGGGTGTCGGCCAGCACGACGGCGCCGAGCGCGCCGCGGGCCAGTTCGTCCCAGAGGAACCAGAACCGGTCCTGCCCCGGCGTACCGAACAGGTAGAGCACCAGATCCCGGTCGATCGAGATACGGCCGAAGTCGAGCGCCACCGTGGTGGTCGACTTCTGCTCCACGCCGGACAGATCGTCCACCCCGGTGCTGACCTCGGTGATCAGCTCCTCGGTGCGCAGCGGCGCGATCTCGCTGATCGCGGAGACCATCGTCGTCTTACCGACGCCGAACCCTCCCGCGATCAGGATCTTGACGGAGGCCGCCAGGTTCGGGACACCGGCGCCCTGCCGATTCGGGTCAAATTCTTCGGATTCCATCCAGCACCGCTCGCAAAATGTTGATGTCGCCGGGCCCGGTGTCGGCTTGCACCGGCGCCCGGAATATCAGGTGGTTCTCGCTGATCAGATCACCGACGAGGATCTTCGTCACAGCCAGGGGTAGCTTCAGTGTTGCAGAGACCTCGGCCACGGATTGCGGAACCGCGCACAGGCGAACGATTTCCGCGTATTCGGGCTCGACCCGGCGCAGGATCGGGGCCGGGTGGGTGACCACCACGACCGTCAGCATGTCCAGGTCGTGGGCCGCCCCCATGGTGCGGCCCCGAGTGAGTGCGTAGGGCCGGACCAGCGGGCCGGCCGCGTCGTCGAACCAGTGCTCGCCCTGTCGTGTCATCGTGGTCCTAGAGCTCGGCCAATCTATGGCGCGGTGTGGTCGACAGGTAGTTGCCGACCCGCTGGACGGTGAGGTTCATCTCGTAGGCGACCATACCGAGATTCGCGGAATCGTTCGCCTGGAGCGCGAGACACGCGTTGCTCCCCGCCGAGGTCACGAACAGAACGGCCCGGTCGAGCTCGATCATGGCCTGGCGGACTCCGCCACCCTCGAAGCGGGCCCCCGCGCTGCGCGCGAGGCCGTAGAGCGTGGACGACATGGCGGCGAAGTGCTCGGCGTCCTCCTGGGTCAGCGCGTTCGAGCGGCCGAGCAGGAGACCGTCGGTGGAGAGCACCACCACGTGCCTGACACCGGCGAGTCGGTCGACGAGGTCGTCGAGAAGCCAGTTGAGATCGCCGGGGTTGGGAGAGTTCACCTCAGCCTTCCTGTCTGTCGTTGCCGGACGCGTCACCGCTGAGCGGCTTGCGGCCCTGTCGGGTTCCGTTCTCGATGGCCGAGATCAGATCTCGGGCCTGGTCCGCGGTGAGCCGAGGGCGTTCCGGCGCACGGGTCTGCGTCGTCGGCTCCGGGTCGCGTTCGAGCTGCGGGTTCAGATTTGCCTGCCGGTTGCGGCGCGGCAGCGCCGGCCTGCCGTCCTGCAGCAGCGGCTGGGCAGCGGGGGGCTGCGAGACCGCAGGCCGGGACGGCGAGGGGGTGTTCGGGTTGTACGGCTGCGGCCGCTCGCCGGTGTAGGAGGGCTGCTCCGGGGGCCGGTAGGGCTGCGACTCGACCGGCGGGCGGAAGGACTGCGTCTCCATCGGCGGATCGGCGACCAGCGTGGCGGCCGGGAGCGGGGCGTTCGCCGCCGACTCCACGTGCCGCACCGGCGGTTCCAGCGCGGGCACGGGGGCCGCGTGGCCGACGGCGGGGGCGGAGGTGGCCTGGCCGTCCGGCACCGCGCCCGCGAGCAGCGCGGAGGGAATCAGCACGATGGCCCTGATCCCGCCGTAGTCGGACTCGGCCAGCTTGACCGCGATGTCGTGCCGCACCGCCAGCCGGGCGACCACGAAGAGCCCGAGCCGGGAGTCGCCCGACAGCGAGGCGACGCCGAAGTCCGGCGGGTCGGCCATCATCTGGTTGGTGCGCACGATCTCACCGGTGGGCATGCCCATGCCCTGGTCCTCGATCTCGACGACGACGCCGCGCCCGACGACGTTGCCGGTGACCTCGACCCGCGACTGCGGCGGGGAGAAGGTGGTGGCGTTGTCGACCAGCTCGGCGAGCAGGTGCACGAGGTCGGCGACGACGCCGCCGAGGACATGCACCTGGGGCATCCGCGCGACCCGGACCCGGGAGTAGTCCAGCGTCTCACCGACCGCGGAGCGCACCAGGTCGATCATGGCGACCGGGTTGCGCCACTGCCGCCCGACCTGGCCGCCGCCGAGGATGATCAGGTTCTCGGCGTTGCGGCGCTCGCGGGTGGCCAGGTGGTCGAGGCGGAACAGGGTGTCCAGCAGCGCCGGATCCTCCTGCTTGCGCTCGGCCTCGTCCAGGATCTCCAGCTGCCGGTGCACCACGACCTGGCTGCGGTGCGCGATGTTGAGGAACACCGACTTCACGCCCTCGCGGGTACGGGCCTCGGCCACGGCGGCGTTGACCGCCGCGCTGGCGGCGTGCTCGAAGGCCTTGGCGACCTCGCCGATCTCGTCGGTGCCGAAGTCGAGCTCGGGCATCTCCGCGGCCGGATCCACCGGCTCGTTGTTCTCCAGCTTGCGCATCATCTCCGGCAGCGTCACGTCGGCCAGGGTGAGCGTCTCGGAGCGGAGCCGCTTGAGGCGGCGGATGATCCGGTTGGCCAGCAGCACCGAGACGCCGATGGCGAGCAGGCTGATCGTGCCGACGCCGATCCCGGCGAGCAGCGCGTTCTCCGAGTCCTCGTCGGCCTTGTTCTCGGCGATGCCGTTGGTGCGCGCGCTCTGCGCGATCCACATGTCGACCAGCTGCCGGTTCACGTCCGCGGCGGCGGCCTGCCACTCGGCGTTCGGCATCGGCAGCGGCGGCAGCGCGGAGGCCCGCGCCGAGGAGCTCGTGGTGCCGGAGGCGCCGGCCTCGGCAGCGGCGGCGGCGCGGGTGACCGCGCGCCAGCCGATGACGTTCTCCACCACGTCCAGCTTCTGCCAGGAGACGCTGTTGGTGAGCGCGGCCGCCACCTCCTTCTGCTCGGGATCGACATCCCGGCTCAGGTTGCCGATCTCGATGCGGTAGTAGCCGACCTGGCGGGCGAACTCCTCGACCGGAACCGCGGGCGCCTCCTGCCCGGACTCCAGCGCCACGGCGAGCGCGGTGGCCCGCGACATGGCCTCGGCCGACTTCAGGATCTGCATGGCCTCGGCCAGCTCCACGCCGATCTCGGCGTCCGGCGCGAGCTGCTGGGAGATCTGCGACCCCAGGACGATGCCGTCGATCACCTGGTTGAAGAAGTTGTAGGCGTCCGCGGCGGGCAGCTGGCCCGCGTCGATGGCGGTGCGCAGCTGGGAGAGGTACTTCATCATCGCGTCGATGCCGCCGACGTCGCCGAGGTCGTCCTCGACCGCGCCGAGCGAGGTCTTCGCCGATTCCAACGAGCGCGCCGCGCCGTCGAGTTGCGCGCGGGCGGCCGCCAGGCCGGTCGCGGCCTCGGCATTGCCGGTGAGCCGGGCCATCGAGGCCAGCCGCTCGGCCTGCGCGCCTTCGACGAGGTCGCGGGTGCCCGCCAGGGCGGCCTGCGTCTGAACCGCCCACTCGTGGGTCCGGTTGGACTCCGACACCAGGTACGACGTCGTCCCGACACCGACCGCCAGCAGTGACAGACTCGGGACGAGCGCGATTGCCAACACTCTGGTGCGGACACCGAGTCTCGCAGTGAACATCGGCTAAAACTAGCCAGTTACCTACTCGTAGTCCGATTCTGTCCCGCTGAACGGGACTGGAGTTGACAATCGGTGACGAACTGGTCGACCTGCTTTCGGCGAATGGGCAGCGGGCCCGGCGGGGCGTAGATTCTGGTTGTCCGGGGTTACCGACTAGTAGGAGGCCGACGATGCCCGCTCCCGCGCCCGCCGTGTTCACCCGCCTCAGCGCACTCGCCGCGATCGACGATGTCGACGCCCGCGGCACCCGCGTCATCCCGGAGACCTTCACCGGCGAGCCGCTCGGCACCGTCCCGGTCGGCACCGCCGCCGACGTCGAGGCGGCCTTCGGCACCGCGCGCGCCGCGCAGCCCCGCTGGGCGGCCAGGGACGCCGCCGAGCGCGCCGCCGTGCTCGACCGGTTCCGCGGGCTGCTGGTCCGGCACCGCGACGAGCTCATGGACATCGTCCAGGCCGAGACCGGGAAGGCGCGCTGGGCGGCCCAGGAGGAGATCATGGGCATGCTCTTCGCGGCCCGCTGGTTCACCCGCAACGCGCCCGCGCTGCTGCGCCCGCAGTCGGTGCCGGGCGCCTTCCCGCTGCTGAACCGGGCCAGCGTGCGGACCCAGCCCAAGGGCGTCGTCGGCGTGATCGCGCCCTGGAACTACCCGATGCTGCTCTCGGTCGGCGACGCGATCCCCGCGCTGCTCGCGGGCAATGCCGTGGTGGTCAAGCCGGACAGCCAGACCCCGTTCTCCGCGCTGGCCGCCGCCGACCTGCTCTACCGGGCCGGGCTGCCGCGCGGGCTGCTGCAGGTGGTGCCGGGGCCGGGCACCGAGGTCGGCACCGCCATCGCCGACTCCTGCGACTACCTCATGTTCACCGGGTCGTCGGCCACCGGCCGCACCCTGGCCGAGCGGGCCGGGCGCCGGTTGATCGGCTTCTCCGCCGAGCTCGGCGGCAAGAACCCCATGATCGTCGCGCGCGGCGCGAACCTGGACCGCGCCGCGAAGGCCGCGGTGCGCGCCTGCTTCTCCAATGCCGGGCAGCTCTGCATCTCGATCGAGCGGCTCTACGTGGAGCGCTCGATCGCCGACGAGTTCACCGAGAAGTTCCTGCGCGCGGTCGGCACCGCCCGGCTCGGCGCCGGCTACGGCTACACCGCCGACATCGGCTCGCTCATCTCGGCCGCGCAGCTGGAGACGGTGACCAAGCACGTCGCCGACGCCACCTCCAAGGGCGCCACCGTCCTGGCCGGCGGCAAGGCCCGCCCGGATATCGGGCCACTGTTCTTCGAGCCGACCGTGCTCGCCGACGTCACCGACGAGATGGAGTGCGGCCGGAGCGAGACCTTCGGCCCGCTGGTCTCGATCTACCCGGTGGAGAGCGTGGACGAAGCGGTCCGGCTGGCCAACGACACCGAGTACGGGCTCAATGCCAGTGTCTGGGCGCGCACCAAGGCCGACGGCGAGCGGATCGCCGCCCGGCTGCGGGCCGGAACGGTGTGCGTGGACGAGGGGTACGCGCCGGCCTGGGGTACCACCGGCGCGCCGATGGGCGGCATGGGCACTTCCGGGGTCGGCCGCAGGCACGGCGCCGACGGGCTGCTCAAGTACACCGAGCCGCAGACCGTCGTGGTGACCCGGTTCCTGAACCTGGACACTCCACCGCTGGTGCCCACCGCGGTCTGGCAGCGGGTGCTGATGAGCATCACGCGCGGGCTGCGGTTCCTGCCCGGTCGCTAGCGCTGCAGGAAGATCCCGGCGACGTCGGCGTTCCGGATCGGGGTCTCGACGTTGCGCTGGGCCCCGCAGAGCAGGTCGACCGAGATCATGGTGGCGTCGACCGCGGTGCCGGAGGGCTGGGCGTCGGTCTTCTGCTGCTCCTGCACGAACTTGGTGATCGTCGTGCGCTTGGTGTCCTGATCCTGGCGGATGTACTCGCTGCACGGGGTGTCGCCACCCTTGTTCAGGAAGCGCTCCACATCGGTGCAACCGGTCAGGGTGAGCGCGAGCGCGGCGGCCGCGAGCGCGCCGCGGGCGGCCGGGATGGTCTGCATGCGGTGAGCCTAGAGCGCCGTGGCCGCCGCGAGCGGAATCTCCAGCTCCGCCGCGGTGAGCGAGCCGTGGTGGCCGAGCATGGCCGACTGGATCGGCTCCGCGCCGGTGCGCACCACGCCCCTGGTGCCCGTCGCGACCACGACCAGGTCGCCGATCCGGGGCCGCACCGCGTCGGCCACCACCGGCCCGAACCAGCCGCGCTCGATCACCTCGTCCCTGGTCAGCACGGTGAAATCCGCGCCGAGGGTCGCGCTCCAGGCCGCGGCGACGTCGGCGGTGGCGCCGTCCGCGGTGTAGACGTACCTGACCCGGGGCTCACCGGCCAGCAGCGCGACCCCGTCGCGCAGCGCGGGCTCGGTGTCGGCGTCCACGCTGCCGGTGTGCGCGATCATGCCGTGGTCGGCGGTGACCAGCAGCGCCGAGCGCGGCGGCAGCCGCTCGGCGATCTCGGCCACGATCCGGTCGGTGTGCGCGAGCTCCCCGCGCCAGGCCCGCGAGCCCGGCCCGCGCAGGTGCCCGGTGGTGTCCAGGTCGGCGTGGTAGGCGTAGACCAGCGCGCGCGGCCCCGCCTCCAGCGCCGTGAGCACCCCGTCCACCAGGTCGCCGACCGACACCTCCAGCCGGAATTCGCAGCCGCGCAGCACCGCCCGGCTCAACCCGGAGCCGTTCTGGTAGCCGGGCGCCACCTGGGTCACGGTGACCCCGTGCGCCGCCGCCCGCTCGAAAGCCGTTGCGTGCGGCTGGAATTCCTCCGGCGGGAGCGCCTTCAGCAGGTCGGTCCTCGCGCCCTCGCCGTGCAGGGTCCAGCGCAGCGTGCTCACCGCGCGGTCGAAGCCGGGCACCCGGATGAGGTAACCGACCAGGCCGTGTTCGCCGGGCGGTAGCCCGGTGCCGAAGGAGGCCAGGCTGGTCGCGGTGGTGCTGGGGAAGCCCGCGGTGAGGGTGCGGCGGGGCAGCGCGGTCAGGGCCGGGGCGTCGGCGGCGTGCTCGGCGAGCTGGTGGCTGCCGAGGCCGTCGACCAGCAGCACGCAGATCCGGTCGATGGCGGGATCGAGGCCGAGTGTCAGCGCGTCGGTCTCGCCGGGCACGCCGAGCGCGGCGAGGACCGAGGGCAGCAGGTCGGCCAGGGCGCCTGCGCCGTAGCGGGGGGTCAGCAGCACGGCGCCGACTGTAGTCAGCCCGCGGCCGGGGAGGCCAGCGCGGTGAAGCTGCGCAGGATCTCGGCGACCAGCTCGTCGGCGCTGGTACCGAGCTGATCGCTGCGCTTGGCGAGCTGCCCGTCCAGCCAGAGCGCGGCGAGGCCGTGCGCCAGCGCCCAGAAGGTGACCGCCAAGGTCTCCGCGCCGCGCTCGGGCAACGCTCCGGCCGCGACACACTCCGCGATGGTGCCGGTGAGCACGGCGAAGGCGGCGTCACCGGCCACCGTGGCGTCCGGGTGCTTCTCCGGCTGGGAGAGCTCGGGGCGGAACATGAGCCGGAAGTGTGCCGGGTGCTCGCGGGAGAAGCGGACGTAGGCGCTCGCCAGCGCGGTGAGCGCGGCCAGCGGATCGGGCGCGGCGGCGCGCGCGGCGGAGAGCTCGTCCGCCAGCAGCTGGAAACCCTGCACCGAGAGCGCGGAGAGCAGCGCCGAGCGGTCGGGGAAGTGGTGGTAGGGCGCGCCTGTGCTCACCCCGGCCTCGCGCGCGACCCGGCGCAGGCTCACCGCGGCCAGCCCCTCCGACTCCAGTAGCCGCAGGCAGGCCGCCATCAGGGCATCGCGGAGCGCTCCGTGGTGATAGGTGGTCCGCCGCACCCGATCAGCGTAGTGGACAGCCCGTCTGAGCGATGCTTAGATTAATTGAGCGGCGCTCAGATCGACGCCGCCAGCGTACCGGAGGAGACCCCGATGACCCCCCGCATCCTCGTCACCGGCGCGACCGGATTCGTCGCCGGACACTGCATCGCCGAACTCCTGCGCACCGGGTACGCGGTCCGCGCCACCGTGCGCGACGCGGCCGCCACCGGTAAGCGTGCACACCTGACCGCGCTCGGCGGCGATCTCGAGTTCGCCGAGGCCGACCTGCTCGCCGACACCGGCTGGGCCGAGGCGATGACCGGAGTCGAGGGCGTACTGCACGTCGCCTCGCCGTTCCCCTCCGCGCCGCCGAAGCACGAGGACGACCTCATCCGCCCCGCCGTCGACGGCACGCTGCGGGTGCTGCGCCACGCCGCGGCCGCCGGGGTGCGCCGGGTGGTGCAGACCTCGTCCACCGCCGCCATCGTCTACGGCCACGGCGACGACGGGGTGCGCACCGAGGCCGACTGGACCGTGGTCGAGAAGGCGACCGCCTACCCGAAGAGCAAGGTGCTCGCCGAGCGCGCCGCCTGGGATTTCGCCGCCGCGCACCCGGACGGCCCCGAGCTGGTCGTACTCAACCCGGGCATGATCCTCGGCCCGCTGCTCGGCGCCGCCACCAGCACCTCGCACGAACCGGTTCGCAGGCTGCTGACCCGCGAGATGCCCGGCATGCCGAAGGTCACCTGGGTTCCGGTCGACGTCCGCGACCTCGCCGTCGCGCACCGGCTCGCCCTGGAGACCCCCGCCGCTGCGGGCAACCGCTACATCTGCGCAGGCGACTCGCTCTCCTTCGCCGAGATCGCGCGGGTGCTCGACGAGGAGTTCGGCTCGCGCGGCTACCGCATCCCGAACCGGACCATCCCGGACCTGGTGGTGCGCACCGTCGCGCTCTTCGACCGCGGTGTGCGGCTCACGGTTCCGAATCTCGGTATCCGCGAGCGGGTCAGTGCGGACAGGGCCCGTAGCGAGCTGGGTTGGAGCATGCGGCCGGTGCGCGAGTCCATCGTCGACACCGCCGAGAGCCTGATCCGCGCCGGGGTGGTGCCCGCGTGATCACCACTATCGTGCTGACCGCGGTCGGAGTGCTGCGCCGGTCGCGGATCGGTGACGAGCCATCGCAGGTCGCGAAAGTATCTGCGCAGCAGAGCGGTTCGGTCCGCAACCCGGGACGGGTTTACGCGCCGGCAGCCTCCGCGGTGGCATTGCCCGCCGCGGCGCCGGCGTTCACCTGCTGATGCCCCACGGGCCCACCGGTGGCGTGCGAGCTCCCGCTCACGACCGGTGTGCTGCGGACCCGGATCGCACGGCTCTCGTCGGCTCGACCACGTCGCGGTGAGGAGGGTGACGGCGCTGTAGGGCCGATCGCCGGGATTTCGGGGGTCCGGTTGCGGCCCGGAGGCTCCGGCGTGCATCCGGGGGGGGCAACCGGTCGAGCCGGGCTGCTGCGGTCAGGATCGACTCCACGTACCTGGTGTCCCATCCGTGGTTTTCGAAGAATGCGAGACCGTCGGCAGGCAGGAAGGTCCAGGGCGCGTGGCGCAGGAGTTACTGGTGCCGGTCGGCCATCAGCGCGGCCACGACCGCGGTGCTGAAGTCCAGGCACCAGCCCGCCACGCCGGGATGGCGCAGGGTCTCGGCCAGGTCGACGACTTCCGGTGGGGTGAGGTACATGACCAGACCTTCGGTGATCACCGGGGCGCGGTGGCTGTTGCCGAGCGTCGCCTCGAGGAAGGTGGTCAGCGCTGCGGTGTCGGTGACATCCAGGCCGACTCGTCGCAGTCGGCATCGGGGTTCGGCGTGTGCGAGCAGAGCGGTCTTCTCGGCGATCAGCGGGGGTAGGTCGAGCTCGATCCACTGCAGATCGGTCGGGAGCGCCATTCGGTAGGGGCGGGCGTCGAGCCCGGCGCCGAGGTTGATCACCACATCGCATTCCGCAGCGAGGCTCGCGGTGACCTGATCGTCGATGAGCTTGGTGCGGGTGATGAGGAACCAGTCGTCGGCGATGGCCTGCGCGGTAGCAGCCGCGATCTCCCGTCCCCGCGCTCCGGCCAAACCGGCCGCGGAGCGTCGTCGTGGTCACCGAGGGGCCGTGGCGGGTGGTCGCCTACTTCCACGTCACCGAGGTCAGGAACGCGACAGCCCGCGACCCGCGCCCGGTGCGCCCGGGATCGCCGCCGATCCTCTGATTCGCTCGCACCCGTAACCCAGGGTCGCGACCCGGCCGGGTCGTGCGGCTGTATTCCGCGGGGGCTGCACGATCTCGCCGGACACGAGCACGATCAAGCCGCGGCCCAGCTGCGGTAGAGCGAGGGAGGCACTCCGCACGCCGTGGGCCACGCGCGACAGAAGTGCGCGGAGTCGAAGAACCCGGCGTCGTGGGCAATTCGCGTCATGGAGTCGCCGGTGTTGCGAAGGCGGTACCCGGCCGTCGTGATCCGGACTGCCCGGCGCAGCGCGCGAAAGGTCACCTGCTCGGCCGTGAGCGCGCGCTGCAGCGAACGACGGCGGCACCCAGCGCCTCGACGACGTCGTCCACACTCGCCCACGGGGTGTCGTAGAGCCGGGTGAGCACGTCCCGGACCGCGTCGGCGCTCCCGCCGAGGTTGTCCTGCAGCGTGAGCAGCCGCCGCGGTTCGTCGGGCGCGCGATTGCGGGTCAGCCAGCCGAAGGCGAGCGCCATGATCGCCGCGCTCCGCTCGTCACCGGAGCTGCGCTCGAGCCGTGAGCCGTCCAGGCGCGAGACGACGCCGAGCGGCGCCGCGTCGTTGAACGCGTTGAATCGCGACACCACGGCCGCCCGCTCCGGCGCGCATCGCAGCAGTTCGACGACCGGATTCACATCCAGCGGCGCCCAGGTCGCCAGACCGGTCGCACAGACCGAAGAGCGCTGCGCGGCAGCGACATACGCTTCGTGCTCGACGAACCCGTCCACGGCCGTGCGCACACTGCGCGCGAAGGCAACCCGGGCACCACCGGTCGGCGGCGCCGCGCACGTGCTCAGCAGGTGATAGCTCTCGGCCACCTCGCGAGCCTGACGGTGGCGCGACCGTACAAGGCGTACCGCGACGCGGCGGGCAGCCTCGAACCATGACCATCAACCGGATCCAGAAACTGCTGGACACCCTCTACGCGGACACGCTGCGCGTCGATCCCGAAGTGCGAGCCCGCCACCGTCTCGCCGAAGGCAGCCCCGGCTTCTACGCGGCGATGCGGGAGCCGTACATGCCGGTCACGCCGGACTTCGGCCGCCTGCTCTACCTGCTCGTCGCCTGCCGGCGGCCGTCACTGGTCGTGGAGTTCGGGACCTCGTTCGGCGTCTCCACCCTGTTCATCGCCGCCGCGCTGCGCGACAACGGCGCGGGCCGCGTCATCACCACCGAGCTGGAGTCGGGCAAGGTGGCGCGGGCACGGGCGAACCTTCGTGCCGCGCAGTTGGACTCGCACGTAGAGTTCCGCGTCGGCGACGCCCGCGAGACCCTGCGCGACCTTCCCGCCGACTCCGTCGACCTGCTGTTCCTCGACGGAGAGAAATCGCTCTACCTCGCGCCGCTGCGGCAACTGGAACCCGCGCTGCGCCCGGGGACCCTTATCGTCGGCGACAACGTCGACTTCGCCGGTGCCCGCGAGTTCCGCGATCCCACCCCGGGCTATCTACGCGCGACCTTCTCGACCGAAACGCTCGGCACCAGGCGCGACCACCAGGTGCTCATGCGCAGCGGACCCGACGCGCGACGTCGTGCGATCGCGCCGTGCTGCTGCACGTCCAGGTGCTCACGCAGCGACCCCGGTGAACGCGCCGAGGTGCTCGGCCAGCACCGTGGCCGGGTCGGTGGCCGGGCGGCCGAGCAGCTCGCCGACGGTGCCGGTGATGCGGGCGTGCAGCCCGGCCTCGACGCTGCGATCGATACCGAGCGCGACCTCGGCGTAGTAGCCCGGCACCCCGCGCGCCGTCATCGCTTCGCGCATGACCGCGGGCGTTGTCGGTGTGTAGGCGATCTCGCGGCCGAGCAGGCCGGTGAGCGTCGTCGCGATCTCGGGGAGGGTGAGCGCACGCGGTCCGGTCAGCTCGTAGGCGGGGCCGCGCAGCCCGGGGTCGAGGACGAGGGCGGTGGCGACGGCGGAGATGTCGGCGGGGGCGATCATGGCGATGCGGCCGGTGGGGGAGGTGCCCGCCCAGCGGCCGGTCGCCGCGACCGAGGGGGCGGCGGTGCGCAGCAGGTTGGTGGTGAAGTAGGCCGGGCGCAGGATCGTGTGCGGCACCCCGCTGTCGGTGAGGTGCGCTTCGATCTCGGCGTGCCAGCGGCCGACCGGATTGGGCGCGTCGGGGGCGGTGTCGATGGTCGAAAGCTTGATCAGGTGCCCGAGCCCGGCCCGCACCGCCGCATCGATCACCGCCTGCTCCAGCTCGGTCTGGCGCGGGTCGGTGCCCACCGACAGGAAGGCCACCTCGACGCCGTCGAAAGCGGTTGCCAGCAGCGCCGGATCGTCCAGCGGGCCGACCCGCAGGTCGATGCCGGTGAGCCCGTCCAGCGCCTGCTCGGCGCGGGCACGGTCACGGGCCAGCGCCCGGATCGGCACCCCGGCCGCGCGCAGGCCGCGGGCGAGACCGGAGGCGACCTGCCCGGTCACGGCGGGAATCAGAACGGTCATGGAAACCCCTCATTTGGCTATAGTTGACTGAAGTCAGCTGGAGCGTAAACCGTCACGCGGTCTTCCGGCAACCGGCCGCACTGTGATCGAGCGGTGCTGACACCCGACGCATTCGACGACAACGAGAAGGCGAGGTTCGCGGCCACGCGCACCGACGCCGCATGCCGAGCCGAATCGATCCCCGATGATCCGTCGAGCGGATACGCGCTCTGGTGCTGTTCGAGGAGCCCGCACCGGGAAGCTCCTACTCGGCAGGCAACCGAACCGATGCGGCGGTCGCCGGCGCCTTCATCGACTGGTACGTCAGCGCCGGTGTGCTCGACGGCGCCCGCAAGGCGCGCTTCGCCGAGGACCTGCACGGGGCCGCGATCACGGCGAGAACCCGCGACGACGGGCGCCTGGTGATCACCTCCTGTGTCATCCACGAGGTGCCCGAGGGGCGGTGGGCCCAGAACGGGGCCATCCGCCGCCTGCCCGAGATCGCCTCCCTCGGCAGCCTCCAGCAGCTGGCCGCCATCCGGTGACGATCAACCGCGCAGACACTCTGGCACAGGCCATGATCGGCAGGCCCGGATCGCGATACCGCGTGCCGACACCCGCCCTGATGCTGGACGAGGCCGTGCTCGACGCCAATATCGCCGCGATGGCCGAGCGTGTGCGCGGCCGAGTCGCCCTGCGCCCGCACGCCGAGACCCACAAGAGTGCCTGGATCGCCCGCAAGCAGATCGCGCACGGCGCGGTAGGCGTGTGCTGCGCGAAACCGGGGGAGGGTGCGGGGCGTACTGCTCACCCCTCCGCTGGTCGACACCACCGCACCGGCTCGATCGTGCGAGGTGGCGGGAGCCGATCCGGACCTGGTGTGCGTGATGGATCATCCCGATCCGGCCACCGCCCTCGCCGCGGAAAGCCGACCGCCGCCATCTCCAGGTCTCGGTCCTGATCGACGTCGATGTGGGCCTCATGCGCGCCGGCGTCGCCTCTACCGGTCAGGCGGTCGCACTGGCGGAGCACATCGCGGGCTATCCCTCGCTCACCCTGGCCGGTGTGCAGGGCTACGGCGGACACTGGCAGCACATCGCGGGCTATCCGACCCGCCGGGACGCGGTGCGCGCCGGGATGCTCCGGCTCACCGCCGTCGTCACCGCGCTGCGCGAGGCCGGCCATCGCGTCGAACTCGTCACCGGCGGCGGAACCGGCACCGTCGCAGCCGATCTCGAGAGGGACGTGCTCACCGAACTGCAGCCCGGCTCCTACGTGTTCAAGGACGCTCAGTACGCCGACGCGCTGGCCGACGACGCCGACGGCGCGTTCGGCACCAGTCTCCGGGTGTCGAGTCAAGTGGTGAGCGTGAACGCCGCCTCGATCGTCACCGTCGACGCCGGGTTGAAGGCCTTCGCCACCGAGGGTCCGGCACCACGTCCTGCTCCCGGCCGCTTCGCCGGCTCTGCCTACGCGTTCTTCGGAGACGAGCACGGCGCGGTGAGCCGCCCGCCGGGAATCGAGGTTCGCCTCGGCGAGCGGGTCGAACTCGTGACACCGCACTGCGATCCCACCGTCGACCGATACGACAGCTACCACGTCGTCTCCGTGACGGCCATCATCGCAATCGACGCCGCCCGCGCCAGCCGATAACCCCGGCTTGCCGACCGGTGCAGTGACGTGGGCAAAGGCTCAGGCCCTCCGGCGCCGCCCGGATCGTGCCTCGCGCGGGTGGCGTGAACGGCAGGGTGCGCGCCTCTCATCCCGCCGTCGCGCTGAGCGATCCGAGGATCTCGGCGGCGGTCTCCACCCGGGTGATCGCCCCCACGCCGCGGCCCGCGTCCACCGGCGCGGTCGCCGGATCGGCGGCGCGCGAGCGGAGTTCGACGCGGGCGGCATGGTCGGTGCGGAGGTCGTCCTCGTGCCCGGCCCAGCGGTCGGTGGCGGGGTCGCGCAGCACGCGGGACGGGAATCGGGCAGGCCAGGGGAGACCGGCCGCGATGTCATAGGTGCTGGTCAGGACGGTGTCGTCGGCGGTGGCGGCGATCAGGGCGCGCCGGCCGGGTTCGGGAAGCAGCGATTCGGCGCAGGCCGCGAAGCGGGTGCCGATCCACGCCCCGGACGCCCCGGCAGTCAGGACCGCCGCGAGGTCGGCCGCGGTGGCGATCCCGCCTGCCGCCAGAACCGGGATCGGGACGGCGGCGAGCACCTCGTCCAGCAGCGGCCGCAGCTCGGGGGCGGCCGTCCCGTGGCCGCCGCCCGCCGCACCCCGCGCCACCAGGACGTCGACTCCGGCATCGTGCGCA
The DNA here is from genome assembly GCF_042650385.1 of Nocardia jiangsuensis. Taxonomy (NCBI): domain Bacteria; kingdom Bacillati; phylum Actinomycetota; class Actinomycetes; order Mycobacteriales; family Nocardiaceae; genus Nocardia; species Nocardia jiangsuensis. The sequence continues at coordinate 203,776 of NZ_JBHSAX010000003.1, forward strand.
CGCTTCGCCTCGTCGGCGGAGTACACCTGGGTGGCGGTGCGGATGCCGTGCGCGCGGGCCGCCGCCACCCAGGACAGGTCGGTGCCGAAGCTCACCGAGAGCAGCCGCGGCCGCGCGGCGAGCGCCTGCTCGAGCAACTCCGGTTCGGCGCGGAGTACCCAGTCGACGACGCCGATGCCGACACCCTCGCCCGCAGCCGCCAGCTCGGTGCGCAGCGCCGCCGCCGAACCGGCGCTGCCCATGCCGATCATCCCGAGACCACCGGCCGCGTGCACCGCCGCGGCCAGCCGGCCACCCGCCACCCCGCCCATGGGGGCATTGACCACTGGAACGCGTAACCCGAGTTCGCGCGCCCACGCCGTCGTCCGCATGGATTCAGTGTGCGCGCTACACCAGGACCAGCTCGACCATGTCGATCACCGGCCGGTAGCCGATGCGCTGGTAGATCTTGTTCGAGGTGGGATTGGCGAGGTCGGTGAAGAGGCAGACCCTGGCACCGGCCGCGGCGAGCACGCGGGATGCCTCGGCGACGGCGGCCGATGCCCAGCCGCGGCCGCGCTGCTCGGGCGGGGTGTAGACCGGGCCGATCCGAGCCACGCCGGAGGCCGGGGGGTTGACGCCGGTCAGGTGCACCGGTTGCCCGTCGTGCTCCCAGAACCGGAGCCTGCCCTTCTCGATCCGGTAGCCGATGTCGTCCGCGACCGGCTCGCCGCGCTCCTCGTCCGGCCCGTGCCCGGACTCGGCGGCGATATCGGCGTTGAACGCGCCGAGCCACCTCCCGGCGAGCTCCGCCTCCTCCGGCCGCGCGGCCCGCAGCGCGCCCGGCACGCCGAGCGGTGGTTCCAGGGTGCCGAGCTCGAAGAGCCGGGTCCGCACCCGGGTCTCGACCCTGCCGCGCCCCGCCAGCCGGGCCAGCTCGGTGAGCAGATCGGCGGCGACCGGCAGGACGCCGTGCGCGGCGGTGAGCTGCTCGCCGCGCGCGTGCAGTACCCGCGCGAGCTCGAGCGTGGCCGCGGCGGGCATGGGGAGCAGGTAGGCGGGGCGGCGGCCGAACGTCGCGGTGCGCATCGCGGCCCCGACCACCTCGGTTCCGTTCCGGACGGTCAGGAACCACTGGTCGTCCGGGAGCGGGACACCGTCGGCGCGCTGCGTCACCTGACGGTCGGCGAGCGTGGCCACCACCGTGGTCAGGACCGGGTCGGTGGCCAGGTAGGACCCCGCCGAGGCGAGGAAGGCGGCGGCGTCCGGGGTGAACTGCAGCTCCATGCGTCGACGGTAGCGAGCGGTACGGGCTCGGCGCCAAGGGTTTACAGGCGCCAGCTGTCCACGGTGGTGGCCCACAGGTCGTGGTCGCGGCGCTGCCCGCCCACGGTCAGGTAGCCGGCCATGGTCCCCTCGCGGACGAACCCGAGCCGCGCCGCGAACCGCGCCGCGCGCTCGTTCTGCACGCTCACCGGCGCCGCGACCCGGACCAGCCCGAGCGGGCCGAAGGCGTGCGCGAGCACCAGCCGCCCCGCGACCAGCGCGGTGCCCGGCTCGGCCAGCCCGGCATCCACCCAGATCCCGGCCTCGCCGCGCCGGTCGTGCTCCTCGACCCGCAGTTCGCACTGCCCGGCGAACCGCCCGTCGACCTCGATCACCACGCTCAGCAGCGTGCCGAGCCGGGCACCCCAGCGCGCGGTCAGCCAGTGCTCGGCCCAGGCGCGGTCGGTGTGCTGGGAGCCCCAGCCGCGGCCGGTGCTCACCCAGAACGGCTCGATCGCCTCCCGGTTGCGCAGCCGCGCCCTGCGCCAAGCCGGTGCGTCGGTGAGCCGGGGCGGCCGCACGTGCACGGTGCTGCCGCACGGCGCGACCTCGGTGACGTCCAGTGCGAGCCCGGCGCTGCCCGCCGCCTGCGCGAGGCGGCGCAGCGGCCGCAGATGGAACCGGGCGATCGATACCGCGACGCCGGGATCGGCCAGCACCCGGAGCCTGCCCGCCGCCTCGCTCACGCGCCGCGCGCGGCCCCGATGCCGCGGTGCCGTGTCCGGTATGACCTGTTCAGCGCGGGTTCTCCGGAGTCGGGGCACGGCGTCGGCGCAGTCACGCCCGCCACAGTAGCCGCGTGCGGGCGGGCCGGGAACGACGGGACTTTTCCCGGCCCGCCCGCGGTTGTAGGGGAAGTCTGAACGAGGAGGTCGTGTGGCACAGGAGTACAACCGCAACCCCGCGGCACTGTCGGCGCTCTCGCCGGAGCAGTACCGTGTGACCCAGGAGAACGGCACCGAGCGTGCGTTCACCGGCGAGTACTGGGACAACCACGAGCCCGGGCTCTACGTGGACGTCGTCTCCGGTGAGCCGCTGTTCGCGTCGGTCGACAAGTTCGAGAGCGGGAGCGGGTGGCCGAGTTTCACCCGACCGATCGACGCGCACAACGTCGTCGAGAAGAAGGACTTCAGCCACCTGATGATCCGCACCGAGGTGCGCTCGGCGCACGGCGACAGCCACCTCGGCCATCTGTTCACCGACGGCCCTCGCGACGAGGGCGGTCTGCGGTACTGCATCAACTCGGCGGCGCTGCGCTTCGTCCACCTCGATCAGCTCGAGGCGGAGGGATACGGGCAGTACACCGCTCTGTTCACGAAGGAGGAGGCGTGACCGACACGCGTAGGGCGATTCTGGCAGGCGGGTGCTTCTGGGGCATGGAGGACCTGGTCCGCAGGCAGCCGGGGGTGCTGTCGACCCGCGTCGGCTACACCGGCGGCCGCAACGACCACCCCACCTACCGCAACCACCCCGGCCACGCCGAGGCGCTGGAGATCGTCTACGACCCGGCGCAGACCGACTACCGGGCGCTGCTGGAGTTCTTCTTCCAGATCCACGATCCGTCCACGAAGGACCGGCAGGGCAACGACATCGGCACCAGCTACCGGTCGGCCATCTTCTACCTGGACGACGACCAGAAGCAGGTCGCGCTGGACACCATCGCCGACGTGGACGCCTCCGGGCTCTGGCCGGGCAAGGTCGTCACCGAGGTGACGCAGGCGAGCGAGTTCTGGGAGGCCGAGCCGGAGCACCAGGACTACCTGATCCGCTACCCGAACGGCTACACCTGCCACTTCCCGCGTCCGGGCTGGAAGCTGCCCAAGCGCGCGAACGCCTGATCCGGTAGGCACGGCGGCGGCCTCGGCGACCACGCCGGGGCCGTTTCGCGTGTCGGGGGGCGAGCAGGTCGCGTCCGGCCGGGGTGCGCGCGTGGTCGACCCGCGGCGCGGCGGTGCCGTCGTCGAAGCGGGCGACCGCTCCAGTGCGCGCAGGGTGCGGGTGAGCACGGTGTAGCTGATCCCCCGCGCACTCGTAAGTGCGTACTCCCGGGAGTACCGAGGTGTGCGAGCAGGTGCTCGGCACCGGCTAGGCTGCTGCGTTCATGGCACTGAGCGCGACCCTGCACACCTTCGCGGTGCACCTGGCCGATGTCGACCGCGGCGTCTACGAGGAGTGGGAGACGCGCGTGGCGCGGCATCCTTCGGAGACCGCCGAGTTCATGATCACCCGGCTGCTCGCCTACTGCCTGGAGTACCGGGAGGGGATCGCGTTCAGCGACGGCGGCGTCTCCTCCACCGACGAACCCGCCGTGCTCGCCCGCGACCACACCGGCCGGATCACCGCCTGGATCGAGGTCGGCGCCCCGGACGCCGAGCGGGTGCACCGGGGCAGCAAACTCGCCGAGCGGGTCGCCGTCTACACCCACCGCGACCCGGTCAAGGTGCTCGCCCAGCTCACCGGTAAGAAGGTGCACCGGGCGGCGGAGATCCCGATCCGCGCCCTCGACCGCGAGTTCGTCGACACCGCGGCCGGGTTGGTGCAGCGGCGCAACACGCTGAGCGTCTCGGTGACCGAGGACGTGCTCTACGTCGAGCTGAACGGCACCGACCTGAGCTCGCCGGTCACCGACCACCGGATCGAGTGAGGGGTCGTCGATCGCCGAATCAGGCGGCGGGCGAGCGGGCCGCGACGCCTACGGTTTCGCGCAGCGTGAACGGCGCGCTACCACGCACGGGGGAGTACACCGGACGGCTGCGCCCCGGTCTTCTTCGACTGAGCCGCAGCGACTTTCAGGCCGGGTCGATCCGGAACGGCGCGAGCCGATCGGCGGCGGCCTCCAGTTCATCGGCCGAGCCGGTCCGCACCACGCCGGCGTCCAGCATCATCGCCACCCCGCGCGGCACCTGCTCGGCGAAGGCGCGCAGGATCGGCCCGCGCTCGGCGACCGGGATCTCCACCATGCGCGCGGTGCGGGTGCGGCGCCCGCTGCGCAGCTCGACGGTGTCCGCGGCGCGCACGTTGTGCGCCCACGCCGAGCCGGGGATGCCGCTCAGCACGTACTCGGCGCCGTCCACCCGGAACGGGGTCACCGGGGTGCTGCGCGGCTGCCCGCTCTTGCGGCCCCGCACCGTCAGCACGGTGACCGGGCCCAGCGCGATGCCCACCCGCTGCAACCCCTTGACGACGACATTGAAGAACCGCACCTTGCGGGGCAGCGCGACCTGATTCATTCTTCCTCCAGCTCCGGCCAGGCGAGCGCGCCCGACTCCAGTTCGGTGACGATGCCGTCCAGCCACGCCAGTTCGGCGCGCCGCACGGCCTGGGCGTACTCGGCTTCGAGCAGCACCGCGCGCGGGACCGCGGCGGCCGTGGCCACACCCAGATCGGCGTCGACATCCGCGATCCGGGCGGTGAGCGCCGCCGCCCGGCGGCGCAGCAGCGCCACCACCTCGGGGGCGGGCAGGTGCAGGGCGTGCGCGAGCCCGGCCGGGAACACCGGGAACTCCTCCGCCTGCTCGGCCAGGTACTCGCGCAGCTGCTCGGTGAGCTGCACCCGGCCCGCCGCGGTGATGGCGTAGACGGTGCGCTCCGGGCGGGCGCCGTTGCGATCCGAGCCCACCGCCTCGATCAGTCCGATGCCGTCGAGGCGGGCGATGGCGTCGTAGAGCGAGCCACCGCGCAGCCGCACCACGTCGCCGACGTGGCGCTGGCGGATCAGCGCCTGCATCTCGTACGGGTGCCGCGGGCACTCGGCGAGCAGGCTCAGCACCGCGAGGGTGAGCGGGGTGCGGGCGGCGCGGGGCGGCATCAACGGCCCTTCGGTCGAAGTCGAATAACCGAGTTCGACTATACGGGTGTGAGCAGCGTGCCGGAAGATCATCCGAGAACCACCCGTAACACCAACCCCTCGGATACCGACGTGCCTGGTGACATACGGCCCGTCGGGGGGCCAGTCCGTCCGCTTGTCGATCAGGAACGGATACCGGGATGCCTCTCAGGGATTTCTTCGCGCGCCACCGCATCGCCACCGCGGTGATCGCACCCGCCACGCTCGGCGTGGTCGCCATCGTGGCGGCCACCTGGGCCATCAGCGCGCCGGGGCGCGACGACGCCACCCAGCTCACCAGCTCGGTGACCGAGTGCCACGACATGGTGACCATCTCGGTCGCGGGCCGCAACGACGCGCCCGCCGAGGACAGCACGAAACTGCTGGTCGACGCCGACGGCAAGCCGCTGCCCGCCGCGCTCGCCGGTGACCACAACAGCGAATGGGTCGACCCGGTGGTCAACGCGCCCGACGGTGCCGTCGACCCGGACTCCTACGCCGCCGTCTACATCGCCTACCCCGCGGACATGTCCAGCTACGAGGACGCGGTCGAGACCGGGGTGGCGAACACCAAGCAGGTCATGACCGAGATCAGCGCCGCCTGCCCGGACACCCGCTTCGCCATCGTCGGCTACAGCGAGGGCGCCGACGTGGTGCGCCGGGTCGCCATGGAGATCGGCAACCAGCAGCCGGGCGCCGACGGCGAGTACGGCATCGTGAACCCGGACGACGTGGTCGGCGTGGTGATCCTCGCCGACTCCGGCCGCTCGCCCGGCGACGGCCCGTTCATCGGCGCGGACAACGCCTGCAGCAACCCCGACGGCTTCGACCAGAAGTACCAGGGCGCGACCTGCACCCCGGCCTCCGGGCAGGGCGCGGTCGCGGGCACCCTCGGCGGCTTCGGCGCGCTCGACGGCAAGATAGCCTCGTTCTGCTCGGACGGCGACCTGACCTGCGCCGCCCCGGAGAACATCTCGCTGCTGCAGCTCGTGGTGAACGTGGGCAGGCAGCTCGACGTCGACCGGCTGCAGGCCGAGGGGCTGACCCCGGCCACCGGCGGCGACGTCGCGGTGGCGCTCGGCCGGATCGCGCTGGCCGCCTTCGCCGACATCCAGGCTCAGGGCCTCGGCACCTGGATGCAGAGCGACGAGACCTTCCTCGACGTGCTGCTCCGGGTCTCCGATCCGCAGTACGACCCGGCGGCCGCGCCGCAGAAGCCGGCCAAGGCCGACACCATCGCCGCGGACACGCTGTCACCGCTGGCCTACCTGCCGCAGAAGATCCTGGACGAGATCATCGGGCTGATCGCCACCAACGAGAACACCATCCCGGTGGTCATGAGCGATCCCTACCAGCTCACCCTCGGCCCGGACCACACCGGCCACCACTTCGACTACTGGGACGACGCCGACCCGAACAACGACCGGCCGCTCACCTCGGCCCAGTACGCCGCCGCCTGGCTGACCCACCTGGCCAAGCAGGCCCAGGCCGGGGAGCCGGTGGAGACCAAGGCCAAGCCGCAGCCCGAGGACTTCGCCACCGTGCAGGCCGCCGTCCAGAGCACAACGGCCAAGCCGACGGCGACGACCACCGCCAGGCCGAGCGGGACGACCACGACGCCGAGCACCACCGCGGGCAGCACGACCGCGGGGACGACCACCCCCGGAGCGGGCGCGGTGACCACGACGCCGCCCGCGCCGGTCACCACCCCGCAGGTCGCGGCGCCGCCGACCACGACGCCGCCGGCGGCGACGACGACCGGCTCCGCCGCCACCACGACCGAATCGCCGACGTCGACCACGACCGGCGCGCGCTGAGCGGAACCGAACCGGCGGCCCCGTCCTCGGACGGGGCCGCCGTCGTCGCACCGTGGTAGAAGTACCGTCCGAGCCCGACGGGGGAGGCGAGCACCCCGTGGAGCGAGTGCTCGACGGTGGCCGCGAAGGGCGAGCCGGTGCGTCTTGCGGGTCAGTTCAGCGTGAACGACGCGGTCGGGGCGGAGCCTTCACCCTCGGCGCCGAGTGCGTTGTAGGAAAGGGTGTAGGCGCCGGTGCCGGGGGAGTCGACCACGAAGACCGCGAAGTTGTCCGGTTTGTCGATGGTCTGACCGGCGGCGAGCAGTTCGTTGATCGGGCCCTTGAAGTCGGCGGGCACGGTGCGGCCGTCGGGGGTGCGCACGCTGAAGTACTGGTAGTAGATGTTGGCGCCGCCCGCGGGGATCCCGGCGCCGCCGGTGAGCGTGACGTGCAGCGAGAGGTCGGACCTGCCCCGGTCGCCGGTGCTGTAGCTGGGGTGGAGGGTGGCGCCGGTGATCGTGGCGGTGGTGTCACCCTGGGTGAGCGTGGCCGAGATCGGGAAGCTGCGCGGCTGCACGCTCTGCACCTTCTCGTCGGCCTCCAGCGGGATGATGGTCTGGTTGTCGGTGGCGGTGCCGTAGACGATGGTCAGGGTGTCGATCAGGTGCTCGGCGTCGTCCAGCGACCGCACCGGGGTGGAGGCGCTGCCCTTGCCCTTCCCGCCCGCGGCGACGGTCGGGCTGTCGAAGGTGGCGCCGCCGTCGAGTTCGCCGTTGACCAGCAGGGTCGGGGTGAGGCCGAGCATGCGGTCGGTGAGGCCGGTGTTGGCGTAGGTGAGGTCGACGGTCACCTCGGCGCCGCCGTACTGGTCCGGGACCACGGTGGCCCGGTCCACGGTGATGGTGAAGTCGTCGTACCAGCCGGTCTTGCCGATGGTGCGGACGGTCGACTGCCCCGAGCGGCCGCCCGGCGCAGGCGTGCCCGCCGCGGGAGTGGCGGCGGCCGGCGGGGAGGCCGGGGTCGCGGTGCCGACCTCGTCGTCGCAGGCGGTCAGGGAGAGCACGGCGATGGCGAGGGCCGCCGCGGTTGCGGATATCCGGACGAGGGGAGTTGGCACGGCTGCCTCCAGGGAATGCGAATCCGTCCGGCGGGGTCCGGGTCCGGGCGCGCGGCGGGTTCCGCTCGAAGATATCCCCGCGCGCGCCCGCTGTTAACCGGAGCGCGCAGGCCCGGTCAGCGCCGCGGCGCGGTGTAGTCGATCAGCTTGTCCGCGTTGGACAGCGAGGTCACCACGCAGGTGCCGAGCGGGCCGCTGCGGTCGTACAGGGTCGCGGTGCCGACGGAGACGCCGTCGGTGGCGAGCGAATCCTCCGCGCGCAGCCCGAGCTCGAAGCCGATCGGCAGCCGGGAGAGCGTCAGCGTCATGTCGGCGTTGATGTAGCCGGCGCCTGCCGAACTCCAGTGGCAGATGTGGTTGGCGGTGTCGCCGACCATGGCGGCGTGCTGGAACGGGGTCAGCTTCTCCCCGGCGACCAGCGCGGGCATGGCGTGCCAGGAGATCTTGCGGTCGGCGTTCTGGTGGTCGCCGTACTCGCGGGACCAGTCCCGCTCGCCGCTGCGGAACAGCGGGCGCCCGCCCTCCGGCGGCACGATGCCGACCGGAGGCACCGGCAGTTCGCGCCGCGGGCGCCAGAGCTGCCCCGGCGGCTCGGCGCCGGTGCTCAGGAAGACCACGGTCGAGCGGGCGCGGACCTCGCCGTCCTGCACGATGCTCGCGTCCGCGACGGTGATCCGTCTGCCCGAGCGCACCACCTCGCTCCGCACGGTGATCGGCCGGTCCCGCACCGGGCGGAACAGATCGGCGGTCATCCGGGCGGGCACGAACCCCTCCGGGCAGTACCGCTCGACCTCCCGCGCCATCAGCCCGCACACGCCGGGGCCGCCGAGGTGCCCGCCGCCCCAGCCGCTGCGCGCGATCGGCTCCGGGATCACCGCGTCACCGTCCGGTGTGAAGAAGCTGACCATCGATCCTCCTGTGCTGGGATGATCGACATTACCCAGTCTCGGACAGGCGTCCATCACCGTCCCCGCGCCGGTCGTCGCCGCAGGGCGAGGTGCGCTTCGGCACGGGTTCAGTGCACCACGGCGGGGAGGGCGGCCAGCAATTCGACGGCCATGAGGTGGGCGCCCGCATCGTTGAGGTGCATGCAGTCGCCGCTGTCGAGCTCGGGGGCGAGGTGGTCGGGGCGCGCGGGATCCTCGACGGCCCGCGCGATGTCGGCGACCGAGTCGAAGACCGTCGTGGTGCGGAGCCATTCGTTGACTTCGCGGCGGATCGGGATGCCCTCGTCCACGGTGAGGTTCGGGTACTCGCAGCCGGCGAAGGGGCCGATGGTGGCGGCATGGATCGGCAGCCCGGCGTCGTGCGCGCGGCGCGCGAGTTCGGTGTAACCGGCGATCATCGCGGCGGCGGTGGGCGGCCGCTCCCCGGTGTAGCCGCCGAGGACGAGGTCGTTGATGCCGAAGTTCACCAGCACCAGGGAGATGCCGGGGACGGCGAGCACGTCGTGCTCGAAGCGGTCGAGCGCGCTCGGCCCGACCTCGGTGCGCAGCAGGCGATTTCCGGCGATGCCGAGGTTCACCGCCCAGCCGCGGCCGAGCTCCCGGTTGAGCACGTCGACGCTGCGCAGGTGCGCGTCGGGCGTGGTGCCGACGCCCTCGAACCAGGAGTCGCCGAAGGCGGCGAGTACCGGCCGCGGCTCGGCGAAGACGTCGACGGCGTCGAGGAACACCCGGTACGGCAGCCGTTCGGCGTCCGGGAGGTCGGCGTCGGCCGTCCGGTCACCGGGCACGACCAGCGCGGTCTGCCCCGGCTGGGAGGCCGCCGTCGCGGGGCCGGTCGGCTCCGGCAGGTACAGGCTCACGACCAGGTCGGCGCCTGGCTCGACCGCGACATCGACCGCATCGCTGAAGATTTCGGCTCCGGCGGGAACGGTGACCGGCTCGGCGCCGTCGAAGAGCAGCGCGTGCTCGCCGGCCCGGGCCGCGCCGACGGTGAGCGCCGTGCGGCCGAACCGGTTGCTGATCCGCACCCGGAACCGGCTGCCGCCACCGGCGAGCCGGAGGCTCTGGCGCACCGTGGCGTCGGCGAAGGTGATCGGCTCGGCCAGCCGGATCCGCTCGTGCGGACTGATCAGGCCGCCGCGGAATCCGGCGAGCCATACTGCGGAAGTGTTCACCGCTCCAGGTGTACGCCAGTATATTACGCACGTCAACTTTCCGCATGGCAAGTATCTGATAGGTTCGGGAGCATGTCGCTGTTCGATGATCCCCGGCTCACCACCATGGGCCTGCTGTTCGAGGCGCACGACGGGCTGGTGGCGCGGCTGGAGCCGACCTGGAAGGCGGCCGGGCTCTCCGGACTCGACCTGAACGCGCTCATGCGGCTCAGCCGGTCGCCGCAGCGGCGGCTGCGGATGACCGACCTGGCGATCCAGGTCTCGCTCTCCACCAGCGGCGCCACCCGGCTCGTCGACCGGCTGGCCCGCAACGGCCTGGTCGAGCGGGTGCTCGATCCCGCCGACCGCCGCGCCGCGCACGCCGTCCTCACCGACGCCGGCGCCCGCACCCTCACCGAGGTGCTTCCGGAGTACCTGGCCGCCGTCGAGCGGTGGTTCACCGGCCTGCTCACCCCGGAGCAACTGGACGGCCTCGTGCAGGCATTGCGCATCGTCCGCGATGCCGCCAATCCGGACGCCGTCGCCGGCGTCGACCCGTGATCAGGCGCCGACCGAGGCGAGGAACATCGGCAGCGCATTACACCTTGCCGGATGGCCTTCCGTCGAGCGGTGCCGGCACGGTATCCAAGAACGGCACTGTTCGTATGCCCCGGGAATTACCGTGGTGGTAACCCGGCGCCGCTAGCGTGGCCGGCGTGGCGAAGCACGGGATCGAGTACACCCCGGACGCGCGGGACCCGCGGCGGGTCAGGCTGTACGACGGACTGCCGAGGGGAGTCTCGCGCGCCGAGGTCACCTTCCGGGCCGAGGGCGGATTCCGGGGCAGCCGGGTGGTGCCCGCCTCGGCGGCCGATTTCGCGCACCTGCGCACCGCGCCGGAGACCGGGTACGAGGGGCCGTGGAGCGAGCCGAGCCGGATCACCGTCTCCGAGGGGCAGTACTACGTGCGGCAGGCCGTGCGGCGGATCGCCGAGCGCGCGGCCGAGATCGAGCGCCGGGTGGCCCGGATCGACCTGGACTGCCCGTGGTGCGAACGGCCGCGCAGCTACCTCGGGCGGATCGGCTTCCTCACCGGCCACACCGGGTTCATGACCGATGCCCCGAGTGAGCTCGGCCAGCTGGTGGACCAGCAGCATGCCTACCGCTGCGACGACTGCGGCTCGCTGCTCCACTTCGCCGACGGCTTCCTGCCGCACCCGCTCCCCGGCCGGAAGAAGCCGTGATCAGGGCCCGCTGATTCCGATTCCGGCGGCCGGACCGGATCTTGACCGGGCCGGGTCGTAGGGTGGCGGTGTGGAGACCGGGCAACCGAGCCGGACCGCGCTGGCCGTCGCCGCGGCTCGGGCCGAGCACCAGACACTGGACGATCCGCGCATCTTCACCGACCCCTTCGCGAGCCGCATCATCGGCGACGGCGCGCCCGCCGGCGAGTTCGACGGCGGCGACCCCGAGGTGGCCCGGGTGCGCCGCCTCGTCATCGCCGCCCGCAGCCGCTTCGCCGACGACCGGGTGGCCGCCGCGATCGCCCGCGGCACCCGCCAGGTGGTGATCCTCGGCGCCGGGCTGGACACGAGCGCCTACCGCAACCCGCACCCCGAGGTCCGCTACTTCGAGGTGGACCACCCCGACACCCAGTCCTGGAAGCGAAACCGACTGCGCGAGGCCGGAATCGAGCCGCCACCGGCCCTCACCTTCGCCCCGGTCGACTTCGAACGGTCGACCCTCGCGGCCGGGCTCGCCGCCGCCGGGCTCGACCGGACGGCCGAGGCGATCTTCGTCTGGCTCGGCGTCGTCGTCTACCTCACCCGCGGCTCGATCGACGACACCATCGGCTACATCGCGGGCCAGCGCGCGGACCTCGTCTTCGACTACCCGGCGCCGCCCGCACCGGAGACCGCCACCGAGCAGCGCGCCCGCGCGGACCGGGTCGCCGCCGCGGGCGAGCCCTGGCTCAGCTACTTCACCGCCGACGAGGCGCGCACCCTGCTCCAGGGCTCCGGCTTCGCCCTGCTCGAGGATCGCGCAGCCGGAGATGTGTTGGTCGAGTACGGAACACGCACGATGCACCCGATCGGGTCCGGCATCCGCATGGTGCCTGCCGCTACCCGCTGACCAGCAGCGACACCACTACCTCCCGCTCGGCGGAGGGCAGGTAGTGCACCCGCACCGCGCACCCGACCCCGACCTCGCCGAGCGCGGCGGCGGGCAGGTACTGCTCGGTGCGGGTGTGGAAGGCGCTCCCGTCCGGCCGGATCACCAGCAGCCCGAGCAGCACCAGCGGCCTGCCCGCCCGCACCTCGCCCGGCACGGCGAACCAGCGCACCACCGCCTCCGCGGCGACCCCCGTCTCGGTGCGGTCCCGGTCGATCCGGACCTCCCGGCCGGTGCAGTGCACCGGGAGGACGACGCCCGGGCGCAGCAGCGACATCTCGCTCAGCGGTACCACCAGCAGGGTGTCGGCGTCGAAGCGGCGCCCGCCTGCCTCGACGGCGAGCGCGAGCCGCAGCTGCGGCCTGCCCCGCACGCCGACCCCGGTGTGCCGGACCGCACGGACGGTGGCGCGGCCGGGCGTCGGCGCGGGTGCGGGGCGAGCGCGAAATCTCATGGTCGGTTCTCCGGAGGCGCGGTGGCGGGGTCCGGACGACCGTAGGACCCGCCGCCACCCTACCGATCCCGGGTCGCGCCGAAAATGGTTGGCGGCCGCCGGTGCTCGTTCTCTACAGTTCGTTCCAGGCAATCCGAGGTGGGCGGGCCGGAGTTGATCGGTTACCACTTTCACTGGAGCGGTCGCAGGTTCGAGTCCTGCCGGGAGCGCGTGCTCCCGTAGCTCAGCTGGTAGAGCACTTTGTCGGTCGGCACACCACGACCGCCCACCCGGATCGCCGTGACCGCACGGGAGGAGGAACCACAATGGACGTGCTGTCGAAGATCAATCGCCGGAAGACCCCGCAGGGCGAGCGGGCGCGTCCGGACCAGGTGCCGAACTCCGCGGGCGGCTTCGTCTTCGCGGTGACGCCCGAGGTGCGGCTGCGCCGCTTCCTGACCCTCGGCACCGATGGCGGCACCTTCTACGTGCACGCTCAGGAGCTGACCGCGGACAATGCCGAGGTCGTGCTGAGCTTCGCGCGGGAGCGCACCGACGACCTGGTGCGCGAGATCGTCGCGATCTCCACCGCGGGCCGGGCGCCGAAGCAGAACCCGGCGCTCTTCGCGCTCGCCGCGGCGGCCTCGCTCGGTGACGCCGCCGGGCGGCGCACCGCGCTGGACGCGCTGCCGCTGGTGGCGCGGACGGGCACGCACCTGTTCCTGTTCGCGCGCTACATCGAGCAGTTCCGCGGCTGGGGTCGCGGCCTGCGCCGCGGCGTCGCGAACTGGTACACCGCCACGTCCGTCGACGACCTCGCGTTCCAGACGGTCAAGTACCGGCAGCGCGAGGGCTGGTCGCACCGCGACCTGCTGCGGCTGGCGCACCCGCGGACCACCGAGGACGACCGCAAGCGGCTCTTCGACTGGATCTGCGGGCGCGGGCCCGCGCTGGACGGACTGCGGATCGTCGAGGGGTTCGAGCGGGCGCGGACGGCTCCGGTCGCCGCGCTGCCCGGCCTCGTCAGCGAGTACCGGCTGTCCTGGGAGATGCTGCCCGACCACGCGCTCGGCGAGCGCGCGGTCTGGGAGGCGCTGCTGGACAACGGGATTCCGCAGACGGCGCTGCTGCGGCAGCTGCCGCGGCTGACCGGGCTCGGCCTGCTCGACCCGCTCGGTGACCGCACGGCGGCGGTGTGCGCGCAGCTCACCGACGGTGAGCGGCTGCGGCGCGGCCGGGTGCACCCGATCTCGGTGCTGGTCGCGCTGCGCACCTACGCCGCCGGGCGCGGGGTGCGCGGTGGCGGCAGCTGGCAGCCGTCGCGGCCGGTGATCGACGCGCTGGACGCCGCGTTCTACGCGGCATTCGACGGCGTCCGGCCGACCGGGAAGCGGCACCTGCTCGCGCTCGACGTCTCCGGGTCGATGGGGGCGACGATCGCGGGGCTGCCGATCACCGCGCGGGAGGCATCGGCCGCCCTCGCGATGGTCACCGCGGCCACCGAGCGGCGGCACACCATCGTCGGCTTCACGGCCGCAGGGAAGCGCTGGCAGGACGGCTCCGCGCTGCGGCCGCTGCGGATCGGACCGCGGCAGCGGCTGGACGACGTGCTCGCCGGCACGGCGAACCTGCCGTTCGGCGCGACCGACTGCTCGCTGCCCATGTTGCACGCGCTGCGCACCGGCCTCGAGGTCGACGTGTTCTCGGTGTACACCGACAACGAGACCTGGGCCGGGAAGGTGCACCCCTTCCAGGCGCTGAAGCAGTATCGGCGCGAGGTGAATCCGGCCGCGAAGCTGGTGGTGGTCGGGATGACCGCGACCGGTTTCAGCATCGCGGACCCGTCCGACGCCGGCATGCTCGACGTCGCCGGTTTCGACGCGGCGGTGCCCACGCTGCTGGCCGACTTCGCCCGCGGGTGATCGAATCCCGCTCCCTCGGCACGGGGGAGCGGGATTCGTCGTCGGTCAGTGCCGACGGTCCAGCCGATCAGCGTCAGCGGGCCGTTGTCGCCGGCGTCCATGAGGTCCGGCAGTCAGCACCGGACGGCGTGGACGGTGCCGACCTGGGGGTCCGGAACCGCGACCGCGCGGCCGAACGGCGCCGCCGCCGCGTTCCAGCCGCGGAACTCGGTATCCCAGCCGAGGTCGCGCAGCCACCGCTCGGCGTCGAAGGCGGTGTCCGGGGCACGGCCGGGGGCGCCGACGAGGTCGCGCAGCTCGCGGTAGCGGAGGGCGCCCTGGTCGGCGGTGACGCGGGCGGTCGCGAACCAGCTGCCCGGTGCGGAGAGCGCCGTCAGCGTGCGCACCACCCCCTGGTTCCACTCCTCGGTGAGGTAGCCGAGCGAGCCCTCGTCGATCCAGTGCGTGGGCAGCTCGGGGCGGAATCCGCGCTCCAGCAGCGCCGCGTCCCAGTCCGCGCGCAGATCGGCGGCCACGACCTCGCGCCGGCAGCTCGGCACCGCGTCGCCCAGCACCGGCTCCTTGAAGGCGAACGTCTCGGGTAGGTCGATCTCGAAGATCACGGCATCGCCGGGTAATCCCATCCGGTAGGCGCGGGTGTCCAGCCCGGCGCCGAGCAGCACGATCTGCCGCAAGCCGGCCGCGAGCCCGGCGCGGATCCGATCGTCCACCAGCCGCACCCCGACCGTCCGCCACGCGGCGAACTCTCCGGCCAGCGCGGTGAGCCGCGCCCACCGCTCCGCCGGGAATCCCGCCCGCGCCGCCGCCACGAAGGCCGCGGCCAGCGGATCGTCGTACAGCCGATCCGCCCGCTCGCTCTCCCGCGCGCGAATCACCGCGACCCCGATCGCGGTGATCGCCACCCCCGTCGTCGGTACCGATCCCATGCCACCCTCCTGATACTAACTTGCCGTCCGGCTAGGTATCTCGCACGGTAGGCTGCCACCTCGCCGATCGTCAAGTGAAGGAGCGCGATGGACAAGCGCCGCAGCGACACCCGCGAGCGGATCCGCACCGTCGCCATGGAGCTGTTCGGCGAGCGCGGCTACGACAAGACCTCGCTGCGCGAGATCGCCGACCGGCTCGGCGTCACCAAGGCGGCGCTCTACTACCACTTCCGCACCAAGGAAGACATCGTGGTGAGCCTCTCCGAGGATCTGCGCCGCGGGGTCGACGACATCGTGGAGTGGGCGCGGGGGGAGCCGCCCGGCCGCGAGCGCGGGGAGCAGATCGTGCTGCGCTACGGCGCGCTGCTGCACGGCCTCGGCCGCAGCATGATCCGCTTCTGGAGCGAGAACCAGCCCGCCTTCCGCGATCTCGGCATCGGCACCGGGCTGCGCTACGAGTTCCGCGAGCTCGCCGACCTGGTCGCCGGGCCGGACCCGGCGCCGCTGGCGGTCTTCCACGCGCGGCAGGCGCTGCTCACCATCAGCTGGAGCCTGTCCATGATGGGCGACCTCGAGCTGGACGACGCGCAGAGCAACGCCGCGGCCACCCGGCTCGCCCTCGATATCCTCGCGCGGCTCTGAGCCGGGCTCAGGTGGCCGCGACGACCCCGGTGGCCAGCAACCCGATGACGACGAAGCCGAGGATGATGCGGTAGCCGACGAACCAGTAGAACGAGTGGTCGGCCACGAACTTGAGCAGCCAGGCGATCGAGGCGTAGCCGACGAAGAAGGCCAGGATCGTGGCGACGAGCAGCTGGGAGCCGGAGGCGTTGAGCCCCTCGCCCGCCGGTTCGAAGGCATCCGGGAGGCTGAAGAGCCCGGAGGCGGTGACCGCGGGGATGGCGAGCAGGAAGGAGAAGCGCACGGCGGCGGCGCGCTCCAGGCCGAGGAAGAGGCCGGCGGTGGAGGTGGCGCCGGAGCGGGAGACACCGGGGACGAGCGCGAGGCACTGGGCCAGCCCCATGGCGATGCCGTCCCTGGTGCTGAGCTGTTCGAGCGGCCGTTCCTTGCGCCCGTAGTGTTCACCGGCGGCGATCACCAGCGCGAAGACGATGAGCATGATCGCCACCACCCACAGGTTCCTGGCGCCGGTGCGGATCTCGTCCTTGAAGAGGAACCCGAGCAGCCCGATCGGGATGGTGCCGATGATGACGTACCAGCCCATGCGGTAGTCGAGGTCGCGCTGCGCGTCGGCGGTGTCGGTGACCACCGGCAGCTTCATGGTCGCCGGGTCGCCCGGGTTGTAGACCGGCAGCTTCGTGGTCACCTGGTCGGTGAGCGGCACCGGCTGCTCGGCGGGCTCACGCTTCCCGCGCAGCCGCTCGCCGACCCCGGCGAACCAGGCCACGACGATCCGCGCGATGTCCTTGGCGAAGTAGACCAGCACCGCGGCCTCGGTGCCGAGCTGGGTCACGGCGGTGAACGAGGCGCCCGCGTCCTCGCCGAAGAAGACCGACGAGACGATCCGCAGATGCCCCGAGGAGGAGACCGGCAGGAACTCCGTGAGCCCCTGCACCAGCCCGAGTACCAAAGCCTGGACCCAGGTCATCGACTCGCCCACGCACCCTCCACACTCTCTCGCCCGCGATGTCCTCAGCGACGGTACAGGGCGGGCGGCGAATGGCGAATTGCCGTCAGGCGGCCGCGACCACCGCCGCGCGGCGCTGCCTGAACCGGCGGGTGACCCGCCACATGAGGTAGAGCAGCCCGGCGAGCAGAACCGGGATGAGCACCGGCAGCACCATGGCCAGCAGCGCCGTGCAGAAGGTCAGGATGTTCTCCACGATCGAGACGACCGGATTGGCCAGACCGCCGGTGCCCGCGGTGCTGGCCGCGCGCACCCCGGTCTGGGTGGCGCTGAAGGCGAGCGCGGTCGGGGCGCCGACGATGATCCCCGCGATCGCGGCCGTGCTCGGATCGGCGGTCTGGAACACCGAGCCCGCGGCGATGGCGCCCGCGATCGGCCCGGTGACATTGCCCACGACGGAGAGCAGGTTGTCCACGTAGGGGATGAGGTCGGCGAGCAGCTCGGTGCCCGCCGCGACGGCCAGCGCCAGCAGCGCGCCGGTCGAGCCGATCCAGGCGAAGGATTCGTTGAGGTCGAGGCCGAACAGGTCGAAGCGGGCGGCGACGCTGAGCATGAGCAGCGGCAGGAAGGCACGGAACCCGCAGGCGGCCGCGAGGCCGAGCCCGAGGAAGAGCGGAAGCACCCAACTACTCATGATTGCGAGTCTAGGTGCGGTTTTCGGGTGGTTGTCCGGATCGTTACCCGGCCGCCCGCTTGGCCCGCGCCCGGCGCTTGCCCTCGTGCATGGCGGCCACCCGCGCCACCGGAATGGTGCGGCCGTGCTCGATCAGCTCGGCGGGCAGCCGCTGCGGCGCAGGCATGGCCGCCGCCCACGGGTCGCGCCCGCCGAGCGCGTCGAGCGCGGTGCGCACGGTGAAGTCGGCCGGGGTGATCCGGTCCAGGTCGGACCAGTCCAGCGGGAAGGAGACCGGGGTGCCTGCCCGGAACCGCGGGCTGTAGGCGGCGACGACGGTCGCGCCGCCCGCCCTCGTCGAGTCGACGAAGACCTTGCTCTTCCGGTCCTCGACGATGAAAGCCGTGGTGGCGCGGTCCGGGTCGAGCGCCTCGGCCCGTGCCGCGAGCGCGCGGGTCGCGGCCGCGACGTCGTCGACCGGGGCGCTGTCGTCGACCGGGACGAAGACGTGCACGCCCTTGGCGCCGCTGGTCTTCACCGCGCCCGCCAGCCCGCAGTCCGCCAGCACCTGCCGCACCAGGTGCGCGACGGCGACGACGGCGGCGAAATCGCTGCCCGGCGGCGGATCCAGATCCAGGATCAGGTGGGTGGGGCGGTAGATGTCGGCGGCCAGGCCGAGCGTGGGGTGGTATTCGATGGCGCGCTGGTTGGCGAGCCAGAGCAGCGTGCGCCGGTCGTCGCAGAGCGCGTAACGCACCTCCCGGTGCGAGGACTCCGCCCACATCGGCACCGTGCGCACCCAGTCCGGGGTGTACTCGGGCACGTTCTTCTGCATGAAAGGCGCCCGGCCGCGCAGTACCCGCAGCACGGTGAGCGGGCGGTCGGCGATGCCGGGCAGGATGCGGTCGGCGACGGCGTCCAGGTAGTCGACGAGGTCACGCTTGGTGGCGGCCGCGTCCTCGCTCAGCGGCTGGTCCAGATTCGTCAGCTCGACCCCGTCGCGCTGTTCACCGGCGCTCATGCGCCCACCCTACCGTCACAACTCCTTTCGACCGGGCCGGTAGCGCGTCACAAGCCGATAGTTTCCGATTCCAATGCCCGGCGCACGCAGCTCGTGAACCCTCCAGGCAAACCGCGTTCACCGATTTCCGCGGTTCCGCCGCCGGACGATGAACGATATTCGTTCACAAGCAGTTCAGGGGAATTCCATGGCCGGTAGGCATCGCAAGCCCGCACCCCGTTCACTCCGCAGGGCAGGCGGTGCGCTGCTCGGGCTGGCCGCCGTGGTCGCCATCCCGGCCACCGCGTCAGCCGATTCCGGCTCCGCCGCGCCGGGACCGCTGCTCACCGGGCTGATCCCGGCCGGGGCGACGACGGTGGCCGCGCCGCCCGCGGTGCGCGGACCGGAGACCGCCGTGGTCGTTCTCGGCTACGGGTTACTTCCGGACGGCAGTATGCGGCCGGAATTGGTGCACCGGCTCCAGGCCGGTTATGTCCAGGCATTGCTCGCACCCGCCTCGCCGGTCGTCGTCACCGGCGGAAATCCGCAACAGGGCGTCACCGAGGCGGCGGCGATGGCGGATTGGCTCGTCGCGCACGGAATCGCGCCTGCCCGCGTGCACATCGAGTCCGCGGCCGAATCCACGCGGCAGAACGCCGAATTCACCGCGCGGATCCTGCGCGATATCGGCATCCGTGATGCCGTGGTCGTGACCTCGGCCGACCACATCGCCCGCGCCCGCTCGCTCTTCGACGACGCCGGGATCGTGGTCATCGCCGGGCTGACGCCGGATCAGCTCCCGGCGCTGGTCCGGCAGTTCGGTCCGTAGCGCGATCCGGCAGACTGCACGGACATGGCGATCGTGCACCGCACCACCTGGTCCCGTCCGAGCTGGAGCCGCTCGCGGCCTGGCTGCCGTGGTACGCCGGGCGGGGTGGGCCGCACCGGGCGGGTGGGTTCCGCTTCGGCGATCCGGCCGGCGCGGTCTCCCGCGCGCAGCTGACCGCGCTGGTCCGCGGTGCGGTGACCGCGCAGGCGGCGCAGACCAGCGACACCCCCGACCCGACGGTGCTCGTCGGACCCGCCCCCGGCGCCACCGACATCGCGCTCGTCCGCGCACCGGAGCCGTCCGACGCCGACCCGGCACCGGGCGAGATCGCCATCCCCTTGACCCTCCCGGACGGCACCCGCGTCCGCGGGATCATCGCCCGCGTAGGGTGAAAGCGGTGGCGCTGCGTGCGGTGATCTTCGACTTCGACGGTCTGATCCTGGACACCGAGACCCCCTCCTACACCTCGTGGCAGGAGACCTACACCGGTCTCGGCGCCACGCTGGACCGCACGCTCTGGACCGCCAATATCGGCACCACGGGCTGGGACGCCGCCCGGCACCTGGAGGAGCTCGTCGGGCACCCCATCGACCAGGGCGCGCTGCGCGCCGCCCGGCTCGCCAGGCACCACGAACTCATCGCGACGGAGGCCGTCCGGCCGGGCGTGCTCGCGTGGCTGGACGAGGCGAAGGCGCTCGGCCTCGCCGTCGGGCTGGCCTCCAGCTCCAGCGAACCCTGGGTCGGCCCGCACCTGGAGCGGCTCGGGCTGCGCGAGCGCTTCGCCGTGCTCGCCACCGGCGACCGGGTGCCGCGGCGCAAGCCGGACCCCGCCGTCTACCGGCTCGCCCTGGACACCCTCGACATCGACCCCGCCGACGCCATCGCCGTCGAGGACTCCGCCAACGGCATCGCCGCCGCGAAGGCGGCCGGGCTGCGCGCTGTCGCGGTGCCCAATGCCATGACCGTCGAACTCGACTTCTCCCGCGCCGATCTCGTGCTCGGCTCGCTCACCGAGGCCGGGATCGCGGAGATCGCCGAGCGGCTCGGGTTCCAGCGCGCGAACCGCTCCGGGAGCGGGCCGGTCGCCGGCTCGCCGGCGTTCGGGGCGGGCCAAGCGGAGCCGTCGCAACGGCCGCGATAATCGGTCGACCGGGCTGCGCGGACCGGGCACCATCCGAGGCATGAACCACCCGCTCCGCGAGATCAGGGCCGACTTCGACACCGAATCGCTCATCGTCTACCAGGCCTACAACCCGGAGATCGCCGCAGCGGCGGTGCGCGCGGGCCGGTTCGGCGCCGGTTTCAAGATGGAGCGGATGACCTGGATCAAGCCCTCGTTCCTGTGGATGATGTACCGCAGCGGCTGGGCAGGCAAGCCGGGGCAGGAACGGGTTCTCGCCATCAGGATCACCCGCGAGGGGTTCGAGTGGGCGCTGCGGCACAGCGCGCTGAGCCACTTCGAGCCGGGGGTGCACGCCTCTGCGCAGGAGTGGCGGGACGGGCTGGTCGCGCCGGTCCGCGTGCAGTGGGATCCCGAGCGGGATCTCCGCTCGGCGCCGCTGCCGTATCGATCGCTGCAGGTCGGGCTCGCCGGCGACGCGGTGCGGCGGTATCTGGACGAGTGGATCGTCGCCGTCACCGATATCACCGGCACCGTGCGGACGATCCGCGAAGCCCCGAACCCCGCTGAGCTGCTTCCGGTCGAGCGGAGCTACCCGGTGCCCGACGATATCGCCGTCGCGCTCGGTATGCGGGGTGCGGCGTAGCCGTGTTCAGCGCGGGTGATTCGCCGCGAGCCGCCCGTCGATCGTGTCGCCGGAAGGAGGAGGAGCCCCGCTACGCTGAGTGGGATGTTCCTCCTCTTCGGATACGGCCGCAAACAGAAGCCCGTCGGCCCGGGCGCGACCCGGACCTGCCCGCGCTGTCACAACACCACGCAGTGGACTCGGCTCCGCGAGTACACGCAGCTCACGATCTTCTTCATCCCGGTGCTGCGCTGGGGTCGCACCCAGTTCGAGTCCTGCGGGATCTGCGGCGCCGCCATCGCCGTCTGAGCCCGTCTGCACCGGGCGGACCGTCGAGGAGCCCGACCGGTACGACGGACGGTCGATGTCGTGAGCCGAAACCGGCCGACCGCCGATCCGGACTCCCGTTCCGCATGGGTACACTCCTGCACGCCGACGACCGCTCGCGGTCCGACTCGATCCACCTAGCAGGGCTAACCGCGTAGGAGGGGTTCGACGAATGAAGCTCGGAAGAACAACCGCCGCTGTTCTCATCACAGCCTCGGCCATGGCCATCACGACCGCTACCGCAGGCGCAGCGCCTGCGCCGAGCGAATCGGCCGACAGCACGACGAGTTCGGGGATCGATCACGGAATCGGCTACCGGATCGCCGTCTCGCCGGTGGGCGAGACCGTCACCGCCACCATCGAGAACGGCAGGTTCGAGCTGGCGGGCAACGGTGCGGTGCTACTGGCGACCGGCGACGGAGCGACGCTGCTCGAGGTGCCGCGGCACTACGCCGCCGACGGCCGCGAGATCACGATGACGCACGAGATCGCCGCCGACGGCCGCACCCTGACCCTCACCCCGCCCACCCCGGCGAAGCTGATCGCCCAGGAGATCGGCTCGTACGGCCGGCTGATGGAGCAGATCAACAGGAACATGCCCGGTGTCGTCGGCGGCGCCATCGTCGGCGGCCTGCTCGGCGCCTGCCTGTTCCTGATCTGGGGCGTCAGCATCCCGCTCGGCGTGCTGATCGGCGGCGCCATCGGCGGATCGATCATGGGCGGCCCCGAGTTCTCCGACGCCCTGCAGGCGTTCGTCACCGGTCAGCCGTGATCGACGGCGCCCGCCCGGTGCGCCACTCCGTCGGGCTCATGGCGTAGGCGGCGCGGAAGCGGCGGGCGAAGTGGGTGGCGTCGGTGAAGCCGTGCCGGTGCGCGACGGCGGTGACGGTGAGGTGGCGGTGCGTGCGGAGGGTCTCCCTGGCGCGGGCGAGGCGGAGCGCGATGATGTGCTCCGCGAGGCCGGTCCCGGTGCCCGCCCACACCTTGTACAGCTGGCGGACGGAGATGTTGGCCGCGGCGGCGATGGTGTCGGCGCAGAGCGCGGGGTCGTCGAGGTGCGCGGCGATGTAGGCGCGGATCCGCTGGCTCGGGTCGGTGTCGGCGGCCGGGTCGCCCGCGGCGCCGAGCAGCAGGGCGCGCACCAGTTCCACGGTGCCGGTGTGCAGTTCGGGCAGCAGCTCGGGGGCGGTGGCGGCGACGGTGCCGAGCTGCAGCAGATACGTGCGCACCACCCCGGCGAGCGCGTCGCCCGACCGGAGCCTGCGCACCGCCCGGTGCGGGACGTCCCGCGGCAGCGCCAACCGCGCCACGTCGACCTGGAGCAGCAGCACCGTGCCGGAATCGGCCCTGCGGAAATCGAGCGGCGCGGTCTCGTCGATCACGGCAAGGGTCGGCTCGTCCGGCTCCGGCGTGACGACGTGGTGGTGCGTGAGGCTCCACTCGCCGGGCGAGAACACCGCGACCGCGAGCCCGGCGGCGCCGGTGCGCGGCCGGGCGCGCACGGCGATTCCGGTGCTCTCCAACCGGGCGAGCGCGGCGCCGTCGCCGAGGCTCCAGCGGTGCAGCCGCAGCCGCGCCGCGCTGCGGTGCAGCGGGGAGAGCGTGACGGTCGGGGGCAGCCCGGCCCGGCGCAGCGCCGCGCGCAGCGCGGCCGGGTCGAGGGGCCGCGCCGGGGAGACGTCGAGGAGTAGTGCCATGTCGCGCTCCGCTCACCGTGATCGCGGAGTACGAACTCTACCCCCGCGGCACGGCTCAGTCGGCCGCCTGCGCGGGGCGCGCCGCCTGCGCGAGCGCCCACTCCAGTGCGTGGTCGGCGACCTCCTGCCAGCCGGGCTCGGCGCAGGTCCAGTGCGAGCGGCCGGGGAACTCGTGGTAATCGGTCACCGCCGCCGACTTGTGGTAGAGCTTCGCGTTCGACCTGTTCACCGCGGGCGGCATGATGTGGTCCTCGCCACCGGCGATGAAGAGCAGCGGCGCGCGGTCGGCGCGCGCGTAGTCGACCCAGGTCTCGTGGTGGCCGGGGCGGAAGTTCTCGAAGACGCCGTAGGTCCACACCCAGTTGCCCGGCGCCGGGATGTGGTAGCGCTCCCAGGCCGCGCGCGAGGCCGCCTCGTCGATGGTGTTGGTGAAGGCGTAGTGGAACTCCTCCGCGGTGAAACCGACCGCCCTGTGCCGGTTGCCGAGGTTCTTGAGCACCGGGAACAACGCCTTGGCCTGTGAGGGCGGCGTCACCCGGACCCCCTCGGTGGGTGCGGAGTCGATCGCCACCGCCGCGGCGCCGAGCCCGCGGTCGACCAGCAGCTGGGTCAGCGTGCCGCCGAAGGAGTGGCCCATGATGATCGGCGCCGCGGGCAGCGCCTCGATCACCGCGGCCAGATGGTCGACGGTGTCGCGGACGGTGAGTTCGGCGATCAGCGCCGGATTCGCGCGCAGCGCCTCCACCTCGATCTCGAACCCCGGATAGCCGGGGGTGACGACGGTGAAGCCCTTGGCTCCGTAGTACTCCACCCAGTGTTCCCAGCTGCGCGGCGTCATCCACAGGCCGTGCACGAGGACGATGGTGTCGGGGCTGTTGCTCATGGCGGTTCTCCGATTCGCAGGGGTCGACCGCGCACACGCTAAGCCGGGCCGAGCGGCCCGGGCTGGCTCGCAGCGCACGATTCTGTCCCCAGCGCGCCGGTCCGCGCGACCCGGCGCACCTCGCGCGGCGAGAGCCCGAACGCCGCCCGGAAGCGGCGGCTGAAGTGCGCGTGGTTGACGAATCCCCAGCGCCGGGCGACGGCGGCGACCGGCACCTCCGGGTGGCGGAGCAGTTCCTCGCGAGCCTTGATCAGCCGCTCCTCGATGATCCACTGTTCCAGGCTGAACCCGGCCTCCGCGCAGAGCTGGAACAACCTGCGCACCGAGATGTCGTGCGCCCGCGCGATCCGGGCCGGGGTGAGGTCCGGGTCGCCGAGGTGCCCGCGGACGTAGCCGCGGATGCGTGGCAGCAGCACCTCCGCCATCATCCCCCGCGCGTACCCCATGTCGTAGGCGGAGGCGAGCAGGGTGCGCACCAGGTCGGTCGCGGTGCTCCCCAGCGCGGCAGCGGACGGGTCGGCGGAGAGCTCGTCCGCACGCCGGGTCAACTCGCCGATATGGGCGGTCACCAGCGTGTACAGCGGGCTCGCCGCCAGCCGGGTCGCGGCATCGCGCACCACCTCGTGCGGCAGGCCGAGTGCCTCGATCGGCACCTGAAGGCAGCGGGAGCTGCCGTAGGTCGGCTGCCCGTAGTCGTAGGGCGAGTTCAGGTCGGTGAGGAACAGCTCGCCCGGGCGCAGGACCTGCTGGTTCCCGTACTGCCCGAACAATCCGTTACTGGCCTCCTGCACGGTGATCGACAGCATCTCGGCGGGCCCGGTGCGCACCTGCCGCGGCGACCGCAGCAGCCGGAACCCGGTCATCTCCGCCCGGAAGATGCACGCCTGGCCGTACATCCAGACCTGCATCAGCGAGTCCACCGCGTCCGGGTCGGGCAGCACCACCCAGGACGGCACCGACTGCTCCTGCATCGCGACCCGCGTCGCATCCGCCCGGTCCGCCTGCGCGTAGTCGCTCGATCGGAATACGACCGCCATCGCATCCTCCTCACCTGTTCCCAACCGTTCGGTTCTCGAATTTAGAGGGTGCCGGATGGGGCGGTGCTGCGTGTGCGGTGTGAGCACAGAGCGTGCAGTCTCGTCCTGGTTCCCGAGTCGGCCCCGCTCGAGGAGAACCGTCACCGGACTCACGCTGTCCGTCGAACAGACGATGCCGACGTCGCCCCGGGTTCCGCTCGACGGAATCGGAGAACGGCTCGATCGGAAACTTCCCGGATCAGGAGGATGTCTTCTGGTACGCGCTGCGCGTGGCGGAGGGCAGCGGTCTCCTGACCGCGCTCGCCGACGATCCGTGGTTCTGTTCAGGCGATCGCCGTCCGCAGGGCCTGTGACCGTCACTTTCGATCCATATTCTCCTGTCGTGCAGGGTTTTTGGGACTATGCAGGTTTGGCGATGACGGTCCTCTTCGGGGTGGCGCAGGTCTTCATCGGGTTCGGCATCCTCTGGGAGACCGTCGAGCGCGCGGTGCTGTGGCTGCGCGGACACCGGGCGCACGCTGTCATCGCCGCGGTCGGCGAGGAACGCGACGGCGACAGCCATCGCGTCTACCGGCCTACCGTGGAATTCGCCACGTCGACCGGCGAACTGCGGCGCGCCGCCCTGGCCGACACGGTGACCGTCTCTCCCGCCATCGGTGCGCGGCTCACCGTGGTCTACCGGCCGAACGAACCCGAGTACGTGGATGCCATCGGCGTCGCCAAGGGCATCGGAAGTCTGCTTCTCGCCCCGATTCTGGTGGTCGTGGGAGCGTGGATCGCCGCCCTGTCCATCGCGTACCTGCTCGGCCTCGACGGCGTGCGCCTGTGGGCGGAACAGGCCCTCGGTGACACCTTCGATTGGCTCGAAAGGACCCTCGGCGGCCCGCTGGGATGGGTCCGAGACGTCCTGGTGGACTGGTACGGCTGACAGGCGATGCCGCGAGATCGCCCGGCCGCGCTGGCTCCGTCAGCGGCTGACGCCAGCGGCACAGACCGCGGCCGGTCAGCGTGCCGACGCCGATCGCCCTGTCAGCTCTGGAGTCGTGCAGGCATCAGCGGCGAGGTCGAGCGGGCCGAGTGGATGACGAGGGGGTGATCGGTCCGTCGAGGCGGATATGGGGCTGCCCTCCGCCCGCGGGTGACCGCTCCGGCCTGTTCGCTACGGGTAGGGCACGACCTCGGGCCGGGCCAGGCCGGTGATCGTGGTGGCGAGGTCGCCGCGGCCGAAGACCGCGTCGAACCAGGTCCGCAGGTAGGTGCGCTGCAGCTCGATCGAGCGGTCCGCGTCGATGCCGCCGACCGCCTTCTGCCGAACCGCACCGGCCAGAAGCCCGGCCTCGGCGAGCCGGGCCAGGATCAGCTGCTGGTCGCAGAAGGACATGTGCTCGCTGCCCAGCACCCGCAGCGGCAGTTCGATCCCGGTGTCGGCGTGCCAGTACGGCTCCCATCCGGGCCGGCCGAACCAGGGCGAGAACTCCCCGGCCAGCATCAGCAGCGGCTGGGCGATCCCTGTCTCGGCGGCCGGGCCGAGTACCGGGCCGTCCAGGTTCACCCCGGCGCGGATCCGCGGGTCGGCCTGCAGGGCCCCGATCGTGGTCGACCCGCCGAGTGAGTGCCCGAACATCGCCACCCGTGACAGGTCCAGGTTCCGCGCGAGCCCGGCCGGTAGTGCCGCACCGTCGTGCTGCCCGGCCGCCGCGGCGGAGAGCTGGTCGAGGACGAAGCGGGTGTCGGCCACCCGGGTCTCGGCGGTGCGCCCATCGGGGAACCGGATGGAGAAAGCCTCGTGGGTGTGGTTGAGCGCGACAACGGCGTAGCCGTGGCTGGCCAGGTCCTCGGCCTGCGCCGTGCTCCAGCCGGTGGCATCGCCCATGCCGGGCGAGTTCAGCAGAACCGGGATACCACCACTGTGCCGGGCGGGTGCGTCGGTGTGGCTGTGGCTGGGGGCGAGGTTCCAGGTGCCTGCCGGGACGCCGAGCTCGGTGAGGAAGTCGTCCTGTTCGGCGCGCCCGCCCTGCGGCATCCACGGCGCACGCTCACCGGTGGCCTCGGTAGCGGGGTACCAGATCTGGGCCAGCACCTCGCGGGGATCGCCGGTCCAGGGATCGGTGCGGCTCGCGTCGGTCAGGTGCCACTCGGTGACCCCGGCCGGGGACGGACCGGTCGGGGCGGGCAGCGCGATGCTCACCACCGGCTCGGGCGGCGGTGCCGCGACCGAAGTCCCGGTGGTGCTGGCGAGCAGAGCTGTCGCAGCCGCCGCAATTGTCATTGCCTGTCGTAAACCATTGCCTGCCAACGCTTCCCCCCTGACTCCGTTGTATCGGTGGCCGGAGCCTACAGAACACCACCGGGGTTGTCGGAAGACCACCGCCGCTGGAACGAGTCGCGAGCGGCACCGCCTCGAGCGGTGTCGAGTGATTCTGGCGCCGACTACCCGGCGTTGTCCGCCCCCGCTGTTTTCCTCGCCAGCAGCGGTATGCAGGTGCAATCCGTTCTCGTGCTGCACCGCGATCACGCCTGCGCCGCGCTGGCGTTGTGCCTGTCGGTCACGCGCTGCTGTCGTCGATGACAGTGAGTGCGGCAACAGTCGAACCTTCTTCCATCACCTCGGTGCTACCGACCGTCGCCGGAATCCGTGCCACTATCGGCGCGGACGCGATCGTTCTGCTGCCCAGCGGGCTGCTCCTGCCGTGGCGGGTACGGCGGGGAGGCTCGATTCAGGGGGAGGTGCCCGTGGGGTGTGGCCAGGGGAGTTCCTGGTCGCCGCGGGCTACGGCGGCGGCGGTCGTCAGGTCGAGGTGCAATTCGGTGTCCGGATCGGGTGCGGGGCCGTCGTGGTGCCGGACTCCGGATTCGTCGACGACGATGTGGAACACGGTATCGCCGACGAACACCGTCGCGCTGCCGTGCCCGAGCCGCTGCGCGACCGCGCGGCCGAGGGGGAGTGCGAACCAGTGCGCGCGCACGGCGTCGGTCGTGGTGCGCTCACCGAGCAGTCCGGTGCCCCAGATCGAGAGCGCGTCGAGTACCGGGCGTAGTGCGAGCCCGGTGTCGGTGAGCTGGTAGGCGGCCGCGTTGGCGCGCGGCCCGAGCCGCTCGCGCGTGACGATGCCGTCGCGTTCGAGTTCCTTGAGCCGGGAGGCCAGCACGTCGGTGCTGATGCCGGGCAGGTCGGCGAACAGGTCGCTGTAGCGGCGCGGCCCGCCGCACAATTCGCGGACCAGCAGCAGGCTCCAGCGGTCGCCGACGACATCGAGGGCGCGGCTGGCCGCGCAGTAATGGTCGTAGCTTCGTCGGGGCATATCCCCACGATAGCGCTTACTTGGAAAATCCAAGCAGTACTTGGAAAGACCAAGTAGAGTCTGCGGCGTCGAACCGTCGAGGGGGCAGTGCATGCAGATCAAGCAGTCCAGCAAGCTGGCCGGGGTGTCCTACGAGATCCGGGGCCCGGTCGCCGCGGAGGCCGCGCGGCTGGAGGCCGAGGGGCATCACGTGATCAAGCTGAACACCGGCAATCCGCTGCTGTTCGGCTTCGAGGCGCCGGCGGAGATCCTGCAGGACATCGTGCGCTCGCTTCCGGCGTCGAGCGGGTACTCCTCGTCCAAGGGGCTGGTTCCGGCCCGGCGCGCGGTGGTGCAGTACTACCAGACCCTCGGTGTCCAGGACCTGGATCTCGAGGATGTCTTCCTCGGCAACGGCGTCTCCGAACTGGTCATGATGGCGATGACCGCCCTGCTGGAGAACGGCGACGAAGTCCTGATTCCCGCACCGGATTTTCCGCTCTGGACCGCGGCTACCACGCTCAACGGCGGCCGAGCCGTGCACTACCTGTGCGACGAGCAGGCCGACTGGTATCCCGACCTGGCCGATATCGCCGCGAAGATCACCGACCGCACGCGCGCCATCGTCATCATCAACCCGAACAACCCGACCGGCGCGGTGTACCCGCCCGAAGTCCTGCGCCAGGTCCTGGAATTGGCCCGCAGGCACAACCTGCTGGTCTTCTCCGACGAGATCTACGACAAGATCCGCTACGACGGGCTGCCGCACACCGCCACCGCATCGCTCGCCCCGGACCTGCTGTGCCTGACCTTCTCCGGGTTGTCGAAGTCCTACCGATGCGCCGGATTCCGCTCCGGCTGGATGGCGGTCTCCGGCCCGACCCAGCACGCCACCAGCTACCTGGAGGGCTTGGCGATGCTTGCCGGGTTGCGGTTGTGCGCCAATGTGCCCGCCCAGCAGGCGATCCAGGCCGCGCTCGGCGGCTACCAGAGCATCACCGACCTCACCCTCCCGGGCGGGCGGCTGCACGAGCAGCGCGACCGGGCCTGGGAAGCGCTGGAGTCGATCCCCGGGATCTCCTGCGTCAAACCGCGCGGCGCGATCTACGCGTTCCCGCGCATCGACCTGCAGCGCTACCCGATCCACGACGACGAACGCTTCGTACTCGACCTGCTGCTGCAGGAGAAACTGCACATCGTGCAGGGCACCGGCTTCAACTGGCCGCGTCCCGACCACTTCCGCATCCTGACCCTGCCCCACGCCGACGACCTCGAAGCCATCATCGAACGCATCGGGCGCTTCCTCGCCACCTACCGCCAATAGCGGCAGGTTTCCCTCGGTGCTGCCGGGCATCGGAGTCCGGACATCGGCCGCGCCGCGGATGGCGAGACCGGAAGGCAACTCCTGTGAGACCTTCGGGCGCGAGTGATTGCCGGGCGTCACCGAGTTCTCCGTCTGCGCGGCGATGCGATGGTCACGGGTCGGACCGGGGTGCCGTCCGCGATCAGCGCCGTTCCTCCGGGGGAAGCGGGCCCGAGATCGTCGATCACCCGGGCCGCCGCCGACTTCGAGATCCCGAATACGGCCGAGAGCCGGCGCATCGTGAGATTCGTGCGCCAGTAGCAGGCCACCGGCAGCACCCGATCCTCGAAAACGAGCGTCCGGGGCCGGCCCCGCAACGGTCGATCGGCCCCTTCGCGCCACAACGCGGTGATCGAGCGGGCGAACTTCCGCGGACGCAGACCACTCGACAGCGCCGCCCATCACCGGATCAGACGCCGAGATCACCGCCGTCGCAGCAGACTATTCCTGCCGCACAACGGCTTACGGGACAGCCGCTAGTCGATTCCCTCGGCGTTCAGCCTCCCGACCCACCGCACCGCGCGCTCGACCGCGGCGCGCGACTCGTCGGTGTGGTCGAGGACGTCGAAGCTGTGCTGCCCGTTCGGCACGTCGATCACCTCGATCGTGCCCTCCCGGCGCCGCGGATGCTCGGGCAGGGTCAGCACGAAGGGCTGGAGGTACGGTGGAACCGCCACGGCTCCAGACTATCCGACACCCGCGCACCCGGTTTCGCGCTGCGGGAGGTTCTCGGTCGGCCTTTCCCGGGCGACGCCCTGGCGAGTTCGGCCCGGTGACCGGGCGTGCAGCCCCACCGCGAGTCCGAGGACGATCAACGCGGTTCCCGCCCACACCGGGAAACCCGGGACCGTTCCCAGCACCGCGACGCTTGTCAGCGCCGCGGTGACCGGTGCGACGCCGGTGAGCAACCCGGCCGGACCCGCGCCGAGCGTGCGCACGCAGGAGTACCAGAGTACGAACGCCACGGCCGTCACCCCGACCGCCAGATAGCCGATGGCGAGAAGCTCGGCGCGGCCGAGAGCGAGGGCGGCGCCGGGCCCTTCGGCCCGGATTCCGAGCACCGCGAAGATCGCGGCGCCGATCCAGGTGGTGTGTACCGAGACACCCTCGGGACCATGTCTTTTCAGCACCGGCACGGCCAACAGGGTGAAGCCCGCTTCGCTGGCGAAGACGGTGAGCGCCCACAGCAGTCCGACGGCGTCACTGCGGCCGAATCCCTCGACTACGGCGGCGCCCGCGCTGACCACCGCCGCGGCGGCGAGCACCCTGGTGCGCGGCGCCCGGCCCTCCAGGACCGGGCCGAGCGCGGCCAGGGCGATCGGGACGCACGCCACCGCGACGGCGAGCACGGCCGGTTCGGCGTGCCGCGAGCCCCGCACCAGCGCGATATTGAACGCGACGAGTCCGGTGAGCGCGACACCGATCAGCCACCACCATTCGGCCCCGCGCGGCCGGTGCAGCGCGCGACCGCTAGTGCGGGCCCAGCCGACCAGCAGTGCGCAGGCGACGGCGTAGCGCAGGGCCTGCGCGGTGTGGAAGGGCGCGTCGGCCAGCGTGCCGGAGACCACGACACAGCCCCCGACGAAGGCCATCCCGACCGAACCCGCGACGATCGCGCGGCTTGTGCTCAGCATGCGGCCATGGTCGCGCTAGGTTTGGTCCGGAAACCAGTACCAAGAAGGCGAATGATCAATGGACCAAGTCGGACGGGCTGCTCGTGGCGCGGACTTCCTGCTGCTCGATCGCGGTGCCGCGCCCGCCCGCGGGCTCAGCGACTGGCTGGTCACCGCGGTGCGCGCGGCGATCGCGGACGGCAGGCTGGTGCCGGGCGGCCGATTACCGGCGACCCGGGCACTCGCGACCGATCTCGCGGTGTCGCGAGGGGTGGTGGTGGAGGCCTATCGCCGGCTCACCGACGAGGGGCTGATCGGCGGGCGCGGGGGCGGGGGGACGGTGGTGCTCGGACAGCCACCACCACCGTGCAGCCGGGCCGCGGGTGCGGAGCCGACGCCGGCGCGGCTGCCGCGGCCTCGATGGTCGATCGCCGACGGGGTCGATCTCTCGCCGGGCGTGCCCGATCTCGCGGCGTTCCCCCGGGCGCTGTGGTTGCGCACCGAGCGCGCCGTACTCGGTGATACGGCGCCGGAGGAGCTGGGGTACGGCGATCCGCGCGGGCACCCGAGACTGCGGGCCGCGCTCGCGCCGTGGCTCGCGCGCACCCGGGGGCTGCGGGCACACCCGGACGAGATCATCGTGGTGGCGGGCGTGGCCCAGGCGATGGCGCTGCTCGCCCAGCAGCTGCGCCGCCGCGGTGTCGAGGCGATCGCCGTGGAAGATCCCGGCTCGCGCGGTGCGGTGGACGAACTCGCGTACTGGGGGTTGCGGCCGGTCCCGGTCCCGGTCGACGAGCACGGCATCCGGGTGGACAGCCTGGCGGCGACCGGAGCGCGGGCCGCGTTCCTCACCCCCGCGCACCAGTTTCCGACCGGGGTCGTGCTCGGCCCGCACCGTCGGCGCGAACTGCTCGCCTGGGCGAGGCAGGCCGAACTCGTCGTCGAGGACGACTACGACGCGGAGTACCGCTACGACCGCGCGCCGGTGCCCGCGCTGCACGCCGCCGCCCCTGACCACATCGCCTACGCGGGAAGCACATCCAAGAGCCTGGCTCCGGCTCTGCGACTCGGCTGGGTGGTCCCGCCCGCACACCGCTACGACGAGCTGGTGGCCGCCAAGCACGCGAGTGATCTCGGTAGCCCGACCGTGCCGCAACTGGTGCTTGCCCGGCTGCTGGAGAGCGGGGCGTACGACCGCCACATCCGGCTGGTCCGCGCCCGGTACCGGGCGCGGCGCGACGCGTTCCTCGAGGTGCTGAGTGCCGCGCTGCCCCGGGCGACGGTGCGGGGGGTGGCGGCCGGGCTGCACCTGCTGGTGACGATGCCGGACTCCGCAGCCGACGATGTCGCCCTGGCCGAGGCGCTGCGGGACGTCGGCGTGCTGGTCCAGCCGCTGTCCTGGCACCGGCAACTGCCCGGCCCGCCCGGCCTGGTCATCGGCTACGCGGCCCATCCGCCGGACCGATTGCGGGCCGCGGCCGCCACCATCGCCGAGGTGGCCACCTCGGTCGCTTCGCCCCGAGCACCTGCCTGATCACCCCGGGCTGGGCTACCGGACGGAAGTGCGCGCGGTCGTCAGCCTGCGTGGTTGTGGATGAGCCGTTCGACGGCGGCGCTGGTGCGGTCTTCGTCGTCGGTGATGAGGCGGTCGAAGAGCAGGCCGCGGAATGTCGCGGCGAGGACGGTGGCTTCGATGCGGGCGTGTTCGGGTGCGGACCCGCACCGCTGGATGGCGTGGGTGAGCGCGTCGGTCAGAGTGTCGAACATGGTGGTGACGTAGGCGGTGAACCGGCCGGGGCCGGTGCAGGCTATTCCCATTGCCTGCAGCAGGATTCGCACGGATTGCACGTCTTCGCCGCTGGTCATGGACTGCCACAGTGTCCGCAGGCTCGATTGCAGGGCCGGTCG
Organism: Nocardia jiangsuensis; assembly: GCF_042650385.1. NCBI lineage: Bacteria > Bacillati > Actinomycetota > Actinomycetes > Mycobacteriales > Nocardiaceae > Nocardia > Nocardia jiangsuensis. The sequence goes on from NZ_JBHSAX010000003.1 coordinate 237,318, forward strand.
GCTGTCGACGTTGTCGAAGATGAGGTGGAATGCGGGTTTCTGATCGGCGAGGGCTTGGGCGAGGAGGTTGTCCTTGGTGCCGAAGTAGTGGATCAGCATGCGGTCGCTGGTTCCGAGCGCGGCGGCCAGGGGGCGGAGTGAGAGGTCGGCGAGGCCGTTGTCGCTGATGTAGGTGCGGATGTCGCGCAGGAGTGTTTCGCGCTTCGCTTGGTCGATCGGCCTCGGCACCCCTTGACTGTAGCAGTCGCTTCGGGTACGAATCTCTCCCATGAGCGTAGTGATCGCTACAGAAACTGGATTCGGTCGGCGGCCTCCGCTGCCGCGTTGGTTGCTACTGGCGGGGCTGGTGGGGGCAATTTTCTCGTCGTGCTCGACGTGTCGGTCCTCAATGTCGCCCTGGTCGACATTCGCGATGATCTCGACGCATCGGCAGCGGTGATGCCGTGGGTCGTGGACGCCTACACGGTTGTCTTCGCGGGAATGTTGCTGGTGGCCGGCTCCCTGGCCGACCGATTCGGGCCGCGGCGGGTCTACCTCGCCTCCCTGGTGTTGTTCGCGATCTTCTCGGTGGTGTGTGCCGCAGCGGGTTCAGCGTCGATTCTGGTCGGGGGCCGAGCACTGCAGGGCGCGGCTGCCGCCGGGTTGGTTCCGGCTTCGCTGGCTCTGCTGGCGTCTCATTTCCCCGATCCGGCCCGGCGGGCGCGTGTCGTCGGAATATGGGCGGCGATGAGCAGCGTCGGCTTCGCCATGGGCCCGGTCGCCGGCGGCGCGATCGTCGGATTGTCCGGGTGGCGACCGATCTTTCTGCTCAATCCCGTCATCGTCGTCGCCGTCGTGTTGCTGGGTGCGGGTCTGAATCGCGCGCACCCGCGGACCTCCCGCCCCTTCGACCTCCCCGGACTGATCTTGTCCGTGTGCTGCCTGGGGTCGGTGACCTTCGCGATCATCCACTCCGGAACCGCTGGCTGGACGGCCGAAGGGTCGATTCTGTCCATCGGTATCGCGGCGGTGTCACTCGTGTTGCTTGTCGTGGTGGAGCGCAGGGCCGAGGCTCCGGTGCTGCCTGCGCGGCTGATCACCGCACCGGGCGTGGCGGCGGATATGGTCGCGGTGATCGCGGCGGCATTCGCCTTCTACGGGTCGCTGTTCGGCTTGACGATCTGGATGGTCGAGCAGCAGCAGATGTCGCCGCTGCACACGGGTTTGGCCTTCCTGCCGATGACGCTGCCGATGTGTGTGCTTCCCTTTCTGACCGGTCGTTCGATCACGCGGTACGGCACCCGGCCGATAATCCTCGGGGGTCTGGCGATCAGCTCGGTCGGCGCCGTGGGGTTGATGATCGCCGAGCTTCAACCGTCGTCGGTGATCGCGGTGGCGTGCGGGGCGTTGCTCGCTGTCGGCGGTACCCTGACCATCCCGGCCAGCACCATCGACATCTCGCTCGTCTCACCGGAAGCTGTCGCGGCGACGGCGCAAGGCGCCCATGGTGCGGCCCGCCAGACGGGGGTCGTTCTCGGGATCGCGGCGATGGCCACGGCGGGAAGCCTCGGCGGCATCGGCGGTTCATCCGCGGTAGCGCTGGGGATCGGCGTTGTCGCCGTAGTGTTCCTGTGGAGCAGAGCTGCCGACGGCAGCGCTCGGCCAGTCGGCCGGGTCGGCCCGGAGCAATCGAAGGATCGGGCCGCAGCCGGCTGATCACAGTTTCGGGCCCCCTTCGCTTTTCCGCCGCGATCCCGCGAGCTGTGGGGCCTGATGGTCGCGTCACGGCTCGCGGCATGTTCGGCTCGACGTGGTCGGCGGTGCGTGTCGGTCATCTGTTCTCGCGGGCGATTTCCAGGGTGCGGGCGAGGCGGTCGAGTTCGGTGATCATGCTGGTCCGGTCGGAGCCGAGGCCGGCCAGCGCCTGGGTGTGGAGGCGCAATTCGCGTGGGAACAGATCGTCGACGAGTTCGATGCCGTCGGGGGTGAGGGTGAGCAGGGCGGAGCGTCGATCGCGCGGGTGTGGCGTGCGGGCGAGCAGACCTCGGCTCTCGAGTTTGCTCAAGGTCTTGCTGATCCCGGCTCGGGACATGCCGAGGTGTTCGGCCAGGCGGATCGCGGTCATCGGCGTGTCGTTGTAGCGCAGCGGCACGAGTAGTTCCACCTCCGCGGCGGTCAGGGCGGCGGTGGTGTAGAGGTGTTCGACGGCGCGATCGAGTTCGAGGGCGATGTGTTTGATACGGCTGACGATCTGCATGGCCGAGGTGTCGAGGCCGGGGTTGTTCTCGGACCACCTGCGGTGGGTGAGTTCGCGTAGTGCCGGTTCGGCCATCAGCCCTCTTTTGTCAACTAGCGAACAATCCGATACGTTCCAAGCCTAATTCATCGCACCTCGACCGCGCGCTCGGCAGGGGGTGCGGCGACAGGCGGGGGATCGAGCATGGAATACGACGTGGTCGTGGTCGGTGGCGGGGCAGCGGGGTCGAGTGCGGCGTGGTGCTGGCGCGTGCGCGGCGCCGAGTGGTGGTGGTCGATGCGGGCAAGCCTCGCAACCCGCCGGGCGGCGCACACGCACGGATTCCTGTCCCGCGACGGCATGCCTCCGGGAGAGTTGCTCGCGACAGGCCGCGGCGAGGCCATCGGCTACGGCGCCGAGTTCGTCGACAGTCGAGTGATGAGCCTGACCGGATCCGATGGACGGTTCACCGCGCGATCGGCCGCCGGCGATACGCTGACTGCACGAGCAGTGCCCGTAGCCACCGGATTACGAGACGAGCTGCCCGCGATTCCGGAGGTGGCCGAGCAGTGGGGAACACAGGTGCTGCACTGCCCCTACTGCCACGGTTACGAGGTGCGTGATCGCCCGATCGCGGTGCTGGGAGGAGAGAATCGGCGTTCTCGTTGCGGCGGCCAGCAGCGGAGACAGCACCGCTTCCAGGTCGTAGGCCAGCCGGGACAGCGACAATGCTCGGGTGTAATTGCCTTCGCCGGGCAATACCGAGGGGATAATCGACTGGAACGCCGGGGTGAAAGCCGCCGAGGCGGCCTGCAACACGAAGATCAGCACATAGATCTGCCACACCTGATCTACCAGCGGCAGCCCCAGCGCGATCACAGCACGCACGAGATCCGCGGTCACCAGCACCGCGCGGCGCGGCAGGCGCTCGGTCACCGCGGCGATCACCGGCGCCACCGCGACGTAGGCGACCATCTTGATCGCCAGGGCCGTGCCCAGCACCGCCCCCGCATCCGCACCGGCCAGGTCGTAGGCCAGCAATCCCAGCGCGACGGTCAGCAGCCCGGTACCCGCCAACGCCACCACATGAGCGGTGAACAACCGCCGGAATACCCGATGGCCCAGAACACCCAGCACGACTACACGACCTTCATCTCGAAGCACCGAAAAAACCGGGATTAACCTATAAGTGCGCAACCATGCACATGTATGTGGGCAGTTCAGAGGCCAGGCGACGCCCGAGCTCGTGTCGAGCGGTCGAGGCCTCCAGCTAGGTCACGGACCTGGTCGCGGATGGCTCGTGCCCCGGCGCCGCCCGTGCCGGCGAGTCACCGAATTCCTTTGGTGGCGGGGCGATGGGCAGCCGCGGCGAATGTCGCCATCCCGTGGCGATCACCACGGGGATTGGCCGGAACCGGCCGGCCCGGAACCGGCCCGCCGCGTGTGGTGTGCGGACCGGGCGTCGTTCAGCGGTTGCGGTCGGCGATGGCGGCGAGAGTGTCGGGTCGCAGGTCGAGGCGGCGCAGGAGCTGGGCGTTGACGGCGACTACGACGGTGGAGGCGGACATGAGCAGTGCGCCGATCTCCATGGGCAGGGTGATGTTCCAGCGGGCGAGGACTCCGGCGGCGAGCGGGACGGCGACGATGTTGTAGCCGGCGGCCCAGGTGAGGTTCTGAATCATCTTGCGGTACGTGGCCTTGGACAGGTCGATGATCGACAGGACCGCGCGGGGGTCGTCGCCGGCCAGGACGACTCCGGCGGAGGCGATGGCGACGTCGGTGCCCGCGCCGATGGCGATGCCGACGTCGGCGCGCGCGAGAGCGGGGGCGTCGTTGACGCCGTCGCCGACCATGGCGACGCGGCGTCCGGCGTCCTGGAGGGCTTGAACTCTTGCCCCCTTGTCGCGGGGCAGGACTTCGGCGAAGACCTCGTCGATGCCGAGGCGGGCGGCGACGGAGCGGGCGACGGGTTCGGCGTCGCCGGTGATCATGGCGACGTGAATGCCCCGTTGGTGCAGGGCGGTGATGGCTCGGGCGGATTCGGGGCGGATCTCGTCGGCGAGGGCGAGCGCACCGACCACGGCGCCGTCGCGCAGCACATGCAGGACGGTGGAGCCCTGCTCGGCCCAGGCGGCGGTGTCGGGTAGCGGGTGCAGGCCGTGGTCGGCGAGCATGCCGGGCCCGCCGACGGAGACGGTGGCACCGTGGGCGGTGGCGGTGACGCCGATGCCGTTGCGGGCGGTGAACCCGGTGGCGGGGGCGACGGTGAGCCCGCGGTGGGTGGCGGCGGTGACGATGGCGCGCCCGAGGGGGTGTTCGCTGTCGGCTTCCGCGGCGGCGGCCAGGGCGATCACGTCGTCGGCGGTGGCCGCGGTGGTGGCGGTGGCGTCGAGCAGGGCCGGTTCGCCGCGGGTGAGGGTGCCGGTCTTGTCGAACAGGACCGCGTCGACGGTGCGCGTGGCCTCCAGGGCGCGGCGGTCGGTGATCAAGACGCCGGCCTTGGCGGCGCGTTCGGTGGCGATGGAGACCACCAGCGGGATGGCCAGGCCAAGGGCGTGCGGGCAGGCGATGACGAGCACGGTGATGGTGCGGGTGATCGCGGATTCGGGCTGGCCCAGGATCAGCCAGGCCGCGGCGGTGAACACGGCGGTGCCCGAGGCGAACCAGAACAGCAGGGCCGCGGCACGGTCGGCGAGGACCTGAGCGCGCGAGGTGGAGTTCTGAGCCTCGGCGACCAAGCGCTGTATCCCGGCCAGGGCCGTGTCGGCACCAACGGCGGTGATCCGCACGCGCAGCGCCGAATCGGTGGTGACGGTGCCTGCCACGACCTTGTCGCCCGGTGCGCGGCGCACGGGCTTGGATTCGCCGGTGATCATGGATTCGTCGACGTCGGCGGTACCGGTCTCCACGGTGCCATCGGCCGGGACGCGGGCGCCGGGGCGGACCACGACCAGGTCTCCGGCGCGCAGTTCGGTGGTGGGCACAGTGGTGGTGCCGGTGTCGTCGAGGCGTTCGGCTTCGTCGGGCAGCAGCGCGGCCAGTGATTCCAGGGCGCTCGAGGCTTGCCCGAGCGAGCGCATCTCGATCCAGTGCCCGAGCAACATGATCACGATCAGCAGCGCCAGCTCCCACCAGAAGTCCAGATCATGGGCCAGGATCCCGATGGTCGCGCCCCAGGAGGCGGTGAAGGCGACGGTGATCGCCAGCGCGATCAGCAGCATCATCCCGGGCCGGCGGGCGCGGATCTCGGCGACGGCGCCGGTGAGGAAGGGGCGCCCGCCCCAGAAGTACATGATCGTGCCGCCGAGCGGGGACACCCATGACAGGTTTCCGGGCACGGTGTAGCCGAGCAGGTCGGCGAACATCATCGACGCCGCGACCACTGGGATCGCCAGGACCGCCATCACCCAGAACAGCCGCCGGAACACCGCCGGATCGTGGCCCACATGCCCGCCACCTCCGCTATGCCCGCTATGCCCGCTATGCCCGGCGTGGGCGTCATCGCCGGTGTGAGTGGCGTGCGGGCCATGGCCGGCGTGCTCGTGCTCGTGCTCGGGGTGGCCGCCGTGCGCGGAGGCCGCGCGGTCGTGGCGGATGGCGGCGGGGGTGGTCGCGACGGTGGCATCGCCGTGCCCGGGCTGGGAGTGCTGGTGGCCGGCGGCGTGGTGATCGTGGTCGCCGGCGGTGGTGTGGTCGCTGGACATACCCGGACCATATACCCCCATGGGGTACCTGTAAAGGGTGTGTCGGCGGGGGGTGCTGTCGGAGTGTGTGCACGGCAATGTCCGGCTGCCGGTACCCCGTGGAAGTGGCTGGGCTGCCGGTCATGTCCGGTTCTAGTGGGGCGGGGTGGTCGCGGCGCGGGGTGCTGGGCGCCGGGGCGGGTGCGGCGGTCGCGGCGGTGGCGGGGTGCTCGCGCGGTCCGGGGCCGAGTTCGGCGGTGGCGGTGGATTCGGAGGCGGTGCGGGCGGCCGAGGCGCGTCGGCGCGCGGCTTCGGCGCCGGTGCGCGAGTTCGGGTTGCGGGCCGAGCAGACGGTGGTGGATCTGGGCGGGGTGCAGGTGCCGACCTGGACCTACGGAGGCCGTTTGCCCGGCGCGGAGATCCGGTTGCGCCGCGGGGAAGTGGCGGCGGTGCGGGTGGACAACGCGCTGCCGGTCCCGACGACGGTGCATTGGCACGGGCTGGCGTTGCGTGCGGGCATGGACGGGGTGCCGGGGCTGACTCAGGCCCCGATCGGGGCGGGGACGGGGTTCGGTTACGAGTTCACCGTGGCCGACGCGGGCACCTACTGGCTGCATCCCCACGTCGGAGTGCAGCTGGACCGGGGGCTCTACGCGCCGCTGATCGTGGAGGACCCCGCCGACGGCGCCGCCTACGACGTCGAGGCGGTGGTGGTGCTCGACGACTGGCTCGACGGGGTCGAGGGCCGGGATCCCGATGGTGAGCCGGCGCGGTTGCGGGCGGCGGGGCTGTACGACATGAGCGCACATCCGGGTCAGGGCGGCGGGCACGGCGGTCACAGTGGCGCGAAGGACGCGCCGCTGGGCGATCACGGTGGCGATGCGGAGGCCGGGCCCCGCAGGCTCCCGATGGTCGCGGTTGGTTCAGTCCGCCGTACCGCCGCGGCGCAGGGCCACCGCTGTTACTGCCACGGCCGCGATCGCGGCCGCGCCGGCAGCGGCGGCGAAGCCGCGGGTGTAGCCGGTGGTGAGGGTTCCGGTGAGGCTGGCGGCGGCGACGCTGGAGGTGACTGCGGCACCCAGGGACGCGCCGAACTCGTGGAAAGTGCTCACGATGCCCGAGGCGATCCCGGACTCGTGCGCGGCGACCTGCCCGAGTGCGGTAGCCGAGGCGACGACGAACAACGCCCCGGTGCCCGCACCGGCCAGCGCGACCCCGAGCACCACCGGCACCGGGTACAGCCACACCGCCGGGATCAATAGTCCGGTAGCGGCCACCGCGAGCCCGATCACGGCCAGCCGCACCGGCCCCGCCCCCGCCAGCACGCGCCCGGTCAGCGTCGCTCCGGCCATGGTGGCCACGGCGACCGGCAGGAAGAGCAGCCCGGCACGCAGGGCGCTGTATCCGAGATGGTGCTGGAAGTAGAAGGTGCCCAAGAAGAACACCGCGATCATCAACGCGGTGGCCATCAGGATCAGGAACGTGCCGATGGCCACCGGGCGGCGGATCAGCAACCGCACGTCCATCAGCGGCGCCACCGTGCGGCGCTGCCAGGCCACGAACGCCACATACCCCAGCGCGGCGGCCCCGACAAGCCCCGCGGTCACCGCGTCGGCCCATCCGCGGTGACCGGCGCCGACCAGCGCGTAGATCAAGCTCGCCGAGGACGCGGTGACCAGTACCGCACCGAGGATGTCCAGCCGCGGGCGCGGTCCGGGCGTGGTGGTGGTGGGCAGCCAGAAGGCCAGCACGCCTGCCACGATCAAGCCGATGGGAACGTTGACGTAGAACACCCACGGCCAGCCCGGCCCGGCGGTCAGCACCCCGCCCAGCAGCACCCCGATCGCGGCACCCGCTCCGCCCAGCGCCGACCACACCCCCAGGGCCTTGTTGCGCTCCTCGCCCGCGAACAACGTCACCACGAGCGACAACGCCGCCGGAGACAGCAACGCCGCTCCTACGCCCTGGCCGATGCGCCCGCCCAACAGCGTGAACGCCGAATCGCCCGCGCCCGCGCTGAGCGAGGCGAGGCTGAAGATCATCAGTCCGGCCAGCACCACCGGTTTGGCGCCCACCAGATCGGCGATCCGCCCGCCCAGCAGCATCAGCCCGCCGAAGGTCAAGGTGTAGGCCGCCACCGTCCAGGTCAGCGCCTCCCGCCCCAGCCCGAGATCCTCGCCGATGTGCGGCAGGGCCAGCGCGACCACCGTGACGTCGAGAATCAGCATCAGCTGACCCAGCCCCAGCAAGCCCAGAATCGGCCACCGCCGCGGGTGAGCACCGCTACCGGATTCCCGAGCTTTCGTCTCTGCGGCGCCCGGCGGCGAGGCGGGGTCGAATTCGTGGTGGGTCATCGCGTCCTCTGATCGAAGCAACTCGTACGGTCATGTACGAGTTAAAGCAACGTCAACGATAACCCGTACATGCCCGTCCGAGATAGAGTCGGGGTCATGACCACCGCCCGCCCCCGGCGCCGCGCCGACGCCCAGCGCAGCATCGCCGCCATCGTGGCCGCGGCCCGCGCACAGCTCGCCGCGAATCCCGATGCCAGCGTCGAGGACATCGCCCGCGCCGCCGGGGTGGGCCGCCAAACTCTCTACGGCCACTTCCGCACCCGCGCCGAACTCCTCGACGCCACCCTCGCCGATGCCCTGGCCGAAGGGGAGAAGACGCTGTCGGGGCTCGACCTCGACGGAGACGCCGACGAGGCGCTGACCATGCTGCTCGGCTCGAGCTGGGCGCTGGTGGCCGAATCGGCCGCCCTGCTCACCGCCGCCCAGCCGGTCCTGAGCGCGGAACGAATCCGCGAGCTGCACACCGCCCCGGCCCAGCGGCTCACCGCGCTGGTGCACCGCGGCCGCGACCAAGGCGTGATCCGCACCGACATGCCCGTGCAGTGGCAGGTCAACCTCGTGCACTACGTGCTGCACGGCGCGGCAGTCGAGCTGCGCGCCGGACGGCTGCACGCCGAACAAATCCCCGCCGTGGTCACCGCGACGATCCGCTCGGCCCTGCGCCCCGACCCCGCCTGAACCCGGAGACCCCGAGAAGCACCGACAGTGGCCCCGCTCCGGCCGTCACGGCCGGGGCGGGGCCACCGCGTCGATCACCCCGAGGCCACTCAGCCCTGCAGCAACCCCTGCATCTCGGTGATCTCGGCCTGCTGGGCGTCGACGATCTGCTGAGCCAGCGCCTTGGCATCAGGGTTGGAACCCTGCGCCAGCTCGGTGCGCGCCATCTCGACCGCCCCCTGGTGGTGAGCGATCATCCCGGTCAGCCACATCCGGTCGAACTCCGTACCGCTGGCAGCCTGCATCTGCGACATTTGCTCGTCGGTCATCATCCCCGGCATCGACCCCGAGCCCATCTCCGGCATCGGGGTACCACCGTGATCCATCCCCCCGCCAGCGGTAGTCGGTACGGGCGCTCCCCACGCCCGCAACCACGCGGTCATCGTGGCGATCTCGGGATCCTGGGCCGCCTGGATCCGCGATGCCAGATTCAGCACCGCCGCGTTGGTCGAGCGCGAGGACGCCAGCGCCGCCATCTCCACCGCCTGACGGTGGTGCGGAATCATCTCCGTCGCGAAGGCGATGTCGGCGTCGTTGCGCGCCTGGCTCTGCGCGCTTGTGGTGCTGGGGCCCGCCGAAGCGGTCGTGGTGGCACCGGTGTGGCCGTCGTGACCGGCCGCATCATCGGTGCTGCTACAACCGGTCAGAATCGCGGCCGAGGCCAGGGCCACCGCGAGCGCCGAAACGACAGTCTTGGAAGACATGAGCTACTCCTGTGAGTGCGAAAAGGGTGAAACGGACAGGACGGAACTCACCGCGACCCGGGAAACGTCACCGGGCCCGGCGGGCGTCGATCACTGCCGCAACACACACAGAACAGCCAGCCTGCGCGCCACCGGCAACGGCGGCGGCCGCGCGAACGCCCCCGGCCGCAGCCCCCCGCCCATCCGCGGCACCGCCGCAGGCCCGCGCCAGGCCAGCGCAAGCACGATCAGCGTCACACCGGCCAGCGCAGTCATTATTGCCAGACACAGGTGCAACAGGTCATGACCACCGTGCCCCTCACCAGCGGGCCCCGCGCCCGGACTCGGCGTCTGACCCGCAGCCACCTGCCCGCAACAGCCATCGCCGTGACCAGCCGCCATCGATGGGGAGTCCGACGCGGGCATCGCGTGGTGGTCGTCGTGACCGGCGACCACCGTGGGCATCGAATGGCTGGTCGCCTGTACCAGCGTCGGGGTGTGATGCATGCCGAGCACGGCCACCGCCAGGGTGGCCCACAGCATCGAGCGCAGCAGCGCTCCGGCCGTCTCGGACATCACGACTCCAACCTAGCTCAGGCCGAGGTGCCCGCCTCGCTTCTGCAGCGGGCGCTCCGCGGTGCCTCGGCTCAGCGGCGGCCACCGCTGGCCCGTCTGCTCAGCGGCCCCGCCAACGAACTCGGCGAACCGCACGCCCCCGCATGATCCACCACCACGTCGACAATCCCGCCGCCCGAACACGCACCACGGCGCCAATCCGAAGTACGGACACCCCTGCACCGCTGCACCACACCTGTCGTGATCTGCTACGCTCCGATTCAAAGGCATTGAGCTGCTGCAACTCTCAAAGAATAGCGCCTGGCGCGCGGGCGACCCCCCGGAGAACCGATGTCGGCGCCGGTGCGCGAGTAGAGCCGCCAGCGCCCGCCCCGGCACACCGCCAGACCGCGTCATGTTGACTGAACTAGCAGCCGATCTCGTGCAGTCTGCGCGTGACGGTCAACGTGGGAGTCGAACGTGAGTGTGCCCGTTGCCGGGTTGCCGGGTTGCCGGTGATCGGTTCGGTGGAAGCGATGGCGGGTCCGCCGGGGTTCCAGGTGCGGTTCCCGGACGAGCCGCATGACGCCTGTGGGATGTGGTTGCGTGAGTTGGCCGCGTGCGATTTCAGCCCGAGTTCTCTGCGCAGCTACGGGTTCGATCTGCTGCGGTGGCTGCGCTTCCTCCATGTCCACGAGGTGGCATGGCAGCGCGCGGAGCGCGGGCATGTCCGCGGCCTGGTCGAGCATCTGCGTACCGCGCCGAACCCGCAGCGCTTGCGCCGCTCACCGGAAGCGGCACCGCTGGACTCGGTCAACCCGATTCGCGGGACCTGCTCGTGGATTACCTCGACGAGATCGCGCCCAGCGTGGACTACTCGAGCCTCAACCAGATCGCCCACCACCTGGCCCGGCTGTTCTGGTGGACGGTTCTGCAGGTCAACCCCGCCCAGAACGACCTGCGGCTGAGCCCCGCCGTCGTCGCCTCGTGGCGCGAACAGCTGGCGGTGACCATCCGGGGCAAGGCCCGCGGGGACTTCACCGGTGTGCTGTTCACCGTGCGCGCGCGTTCTACCGCGACATCGGCCAATGGGCGCTGGAAGAGCCGGCCCGCTGGGCGCACTGGGCCGTCCCCTCACCGGTGCGCGACAGCGACATCCGCGCCATCACCAAGACCCGCATGCAGCAACGCACCCGGATGCTCACCGGCCTGCTCCCGGCCCCGACCGACACCGCGGCCGCGCGCCGGCAGTGGGCGCAGCGCCTGCTGCGTGCTGCCGCGACATCAGCCCACGGCGAGGAATTCACCGTCGACAACGTCGTGTACCGGCGCCACGACCCGCCGCTGAACTCCACCGTCGAGCAACGTGCACGGATCTGGGCCGCCGGGCCGGCCGAGCTGTGCATCAAACGCGGGCTGATCGATGTGCCAACTCGAAGCCGACTGCTTCTGGGCCTGGGCGCTCATCGAGACCCTGCGCCTGACCGGTGCGCGAATCGAGGAAGTTCTGGAACTGGCCCAGCTCTCGATCCGCCACTACACCCCGGCCACGACCGGCACTCTGGTGCCGCTGCTGCACATCGCCCCGTCCAAGACCGACATCGAGCGACTCATCCCGATGAGCCCGGAACTCGTCGAGGTCCTGGTCGCGGTCCAGCGCCGCGCCAAAGCCGGGCGCGGCGCGATCCCGTTGTCGGTGCGCCACGACCGCCACGAACGCGTCCACGGGGTAGTGAGGCCGCACCTGTTCGCCCGCCCCGTCGGCGCACGCCAGGAAGTGCTGTCAGCCCACTATGTCCGCAAGATCCTCAACGCCGCCGCACTCGCCGCGGGAATCTCCGACAGCGGGACACCGGTCGCGTTCACCCCGCACGACTTCCGGCGCCTGTTCACCACCGACGCCGTCGGCGCCGGGCTGCCACTGCACATCGTCGCCTCGCTGCTGGGCCACCTCGACCTCGATACCACCCGCGGCTACACCGCCGTCTTCCCTGACGCCGTCATCACCCACCAACAGCAGTTCATCACCCACCGGCGCACCCTGCGCGCATCGGCCGAACACTGCGACGCCACCAGCGCGGAATGGGCCGAGTTCGAACAGCACTTCCTGCTGCGCCGTGTCGAGCTCGGCGACTGCTTCCGCCCCTACGGCACCCCGTGCATCCACGAACACGCCTGCGTGCGCTGCCCGTTCCTGCGCCTGGACCCCACACAAGCGCCACGCCTGGACGACATGGCCGCCAACGCCCGCGACCGCCTCGACCACGCCCGCGACAAACAATGGCTCGGCGAGATCGACGCCCTGCAACAAACCCTGCGCCACATCGCCACCAAACGCCGCCACCTCGAAACAACACCCCACTGAGCTGCGGGTTCGGGCCCGACTGCGGGCCGGTCCGGTGATGCGGTGGCGGTCAGTCGTTATGCAGGACGAAGAACAAGAAGCACAGGAATCGCATACCGGTGTCCTCGTCATACCCCTCGGGGAACAGCTCACGGACAGTGGGCAACGCCGGGGGCTCGCTGATGACGCCGATGCGGAAACCCGCTGCGGTGAAGGCCTCGGTCATCGCGTGCAGTGGGCGGTCCCAGAAGCTCAGCCGGGCGGTCTGCCCGCCCATGGTCCATTCCTCGATGCGGTTGCGGGCGTGGAAGTAGTGGTGTCGTGCCCAGCCAGATGCTGGCCGAAGAAGTTGGCGAAGGGATGCTCAACCGAGATCAGCAGCCGTCCGCCAGGAGCCAGCACGCGCCGTATCTCGCTCAGGACCGAGCCCCAGTCGCGCAGGTAGTGCAGAACCAATGACGCCACGACGTCGTCGAACTCGTCGTCAGCAAACGGCAGCGGCTCGGCGAGATCGGCGACGTACAACTCGGCCTCGGTCCCGAGGCGCTGTCGAGCCAGGTCCAGCATGCGGGGGCTGGCGTCGACACCCGTCACCCGCGCACCACGGGCCCGCAACGCTGCCGACAGCGAGCCCGCGCCGCACCCGGCGTCCAGAATCCGGCGCCCGCCCACCTTGCCGGCAAGATCGAGCAAGGCGGGCAAATTGTAGTGGGCATTGTGCATGTGTCGGATGAGGTGGGCGGACCCGTGGAAGTGTGGGGAATCCGACAGAGCTCTGCGGGCTGCCGGTGGCAGGTAGGGCTGCCGAAACAGCGGTATTACGCGGTATTATCCTTATAGAGTGCACTTCGAGTGGTGGCCCGGGGCCTACGCCCTTCTTGCCGATGCCGACGTCGAGCCCTGGGAGGCCATCGAGGTCCTGTACTCCGCTCGGCGGCGGCCGCGGCCTGCCAGGACCGCCGAGGGGTTGCCGGTGCTCACCGTGTGGGGACGCACCGACAGCGATCGGCCACTGGTCGTCGTTCTCCGCCAGCTGGCGGAGGGGCAGTGGCAGATCATCCGGGCCGTCGAGATGACGCCCGCCTACATCAGAGTTTTCGAGGAATGGGAGGCTCAGCAATGAGTTCCTACAGCGACGATATCTTCACAGGTGACCCCGACGCGGTGCTCGGCTCGCTGACCTTCGAAGACGGTGCCTCCACCCCGGCGCTGCCTCCGACAGCGCAGGAGGCCGAGCGGGGCATGGTGACCCGCTCGCTGAAGATGCCCCCCGCGATGGACGCCGCGATCAAGAGCGCCTCCGCCGACCGGGGCATCACCCCGTCGGCTCTGATCCGCGAACTCATCGCCGCGGGCCTGGCCCAGGGAGCCAACCCCGGCCGGCTGGTGCCGATCGACGCGGTGATCGAGGCCGTAACGAACCTGCCTGTCCAGAACCTGAAGTCCGCCTGAACGAGCACACGAAAACGTGCACGACAGACCGACGCTGCGGCTTGACCGCGGACTGTGGCAGCGCCGCGGCAATCCGGGTACAGCGCCCGGCGGTGTTCTGCTGGAATGGATCTCGTGCAAGGGTGGTGGCGCGCCGAGGGTCAGGCGACCGAGCCCGCGGTGCCGGGGCATGACCGTAGAATGATCCACGCGGGGACGGATCCGTGCCGCGGGGAAGCGGGGGAGGCCGAGATCATGTCCGAGCAGGTCGTGCGGGTCCTGATGCCCGATCATCCCGACCTGGCGGGCCAGCTCGGGCGCGCCGCCTGCTTCGGCGCGATGCTGCGCTGCGCCAACGACGCCGACGCCGCCGCTCCCGGCATCGAGCCCTGGCGGTTACCGCCTCAGCTCATCGCTCCGGAGCTGGAGCGGGCGTTGGATGCGATCGTGGTCCCGGACCGGTACCTGGAGGTCGGCTCCGATGCGCCCGCCGAGGTCACGCTGACCCACGACGGGCGCGTCCGGATCGGGCAGCACGGTGTCGATGTCAGCGACTTGTGCGCATCAGCGCGGGGTCGGCCGGGGAAAGGTGAAAGTACTGCCAGGTTTGGGGCACCACGAAGGTCGGGGTTCGTGCAGGCAGGTCGGTACCTGCTGGCGCTCGAGCATGGCCTCGCCAAATCCCTCGGCGACGCTCACGAGGAAGAACAGCACCGCTGCTACAGCGAGAGCCACCGACCCGTAGACCAGGACACTGGCCCAGAATTTCACCTGGTAGACCAGTGCTTGAGTGCGTCTCAACAACTCCTGTGGTGCACCGAGTTCGCCAGGGGTTGTCCCGACGGTCCGGGCGAACACATTCGACGCGCCTTGTCCCACTTGACGGGGATAGGCGAGCAGCCGATTCGCGCTCGCACCCACCCCGCCGACGGAATGCGCCACCCCGTTGAGGGTGACCAGGACGACGCGCACGAGCGGTCCCAGCGCCACAGCCCCACCGAAAAGCACGGCGAACAGCATCTGGCCGGTCATGTTCCCGGCCGCGGCGATGTGCCGGATGAAGAAGCCCGCGACCGTGCCCGCCAGAGCCGTCCACACGAACACCGCGGATTGGGTGAATGCCCCGGTCAACACCAGGCTCTTCACTTCCCCGCGTAGCGCGGTGTTGACCGTGCTCAAGGTCTTGCCGACCGTATCGGCTGACTGCAACTCGGGAACCAGGTCGTGCAGGGGCCGACCCACCAAGTCCCCGTCCGGCACCTCGGTATGCAGCCAGTGCGCCACGTCCTGGGCGGATGCGGCGATCATGGCCCACAGGATGGCGCGCTCGACCTCGGAATCGGACAGATCATGGCGTCCGGTGGCCAGCGCTTGCCGATACCGGTTGGCGGCTGATCGCACCTCGGTCCGGTTCACCATGGTTTGCTCCGCTCATCCGTCGAGTCGACTCACCGCTCATCGGGCGCCTCGGCACCGGGAGGGACCGAGCTCTGACCCTGCCGCGTACCCACCCGACCGAGATCGCAACGTCAAGACTGAGTACCGCCGCGCATGACCTTCGCGCACGAGTACCGGGCTACTCGATCGAGAGCTGCGACGAGCAAGTCAGCTCGCTCCACCGGCGCTGCCGGGCCGGAACCGCCGCAGCGCTGATTTTGCGCCGGAGGGCCTGGCCCGGGAAGAGCTGTCGAGGCATCACCGAAAGGACCGGCGCACCCATCCTTACGGTGCCCCGCACCGGTGCCACCCTGCGCGCTGGTTGACCGCCGAGACCACCCGGCCCTGCAGCCCCACCGAGACTGCTTCCCGCGCCGGGGCCGGGAGGGTTCCCAGCCGAGATCGGCGAGGGTGCGGGCCAGTGCCACATCCCGGTGATCCATCAACCGATTGACAGAAAACTGCAACACGTGTCACCGTGTCCGGGGCCACTCGGCCCGACGCGTGACGCGGAGGTACCCCATGGGTTTTCGTACGCCCGACCTGCCGGTCGTCGACCTGGAGAGCTGGCGCGCGGGGACCAGGGCTGAGCGCATCCGGCCCATGGCGCGGCACTGGGCCGAGGTGGGGTTCGGAACGCCGGTGCTGCTGCACCTGTTCTACGTCGGGAAGATCCTGGCGTACCTGCTCGCGCTGTATCTGATCGCGCTGTCGACGGCGGGAATCGACGGCCCGATCGCACAGTGGTGGACCGAGCCGATCGTGTTCCAGAAGGTGGTGCTGTTCACGCTGCTGTTCGAGGTGGTCGGGCTCGGCTGCGGGTTCGGGCCGCTGAACAATCGGTACAACCCGCCGATGGGGTCGATCCTGTACTGGCTGCGGCCGCGCACGATCCGGCTGCCGCCGTGGCCGAAGGCGATCCCGTTGACGAAGGGCACCGCGCGGACACCGCTGGACGTCGCGCTGTACGCGGCGCTGCTGATCGCGCTGGTGATCGCGCTGGCAGCCGATGGGACGCGGGCGAACCCGGGGTACGGCGTCGGACTGCTTCCGGTGTGGCAGATCGCGCTGATCCTGGGCCTGCTCGCGGTGCTCGGGCTGCGCGACAAGGTGATCTTCCTGGCGGCGCGCGGCGAGGTGTACGGAACTCTCACCGTCGCCTTCCTCTTCAGCGGCGCCGAGCTGATCGTGGCCGCGAAGCTGGTGTTCGTGGTGATCTGGATGGGTGCGGCCACCTCGAAGCTGAACAAGCACTTCCCGTTCGTGGTGGCGACCATGATGTCGAACAGCCCGATGGTCAGGTCCAAGCGGCTCAAGCGGTCGTTCTTCGAGGACTTCCCGGACGACCTGCGCCCCGGCAGGCGGGCGCGGTTCTTCGCGCACGGCGGGACGGCGGTGGAGCTGCTGGTGCCGGTGGTGCTGTTCTGCGCGACCGGAAGCTGGCTCACCGCGGTGGCGGCCGCGATCATGGTGACCTTCCACCTGGTGATTCTCACGGCGATCCCGATGGGGGTGCCGCTGGAGTGGAACGTGTTCATGATCATCGGGATCGTGATGCTGTTCGTCGGCAACGCCGGGGTCGGGCTCGGCGATCTCGAGCACCCGGCGGTACTGCTGCTCCCCGCGGTGAGCGCGGCGGTGGTGATCACGGGGAATCTGTTCCCGCGTCGCATCTCGTTCCTGCCCGGCATGCGGTACTACGCCGGGAACTGGGATACGACGGTGTGGTGCATCAAGCCGTCGGGGTCGGCGAAGATCGGTGAGCACGTGGTCGCCATCGCCTCGATGCCGCAGGCGCAGTTGGAGAAGTTCTACGGCGAGGGGAGGGCGGAGATCCTGCAGTACCTCGGCTACGCCTTCCGTGCCATGAACACGCACGGCCGCGCGCTCTTCACCCTGGTGCACCGGGCCATGCCGGAGGGGCGCGAGGGCGAGTACGTGATCACCGACGGCGAGCGGATCTGCAGCACCGCGCTCGGCTGGAACTTCGGCGACGGGCACATGCACAGCGAGCAGCTCATCGCCGCGCTGCAGGAGCGCTGCGGCTTCGAACCGGGCGAGGTCAGGGTGGTGCTGCTGGACGCGCAGCCGATCCAGCGGCAGACCCAGGCGTATCGGCTGGTCGACGCCGCCACCGGTGAGTTCGAGCGCGGCGAGGTCAGCGTGGCCGACATGGTGACGCGCCAGCCCTGGCAGGACGACGTTCCCGTCACCGTGACGTTCAGCAGCTGACGGCGGCCCGCTCCGCGATCCGGACGGCCGCCGCGGTCATGAGGTCGAGCCCGCCCGCGTGCACGGGCAGGTGCGCGCCCGCGCCGGTGAGCTCCAGCCCGACGGTCACCTCGTCGGTGCCCTCCCCGCCCGGCTCGATCCGGACCTCGTCGGCCACCCGGAAGCCGGGGGAGTAGGCGGCGACCCGGCTCGCCGCCTCCCGCACCGCGGCGGCGACGGCGCCGCGGCCGCGGCGGTCGAGCTCGCCGACAGCGGCACGCAGCGTGGCGACGGTGGCGCGGGGCGGGTCGGTGCGGTCCAGGCTGAGCGAGGCGCGGGCGCGCAGCGCGCCGCCGACGGTGGTCAGCGCGTGCGCGGTGGTGTCGGTGAGCGCGGCTATCCGATCCCTGGTCATGGCCTTCGCCGGGGTTCCGGCCACCACGGCGGCGGCCGCGGCCTCCAGCACCGGGGTGACGGTGGCGATGGCGGCGACGAGCGGGACGGTGGCCTGGGCGCTGCCGGTGAGGACGTTGATGTTCCTGGCGCAGACGTGCGCGTCCAGATTCACCCCTGGCACCACGTGCGCGCCGAGCGCGGACTGGGTGAGGTGCACGATCCGCTTGCCGTGCTCGGCCAGCGCGGTGACGTTGGCGCGGTGCGCCCCGGCGGTGGTGGCGTCGAAGACCAGCGCGATATCGGCGAAGTGCGGCATGGCGAGCAGCCCGGCCAGCCCGCGTGCGGAGGTGGGGACGCCCAGTTCGGCGGCCTGCACGAGTCCGGGGGAGTCGGGGTCGATGCCGATCAGCGCGGCCATCTCCAGGGTCGGGGCCCCGCGCAGCACCTTCATCATCAGATCCGTCCCGACGGGGCCGGAGCCGATGACGGCGACCTTGATCGGCTGCATGGGGTTTGTTCCTCCGGGACGCCTCGAACGTAAGGTGAACCTAAGCTGCTCCGGCGCCGGGCGGAAGGATACTGCCGGACAGGGAATTGATGAAACCGGCCATTCGGTTGCGGGAAAGTCGCTAGGGTGCGATTCATGCCGACCGGAGGACCGCGGCCGTACCGGGCGACCGAGGACATCGCACCCGAGATCCCGCGCGCCGGGCTCGGGATCGCCATTATCGTCGAGTTCGCACTGGAGCGCGGGCTTTCTCCCGCCGCGGTGCTCGACGGCACCGGCGTGCGCACCCCGGAGCTGCTCGGCCCTGATTCGGTGGTCTCGGCGAAGCAGGAGCTCACGGCGCTGCGCAACCTGGCGGCCGGGCTGGACAACCCGCCCGCGCTCGGCCTCGCGCTCGGCCGCTACTACGGAGTGAGCACGCTCGGGGTGTACGGCTACGCCTGCCTGACGGGTGCGACGGTGGGCGCGGCGCTGCGGGTCGCGGTGGAGTTCTGGGAGCTCAGCTACGCCTTCGGCGGGGCCAGGATCGAGGAGGATGCCGAGCTGCTGCGGGTGCACTACCTGGACCACGGCCTTCCCGAGGATCTGCGCCCGCTCGTCATCGAGCGCGACCTGCTCGCCGGCTTCTCGGTGATCGCGGAGATGGCGGGCGCCGCCGAGCTGCCGAGCGAGGTGCGGCTCTCCTATCCTCAACCAGCGCACGCCGCCGCGCTGCAGCGGCTCATGGGCCGCCCGCTCCGCTTCGACCAGCCGGGCAGCTCGGTCGACTTCCCGGTCTCGGTGCTCGACCGGCCGCTGCCGCACGCCGATGCCGAGACGCACGCCCGCTGCGTGGAGCAGTGCCGCGCGCTGCTGGCCCGGCGTCGCGACCCGTACGCGGCCGTGCTGGCGCGCGAGCTCCGATCCCGGTTGAGCGGGCCCGGCGGCGGCGCGCCCGCGTTCGAGGATCTGGCGGCGCGGGCCGGCGTCAGCCCGCGCACACTGCGCCGCAGGCTGGCCGCGGCGGGGACCAGCTTCCGGATGCTGCTGGATCAGGCCAGGCACGCCACGGCCGACCGGCTGCTCGCCGAGACAACGGACTCGGTGGAGGAGATCGCGGTGCGGCTCGGCTACGCGGAGGCGGCCAGCTTCATCCACGCCTACAAGCGGTGGACCGGCACCACCCCGGCGCGGCGCCGGGCGGAGTTCGCCGCCCGGCGGCACCGGCTGCGCTGAGCCTCACCAGTGGGTGCCTGCCAGCCCCCAGGAGTCGAGCTCGGTGGCGATCGCCTTGCGCAGCTGCTCGGCGTCGCCGAAGTGGTCCGGGTCGATGCCGAAGAAGGTGAGCGTGATCTTGTCGTCGTACTCGACTGCCCACGCGGCGATGGCCGGGCCCTGCCTGCGCCGCTCGGCGGCGGACTGCCCCTGCATGATGGCGCGGATGGCGAAGGACTCGGCGCGCTGCCCGCCGATCTCGAGTGCGCTGTCCGGCGCGGCGCCGAGGTTGGAGACGGTGGTGTCCGGGCCGGGGACCGCGCGCATGAGCTTGCGGATGACCGCCTTGGGCAGCAGCCGGACCACCGGCTGCAGGTTCTCGGTGAGCGTGTCGTCGCGGGTGCGGTACTCGATGAAGGCCTGCTTGCTCAGCGCGCGGATCTCGGCGAGCCCGGCGTCGGGGCCGATCTCGCCCGGCACCCGGATCCAGACGCCGCCGGAGGCGTTGGCGCGGTCGTCGCCGTCCTCCCGGTTGCTCACGGCGATGCAGACCTTGAGCAGCCCGTCGGAGGCGATCGGGTAGCCGGAACGGCGGACGAGGCCGCCGAGCAGCGCGGTGAACAGGGTGGCTCCGGTGCCGCCCGCCGCGGTCGCTGCCGCGGTCCAGGCGTGCCGGTCGACGTCGACGATGGCGAGGGTGGAGCCGGACTCGCCGGTTCCCGAGCGCGGCGCGGCCTTCGCGGCGGCGGGCTTCGCCCCGGGCTCGGCGGCCCTGCGCTGCCGCCACAGCTCGGTGCCGATCACCCGCGCGGACGACGCGGCCTCGGCGAGCGCGGTGCGCGAATCCTTCAGGTCGGCGCGGACTCTCGGCCAGCCGCGCACCTGGTCCTCGGTGGGCAGGCCGCTCATGGAGGTGCCCGCGTGCGCGGCGGCGAAGGCCTTGTAGAGGCCCTGGCCATCGGTCACCATGTGCGAGATCAGCAGGGAGAGCACGAATTTCCCGGACACGGTGTGGGTGCCGACCAGCTGCCAGCCGCGCCCGGCGGCGGGGTCGAGGTCGGCGGTGCGCAGGGTGCGGTCGGCCCAGGCGCCGATCTCGCCGTCCGGCACCGGCTCCGGTTCGATGCGCAGCACCGGCGGGTGCGGCGAGCGCACCCAGCGGTGCCTGGCGAAGGGAACCACCGCGGGAACCACCTTGCGGCTCAGTAGCCCGGCGGCCAGCTGATCCCCGAATCGGGCCAGCGCGGCGGGATCGGGCTCGGCGGGGAAGATCCAGGCGTACTGGATCGGCGCGGCCATCCCGAAAAGCCGTTCGGCGAGGAGGTATGACTCGTCTGCTCCGGCAACACGGTCCATTCCCGCAGGGTAGTGGCTCTGCGGCGGGAGCGCATCTCGGCCGGTCGAGCCCGGATCGGGGCGCTTCACCACAGCACGCGGGGCACGCCCCAGCGGTCGAGTTCGGCCCCGAGCAGGGTGCGCAGGGTGCTGCCTGGGAAGTGTTGCTCGTCGAATGCCGCGACCGAGAAGGTGATCGAGCCGCCGATCCGGAGCAGCCAGGACTGCACCCCGTCGCCGAAGCGGTAGGGCAGCGCCGGGTCGACGCCCTGGGCGGTGCCGCGGAAGGCGACGGCGCTGGCGGTCACGTCGCCGACCCGGGCCAGCTCGGCGGGGAAGTCGCCCAGGTTCGAGGCGACGGCGTCCGGCATGCCGGAGCCGGAGCTCACCGCTCTGACGACGGCCTTCGTGGGCAGCAGCCCGAGCAGCGGGGTGAGATGCACCAGGGGCGTGCGGTTTCCGGCGGCGAGCCGGGTGAAGGCATCCTTGCACGCGCGGCGCAGCGCGGTGAGGTCGTCACCGGGCGCGGGGTCGCCTGCCAGCGGCACCGAGACGCCCGCGGTGGCGTTGCCACCCTCGTCGCCGTCGGTGCGGGTGCTCACCGGAATGCCGAGTTTGAGCATGCCGGTGTAGCCCGCGGCGCGCAGCGCTCCGGCGAGTACCGCGACGAAGAGCGTGTTCGGGGTACCGCCGTGCGCGCGGGCGGCCTTCTCCCACGCCTCGGCGGCCACCGTGACGGTGGTCCAGGCGGGACGGGCCAGCGGGGCTCGCTCGTGCGCGGGTGTCCTGGTGCGGGTGATCTCCGGTGCGGCGGAGCGGGTCCGGGTGGCGGCGGCGGCCGCGCGGGCGACGCCGCGACCGGCGGCGCCGAGCACGCCGATGCCGTCGACGGTGTCGGCGAGCCCGCGTGGCTCCGGTCGGCGGGCGAGCGGGTCGGCGGCAGTTCCGGCCAGCGCGTCGAGCGCGGCGGTGACCATGGTGCGGCCGTCGGCGACCAGGTGCAGGGTGGTCAGCGAGAGCGCGTAGCCGCCGTCGTCGAGCCGGGTGCCGCGCAGCCGCCAGGTTGGGCCGCGCTCGGGATCGAGCGGGGCGCTGTCGAGTTCGGCTCCGGCCCAGGTCTCGACGGTGCCTGCGGGGATGGCGCCGGGGTCGGTGTGCAGTACGGCCGGGTGCGGTTCGTGCTGCCAGCGCGGCCGCGCCAGCGGGGTGCGCGGGACGGTGATGCGGCGGGAGAGCACGCCGTCGGCGAGCCCCTGAGCGAAGTCGCGAAGCGCTCGATCGGCGGGCGGGCGCGGGAAGCGCCAGACCAGCTGCAGCACCACCGACCAGCCGAATGCCTCGCGGACGAACCAGTAGGTGCTGTCCTCCGGTTGCATCCGGGCCGCGCGGAGCGTCCTCATGCGTCCGCCCCCGCTGTCGTACGGTGCAGGCTGGCCTCGAGGGCGTCCGCGCAGCGGGTGCGCGCCTCGTCGGGGCCGAGCAGCCGGGCCCCGAGCGCCCTGGCGCCCGCCGCGGTCTCCGCGGCGAGGACGGTGCGCAGCTTGTCGATCAGGATCTCGGTGGTGAGCCCCTTGGCCCTGGTCGAGGCGCCCGCGCCGAACCGTTCGCACACCGACCCCCAGAACGGCTGGTCCGAGCCGATCCAGGCGATCAGGCTCGGCACGCCCGCGCGCAGCGCGGCCGCCGTTGTCCCGGCCCCGCCGTGGTGCAGCACGGCTCGGCAACGCGGAAAGATCAGTTCGTGGTCGACGCTGCCGATCGCGCGAACCGTCTCGGTCTCGGGCACCGGGAGGTCGTGCCAGCCGCCGCTGATCAGCGCCCTGACCCCGAAGTGCGCGCAGGCGGCGGTGACCGCGGCGACCGTGGCCGCCGGGTCGGCGATCGGCATGCTGCCGAAGCCGACGTAGAGCGGCGGGTCGCCGCGCTCGATCCAGGCAAGCAGCTCGGGGCCGGTGTCGGCGCCGATCCGGGCGCGCTGCTCGGCGGCCAGGTCGAGGAAGCCGGTGAACGGGCGGTGCGTGCCCGCCCATTCCCGGACCAGCTCGGGGCAGAGCGCGGGGTCGTAGACCTGGATCTCCGCGGTCGCGCGCGGGGAGCGCGGCGCGCGGCCGGGTGCGCCGAGGGAGCGGCGCAGGGCGTTCTGCCGGTTGCGGGTCAGCGCCCACATGGCGGTCTCGGCGGCCCACCAGCCCGCGGCCTTCGCGGGGCCGGGCAGGGCGGGGGAGACCCCGGGGACCGGGAAGGTGCTGCGGTTGGGTCGGATGGGGGCGTGCTGGAGCAGGACGCCGGGCACGCCGCGGGCGGCGGCGTAGGCCAGCCCGATCTGCTCGGTGACGAAGCCGGTGACGATGGCGTCCGCGCCGTCGGCGAGGGTGCCCATGTCCCTGACCCCCTGCGCCCAGCCCAGGTCGCGCACCTCGGCGAGGGCGCGCAGCCGCTGCCGCGGCCCGCCGCCGCGCAGCGCGGCCTGCACCGGCTCGGACTTCATGTGCGCCCTGGTGTCGTAGCCGAAGGGGCGCGCGTCCAGCCCGGCCGCGGCGGCGAACTCGACGAGGTTGGGCGGGACCCCGAGCACCACGTCGTGCCCGCGCCGCTGCAGCTCCGCACCGGCCACCACGGCGGGCTGGACGTCGCCCCGGGTCCCGTTGAATGCGAGCAGAAACTTCACCGGATCTCCCTGCTGTCGGATCGACCGCACTGTAGGTGGTATTCGTTGCGGACGCTCGGGTTGGTTGGGCGGATGTGATCGGCGCCATGCGGGCCGCCGAGGACCTCGGAAACCGGAGATTCGCGCTGCCTCCCGGCCGGTATGGGTCGCTGTGAGAAGGAGCACCGGGATCCGTTCCCGCCGCGCTGCGCTGTCGGGCCCGTGGTTAGGCTGACGGTTCTTCCGTCCCGGTTCCGAGGTGCCAGGAGGGCCTTCGATGACTTTCGTGCTCGCGTTCTCCGGGAGCCGGGGCGATGTGCAGCCCGCGGTGGCGCTCGGCGTCGCGCTGGCGGGCGCGGGCCACGCGGTGCGGCTCGCGGTCCCGCCCAACCTGGTCGAGTTCGGCCGCGGCGCCGGGCTGGACACGCACCCCTACGGCGCCGACACCGGCGAGCTGCTCGGCTCGGAACTGGTGCGGCGGCAACTCAAATCGGCGAATCCGCGCACCCGGCTGCGGGCGATCGCTGAGCTCACGCTGCGCGACGGCAGGCGGACGCAGCGCGAGCTGGCCGAGCTCGCCACGGGCGCCGATGTGCTGATCGGCGGCAGTGCCGGGCAGGAGCGGGCGCTGAACGTCGCCACCGCGCTCGGCATCCCATACCTACCGGTCCACTACTGCCCGCTGCGCCGCAACGGCGTGGTCTCGCTGCTGCCCGTTGACGGGCTGCCACCGGCGGTACACCGAGCCGGCTGGGCCGCGTTGGAACAGCTGCTGTGGCTGGGCATTCGTGGCGCCGAGCTGACGCTGGCGGCGGATCTCGGGCTGCCCCCGCCGGTCGGCCCCGCGGCGAGCCGGATCGCCGGTGTCCCGGAGATCCAGGCCTACGACCCGCTGCTCTTCCCCGGGCTCGCCGAGGAGTGGGGCCCGGCCCGGCCGCTCACCGGCTTCCTCGGCCTCGCTCCCGAGACCCGCGCGCTCGTCGACCCCGCCACCGACGACGACGGCCTCGACGCCTGGCTCGCCGCAGGCCCCCCGCCGCTCTACGTCGGCTTCGGCAGCATGACCGTCGCCGACCCGGCGGAACTGGCCGGCACGCTGGCCAGGGTCACCGCCGAGCTCGGACTGCGCGTGCTGGTGGCCGCCGGCTGGGGCGGGCTCGACGGCACCGGGTTCGCGGCGCACGGCGACCGGATCCGGGTGGTGCGCAGCGTCGACCACGCCGTCGTGCTTCCCCGCTGCGTCGCGCTGGTGCACCACGGCGGCGCCGGGACGGTCGCCGCCGGGCTGCGCGCCGGACGTCCGGCGCTGATCTGCTGGCACGGCGCCGACCAGCCGCTCTGGGGCCGCAGGCTGCGCGCGCTCGGGGCCGGGACGGCCATCCCGGTCGCCGGGCTGACGCCGGAGCGGCTACAGTCCGCGCTCGTCGATGTGCTGCGCCCGGAGCGGGCGGCGGCCGCGGCGCGCGCGGCGGCGGCGCTGATCCCGCCCGCCGCGGCTGCGGAGCGGGCGGTGCGGATCGCCGAACGGGTGGCCGAGGTGGCCACCCGCCGATCGAGAGGGGATGCGGTGCAGGCGGGCACGCTGTCGGTGGTCGTACCGGCGTACAACGAGGAGGAGGTGATCGGCGAGTGTCTCGACCGGCTCACCGCCCAGCTCGGGGCGATCACCGAGATCGTGGTGGTCGACAACAACTCGACCGACAAGACCGCCGACATCGTGCGCGGCTACGCGGAGCGCTTCCCGCAGGTCGTGCTGGTGCGCGAGGAGCGGCAGGGGCTGGTGCACGCGCGTAACCGCGGGCTGGACGCCGCGCACGGCGCGCTGCGCGCCCGGATCGACGCCGACACCAGGATCCCGGAGCACTGGGCCGCCACCGTGGTCGAGTTCTTCGCCGCGGACACCGCCGGGCACTGGGCCGCGGCCTGCGGGCGCGGCGAGGCGTACGGCCTGCCCTACGGCGACCGGGTCGGCCGGGCCAAGAAGCGGCTGCGCGAACGCGATCCGGACGGCGTGAAGCAGGTGCCGGTGCTCTACGGCTCGAACATGATCCTGCGCGCCGAGACCTGGGCTGCCATCCGGGGCTCGGTCGCCATGCGCCGCGACGTCTTCGAGGACGTCGACATGGGGCTCTGCGTCACCGAGATCGGCGGCCGCAACGCCTTCCTGAACAACCTGACCGTCGGCGTCGCGGCGCGCCGGATGGAGACCGGGATCCCGGCCTTCGTCCGGTACATGGCCTGCCTGCCGCGCACCCTGCTGCTGCACCGGCGCTGGGGGCTCGCGGCCGGTGCGGTGCTCGTCTACGTGCCGTCCATCGTGGTCCTGCACGCGGCGCGGCTGCTGCTCATCCGCGCCTACGATCGCCGCACCGGCACCTACGGGCTGCGGAACATGCTGCGCCGTGCCGAGAAACACGCTGACCGGCCCGCCCCCTGATCAGGCCTTGCGCATGTAGACGCGCACGGTGAGCGGGGCCATCACCGCGAGCACCAGCACGGCGCCGAGCAGCGAGGTCGCGATCTCGCTG
Organism: Nocardia jiangsuensis; assembly: GCF_042650385.1. Lineage (NCBI taxonomy): Bacteria > Bacillati > Actinomycetota > Actinomycetes > Mycobacteriales > Nocardiaceae > Nocardia > Nocardia jiangsuensis. The sequence continues at coordinate 263,556 of NZ_JBHSAX010000003.1, forward strand.
CTCGCCCGCCCGGTGTCGGCCAGCGTGCGCACCGCCGAGACCAGGTGCGAGACCGGGTTCACGTGCGCGAAGGCCTGCATCCAGCCGGGCATGGTGTCCACCGGGACCAGCGCGTTGGAGACGAAGGTCAGCGGCATCAGCACCAGCATCGAGACCCCCTGCACCGTCGACGGCTTGTCCATCAGGACACCCATCAGCGCGAAGATCCAGCTCAGCGCGAAGGCCACCACCATCACCAGCAGGCAGGCGACCAGCAGCCCGGCCAGGCTGGCCGGGCGGTACCCCATCAGCAGCCCGACCGAGACCGTCATCGCCGTGGCCACCGCGTAGCGCACCATGTCGGCGAGCAGCGAGCCGGCCAGCGGCGCGATCCGCGCGATGGGCAGCGAGCGGAACCGGTCGAAGACGCCCTTGTTCATGTCCTCGCGCAGCTTCACCCCGGTGCCGACCGAGGCCGCTATCGTGACCTGCACCAGCACGCCGGGGATCAGCGTCGGCAGGTAGCCGGTCACCGTTCCGGCGATGGCACCGCCGAAGATGCTGGAGAACATGACCGTGAAGACCACGGGCAGTGCGATGACGTCGAAGAGCTCCTGCGGATTGTGCCGGATCTTGAGCAGCCCGCGGCGCGCCATGACCAGTGCGTGGTCGATGGAGGCGCGCAGCGAGATGCGGTTGGAGACGACGGGCCGGAGCCGGACGCTCGCCGGTGCGAGCGGTGCCGCGGTCACACCGGCTCCGCGACGGCCGGGCGCCTGCTGCCGGTGATGGCGAAGAAGACTTCGTCCAGACTCGGCTTGGCCAGCGCCACCTCGAGCACCTCGACGTCGCTGTCGCGCAGCGCGATCAACAGCTCCGGGAGCCGGGCATTGTCGATGGCGGGTACCGCCAGCCTGCCCTCGCCCGCGGAGACCGCGGCGGTGTCGCCGAGGAAACGGTGCACCACCCCGATGGCGACGGTGAGGTCGGGGTCGGGCACCCGCAGCGTGAGGGTGGCGGTGCCGATGCCGGCCTTGAGCTCGTCGGCGGTGCCGTCGGCGACCAGCCGGCCGTGGTCGATGACCACGATCCGGTCGGCGAGTTCGTCGGCCTCGTCCAGATACTGCGTCGTCAGCAAGACGGTGGTTCCCTCTCGTACCAGATCGCGGACGGTCTGCCACATCTGCGCGCGGGTCCGGGGATCGAGTCCGGTTGTCGGCTCGTCCAGGAAGAGCAGCGGTGGCCGGGCGACCAGGCTGGCGGCCAGGTCGAGGCGGCGCCGCATGCCGCCCGAGAAGTGCTTGAGCGCGCGGTTTCCCGCCTCGGTGAGCCCGAATTCGTCGAGCAGCTCGTCGGCGCGGTGCTGTGCCTCGCGGCCGGAGCGGCCGAGGAGCCTGCCGAAGATGGCGAGGTTCTCCCGCGCGGTCAGCTCCTCGTCCACCGAGGCGTACTGCCCGGTGAGGCCGATCAGCGAGCGCACCGCGGTGGCCTCGCGCACCACGTCGTAGCCGAAGACCGCCGCGCGCCCGGCATCCGGCCGCGTCAGCGTCGCGATCATCCGGACCATGGTGGTCTTGCCCGCCCCGTTGGGGCCGAGCACCGCGCAGACACTTCCGGACGGGACCGTCAGGTCGATACCGTCCACGGCCCGGAAAGCGCCGAAGGATTTGGACAGCCCCGTTGTTTCGATGGCGGGAACCGGGCCCCCGGACATGATTACCCCCTGCTCGCTCGAGTGTCGGAATTAAAGTACAGCATTGCTCTAAATCGCTTGCGACACTGCGAAGCGCTGCGCCAGCATATGGTCCGCAATGGGCTGGAGCAATGTGATGAGCAATCCGTGATTCGATACGCTCCCCGCCATGGATGGGTGAAACCGCGCGTTCACACAAAAGAAATTTTCGAGCGGTCGCCGATAGCCAGTTCGATCGGCCCCGAAACCCTTACCAGGCAGTATGTCCGAAAATATTGATGGTGATGAAGGCCACTCGGGGTCGGTGAGAGGGTTCCCGGGTGGTCCCCCTACGCTGACAACGGTGTGCGGATCAGGTTTCGGTGCAGGGGCCGCAGAGTAGCGATTTTCGAAACGCAGGCTTTTTACGTACATTCTCGTCGTCGTCAGCATGCGGTCAGCAAAATGAATGGGGCGTCTTCCAGATGGAATTCACAGAGCTTGCCGACTACCCGCTGCCCGCGGGCACCCTCACCGAATGGGTGCCCGCCGTGCCGGGTGATCCGTGGCGTCCGGACAACCGGCCGCTGAGCTGGATCCACGAGGAGCACTGCGCCCGAAGACAGGCCGATTCCGGCCCCGGTTCGTGGCTCGGCACCATCTTCGAGATCCCGGATCGCTACGACGAGCAGGCGCTGCGGGAGACGCTCCGGCGCTGGATCGCCCGGCACGAGACCTTCCGGACCACGGTGCGGCCCGGCACCGAGGGCGCCCCGCGCTGGAACCGGTTCGGCGTCCGCGCCGACGAAGTCGACGTCGCGCCGCGCCACGTCGGCGCGCTGCGCACCGGAACCCGCGTCTACCAGCACATCACCGACTTCTTCGAGGCCAGGCTGGCACCGACGCGCTGGCCGCACTGCCTGCTCGCCACCGTCACCGATCCGGTGCCCGCCCGCCCCGGTGGCGGCTTCCTGCTGGTCTTCGGCGCCGACCACTCGGTCATGGACGCGTACTCGATGATGCTGGCCATCAGCGAGATCCAGCGCCTCTACCGCGAGGTGCGCACCGGCGAGCCCGCCGCGCTGCCCGAGGTCGGCAGCTGCGTGGACTACGGCGGCATCGAGCGCGGCTACGGCGACGAGCTGACCCCCGCGCACCCGGCGGTGCGCGGCTGGCAGCAGTTCCTGCGCCGCTGCGGCGATCGCTTCCCCGGCTTCCCGCTCGACATCGTCTCCCCGCGCAGGCCGACCCCGGGCAGGCACCAGAGCGGCCTCTCGGCCTGGTCGCTGACGGCCGAGAAGGCCGCCGCGTTCGAGCAGCGCTGCCGGGCCGCGGGCCACTCCGTGCAGACCGGCGTGCTGGCCACGGTCGCGGCGGCCATGCGCACGCTGGCCGGCACCGACACCCTCGACTTCGCCATGCCCATGCACACCAGGCACCAGCCGGGCGACGTGCACGCCATGGGGTGGTACGTCGGGCTGGCGCCGGTGCGGATCGAGAGCGGGGGCGCCGACGGCTTCGACGCCGTGCTCGACCGGGCCGCCACCGCCGTGCGCACGGCCCGCCCGCTGGCCCGCTACCCGTACCCCCGGGTCGCGCACCTGCTCGGGAATCCGTCGGTGCCGCGCTTCGTCGTCTCCTACCTGGATGTGCGCGCGGTCCCGGACGCCGCCGAGTGGCGCCGCTGGGCGGTGCGTCCGCTGCGCAGCGGCGAGACCTCCGACGACGAGGTGTACTTCTGGATCGCGCGCTCGCCGGACGGCCTCGCCATCTCGGCGCGCTTCCCGAGCAACGAGGTCGCGGCCGCCAACGTGCACCGGTTCATCAACACCGTCTCCCAGCTGCTCGGCACCGTCGCCACCACCGGTGAGCTGCCGGTCTCCGCCATGGCGGTGCACGGGTGATCATCACCGCCCTCGCCAACTGGAACCCGCCCGCGGGCAGCGTGCTCGAATGGCATCCCGCCGGTCCGCCGCAGGCCGAGCCCGACCCGGGGCGCGCCTCTTTCCTCCAGGAGAACCACGTGCGCGGGGTGGCGGCCGGACAGCGGGCCGGCCGCGAGCACCACGCCTACCTGGCCACCGCCACCGAGGTGGCGGGTGAGCTGGACGCCGCGGCCATGAGCCGCGCGGTGGAGCGCTTCACCCTGCGGCACGCCGGGCTGCGCACCTGGCTCGAGGTGGACGACGGCGCCGTCACCCGGATGCGGGTGCCGGAGAGCGCGGTCGCCTTCGAAGCCCGTCCGGCCGGTGAGACCGAGGGCGGTGCGGCGTTCCGGAAGTACGCCCTCGCCCGCTTCTCCCGCGAGGCGATCGTGACCTCGTACCCCGGCTTCGTGGTCGGCGCGGTGCGCAGGCCGGGATCGTTCACGCTGTACTACGGCTGCGATCACGCGCTCAGCGACGGCATCTCGCAGGCGCTGGTGCTGCCCGAGCTGCTCGAGCTGTACCGGGCCGAGGCCACCGGGGCCGCGCTCGGCCCGTTCACCAGTGCCACGGCAGGCGGTTTCCCGGAGTACGCCGCGGCCGAGCACGCGCTGGCCGCGGAGTTCGGCCCGGAGAGCCGGGAGATCGCCGAATGGCTGGAGATCGTGCGGCGCAACGACGGCGCGCTGCCCAGCTGCCCGGTCGATCTCGGGCTCGCCCCCGGCGAGACCGCGCCGATGCGGCCGATCGAGTTCGACCTGCTCGACGCCGACGGCACCGCCGCCTTCGAGGCCGTGTGCAAGGCCGAGGGCGTGCGCTTCATCGCCGGGGTACTCGCCGCGGTGGCCGTTGCCGACCTGGAGATCGCGGGGAAGCCGGACTACTACGGCATGATCGTCACCAGCACCAGGGACCGCGGCGACTACCTGCTGTCGCAGGGCTGGTTCTGCAATTTCGCGCCGGTCGCCTTCCCGGTGCGCTCGGCCGCCACCTTCCGGGACCTGCTGGCGCACGCGCACGCCGGCTACGAGCGCGCGCTGCGCCTGGCGGCGGCGCCGGTGCAATCGGTGATCACCGCGCTGCTCATGTCCGGCGCCGACCCGGCCAAGGTGGCGGCGAGCCCGAACATGCTCTCCTACATCGACTTCCGCCGCTTTCCCGGTGCGGGCAGCTCGGAGTACGAGAACGGCATGCTCTTCACCGGCGAGGGTGCCACCGGCAATGCCTCGCTCTGGATCAACCGCGACCGACGCCACCTCTACCTCGGCTGCCAGAGCCCGGGCACCGCGGCCGCCCAGGCGGCGCTCGCGCCCTACCACGCGCGGCTGCGCGAGATCTTCGCCGAGGTGGCCGGGGCCGGTGATCGTGCGATCCGCCCGCGGGAGGTGATCGGTGCGGGTCACCACCGCTGACCGCTTCGCCCCCGCGCCGGGCATCTTCGTCGAGTACCGCCCGGAGTCCGGGCCGGGGGAGCCCTCGCCGGTCCCGCCGTCGTTCAACCAGGCGGTGCACCTGGCCGGGGGCGGGAACATCTGGCTCGCCGCGGTTTTCGACGTGCCCGGCCCGGTCGACCACGCGCGGCTCGCCGCCGCCTACCGCGCGCTGATCACCAGGCACGGCACGCTGCGCAGCTCCTTCGCGCCGGGCCCGGTACGGCTGCGGCACCCCGTGCCCGCGGTCATGCACCGGCTGCCCGGCGTCCCGGTGGCGGCGCTGCCCGCGCTGCTCGACGAGCGCTGCGGCGCCTTCGGGCACCCGTCCTACCTGCTCGGCGTGATCGACCGGCCGGACGTCGCCACGGTGCTCTGCGCCTTCGACCACGCCCACGTGGACGGCTACTCCATCGCGCTCGTCATCGACGACCTGCGCCGCCTCTACAGCGGCGAAACCCTGCCGCCCACCGGCGATTTCGTAGACCATTGCGCCGAACAGGCGCGCCTCGCGGTCGCGCCGGACGACCCGCGGCTGCGCGGGTGGCGTTCCTTCTTCGGCCCCGGCGGGGTCCGGCCGCCGGAGTTCCCGCTCGACCTCGGCGTCGCGCCCGGCGAGACCGCACCGCAGTCGGTCGAGCTGCGCATGCTGCTCGACGGCGCGGGCGCCGAACGATTCGACGAGTGGTGCCGCGAACTCGGTGCCCGTCCATTCGCCGGGGCGCTCGCGGCGCTGGCGCATGCCACGCACGCCTGCGGCGGCCCGGACCGGCTGCGCCTGGTCTTCCCCATGCACACCAGGCACGACGAGCGCTGGCGCGCCGCACTCGGCTGGTTCACCACCAATGTGCCGGTCGAGATCCCGGCCCTGCCCGACCCCGCCGCGGCCACCCGCGAAGCCGCCACCGCCGTGCGCGCCGCCATCGCGCTCGGCACCCTGCCGCTCGGGGCCGTGCTTCCGCATCTCGGCGGGCTCGCGCTGCGCCGCGGCGACATCTTCATGGTCTCCTGGATCGACTACCGCACGCTGCCCGGCGCCGCGCACCACGACGCCATCGGCGCCAGGCACATCTCCGCGGTCGGCCGCGCCGACGACGCCCAGTTCTGGTTCTCGCGCACCGATTCCGGGCTCGCACTGCGTATCCGCCACCCGGACACCGCCACCGCAGGCGCCACCATCGCCCGCCTCACCGACCAGCTCGCCGAGGCTCTCACCGGACGAACGCGCCTGCTCACCCGCACCTGAACGAATTCGGTTCTTCGATAGAGCGACCCTCAGGAACTCCTGATCCCCGACCCGGCGCGGTGCGCGGAATCTGTTCTGATCTCGCCTCGTCGCCGGAAGTGACGACAATGGCTTCATGGTCGAACTCGTGCTGGTCCGGGGCGATATCACCGAGCAGGATGTGGACGCGGTGGTGAACGCGGCGAATTCGTCACTGCTCGGTGGCGGGGGCGTCGACGGGGCCATTCACCGCAGGGGTGGTCCGGCGATCCTGTCCGCGTGCCGGGACCTGCGGGCGTCGCACTACGGAAAGGGGCTGCCGACCGGTCAGGCCGTCGCGACGACCGGCGGGAATCTGCCCGCGCGATGGGTGATCCACACGGTCGGGCCGGTGTGGTCGGCGCAGGACGACCGATCGGAGCTGCTGGCCTCCTGCTACCGCGAGTCACTGCGGGTGGCGGACGAGCTGGGTGCGCGAACGGTCGCGTTCCCCGCCATCTCCACCGGGATCTACGGTTGGCCCATCGACGACGGTGCCCGCATCGCGATCGAGACCGTTCGGGCCGCAGGCACCACGGTGCGGGAGGTGCGTTTCGTCCTGTTCGGCTCTGCGGCCCATGACGCCTTCGCCGCTGCGGTGTGATGTCGGGAAATTTCCGCGCTCGGTGCGATCAGTCGAGCGTTACTTCGGGTTCCTGGAGCGCGAGCAGGGCGGCCAGTTCGGTGGTGGCGTCGGCGAGCACCGCGTGCTCGGCGCGGATGGCACCGTCCTCCTGGATGCGCGGCGCGAAACTGTAGACGGTGTCGTGCGAGGTGCGCCCCAGCCGCTCGACGATCCGCTCGAACAGCTCCTCCTGCATGTCGAAGCCCTCGGTCGGGTGGTCGGCGTCGACCAGGAACTGATTGTCCGGGAAGGTCAGGAGATCGGTGATCCCCATATCGATCCACTCCTGTCCGGCCAGCGTTTCGGGCCGGAACAGGTGGACGCCGGAGAAGAGCGGGTCGATGTCGATCTTCTGTCCCAGTCCGGGCCGGAAACAGTAGATCTTGCCGTAGGCGGTCCGGAAGATCGGAATCTGATCGCCGGCGTACTCGGCGGGAAGCTCGACGCTCGCCAGCCAGGCCTCCACGATCGGCTGCCAGCGGTGCGGATCGCAGGCCCACAGCAGCCCGTCCCCGAACCCGCCGAACCCGAGCTCCCGCCACAGGTCGAACACGAGCTCGGGGAGCCGCCCCGCGTACTCGGCGAAGTAGCTCGCCGGCACCGGGATCGGGTCCATCGGGTCACCGTGCCTGGACAGCAGGTCGAGCAGTTCGATGCGCACCGCCCGCATCCTGCCAGTCACTCCGCCCGCAGCGCGCCCCTGGCCGCCATGAGCGCGAACCCGAGCAGGTTCGACCCCGGCCAGCTCCCGGGATCGTCGGAGCGCGGATCGTCACCCGCGAGCCCGATACCTCACACCCGGTCCACCGGACTCGCCTCCACCAGCACCCGCTCCCCGGTGCCGAGCAGATAGTCCCGCAACTCCGGGTGCGCCCCGAACTTGGCGGTGCTGCCCGCAATTACGACGGCGTACCGGTGTTCGGCCCACACCGCGTCATCGAACCCGGGCACCGTGCGCCCCAGGTCCTCGGCCTGTTTGGGATGCCCGGCGGCGAGCACCCGCGCGGCCACCTCGTCGGCGCCGAAAAGCGTTGCCTTGCGCCACATCATGTAGTGCTCGGCGGTAGCGAAGGACAACCCCTCCACCTCGAACGCGGCCGGCCACCACTGGCTCAGGCAACTCGCCCCGACAGTCCCGTCGGCCCGCGGCCGATGACCCCAGAACTTCAGGTACTTCACCCGCTCACCGGCCGCGACGGCGGCGGTCAGCTCCTGCACCGATCGCATCCGAGCAGTGTGCCGCCCGCACCCACCGCTGTCACTCGATATTGACGCGCCCGACCCGATTCCCGGCCGCCACCTCCAGGTACGCCCCCAGCTCCGCTCGAAGAACCTGCTCCAGCGCCTGCGCGAAGGTGCTCTGCACGACGCTCATGCCCAGCTCGCGCAGGTGCTCGAGCAGCGCGGTGGTCGCCGCGATCTCGGCGGCGGAGTCGGGCAGCCACCCCGGCCCGTGCTGGGCGACGATCTGCTCCTCGGCGGTGGTGATCATGAGCCGCGCGATCTCCTCGACCTTGGGCATCATGGCGGCGAAGACGTCGATGAGGCGGTGCAGGTCGAAGCCGTAGCGGTGCAGGGCGGCGAAGGTGTCCAGGAGTTCGGGGCGGGTGAACTCGACCAGGTCGTCGTCGATCCGGGCGAGGCCGAGCTCGGAGAGTCGGTGCAGGTCGTGGTCGGCGACCGGGCGGTCGTCGTCACCGCCGAGGAAGGCGTGCACGAGCTCGCGCGGCACCGTCACCGGGTCGCCCGCCTTGCCCCAGGTGGCGGTGACGGCGTGCTGCAGGCCGAGGATCTCGGTGAGATCCTTGCCGGTCTCCCAGCTCGTGATGAAATCGGCGATGTGCCCGGTGGTGAAGCCGCGCTGCAGCAGCGCGTCGATGATCTTGAGCCGGGCCAGGTGCGAGTCGTCGTAGATGAGCGCACGCCCGCTGCGCCTGGCGGGGGTGGGCAGCAGGCCGCGCTCCTGGTACGCGCGCACATTGCGGGAGGTGGTGCCCGCGGCCCTGGCGAGATCGTCGATGCGGTACTCCGCCATCGCCCGCCGTCCTTCCGTCGCCCCGCTACCCGGCCTCGACCTTAGCCGAACGGCACCGCGATCCCGGGTGCGGCGCGAACCGGCTGCCGCGGGGTGAGCACGTAGTCGTCCAGATCCACGGTCGCCAGCTCGCGGACGTACTGGGTGCCGAACCCGGGGTACATGGTGGCGTTGAAGCCGTCCTCGGTCAGGTACCAGCTGCGGCAGCCGGAGTTCCAGGTGGTCGAGGCGAGCCTGCGCTGCAGCCGCGCGTTGTACCGGTCCTGCACCTCCCGGCGCACCTCGAGCCCGCGCAGGTCGCGGCTCAGCAGCACGCCGATGGCCTCGGAGAGGTACTCGAGCTGCGCCTCCATGTAGACCAGCGCGGAGTTGTGCCCCGGCCCGGAGTTCGGGCCGAAGGTGAGGAACAGGTTGGGGTAGCCGGCCACGGTGATGCTCTTGTACGCGTACGCCCCGCCGCTCCACTCGGCCGCCAGCTCGCGGCCGCCGCGCCCGCGCACCGGGATCGGGGTGCCCTGCTTGGAGACCTCGAACCCGGTGGCGAGCACCAGGCAGTCGGCGCGGTGCTCGATGCCCTCGGCGGTGCGGATGCCGTTCGCGTGGATCCCGGCGATCGGCCAGGTGACGAGCTTGCAGTTGGGCTGCTGCAGCGCCGGGTAGTACTCGCTGCTCATGAGCAGCCGCTTGCACCCCGCACGGAAGTCGGGCGTGAGCTGGCGGCGCAGCCACGGGTCGCGCACCTGGGCCCGCAGGTGCGCCCGCGCCACCGACTCGACCACCCTGGTCAGCGGCGAATTCCAGACCACACCGAGCGCCACCGACTCGTGACCCCAGAACCACGCCTCCCGCGCCAGCTTCTCACCCGCCGGAACCTGCCGGTAGAGCTCGCGCAGCAGCGGCGAGGTCCGGTGGTTCAGCCGGGGCAGCACCCAGCCCGCGGTGCGCTGGAAGACCCGCACCGACTCTGCCCGCCGCACCAGCTCCGGCACGATCTGCACCGCACTGGCTCCGGTGCCGACCACGGCGACCCGCTTGCCCGCGAAGTCGTACTCGTGGTCCCAGCGCGCGCTGTGGACGACCTTGCCCTCGAACCGGTCCAGTCCGGGGATGTCCGGGTAACCGGGCTCGGCGAGCGGCCCCGAGGCCAGCACCACGCTGCGCGCCCACAGCGTCGGCTGGTCCGCGAGCGACACCTCCCACAGCCCGCTCGGCTCGTCCCAGGCGATCCCGGTGACGGTGTGGCCGAAGCGGATGAGCTGCCGCACGCCGAACTCGTCGGCCATGTGCTCGATGTAGCGCAGGATCTCTGCGCTGCCGGAGTAGGTCCGCGACCAGTCGGGGTTCGGCGCGAAGCTGTAGGAGTAGAGCCGGGACGGGATGTCGCAGGCGGCGCCGGGGTAGGTGTTGTCCCGCCAGGTGCCGCCGATCCTGCTGTCCCGCTCCAGCACCGCGACATTGCGGATGCCCTTCTGCCGCAGCCGGATCGCGGCGCCGATGCCGGCGAACCCGGCGCCGATCACCACCGCGTCCAGCGGCGAGCCGCCGCGCCCGGGCAGGGCCGTCACGCCGCTCACGCGACCGGCTCGTAGGTGAGCTCCTGCGACCAGCTCGGCTGTTCGGCGAGGAAGCGCTGCGGGATCCGGGCGGTGAGCTTCACCATGGCGTCCGCGAAGAGGTGGTAGGGGTGGTCGCGGTCGATCACCCAGTCGCCGTGCATCTTCACGATCCGGTACATGGGCACCCGGTTGGCCTGCGGCATCCGCTCGCCGACCTGCTTGAACTTGCGCATGGCCGAGTACAGCTTCTCCTCGTCCACGCCCATGGCGACGATGTTGTCGCGCATCTTGTTGAGCAACGGCACGTAGCTGAGCACTCCGACGATGAACGACGGCTTGGCCCAGCCGCCGACCAGCTCGATGGCGAGCTTGCGCGCCCCCGAGTGCCCGAGCAGCTCCATGACCGCGTAGTCGGTGGCCAGGTGCCGCGACTCGTCGGCGTTGATCTTCTTGAAGACCTCCTGCGCCACCGGGTCCTCGATCTCGTCGGTGACGAACTTGATCAACGCGCCGTCCAGCGCCACCTCGAGCATGGGGATGACGGTGCCGAGGAAGGACAGCGACATCTCGTCGGCGTGCTTGTCCAGGAAGTCGATCACCAGTTTGACGTTGATGTTCGGCTCGGGGATCTCGTCGCCGTCGAGCATGCCCCAGCGCCGCATGAGCGCGAGCTCGGCATTGGCGTGCCGCTGTTCCTCGGCGTGGAAGTAGCGGTAGATCTGTTTCAGCGTCTCGGTGGGCGCCTTGGTGGCCATGGCGGCGAAGCCGCGCGCGCCGACGTTCTCGATCCACATGAGATCGGCCATGAAGGGCTTGAGCTTGGCGTGCAGGGCGGGGTCGATGAGCTCGGCGCCGGGGGCGTCCCAGTCGAATTCGGCCAGCGCCCACTGCTTGGCCTTGATCTTGGCGAGCATGGAGTCGAAGTCCACGACGGTTCTCCTGTCGGTGCGGGGTCAGGCCGGGCGGGCGATCGGGGCGTCGGCCTCGGCCAGGGCGGCGGCGACGAAGGTCGCGGTGTGGTGCAGCGCGGCGGCGGCCTCGGGGACCAGCAGCGGCAGCGCCTGGAAGACGTGGATGCGGCCGGGCCAGAGCTGCAGCTCGCAGCGCTGCCCGGCGTCGGTGAGCATGGTGTGCAGGTGACGGGCGTCGCCGGCCAGCATCTCCTCGGCGGCGGCCTGCACGAAGAACGGCGGCAGCACCGCCCCCCGCTGTGCCGTGAGCCGCAGCCGCGGCGAGTCGAGCTGCTGGCCCTCGGTGTAGAGCGCGAGCATGGGCCGCCCGGTGGTCGCGGGCGCCATCGGATCGGGGCGGGCCCGGTCGTGCTCCTCGGCTAGCGCGAAGGTGAGGTCCATGAGCGGCGAGAAGCAGAAGACGCCCGCGGGCTGTGGCGTGCCCTGCTCGGCGTGCTGCAACACCAGGTCGAGCGCGAGGTGACCGCCTGCCGAGTCACCGCCGATCACGAGATCGCCCGGCCGGTGACCGGTGCCGAGCAGGTACGCGTACCCGGCGGCGATGTCGTCGGCGGCGGCCGGGAAGCGGTGCTCGGGCGCGAGCCGGTAGTCGACGACGAAGACCGGCAGCCCGGTCGTCGAGGAGAGCCGCGAGGCGAGGCCGCGATGCGTGCGCGCCGAGCAGACGACGTAACCGCTGCCGTGGATGAAGTAGATCGCGCGCGACCCCTCGGCGACGCCGGCGGCGCGCACCCACTCCCCGCGCACGCCCTGTTCGCGTACCTGCCGCACCTTCGTGCCCGGCAGGACCGGTCCGAACGCCGCCATGAGCCCGGCGACGATCTGCCTGCCCGCGAAGATCCCGGCGGCATTGAGCGGCAGCGCGCCGTTCAGGTGCCGCAGGCTGCGGGCGGAGAGCTCCGCCGCGACCCGGCTGCGCAGCGATGCCGCGGCGGGGACCGGCCTGGCCCGCGAGGTCACCGTCGACCGTGGGGTTGTCATGGTCAACAGCATCAGCCCCCTATGTGCCATTTGTCAATGGCACATAGGGGGGAGGTGGTCAGGCGAGGCGGACCTCGGCCGTGGCGAGCCCGAAGATCTTGCGCCCCGCCGACTTGGCGATGATGACGACGACGGCCGTCCCGGCCTCGGCATCGACCGACTTCACCCGCCCGGTGAACTCCACCGTCCCGGCCTCGAGCGCCTCGATGACGGTGTAGTTCGACAGCCGGACCCCGTAGCGGAGCACCGCGCCCGGGTCGCCGAGCCAGCCGGTGACGAACCCCGCGCCGAGCCCCATGGTGAGCATGCCGTGCGCGATCACGTCGGGCAGCCCCGCCAGCGCGGCGATCCCGTTGTGCCAGTGGATGGGGTTCGCGTCCCCGGAGACCCCGGCGTAGTTCACCAGGTCACCGCGGGTCAGCTGCACGGTCCGAGCGGGGAGTTCGTCCCCGGCGGCGACGTCGGGGAAGCGGATCGCCGTGCGCGGGGTGCGCGTGCGCGACTCGGGCGAGAGGCGCTGTTCGACAACGGAATCGTTCGGCGGCTCGTCGGCGACGGAGGTCGTGCCGAGCCCGCTCATGATGACCCGCTCGATCGCCCCGCTGACATCCGCGGCAACGTCCGCACTGGTCAGCCCCACGACGGTGGTGTGCATGACCTGCGCTACCTCACCGGTCGGGTCGCTGAACGTATTCGTGATCGTGAGCAGGTCCTTCCCGCCGATCCGGCGCACCGAGGACAGCTCGACATCGCTGACCAGCCGGTCGCCGGTGAGCACCGGCTTGTGCATCTCGAAGACCTGATCGGTCTGCACGATCACGGCGTACCCGGCCAGCACGGTCTCCAGCAGCTTGCGATTGGCCAGCATGGCGACGGTGGAGATGAACGTGGTCGGCGCGATCAGTCCCTGGTATCCGAGCTCGGCGGCGGCGTCCTCGCTCCAGTGCGCCGGGTGGAAGTCCTGCACCGCCCGCGCGTACTCGCGGATCTTCTCCCGCCCGACCTCGTAGAAGTCGTCCGCACGGTAGCGATACCCCACCAGCCCGGCCGCATCGAATGCCGCTTCCACCACAGTTTTCCTCCGAGATTCACGCGTGAAGGGCCACCCTCTCACATCGGCATCCCGCTCAGCAGACGGCGGACCTCCCGGTCCGGATAGGGGGTGCTGCGGCTCTGGTCCAGGAACGCACGGAAGAACGGTGACATCGCCGCGGCGAAAGGAGCGTTCCGGAGAAGGACCGTCGCAACCTCGTCGGAGACGCCCTCCGGCTGCCTTCCCGCGGCGAAGGCCCGCACCAGCCCGGCACGGTCCTGCCGCCCGTAATGCGCGGTGACCAGCCAGTTCGCCAGGTAGCTCGCGGTGTAACCGCGGTCGTAGCTCCGGTTGCGGCCGAAGAACGCGGTCTCATCGGGCGAGAGATCGAACCCGGTGCTGAGCGCGAGGCCGTAGTCGGCGAAGTAGAGGCGGTGCCCGTCGGTCAGGATGTTCTCGAAGTGCGCGTCGAGGTGCAGCAGCCCGCGGCTGTTCATGAAGACGGCGCCCGCGGTCAGTTCCCGCTCCACCACGGCGACGGCCCGGCCGCCGTCACCGAGCCACTCGCGCAGGTTCTGCGGGATGTACTCGAGGAACAGCGCGATGCTCGCCGAGGAGTCCCGCAGGGCCTCGATCCGGTGGCGCACCTGCGGCCGGTCGCCCCAGTAGCCGACAGCGCGATCGATATCGGCCAGCTCCTCGGGCAGCGGCGCCGAGTCCGGCAGCACCCGCCAGTGGTACATCAGCGGGAAGCCCTGGTATTCGCCGGCGAGCACCCAGTTCGTCGTCATGGTGTGCACGGCCAGTTCGCGCCAGGCCCCGAAGCCCGGTGAGCCGATGCGGCCGACACCGTACTGGCAGAAGGGTGGCAGGTCGAACAGGTTAGCCGTCGACCGGACGTGCTCGGGCCGCCGTTCGAGGTCGGTGAGCGGCACCCGCTTCACGAAGACCGAGGTGCCGTCGACCTCGAGCAGCGCCGATCTCCCACCGATGCCGGCGCCGATCGGCGGGGCCGCATCCACGAGGTCGCGGAGCGCATGATCGCCGAGCATTCCCAGGGCTGTGGAAACGGCGCTGTAGGCGCGCAGACGCAAGTTCACCACGCGGGCCCGCGTTCGCGGGTGATCGCGTACTCGACCTCGCCATGTTCGACCGCCATCATTTCGGCGAAGATCCGGGTCAGTCCGAGATTCTCGAAGCCGTGGCGAAGCAGTTACGAGCCCGATCCAGTATCCGCCGGTCGCGGCGGTGCGCCGCCTCGATCTGCGGCAGCGAACGCGCGGTGCCCTCGCCCAGGTAGCGCATCACCTCGGGGTCCGAGTCCAGCTCGATCTGGTAGTCGAGGTGTTCTTCCGCGAGCGGAACCAGCGTGAGCCGGTCGGAGTGCAACACAGCTTGTGGCATCGATCCATTGTCACGTGCGACCGAGAGTGGCTCCAGCGGTTTCCGCCTCTCCGAATCGGTCCTCCACCAGATGATCCGCCCACTCGCGCAACACTGTCTCGGCCGGCGGCATCACCAGCCCCGCCCGCTCGGCGAACGCCTCCGCGGCGGAGGTGTCGTAACGATCCTCGGACAGAAAGGCCAGCCGCTCCCGATCCACGCCGGTGAGCGCGGCGGGCAGTCGACGCAGCACCCCGAGCGGAACGGTGAAGCGCGGCGCGGGCACGCCGAGGTGCGCCGCCAGGAAACGGATCAGGTCGGGAAGTGCGGGGCTGTCCGGGTCGAGCACGGTGTAGGCGGCGCCCGCCGTCTCCGGGTACTCCGGAATCCGCGCGAGGAATTCCGCGAAGTAGGCGAGCTCCACGATCGGCACCAGGGTGCGCCGCCCGCCCGGAATGGCGGGCAGCTTCCCCTGCCACAGGTCGCGCACCATCTCGGCCAGGCCGATGTACTGCCCCGGACCGAGGACCGTGCTCGGATTCGCCACCGTGACCGGGATATTCAGCTCCCCGGAACGCTGCCACAGCGCCCGGTCACCCTCGGTCTTGGACGCCTCGTACGCGCCGGCGCGGTAGTCGGGCCGATGCCCGGGGACCGACACCCGATACCCGCTCACGTGCACCAGCCTGCGCAGCGCGGGCAGCCGCGCCGCCCACTCCAGCACGTGCACCGCCCCGTCGACGTTCACCGCCCTCGCGGCGGCGGCGTCGAGGCCGAAGGCGAAGCGCGCGGCGCAGTTGTAGACGTCCTCGACATCGAAGGAATGTCGCAGTCCGAGATCGGGTTTCGTGATGTCCGCGGTGACCACGGTCAACCCCGGATGCTCGACCCGTACCCGCGATTCGCTACCCGGCCGTACCGCGGCGATCACCGTCCGGCCCTCGTCCAGCAGCCGGGCGACGAGCGCGCCACCGATGAACCCGGCGGCGCCGAAGACGATACTGTCGGTCACGACGACCTCCTGAATTGACTGGTCCACATATTTCTGAGCCACGCGCGAACCGCACTCACCCCAGCAGCACCCGGGCGGTGCGCAGCGCACGCTCCAGCGGCACCCGGCTGCGCTGAGCCTGCGCGAGCAGCAACGCCCCCTCGATCAGGGCGAGCAGCGCGGACGCGAGATCATCGGCGTCATCCCGCCCGGCGGCGACCAAGCCGAGCCGAATGCTCTCGGTCCAGCGCGCGAAGACCTCCGCACAGGCCCGCTGAATGGGATCGTGCGTCCCGGACACCTCCAGCGCGACGGCCGCGATCGGACACCCGCACTCCCACCCGGACTCCTCCAGCCGATCCCCGAACGCGCCGAGCACCGCAGCGACGGCACCGACCGGATCGCTCGGATCCACATCGGCCAGCACCGACTCGACCACAGCAGCCGCCCGCCGGACCGCCTCGGCCACCAATTCGTCCTTCCCGCCGGGGAAGTGGAAGTACAGCGACCCGCGCGGGGTGCCGCTGTCCGCCAGAATCTGGTTCAACCCGGCACCGTAGTAGCCGCGCCGCTCGATCGAGGCGAGCGTCGCGGCCACCATGCGCTGCCGGGTCTCGGCACCCTTGCTACCCATGACCAGAAAGTAGACCGGTCATCATATTGATGTCAACCTTTGCGCCGCGGCAGGAGCAGTGCCGGAATCAGGGCCAGCGCCATGAGCGCGGGAGCGACCAGGTACGAGTCCTGGAACGCCCGCGCCAGTGCGGGAGCCAGCGAGGCATGCGCCTCCGCGCCCATGTGGTGCAGCGCCTGCAACCCCCCGTCGACCGGGAGCAGCGCGGTCAGCACCACCGAGGTGACGGCGGTGCCGATGGCGAGCGCGGTGGTGTTGACCATGTTCACCGTCGTGGTCCCGCTCGCCTGCTGCTCCGGCGCCAGGCTGCGGGTGGCGACGGTGATGGCGGGCATCATCGTGCCGCCGCCACCCGCACCCATGAGCACCATGGCCGCGCACAGCCCCCAGTACGAGGCGTCCGCGTCGAGCTGTGCCCGGAAAAGCAGGAAGCCGAGCAGCCCGACCCCGATCGACACCGGCAGGTAGCGCCCCGGCGGCACCCGGTCGATGATCCGCCCCGCCACCTGCATGGCGCACCCGGACGCCAGCGCGAACGGAATGCCGAGCGCCCCCGCGACCATGGCCGACTCCCCGCGCACCACCTGGAAGTACAGCGGTAGCAACAGCATCGACCCGAAGTACCCGGCCGCGAACAACGCGAGCACCGCCGCGGCCGCCGCCACCGACCGGTTGCGCAGCACCCGCAGATCCAGCAGCGGATTCGCCGCGGTGAACCCGCGATACCCGAACGCCGCCACCAGTGCCGCCCCGATCAGCAGGGGGCCGAGCACGGCGGGGGAGCCGAAGCCGCCGCGCTCGCCCGCCGCGGTGACGCCGTAGATGAGCAGCGCCAGCCCCGGCGACATGAGTGCCAGCCCGATCAGGTCGAGCGGCTTGCGCGGCTCGGGCACGTCGGCCGGGAAGACGCGGACGGCGAGCAGCACCACCAGCGCCGCCACCGGGACGTTCACGAAGAACATCCAGCGCCAGGAGACCTCGTCGATCAGGTACCCGCCGAGCACCGGCCCGGCCAGCGGGCCGACCAGGATGGCCAGCCCGAGCGTGCTCATCAACCGGCCGAGCCGCTCCGGGGTGGCCGCGGCCGCGCGCAACAGAATCGTCATGCCGACCGGCATGAGCAGCCCGCCGCCGACGCCCTGCAGCACCCGGAAGGCGATGAGCGAGCCGATGTCCCAGGCCAGCCCGGCGAGCAGCGAGCCGAGCGCGAAGAAGACCACCGCGAAGAGGTAGAGCCGCTTGGCGCCGAACCGCCCGATCGCCCAGGCCGAGGCGGGCACGACCGCGCCGAGCGCCAGCGCGTAGCCGGTGGCCACCCACTGGATGGTGGCGAGGGGCGCGTCGAAGTCGATGGAGAGCCGGTGGATGGCGACGTTGACGATGGTCTGGTCCAGCGTCGCCATGATCGAACCGACCACGAGGACCAGCGCGACGGTCATCGGGTCGCGCTCGGCGACGACGGATTTCGTGAGGGTGTTCGTCACGGGCTCGTCCTCAGCTGCCGTAGGGGCGGTTCGCGCGGGCGGTGCGCAGGGCCTCGCCCCACCAGACGAGCTGGTTCAGCAGCGTGGCGGCGGCGGCATCGGACTCGGGGTCGGCGCGCAGGCGGCCGCCTTCGGCACGGCCCCACGGATTGTGGAAGCTCACCGTGTCGCGCACGGTGACGGCGTGCAGCTCGGCGAAGACCCCGCGCAGGTGCTCGACCGCGCGCAGCCCGCCGGAGACGCCGCCGTAGCTGACGAAGGCGACCGGCTTGGCGCGCCACTCCGCCGAGTGCAGGTCGATCAGGTTCTTCAGGGCGCCGGGGTAACTGTGGTTGTACTCGGGGGTGACGACGACGAAGGCGTCGGCGGCGGCAAGCGCGGCCGCGGCCGGAGCCAGCCCCGGCGCCGGGGCGCCGAAGGAGTGCGGCAGCTCGATATCGCCGACGTCGACGACAGCGGGGGTCAGCTCGGGACGCGCGCGAGCGCGGTCGAGGAACCACTCGGCCACGGCCGGGCCGAGCCGGCCCGGCCTGGTGCTGCCGACGACGACGGCGATCTGCAATGGTTCGGTCACGGTGGAGTTCATGACTCCACCGTGACTCCTCAACCATTGTTAAGGTCAAGCGGATACTTCGCTGCGATCCCCGCTCCACAGCGTGTGGAACTTGCCCTCGGCGTCGGTGCGCTCGTAGGTGTGGGCGCCGAAGAAGTCGCGCTGGCCCTGGGTGAGGGCGGCGGGCAGGCGTTCGGCGCGCAGGGCGTCGTAGTAGGAGAGCGAGGAGCCGAAGGCGGGCACCGGGATTCCGAGCTGGATCGCGGTGGCGACCACGCGGCGCCAGCTGTCGATACCGGTCTCGATCGCATCCCGGAAGTAGGGCGCCAGGATCAGGGAGGGCAGCTCGGGGTTCTCGTCGTAGGCCTCGGTGATCCGGTTCAGGAACCTGGCGCGGATGATGCAGCCGCCGCGCCAGATCCGGGCCAGGTCACCGGGGGTCAGGTTCCAGCCGTATTCGGCGCTGCCGGCGGCGATCTGATCGAAGCCCTGGGCGTAGGCGATCACCTTCGAGGCATACAGCGCGCGGCGGATGTCCTCGGTGAAGGTCTCGGCATCAGTGGGCTTGTCCGCCAGCGTGCCCGAGGCCAGACCTCGAGCGGCCGCACGCTGGGCGCGCGAGCCCGAGATGGCGCGGGCGAAGACCGCCTCGGCGATCCCGGTCACCGGAATACCCAGGTCGAGGGCGGATTTCACGGTCCAGCGGCCGGTGCCCTTCTGCTCGGCGGCGTCCACGATCACATCCACCAGAGCCTTGCCGGTCTTGGCGTCGACCTGGTTGAGCACCTCGGCGGTGATCTCGACCAGGTAGCTCTCCAGATCGCCGGTGTTCCACTGGGTGAACACCTCCGCGACCTGCGCGGCGTCGTAGCCGAGCGCGTCGCGGAACAGGTGGTAGGCCTCGCCGATGAGCTGCATGTCGGCGTACTCGATACCGTTGTGCACCATCTTCACGAAGTGCCCCGACCCGTCCGGGCCGATATGGGTGCAGCACGGCGTGCCGTCGACCTGCGCGGCGATCGACTCCAGCAGCGGGCCGAGGGATTCGTAGGACTCGGCCGGGCCGCCCGGCATGATCGAGGGGCCGTTGAGCGCGCCCTCCTCGCCGCCGGAGATGCCCGCGCCGACGAAGTTCAGCCCGCGCTCGCGCAGCGCGGCTTCGCGCCGGATGGTGTCGGTGTAGAGGGCGTTGCCGCCGTCGATGATGATGTCGCCGGGCTCCATCGCCGAGGCCAGGTCCTCGATCACGGCGTCGGTGGCATCGCCCGCCTTGACCATGATCAGCACCCGGCGCGGCTTCTCGAGGGCGTCGATCAGCTCGGCGATGGTCTCCGTGCGGACGAAATCGCCGTCGCCGCCGTGCTCGGCCAGCAGGGCGTCGGTCTTGGCGATGCTGCGGTTGTGCAGCGCGACGGTGTAGCCGTGCCGCGCGAAGTTCCGGGCGATATTGCTGCCCATGACCGCGAGGCCGGTGACCCCGATCTGTGCACGCGCGGTGGGGTTCGTCATGAACCAGCTCTCCTCGTTCGACGGTGGTTGGTGGCGGCGCGGGACCGCAGGCTTCTTCTTACCCTGCGCCGCCACCGGCGCCGTCAGCGGACGGCCGCCACCGCCCGCTCGATCAGCTCGGCGACACCGGGACGTCCGGCCGGGCGGTAGCCTCCGCGCCCCCTGCAGCACCGCCGGCGCCACCGGACGCTGGTTGACCGGCCATCAGCGTGGCGGCCTCGGCATGCACATCTGCGGCGAACCGTGCGGGGACTCGTCCTGCCTCATAGTCAGCATGATCGTCGGCGCGCTCATGCGGGGTGCAGCGCGGCGCGCAGGGTCGCGACGGCCTGGGCGACGGCGGCCTTGGCGGCCTCGGTGTCGTGCAGGGTGTTCAGCATGACGAAGTCGTGCACGATGCCGCCGTAGCGCACGGCGGTCACCGGAACGCCCGCGGCGCGCAGCTTGGCCGCATACGCCTCGCCCTCGTCGCGCAGGACGTCGGCCTCGGCGGTGATGACGAGCGCGGGCGGCAGCCCGGCCAGCTGCTCGGTGCTCGCGCGCAGCGGTGAGGCGGTGATCTGCGCCCGGTCCTCCGCGCTGGGGGTGTACTGGTCCCAGAACCACTTCATTCCGTCGCGGGCCAGGAAGTAGCCCTCGGCGAAGCGGTGGTAGGACTCGGTGTCGAAGGCGGCGTCGGTGACCGGGTAGAAGAGCACCTGCTGCACGAAGCTCAGGTCGCCGCGCTCCTTGGCGAGCAGGGTGAGCGCGATGGCCATGTTGCCGCCGACCGAGTCTCCGGCGACGGCGATCCGCGCGGCGTCCAGCCCGTGTGCGGCGCCGTCGCCGACGACCCACTGCGCCACCCGGTAGGACTGCTCGTTGGCGACCGGGTACCGCACGTCGGGGGAGCGGTCGTACTCCGGGAACACCACCGCGGCGTTCGCGCCGACCGCGAGGTCGCGGACCAGCCGGTCGTGGGTGTGCGCGTCACCGAAGACCCAGCCCGCGCCGTGCGTGTAGACGATCACCGGCAGCGCGCCCGCCACGCCCTTCGGCCTGACGATCCGCGCCCTGACCGACCCGGTCGGGCCGCCGTCGACGGTGACCCACTCCTCGTCGATCTCCGGCTTCCAGATCTCCGAATCCTGGACGCCGTCGACGGTCTCGCGCCCCTCCTCGGGGTCGAGCTGGTAGAGGAAGGGCGGCTCGGAGGTCGCGTCCACGAACGCCTGCGCGGCGGGCTCGAGCGAGAGGCCGTGCGGATTTCCTGCCATGGCGGTTGCCTTTCTCGATGGAACGTTTCAGGACAGTGCGGCGAGCGCCTCGGTGAGCACCGCGACCACCGCGTCGGGGTGGGTGCGCATCACCAGGTGCGGACCGTCGATCTCGACCACCGAGCGCAGCCCGGCGCGCTGGTAACCGAAGCGCTCGACGTCCGGGTTGATGGTGCGGTCGGCACTCGAGACGATGCCCCATCCCGGCTTGGTCTTCCAGGCCGCCACGCTGGCCGGTTCCCCGAAGGCGACGGCGGTGAGCGGGCGCTGCGAGACGGCGAGCACCGCGGCCTCGGCCGGATCCAGCCCCGCGGCGAAGACCTCGGGGAACTTGTCGACATCGACCGAGACGTCGGTGCCGGGCTCGCCGCCCGGCACCGGGAACGGCGTGTAGACCAGCGCGGACGCCAGGTCGGAGTCGGGAAAGCCACCCTGCAACCGGCCCAGGCTCTCGCCCTCGTCCAGCGCGTAGCCGGCGACGTAGACCAGCCCGGCCACGTTCTCGGCCACCCCGGCCACGGTGATCACCGCGCCGCCGTAGGAGTGCCCGGCCAGCAGCACCGGGCCGTCGATGCCCTCCACCACGGCGCGGATCGAGGCCGCGTCGGCGGCGAGGCTGCGGTTGTAGACCGGTGGGACGACCACCCGGTGCCCGGCGGCGAGCAGCCGCTGGGTGACCGGAGCCCAGCTCGCGGCGTCGGCGAAGGCGCCGTGGACCAGGACGATGGTGGGGGAGGACATGGATTTCCTTTCCGAACCGGCACATGCCGGCGCGCTGTCGAGTCTTCGCTCGTCGGGTTCCCGGTGCCCCGCCTCATCGGCCCGGAAAGCCACCGATCGGGACACCGGGTCATGAGCCGACCACCGCCAGCAGCGGGGCGCCCGCGCTGCCGGTGGAGCGGAACCGCTGCTGATACTTGCGCGGCGAGATCCCGAGCCGGGCCACGAACGCCCGGCGCAGCGCCTCGCTGCTGCCGTACCCGGCCGCCATCGCCGCCTCGGTGACGCCCGCGCCCGAGTGCAGCAGGTCGCGCGCGACGCCGAAGCGGATGAATGCCACGTACTCCGCGGGCGAGCGCTCGAGCTCGGCGCGGAACAGCCTGGTCAGGTGCCTGACGCTGACCCTGGCGTGCGCGGCGAGGCTCTGCACGGTGTGCGGTGCCGCCGGGTCGGCGCAGATCAGGTCGACCACCGCCCGCACCAGCGGGGTGCGCGGCGCCGGGCCGCTCAGCGAGGCGGAGAACTGCGACTGCCCGCCCGCCCGCTGCATGTACACCACCAGGGACTGCGCCACCCGGCGCGCCACGTCGGCGCCGTGGTCCTCCTCGACCAGTGCCAGCGCCAGGTCCATCCCGGCGGCGACCCCGGCCGAGCTGTAGAGCGTGCCGTCGCGCACGAAGATGGCGTCCGGGTCCACCGCGGCTCGCGGATACCGCCTGGCCAGGTCGGTGGTGAACTTCCAGTGCGTGGTCGCCCGCCTGCCGTCCAGCAGCCCGAGCTCACCGAGCACGTAGGCGCCGCTGCAGACCGAGGCCAACCGGCGGGTGCGCGCCGACAGGTGCCGTGCCGCCGCGAGCACCTGCGGGGTGGCCCAGGTCGACAGCGGCCGCTCGCTGCCCGGGATCACCACGGTGTCGAACCGGCCCGCGTCCGCGGCCGCCCCCGCGACCTCGACCCTGGCGCCTATCGAGGTGCTCACTTCGCCACCGTCCGGCGAGAGCAACACCACCTGGTAACCGTTCAGCGACTGATTCGCCTCCACGAATACCTCCGCAGGTCCGGCGAAGTCCAGCATCTTCACGCCGTCGAAGAGCAGGATGCCGATGCGGCGTCTTGCGGGTCCAGCGAACTCCGAGCACATACCGAGCAGTATTATGGAGTCGCGGCTCCACAACAACCGGAGTGCGCGAACTCGCCATCGGATACCGTGGCGCCATGGGACGCCCACGACGGTTCGACGAGTCGAACCTGCTGGACGCCGCGACCGAACTGTTCTGGACCCGCGGCTACGACGACACCTCGGTCGAGGACGTCTCCCGCGCGACCGGCATCGGCAACGGCAGCATCTACGCCGCCTTCGGCAGCAAGCGCGGCCTCTTCCTCGCCGCCTACGGCCGCTACTGCGAGCGCCGCGCCGCGCTCATCCGGGAGGTCATGGAGTCCGCCCCCGGCGCACCCCGCGACGCCGTCCGCGCCCTCTTCCACGCCGTCCTCGAGGGCTGCGCCGAGCACCCGGACCGCCGCGGCTGCCTCATGCTGAACAGCATCGCCGGGCTCGGCGTCCGCATCCCCGAGGTGGTCGATATCGGTGCACGCGCCACCTCGATCATGGAGCGCGCCGTCGCCGAAAGGCTCGTCGTCGCCGACGGATTCGATGTCGACGTGGTGGCGGCCCAGGTGATCCTGGTGGCGCAGGGGCTGATCCAGGGGAGCAGGCTGGGTGTGCCACGGGAGCGGCTCGAGGCGATCGCCGACGTGTCGGTGGCCGGGCTGCCGATCACCGACGACGTCGCGGTGGCGTGACGCTTCTCGGTCTCCGCTGAACCACAGGTAGCTCGATCGCGAATCGCTGTGAACGCGGCATCTGGGGAGGTCGGTTCCGTGGCGACGGGGGCAGTCGCGGATGAAGGAGTTGGCGCGTCCGCGGGAGTTCCCGGCGCGCGGGACCCGGACGAGCTGATTCGAGGCCGACGCTGTCGACGGCTTCTGGATATCGCCGGACAGCCACGAGGATGGACTATGGCTCTACCCACACCGGATCACCGCAACTGTCGGGTAGCGCGATCAGTGAGCACGGTGCCGGTCGGCGCGTCGGCCGGTAGGTGGCGGGCACCCCGTGGTGTTCGGTGATCTCGCGGTAGGCCGTCACCGCGACTGTCGGGCGGCGGGTCAGGGCGGGGTCGTGGACGGCATCGACGCTGTAGAGACCGAAGCGGGAACCGTATTCACCCCACTCGTAGTTGTCGGTGAGACTCCAGTAGTTGTAGGAGACGATGTCGATGCCGTCTCGGCGGGCGCGCTGAATCCAGTAGACGGTGTCGCGAAGATGGTCGTCGCGGCGGTACCCGTCGGCACGCTTCTGATCCGCGTCGGTAGCCAATCCGTTCTCGATGACCCGCAACGGCTTGTTCGGATATTTGGCGGCGAAGTAGCGCAGCACGTAGTACATGCTCTCCGGTGATTGCGGCAGATTCCAGAACGAGCCGCCCGAGGCGACGAACGCCGGCAACTCCGACGGCGCGATCGAGTAGTACTGGTCGACGCCGATGAAATCGAAGGAATCGACCATCCGGTCGGAGAACACGGCTTCCAGCGCCGGCTCCACACCGGGCAGTGGGATGTAGGCGATGTTCGAGGAGACCTGCCCCCCTGGCTGCACGGCATGGATGTAGGTCGTGATCGCTCGGTGAGCCTCGATGAGCCCATCGACCATGAGCCCGGTGTTCGCCGGCGCCAGACCGCCGTATGTCAGTTCCCGTCGGACGTACTCGCTGGGCTCGTTGAAGGTGATCCAGATCGGCTCGGCCCAGGAGTAGCGATCGACGACTCGGCGCCCGAAAGCGGTCAGGTCCGCGGCCATCTCCGGGTTGTTCCACCCCCCGCGATCGACTGCCCAGCCTGGATGGACCCAGTGATTCAACGTGATCATCGGGCGCATGCCCGCGGCGATGATGCGCCCGATCACCGCATCGTAGAACGCCCAACCGGCCGCGTCGTCGATACCGGGCTGCGGTTCGATGCGCGACCACTCCACCGACAGGCGATAGATGTCCACCCCGATCGAGGCCGCCCTGGCAACGTCGCCCTCGTACTGGTGGAAGAAGTCAACGGCGTTTCCCACCGGCTCGGGCAACTTCCCGTCGTTGCCGTAGCGCAGGTAGTTCGAGTCCTGGTTGAAACCTTCGGACTGGAAACCGGATTGAGCGACCCCGAACTCGAAATCCGCCGGTAACGCGGGAAGGTCTTCGGCCCGTGAGGGCGCCGCGAGGGTGGTCAGAGCCAGCACCGAGACCACTACGGACAGCATGCCGGTGACAGTTGCCGATCGGCGCATAGCTTCTCTCGTCCGGAACTCATGAACTGCGTCGTATCCACCCGGGGGCGGGCAGTCGACCTGGGTGAACAGCGATCACGCCGCGCGTGCCGCTCGACACGTCGTATTCAGATACGTTTGCGTATCCGGATACGTCGGTGTCTTCGGTATTGTTGTGTTCGGACCGAGCAGTGTCAAGGAAGCACCCATCAGAGAAGGCTCGCCATGCCCCGGTTGACCCGCGCCGAGAGCATGCAGCGCACCCGTAACCTGCTACTCACCGCCGCCGAGGAGGTCTTCGCGGAGAAGGGCTTCACGCAAGCCTCCCTCGAAGACATCGCCGACAGGGCCGGCTACACCCGGGGTGCGGTCTACGCGCACTTCGCCGACAAGGAAGATCTGTTCCTCGCGCTTCTCGGAGACTGGCTCGATCGCGACATCGAAGAGAGCGAAGAAATCCTCGCTCCGGGCGGTGACGCCATGCAGACGGTCGACACTCTGCGGGGTCGGGGCGGCAATCGCTTCGCCGACCGCAAACGTTTCGTGCTGATGCTCGAATTCCGGCTCTATGCGATGCGAAATCCGCTGGCGGCACCGGCATTACGCGACTACGACCGAAGATCCCGAGACTGGTACGCGCGTTCTACCCGGCGGGTCATCGAAGGAATGGGACTGCCCCTGCCCGCACCCGCCGAGCAGATGGCGCTGATGGCACTCGCCCTCGAGCACGGTATAGCTCTGCTCGCCCACACCGATCCCGAGGCGATTTCCCAAGACGCCTATCTGGACGCGGTGGCCCTGTGGGGCACGGCGCTGATCAGCGCTGCCGAGAGAGAACGCGGCGCGCGGTAGTTGGCTCACCGCGGCAATCCACACCAGCGCCATGGTCGAGGCGGTTGAGAGTCGAGTGATGCGCGAGGTGGTCATCGAGACCGCGTTCCGGCTCTTCTCCGAACAGGGGGCCGCAGCACTGTCGCACGGGGGCGACTCGCCGCCCCGGTCACCGCTCGGTCTTGCCTGCAGCTCCGGCGCCGAACCCGTGCTTCGCGATCAGAGCAGTTCGCCGATGGGGCTCCGCTCGACCTCACGCAGCAGCTCCGCGACGTCGTCACAGACGAACTCCACGCCGGCGGAGGTGAGTTCGTCGCGCGGGACACCTCCACTGAGCACGCCGACGGCGCGCACCCCGACCTCGGTCGCGGCTTTCGCGTCCCACACCGTGTCCCCGACGAAGACCGCCCGCTCGGCGGGGACGCCCGCGCGGTCGAGGGCGACGCGGACGATGGCCGGGTCCGGCTTGGCCGTCTCCACGTCGTCGGCGTCGGTGACGGCGTGCAGGATCGAATCGCTGTCGAGCAGGTCGCGCAGGCGGGCGAGTTCGTCGGGCGGGGCGGAGGTGGCGAGGACGATGCGCAGGCCGCGGTCGTGCAGCGCGTGCAGGATCGCGCGGGCGCCGGGGAGCAGGGTGAGCTCCCCGGCGGACTCGCCGTAGTAGCGGGAGTGCAGCTCGTCGGCGCGATCGGCGTCGACATCGGGGGCGAGCGTCTCGATCAGGGTGTCGCCGTCCATGCCGATCGCGCGGTGGATGCGCCAGCTCGGCACCACCGCACCCGCCTCGCGGAAGGCGCGGTGCCAGGCGCGGGTGTGCTGGTAGTTGGAGTCGACGAGGGTTCCGTCGATGTCGAACAGCACGGCGGCGGGGTCGGGCACGGGCTCCTCCTCGGGTCGGGTGCTGCCCGGCTACCCGACCTGCCGCGTGGGAATCAGCCGCCGAGGGTCGCGAGTACCGTGCTCGCCTGGTGGTCGACGCCGAGCTGGTTGGGGTGGAAGGGCAGCGCGGGGCCGGGCGGGTCGGCGGTGACCGGGATCAGCCCCTCGACCCAGCGGACACCGGGGGCGCGGCAGGCGTCGTGCCCGACGCTGCCCGCGTAGGTGTTCGCGAACTCCACCCCGGTCTGCCTGGCGACGGCGGCGAGCATGGTGTTCAGCTGGGAGAGCTTCTCGGCGAGCCAGTTCACGTCGGTCGGCGAGATCGGGATGATCGGGTAGCAGGGGTCGCCGACGGCGACGCCGTCCAGGTAGTTCAGCATCACGATCCTGGCGTTCGGCGAGCGCTCGGCGATGCCCCTGATGGTCGCGGCGATCTTCGGCTCGGCGGCCTCGATCCGCTGTGTCATCTGGTCGACGCCGTTCACCACGAACCGGGACACGCACGGCGAGAGGGCCGGGTTCGGGGTGATGCAGGTGCGCACCGTCGCCGCGAGCCCGACGTCGTTGCCGCCGATCAGGATCGTCACCAGGTCGGTGTCCGGGGTGAGCCGGTCGAACTGCGGTTCGTTGTACGACGGGTACTGGTCCTTGCCGAGCGGCTGGTCGACCGTCATGTCCTCGGTGGTGGCGCCGGCGCAGGCGGCGTCCCGGAAGGTCGGGACGTTCAGCGCCTCGGCCACCTGCCTGGCGAAGTTCTGCGTGCGCTGCAGGCAGCCGAGCGGCACGAACTCGGCGTTGAGCAGCGCGGGGTTCAGGGTGGCGCCCGCGGACCAGGAGTCACCGAGCGAGACGTACTCCTGATATTCCGGCGGCTGTGCGGTGACGAGCGGCGCCGTAGCGCAGGTCAGCAGTGTTCCAGCAAACGCGGCAAGAGTGGCTCGCCACATGGGCACCTCCGGGTCTCGTTGCGGGTGAGCCTGGCAGCTGACAGCGTGCCAGCAGATCACCCGCAACGGGTGAGATCGTCCGTTTCGCTAGGGTGTGGCGTGATCTCCGCGCTCCTGCTCCTCACCGCGCTCGTCCAGCTCGCCTGCGTGGCCCTGCTCTGGACCCGCACCACCCGGCCCGCCCGTGTGTGGCTGCTCGGGGTGGTCGGGCTCGGCGTCGCCTACGACTCGGCGATCATCGGGCTGGGGGCGGTGATCGGCGAGGGCGCGTTGCTGGAGACGATCAGTCTCGGCCGCTTCGTCGGCCACGCCCTGCTCACTCCGGTGCTGGTGCTCTGGGCGGCCGACCGGGTGGCCGCGGGGCCGCGGCTGCGCTTGTCGTCGATCGCGCTCACCGCGGTCCTCATCGCGTGGGGAGTGTTCGAACTACCGCACCTGGAGTTGATCCCGGAGGAGTACGCCGACACCCTGCGCTACGCCTCCGCCGAGCCCGCGCCGCCGATCGTCCCGCTGGTCGTCACCGTGGTGCTGCTGGCCGCGAGCATCCGGCTGCTGCGCCGCGAGTCCCGGTGGGAGCCGCTGGTGGGAACGGTGCTGCTGGTGCTCGCCTCCGGCGCGGCGGTCGTGGTGCCGCCGCTGGGCAATATCGGCGAGGCCGCCATGCTGGTCGGGCTCACCGCGGCCGAGCTGCCGCGCCGGTCGAGGAGATGAGAAACGGGCCCCGGATCGCTCCTGGGCCCGCTGCTCGGGGGAGTCAGTGCTGGAGCACGCGCTCCCTGGGGGTGTCGTCGACGGTGTTGCCGGTCCGCGGCGTCGTCCCCGGCTGCATGGGATCGAGCGCGGGGTCGATGTCGATCGTGGTGCGCAGCGGCTTGTTCGGCAGCAGCATGGTGGCGATCAGGGCGATCACGCAGGCCACGGCGGCGACCAGGAAGATGCGCCCGGTGGCGTCGCCGTAGGCGGCGCGCACGATCTCCAGGACCGGGGCGGGCAGCGACTTCAGGTCGAGGGTGCCGCCGTTGGAGCTACCGGCCGGGATCCCGAGCGCGGCGAAACCCTCCGCGGAGAGCTCACCGACCCGGCCGGCCAGGATCGAGCCGAGCACCGAGACCCCGATCGCGCCACCGAAGGTGCGGAAGAAGGCGACATTGCTGGAGGCGGCGCCGATGTTCTGCACGCTCACCGTGTTCTGCACGGCCAGCACCAGGTTCTGCATCGTCATGCCGACGCCGAGGCCGATCACGGTGATGTAGGCGCCGACCAGCCACAGGTCGGTGGCGTGGTCGATGGTGGAGAGCAGCCCGAAGCCGATCACCAGCAGCACGCCACCGAAGACCACGAAGCGCTTCCACTTGCCGAACCGGGTGATCAGCTGACCGGAGGTCACCGAGGCGATCAGCATGCCCGCCACCAGCGGGATGGTCAGGACGCCCGCCGCGGTGGGGGAGTAGCCCCGTGCGGTCTGGAAGTACTGGCCGAGGAAGGTGGTCGCGCCGAACATGCCGACACCGACCGCGATGGAGGCGATGATCGCCAGCCCGGTGGTCTTCTCCAGCACGATGGGCAGCGGCACGATCGGCGACTCCGCCCGGCGCTCCACCCACACGGTGGCGGCCAGCAACAGCAGGCCGGCGCCGACGTAGAGCGCCGACTCGCGGGAGAACCAGTCGTAGTAGCCGGCCTTGCCCGCGAACGAGACCCAGATCAGCAGCACCGAGACGCCCGCGGTGAGCAGCGTCGCGCCCAGCCAGTCGATGGAGCCGCCGGTCTTGCGCTCGGTGGGCAGCCGCAGCGTGCGCTGCAGCAGGAACAGGGCGATCACGGCCAGCGGCACGCAGACGAAGAAGCACCAGCGCCAGCCGAGCGGGCTGTCCACGATCACGCCGCCGAGGATCGGGCCGCCGGACATCGAGACCGCCATGGTGGCGCCCATGTAACCGGAGTACCTGCCGCGCTCGCGGGGCGAGACGATCGAGCCGATGATGGCGACGACCAGCGCCGTCAGCCCGCCCATGCCGACGCCCTGGATGACCCGGGCCACCAGCAGCAGCGGCACGGTGTGCGCGAAGCCGGCGATCACCGAGCCGATCACGAAGATCACGATGGCCGACTGCACGAGCAGTTTCTTGTTGAACAGGTCGGCGAGCTTGCCCCAGATCGGGGTGGTCGCCGCGTTGGCGAGCAGCGCCGTGGTGATGACCCAGGCGTAGGCCGTCTGCGAACCCTTCAGGTCGCCGATGATGGTCGGCAACGCGGTCGCGACGATGGTGGTGCTCAGCAGCGCTGTGAACAGCGCGGCCAGCAGACCGGTCATCGCTTCCAGGATCTCGCGGTGACTCATGGCGGCCGGATCTCGGTCTTTCACCGCCTCGGCTGTGGTGGACATCGAATACCTGACTTCCTATCGAACCGGCTGGTGCTCGCCCGCGCCGGTGCGGAGAGCGTGTTCGGTGAGCTTCTCCCGGAGGGAGCGGATGGTGCTGCGGGCGCGTTCGGCGTCGTCGTCGCCCCAGTCGTCGAGCAGGGCGGCGATGACCTCGGCGCGCTCGACCCGGATCCGGCGCAGCAGTGCGCGGCCCCGGTCGGTGATGTGCAGGACCGTGGCCCTGCCGTCGGTCGGATCGGGATGCCTGCTCAGCAGGTCATCGGCGACCAGTTCAGCGACGTGGCGGCTCAGTGCCGACGGGCTGAGGCACATCGAGACCGCCAGATCGCCCTGCCTGCACGGGCCGTGCTCCTCCAGGGTGACCAGCACCCCGAGGCCGCCGGCGAGCAGCCGCTGGTCCTCGTTCCTGGCGATCGAGACCTTGATAGCCCGGCCCATGAGGTAGAGCTCGTCGATCAGGCTCTGGGCCGTCGTGCTCGACACCGCCATCTCCACCACTCCAGGGACAGACCATTTGCTTGCTTACGTCAAGCAACTATACGACGGTTGCTTGACGCAAGCAACTAGTTTGCGGGCGTGCGGTGGGTCACGCCCGAGATGTCCGGATCAGTCTCTGACCAGCAGTCCGATCGACGCGGCCAGCAGGGGAGCCAGCTCGAACAGCTGGGTTCGCGAGATGATTGCGCCACGCAGCGCGGGCACGCCTTCGGTGACCGTGATGCTCGCCGCCTCGCGCAGATCGACCTTCTCCAGCGTGGTGTCGCGGAGCGCGAGCTCCACCCGGCTGCCGGGAAAGGTGACGCTGGTGAGCTTGGCACCGCCGAGGTCGACGTCGCGCAGGACGCAGTCGCGGAACGTCACCTCGCGCAGCTGGGCCCCGCGGAAGTTCGCGCCGTCCAGTTTGCAGCCCTCGAAGGTGACCCGGCGCAGCCTGGCGCCGATCAGCTCCGCGCCCGCCAGCACCGATTCGACGAGTTCGACGTCCTGCCAGGAGGATTCGGCCAGGGTGGCGCCGGTCAGGTCGGTGTTGCGGAACCAGGAGTCGGCGAATCTGGTCGCGGTGAGGTCGGTGACGGTCAGCCCGGCCGCGCGCAGGGCGCACTCGGTGAAGCGGGCGTTGCGCACGGTGGCGTTGCGGTGCTCGCCTTCGATCAGGGCGCAGTCGTAGTCGCCCTCGTCGTCGAGTGGGTCGTCCAGGGGGCGGAGGCGGGCCGCGAAGGGGAGGTCGTCGAGTTCGCGCACGTCGTGCACCCTAGTGGTCGGTGCCGACAGGGGCGTTCACCGTGCGGCGGTCAGCAGGGCGAAGGCGGCGACGATGATCGCGACGCGGACGTAGTGGTAGCGGTCCCAGCGGTTCGACTGCTCCTTCCAGACCTCGGGGCGATTCTCGGCGGTCCACGTCTTGGCCCGGTTGTTGATCGGGACGAGGAGCAGCAGCGACATCACCACGCTCACGATCAGCAGTGCGGCGGCGGTGACCACGAGGCCGGTGCCGGGGTCGCGCCAGGCGGTGACGGCCCAGATCGCACTGAGGGCGAGGGAGCCGAAATACCAGAACGGCATGAGGGTGCCGAGCATGCGGCCGCCGTGCGCGCGGCCGAGCAGGCCGGCGTCGCCGGGGAGGCCGTCGAGGATCCGGTTGATCACGAAGGCGACGGAGAACTCCACCCCCACCATCGAGCCGACGATGACGACTGTGCCGATTTCGAGTGCGTCGAGCATGGTGACCTTTTCTACCTAGTGTTGCTAGTTGTCGGATCAAGACTAGAACTGTCATCGGCCACTTGTCTAGCGATGCTAGCATCGGGTCATGTCGGTACAGGAACGGAAGCAGCGTGAGAGGGCGGACCGTGAGCGGCTGATCGTGGCGACCGCCCGCGAACTCGCCGCGCGGGACGGCTGGGACGCGGTCACCACCCGGCGGCTCGCCGAGCGCATCGAATACAGCCAGCCTGTGCTCTACAGCCACTTCCGGGGCAAGCGCGAGATCATCGGCGCCGTCGCTCTCGAGGGTGCCGCCGAACTGGCCGCGGCAGTACGGAGCGCGGCCGGCGCGGCCGACGGGCCACGCGCCCGGGTCACCGCCCTGGCCGACGCCTACCTCGACTACGCCGCGCGCAACCCCTCGGTCTACGACGCCATGTTCCAGCTCGACGGCGGACTGGCCTTCGCGAGCGAGGACACCCCGGAGCCCCTGCGGGATGC
Organism: Nocardia jiangsuensis; assembly: GCF_042650385.1. Classification (NCBI taxonomy): domain Bacteria; kingdom Bacillati; phylum Actinomycetota; class Actinomycetes; order Mycobacteriales; family Nocardiaceae; genus Nocardia; species Nocardia jiangsuensis. The sequence goes on from NZ_JBHSAX010000003.1 coordinate 296,118, forward strand.
CTTCGCGGCGCTGCTGGAAAACCTCGCCGAGGTCGCCGGGGACGGCGTCGAACCCGGGCTGTTCACCGAGGTCTTCTGGTCGGCCCTGCACGGTCTGGCCACCCTCACCCGCGCGGGACGGCTGCCGCCGGGCGAATCCGCGCGGCGGGTCGAGCTGCTGGTCGATCGGATCGCCGCGCTGACCTCGGAGGTGTGAGGCGCTGTCGCGCCGGACAGCGTGGCCACGGTGCCCGAGGTCGCCGCAGCGCCGGCGGTACCCGGTCGACCGGACGGCAGGAACGGTGTCGAGCACGGGAAACCGTCCGTGCTCGGCGGACCGGCGTGGTGGCGCGAGCGCGTCCACCACCGGGACATCACCGGACATCACCCGCTGACTTGCCCGGCGCGACCTATTCGGACGGCCCCGCCCGGAATGTCGACCGGTACGCCGCGGGCGCGGTGCCGACGCGCCGGACGAAGTGGTAGCGCAGGGTCTCGATCGAGCCGAAACCGGCGGCCGTGGCGATACGTTCGACCGGCAGATCGCTCGTTTCGAGCAGCTCCCGTGCCCGCTGGAGGCGTCGGTCGAGGAGCCACTGCGCGGGGGTCGTTCCGGTGTGGGCCCGGAATCGCCGGGACAGGGTGCGGACGCTCACCGAAGCCGCGCCCGCGATGTCGGCGAGGGACAGGGGAGTGGCGAGGTTGTCCTCCATCCAGCGCAGGGTCGGTGCGAGGTCGTCGGCGTGCGCGCCGGGGGCCGGGCGCTCGATGAACTGGGCCTGGCCGCCGGAGCGCTGGGGTGGGGTGACGATCTGCCGCGCGATGTCGGCGGCGACGGTCGCGCCCCGGTCGCGCCGCACCATGTGCAGGCACAGGTCGAGCCCGGCCGCGACACCGGCCGAGGTCAGGACCGGTCCGTCGTCGATGAACAGGACCGAGGGGTCGACCGTGACAGCCGGGTAGCGCCCCGCGAGGTGGTCGGTGAGCATCCAGTGCGTCGTCGCGCGGCGGCCGTCGAGGAGTCCGGCGGCGGCGAGCACGAAGGCACCGGTGCAGATCGAGGCCACCCGCGCCCCGCGGCGCGCGGCCTCGCGCACCGTGCGCAGGACGCGCGGGTCGGGTGCTGCGTCGGGGTCGGCGCCGGGGACGATCACCGTCTGCGCGTCGAGCGCGTCGCCGAGGCCGTAGCGCGAGGAGAAGGTGAACATCTCCGCACCCGCGGCCGTGGCAATGGAGTTCCGCTTCCGCTGGGCGCACACCCGGACCCGATATCCGGGTGCCAGGGCGAAGACCTGGCACGGCGTGGTGAGCTCGAAGCCGACGACCCCGTCGACCGCGAGCACGGCGACGGTATGCATGGCTGGATCCTACGCCACCGTGGCAATCAGGCCACTGTCCGGATAGGTCGATCGCCGAGATACTCGGGATGTAACCACAACGGCCATGGGAGGATTCGATGACATTGCGCGTGCACACACTGCTCTACGACGGGGTGGAGGATCAGGACTTCATCGGCCCGATCACCGCACTCGGCACCGTCGACGGGGTCGAGCACAGCTTCGTCACCGTCGACGGTTCCGGCACCGTGACCACCGCGGCGGGACTCGAGCTCACCGTCCGCACCCCGTGGTCACCGGAGGACGCCGACCTGCTCGTCATTCCCGGCGGCGGCTACGGCCCGGGCTCCGCGGTCGAGGAGCAGCGCAGCACGGTGCCGCTCGCGCTGGCCGCGGCCAGGGGCCCCGGGCTGACCCTCGCGGCGGTGTGCACCGGAACGCTGCTGCTCGCGGCAGCGGGAATCACCACCGGACGCCGGTGCACGACCCATCACATCGCCCTGGACGACCTCCGGCGGCAGGGCGCGATCGTCACCTCCGGTCGCGTGGTCGACGACGGCGACCTGGTGACCGCAGGCGGCGTCACCTCCGGCATCGACCTGGGTCTGCACCTGGTCGAGCGGTTCTTCGGCGCCGAGAGCGCGGCGCAAGCCGAGGAGATCCTCGAACACGAACGCCGCACCGAGCCGTGGCAGGCGGAGCCCGGTGTCACCTTCGTCAACGCCATCGAGATCCCGGCCGAGCGGATCGAGGAGTTCATCCGGGAGTGGCGCGAGCGTGCCGCGCTCATGCGGACCGCCGCCGGTTTCCGCGATGTCCGCCTGCACCGGGCGATCCTGCCCGGCGCCCGCTTCCAGCTGGTCGACATCGCGCACTGGGACAGCGCCGAAGGGTGTCAGGCGGCCGGGCTCGATCCCGCGGTCGTCACCTCGGTGGACGAGGCGGGGACGATCGCGGCCACCCACCCGGCGATCTATCGGGTCGCGGCCGAATTCTCCTGACGCAGCGCGGGTGCCAGCCCCTCGGCGGCATCCGCGAACCGCGCGGCCCCGCCGTGTGCCCGTAACGTCGCGGCGGCGGCGCGGGCGCCGGGCGTCAGGGCGCGGGCGCGCTCGACGGCCACGCGCAGCGAGCGGGCATTCAGTTCCTTCGACCGCAGCGTGACCCCGGCACCGGCCTCGCTGACCCGCCGCGCGATCTCCGGCTGATCCCGCCCGAAGGGAACGACCACCGCCGGCACGCCCGCGGCCATGGCCTTCGAGACGATCCCGAATCCGCCGTGCGTGACGACGGCGGCACAGTGCGGCAGCACGTGCCCGTGCGGCACGAAGCGCTCGACCCGGATGTTGCCCGCGCTCGTCAGCGCGGCGCCCTCGTACGCCTCGGCGAGGGTGAGCAGCACCCGCACCGGCTGGTCGCGCAGCGCCTCGACGGCGATCCGGGCCAGGTCCTCGTCGCCCTGGTAGTCGGTGGAGCAGGTGACCAGGACCCACGGGTCGCCCGGCTCGTCCAGGTAGGCGGGGCGTTCGGCGGGCAGATCCCAGGGCTGGGCGCCGACCAGGTGGACGTGCGGGGGCAGGTCGGTGCGCGGGTACTCCAGCGGCTCGCCGGTGAGCACGATCACCGCGTCCTGGGCGGTGAACTGATCGAGCGGGGAGCGGAACTCGGGCAGCCCGGCCGCGCGGCGCAGCTCGTTCAGGCCGGGCAGCATGGCCCTGCCGAACATCCGCTCGACCAGCTTCCACCCCACCGCGTCGCGCGCCCGGCCGAGCGGGCCGGACAGCGGCTTCAGCCCGAGGCCGTAGGGCGGGATGCCGCGGCCGCGCACCGGAAGCACCGAGGGCAGCACCATGGCGGTCGGCAGCGGCGACGCCTGGGCGCGGGTCTGCGCGCCGTAGGCGATGGAATCGACCAGCAGCACGTCGGGGCGGTGCTCGGCGACGGCGGCATCCAGGTCGGGGCCGTCGAAGCGGCCGCGGCGCAGGAGATCGACCTGGCCGCTGCGCAGCCGCTCGGTGTCGGAGGTGGCACGGAAGTCGGTGACCTCGACCGCGGTGACGCGGGGGTCGACGGCGTCGGCGGAGAGCCCGGCGGTGCGCAGCGGGCCGACCAGGGCGGGCAGGGTGCGCACGTGCACCTCGTGGCCGCGCCTGCGCAGCTCGAGCAGGCCGGGGACGAGGGGAAGGGTGTGGCCGGTGGCCGGGGCGGTGTAGACGAGGAAGCGGGTCATGGCAGGCTCCGTTTCAGGTGACTTCTGTTAGTATGGGACTAAATTGATTTGTGTCAAGGCCAAAGGGAAGTAGGTGCGATGACGCGCCGATACGAGATGACGGCGAGGGCGAAGGCGCGCGAGCAGACCAGGGAGGCCATCCTGGACGCGGCGATCGAGCTGTTCGTCGACGCCTGGTACGACGAGGTGACGATCGCCGACGTCGCTGCCGCGGCAGGGGTTTCGTCGCAGACGGTCGTGAACCACTTCGGCAGCAAGATCGGGTTGTACGTGGCCGGGCTGGCCGAGCGGTTCGCCCCCGCGGTGCGGGCACAGCGGTCCGAGGCGGTGCCGGGCGACGTGGAGTCGATCGTGCGAACGGCGGTGCGCGACTACGAGCGCACCGGTGAGGGCACCTGGCGGCTGCTCGCGCTCGCCGAGCGGATGCCGGAGCTGCTGCCGATCATCGAGGACGGGCACCGCTCGCACCGGGACTGGGTGGAGACGGTCTTCGCCGCGGAGATCGAGCGCCGCCCGCACGAGCGGGACCGGTTCGGTGACCTGCTGGTGGTCGTGCTCAACGTCGGCACCTGGCGCAGTCTGCGGCGCGAGCAGGGGCTGAGTCAGGAGGCCACCGTCGAGTACCTGATCACGCTGGTCGGCGCGCTCCTGAAGTGAGGCTCAGCGCGAATGCTCCAGGTAGGCGACGATGGCGGCGGTGAAGCCGCGGCGCGCCTCGTCCAGATCGGCGTAGGTGCCGAGCTGCTTCTCCGAGACGATGCCGCGCATGGCGCCCGGCAGGAACGAGGCGACCTCGCGCACCCGCTCCGGGTCCACGTCGAGATCGGCGAAGGCCTTCTGACAGGCGGCGTTCCAGCCGGCCCGCCAGGAGACGAGCTCGGCCGCGGTCTGCGGGTAGAGCCGCTCCAGCTCGGCCGGGTCGCGCGGGAGCGCGGCGCGCAGCGTCTCGATGGCACGCGAATCGGTGCCGGTCAGGCCGTGGTAAAGCGTGTCGACGGTGGCGGCGACGCGCTCCCGGAGCGAGCCGCCCGGCGCCAGCCCCACCGGGAGCTCGCCGCGCCGCTCGGCGGTGCGGTGCAACACCGCCGCCCACAGCCCGTCGATATCGCCGAACTGGTACTTCACCGCCCCCCAGGTGACCCCGATGTCCTTGGCGATCCGGTTGGCCGAGACCGAGCCGGGATCGCCGGACGCCAGCGAACTGAGCGCGGCCTCGAGCATGGACTCGCGGGTCGCCGCGCCGCGGCGGTTGGTGCGCCTGCTGCTGCTCGGGGCCGTTCCGGTCATTCCCGCGATGCTAATCGGCGACCGGCCGCGCCCGGTCGCCGGAGAGCGAGAGGGCGCGCAGCGCGCAGAGCCAGCCCGCCCCGCCGAGCGCCATCCGGGCGTAGTTCGCCGACGTCCACAACTCGACGAAGGAGGCGGCGCGATCGGGATCCCACCCGGCGCCGTCGCGCTGGAAGAGCACCATCTGCGGCACGAACCAGCCGTAGCTGACCAGCGCGTAGGTGGTCATCAGCAGGGCGGCGGCCAGCCACCAGCGCCGCATCGGCCCCGGTGCCCGCCAGGCGAAGCCGATGTTCACCAGGGCCAGCAGCGCGACCAGCGGCGAGACGAAGGGCCAGAACGCCTTCCCCGCCCGCTCGAAGCCGGAATCGGTCATGGCGGCGAGCGTGTCCGCGGGCGGCACCTGCTCCCACAGGTGCACCACGATGACCTTCTCGTACCAGCCCGCACCGAACTGGATGCCGACGAAGATCACCAAGAGCCAGAGTGCGATGGCGCGTGCGCGTGTCATACCGGAAACGCTAGGTCGCGCGGGCGAGCCGGGAATCCGGGCTCGACCCGGATCCCGACCCCGGAATCTCCCCCGGGGAGGGAACTCTCAGCCGAGCGAGCCGGCCAGCAGCGAGGCGTCGTGCGCGCAGACGATCCGCAGGTCGGGCTCGCCGCGCTGGTGGAGTTCGGCGAGCCGGGCGTGATTCTCCCGCACCCGGTGCCGGTCGTAGGCGACCGACGACTCCATGACCGACAGCGGGAACGGGACCTTGGACCGGCCGTCCAGCGTGGCCGGGTGGTAGAAGGCGTCACCGGCGTGCAAGATCCAGCGGCGCCCGGCGTCCACCGCGACGCAGGCGTGCCCCCTGGTGTGCCCCGGCAGGGCGATGAGCACGATGCCGGGCGCGATCTCGGTGAGCTCACGGGCGGCGGCGAAGCCGCGCCACGGCTCGCCCGCCGGATTGTGCTGCACGAATTTCGGGCCGTGCGCCCACTGCGCGGCGCGGAAGCGCATCCGCTCCCGCGAGGTCGGCTCGGTGACGGCGCCGCGCAGCTCCGCCGAGGTCAGGTGCACCTGGGCGTGCGGGAAGTCGGCGAGCCCGCCGATGTGGTCGGCGTCCAGGTGGGTGAGCACGATGTGCCGCACATCCTCGCGCTCGAACCCGAGCCGCTGCACCTGCCGCGCGGCCGTCTCGTTCGGCTCCAGCGCGGGCCGCAGCAGGTGCCGCACCGGGCCGATCCTGGCGGCCGGGTCGACGATGTCGCGCAGGCCGAAGCCGGTGTCGACCAGCACCAGCGACCCGGGTGCCTCGACCAGCAGGACATGACAGACCAGGTCGGCCGTCGCGGGGGGATGCATGCTGCCACAGTTCAGGTGGTGGACTTTCACGGGCGCGTTCCGTCGTCGTCGAAGGGGAAGGGGGAGTCCGCCTCGGCCACGACGGCGGACACCGACAACCTACGGAATGCCGGGCGTTTGCGCGCCCGGTTGTCACACATCCATTCGCCGTGTCGTCACCCCATCGACAGCCACGAAGCGAAGGAGCACGACATGCGGGTAGCGGTACTGGGGGCCGGCGGACTGATCGGCGCGGACGTGGCCGAGATACTGACCGGTCGTGGACACGAGGTGATCGCGCTGACGCGGGCGGCCGGGGTGGACGCCTACACCGGCGCCGGACTGGAGTCGGCGCTGGTCGGAGCGGACGCGGTCGTCGACGCGGTGAACTCGCCGCTGCAGGAGACCGAGGCGGTGCGCGAGTTCTTCGGCACCGTCGCGCGGCGGGTGCAGGCCGCGGCGGCCTACGCGGGGGTGCAACACATCGTGCTGCTCTCGATCATCGGCATCGACGAGACCACCGCCGGGCACTACGCGGGCAAGCTGGCCCAGGAGCACGCCTACCTGGAAGGGGCGGTGCCGGTGCGGATTCTGCGCGCGGCCCAGTTCCACGAGTTCACCGAGATGATGCTGAACTGGACCACCGTCGGCGACACCGCCACCGTGCCGCGGATGCGCACCCAGCTGGTGGGCGCGCGGACCGTCGCCGAGCGGCTCGCCGATCTCGCGCTCGCCGCCGACGCGCCCGCGCGGCTCGAGCTGGCCGGTCCGGAGCCGCTGGACCTGGTGACCGCGGTGCGGGCACTCGCCGAGCGGCGCGGCACGCCCGCGCACGTGCTGGAGTCCACCGACGACACCGCGCCGGACGCCGCGCTGCAGGCGGGCGGCGGGCTGCTGCCCGGCCCCGCGGCGGAGCTGGCCGGCCCCACCTTCGCCTCCTGGCTGGACCGGCGGCGACCGGTCGGCTGACCGACCGGTCGCCATCTTGGCCCGTCCGGCCAATTGGTCAGCCGACCTGCTGGGACTCCAGGACCTCCTTGAGCCGAGCCAGGGTACGCCGGATATTGCCCCGCTGGAATTCGGCGAAGCCGGGCTTTCCGGTGACGAGGCGGTCGAAGACCGAGGCGACCGCGTCCGGCCACTTCGTCCGGTCGTCGGTCCAGGTCTCGGTGACCCGCGTGCCGCCGTCGACCGGCTCGAAGCGGTACTCCCAGGAGGCGATCGCCACGCGGAGCGCGGGCTTGCGCACGCCCCAGCGCCGCACCTGGAAGGCGAAGCGGCGGCCCGGCTCGGCGGCGGTCACCACGCAGCCGGTGTGCCAGCGGAGGCCGCGGCGCACATTGGCGCCGACGAAGGTGTCGCCGACCTGGGCCGGGCGGCCGGGGGCGTCGAGCACGGCGCCGGTGTTCTCCGGGCTCCAGCGCCCCATCCGGGTGACGTCGGCGATGTTGTCGTACGCGGTCGCCGGGTCGACGGCGATCACGATGCTGTCGGTGATCTGCATGGTTCGGGCCATTCCCGGACTCTACGCACGCCGAGCGGCCACCGACGTCAGAGCGGCACCGGCAGCATGGCCTCGCTCGGCGGCCTGCCGTCCCGGAGCCGGGCCACCTCGGCCCTGGCGAACTCCACCCGCGGGGTCACCTCGCCGTGCTCGGCGGCGAGCGCGTCGGCGAGGTCGTGCACGGCGTCGAGCACGTGCCCGCGGCGCCGCCGCGCCGCGCGGTCCGCGCCCGCCCGCCGGAACGCGCGCCGGGCCTTGGCGTTCCCGCACGCGGCGAGCGCCTCCTCCGAGGTGATCGCGCCGGTTGCCACCTCGGGCGCCAGGATGTCGGCGAGGAACTCGCGCTCCCTGCCGACGGTCAGCGCGAACACCCGCACCACGATCGCCAGCGCCACCGCCATGATCAGCACGATCAGCCCGATCGCCGCGCCGATGCCCGCACCGGCGAAGTTGGCCATCGAATCCCACAGCCCGTGCAGCAGCATGGCGGTGCCGATCAGCAGCAGCCCGCGCCCGATCCGGCGCGGCTCGGCCGGACGCCCGAGCAGGTAGACCAGACCGGCGCAGAACAGCGCGGTGTAGAGCAGGTGGCCGGTGGCGCCGGTGGCGACCCGCAGGAAGACCGTGCCGAGCGCGGCGTCCACCTGGTTGGCGCCGAACTGGGCGGCGCCCGAGTTCATGCCGTAGGCGATGTCCTCGATGATCTCGAAGCCGAGCCCGAGGAACGCACCGAGGATGAAGCCGTCGAAGGCGGTGCGCACCAGCCGCGGTGCCAGCGCGATGAGCAGCAGCAGCCCGAAGCCCTTCGCCGTCTCCTCGGTGAACGGCGCGGCCAGCCCGGCGCCCCAGTCCTGGGCCCAGGCGTGCCCGAAGAGCTTGCCGTAGATGCCGATCAGTGCGGTGTTGGCGTAGGAGGCCATGGCCCAGGTGGCCGCGAACCCGCCCCAGCAGAACGCGACCACCAGGATCTTCGTCGGCTGGCGAGCGTAGCGGTCGATGTGCTGGGTGAACCACCAGAGGAGGGCGCCGTAGACCGCGAACACCGCGGCGGTGACCAGGATGGCCCGGCTGTAGGCCCCGTAGGTGTTGCCGATCCGGCTCGCGAACAGCAATGCCCCGGAGGCGGTGAGCAGCACGTAGACCCAGAACGCGAGGTTGCGCGGCTGGTAGAAGGTGAAGGAGCGGCCCCAGCCGGACTGCTCGATCGCGAGGACGCGGACCCGGTCGATATCGCCGGTCGAGGTGGTCGTCACGGTGCCCGCTCTCCGATCGGACCGAGCCCGGCGATCATCGCGCCGACGTCGGTGAGAATGTCCTGGTCCGGTCGCGCGGGGCCGACCGCAACGATCTCCACCCCGGTGCCGTCGAAGACGAACGCGGCGAGCACGCCGTCCAGCTGGGCTGCCGCGAACCGGGTGACGACCCCGGTCGCGCCCCGCTCGGTGGTGATCGGGGTGGCATCGCCGGTCGCCGTCAGCCCGTGGCCGCCGGAGAGCGCGGCGTCGGTGCGCTCGATCTGGTCGAGCAGCGCGTTCGCGTCCCCGTCGAAGGTGCCGGTCTGCACGGTGAACCGAATGCCGTTGCGGGCGAGCACGGCCACCGTCGGGTAGCCCCGGCCGCTCGGCTCGTCTGCGGCGCGTTCGCCGTCGACCAGCGCCCAGCCCGGCTCGGCCGGGAAGGTGATCCCGCCGTCCAGGGCGATCACGTCACCGGCCACGGTCACGTCGTCGTCCGGCAGCGCCGCGTCCAGCCGCGGCAGCAGCACGCCCTGCAGGAATGCCAGCGCGAGCACCACCAGTGCGGGCAGCAGCGTCCGCCGGTCCATCCCGAACCAGCGCCGGTCGACCGGGACCCAGCGATCGCCGGGGTCGAAATACGATGCCGTCCCGGCCGTTCCGTGCTCCCTGGCGTGCGTCCCCACGGGACCTCCCTCTCGGTATCGCCGACACGATAACCCGGAGATTGCCCGAGGGCGAGCGGAGACCCGGCTCAGCCGGGAGCATCGGCCACCGGCTGGTCCGGGCGGTCCAGCACGCAGCGGGTGCGGTGGAATATCGTCGTCATGCAGACATTGCAGTGCGTGCAGAGCGATTCGGTTGCTGGGTCGGCGCGCAGCCGCTGCAGCAGGTCGGGCTCGCGCAGCAGGGCCCGTGCCATGGCGACGAATTCGAAGCCCTTCGCCATCGCCAGATCCATGGTCGCCCTGGTGGTGATCCCGCCGAGCAGCATGAGCGGCATGCTCAGCTCGCGCCGGAACTGCTGCGCCAGGTCGAGCAGGTAGGCCTCGCGGTAGGGGTACTCGCGCAGGAAGAAGCGGCTGCCTGCCCGCAACCCCCAGCTCAGCGGCGGGGGAAAGACGCGGGCGAATTCCCGGTGTGGCGCGTCGCCGTGGAACAGGTACATGGGGTTCAGCAGCGAGCTGCCCACGGTCAGCTGGAGTGCGTCGAGCGCGCCGTCCCCCTCCAGCCAGCGCCCGATCTGCAGGCTCTCCGGCAGTTTCAGCCCGCCGCGCACACCGTCGTCCATGCTCAATTTGGCGGTGACGGCCATGCCGGTACCGACCCGCTCGCGCACCACGGTGGCGATCTCGCGCGCGAACCGGGCCCGGTTCTCCAGCGCTCCGCCGTACTCGTCGCGGCGGCGGTTCAGCAGCGGGCTGAAGAACGCGCTGACCAGGTAGTTGTGCCCGAAATGCAGCTCGACGGCGTCGAATCCGGCGTCCTGCGCCAGCACCGCGGCCTCGGCGTGCGCGCGGACCAGCCCGCGCACCTCGGCCGCGCTCGGGCGCCGGGTGGCGGCCATGCCGAGCGGGCTGAACAACCGGCTCGGCGAGAGCGCGGGGGCCCGGTTCGACGCGGCGTTGGCGACCGGGCCCGCGTGGCCGAGCTGCGCGCTCACCGCGGCGCCCTCGGCGTGCACGGCGTCGGCGAGCCTGCGCAGCCCCGGCACCGCCTCCGGGCGCATCCAGATCTGCCTGCGCTCGGTGCGGCCCTCCGGCGCCACCGCGCAGTAGGCGACGGTGGTCATCCCGACCCCGCCGCGCACCGGGCGCAGGTGGTACTCGATCAGGTCATCGGTGACCAGCGCGTCCGGGGTGCGGGCCTCGAAGGTCGCGGACTTGACCACCCGGTTCCGCAGCCGGACCGGCCCCAGCTGGGCCGGGGCGAACACGTCGTTCATTCTTCCTCCGGAGAGAGTGCGAGCCCCGCGCTCACGAACGCGGTGAGGGCTGCCACCGCGGCGGGGGAGAGCACCCGGTCGCCGGCGAGCGGGTCGCCGAACTGGCCGAGCACGAGGTCGAAGGTGAGCAGCCAGCGCCGCTCGGCGGTGGCGGCGTCGAGGCCGGGCACGAGGTCGCGCAGCAGCGCCACCCACGGGTCGAGCCGGAACCAGGTGGCCGCCCAGCGCACCGGGCGCCTGCCGAGCACGAGGCGGGCCAGCAGGTGCAGGTAGAGCCGGCCGGTGGGGTCGGCGGCGAGCTCGGCGAGCGGCGCGATCAGCGCCGCGACCACCGCCCGCACGTCGGGGGAGCCGGCGGCGAGATCGTCGAGCGTGGTCTGCCAGAGCGGGCCGAGCCTGGCCTCCAGCAACGCGGCGACCAGCGCCTCCTTGGAGCCGAAGTGGTAATGCACGGCGGCCGGGTTCAGCCCGGCGGCGGCGCACACCGCGCGCACCGACACCCGGTCGTACCCGGCCTCGAGCAGCAGCCGCTCGGCGCTGGTGAGGATGCGTTCGCGCGTCCCGGTATCGGCTCGTCCCACGGCAGAATTAGAACACGTTTCAATCGCGTGTTCAATCACTGATTGAACTCCGGCGGCGGGACCGGGCGGAATGCCGGATCTCCCGCTCCCGCACACTGGAGCCATGAGACGACCGGCGTGGAACGGCTCGCCGCCGAGCGGCCCGGAGGAGGCGCGCGAGCGCATCCTGACCGCCGCCATGCGGTGCATCGACACGCACGGCGCGCGCCGGACCAGCCTTTCGCACGTGGCCGCGGAGCTCGGCGTGATCCGGCAGACGGTGTACCGCTACTACCCGAGCACCGAGGCGCTCGTCGCCGCGGTCGGGTACGCGGCGCGGGACAGCTTCGTCGACCGGCTGGTCGCGCACCTGGCCGGACGCGCCGATCCGGCCGAGCTGGCGGTGGAGGGACTCGCGTTCACCGTCGAGGAGCTGCCGGGGGAGCGGTACCTGACCGCGCTGATGAGCACCGGGCAGGGAACGGCGTTCTCCCGGTACGCGCTGTCGGAGGTGGCGCTCGGCGCTTGCCGGGAGGCGTTCACCCGCACCGATGTCGACTGGGCGGCGCACGGTTTCACCGGCGCCGAGTTCGACGGGCTGATCGAGTTCCTCGTCCGCGTGCTGCTCTCCTTCGTGGCGGAGGGAGCGGAAGCCGCCGCGCCGCCGCGGCGCGGCGCGGAGCTGCGCGCCTACCTGCGCCGCTGGGTGGCGCCCGCAGTGCGCCCCGAGGCCGTGGCCTGCGTCCGGCCCGTCCGGGCGATCGCCGGGTAGCGTCGGCATGCTCGGCACGAGCGCGGGGTACCGCCGGCGCGGGTGTCGCGGGGCCGCCGGCGCGAGGTAGCCGCGGGGAGAGTTCGCCACGGGCACTGTCGCGGGAACGCGAAAGGCCGGGTGGCCGTCGCGGATTCGCGGCAGGCACCCGGCCCGGAGTTCCGGCCCGCGCGGGCCGGGTAACCGTCAGTTGGCGGGTTTGGTCACCGTGACCGGCTCGGCCCAGTCGGAGAGGGTGACGTTGATGGTGCCGTCACCCTTCTCGATCACGGCGCGCACCAGGTTCGGCCCGTCGCCGGCGGAGGGCGCGTCGGACGGCTTGGCCGCGGCCGAGGTGCTCGGCGGCGCGACGTCGGCGATGTAGAGCGTGATCGGGAAGGTGCCGCCGCCCTCGCCGACCCGGGGCACGATCGGGTCGATGACCGCGGAGTCGATGGTGCCGCTGACCTTCACGACCGCGGTGCCCTCGACGCTCTCGCGCCCCTCGACCTTCGGGTTCTGCACCTTGGCGATCACGTTCGCCAGGCCCTTGTCCTTGTCCAGGATGATGCCCGGATCGTAGACCTTCTCGGAGGGGCCGAGGTCGGCGAACTTGCCGTCCTCCAGCTTGACCCAGATGGACTTGTCCACGACGACGAAGTCGGCCTCGACGAACGGCGCGTCCGGCTTGGTCCGCACGGTGGCGCTGCCCTGGGCGGCGCCCTGGCCCTGCGGCTGGTTGGTGACGTCCGCGTCGACCTTCTCGACCGGCAGGTTCTGGATGTTCTCGACCTCCAGCTCCAGGTGCACGGCCTGCAGGGTCTGCGTGGTTCGCGCGGACTCCTGCACGATCTGCGCGGCCTCGGGCAGCGCGCCGGTCGCGGTCGCGGCGGTGCTGCTGCTGCTGGTGCTCGAATCGTCGCTGCCGCAACCGGTCAGGACGGCGGCGAAGAGCGAGGCCGCGACGGCGGCGGTGCCGAGGCGCACCGGGGTGAGCCGGCGGGTTGCGCGCCGGGCGACGGTGGATTCGGACGTTGTCGGGTCACTCATGGTTGCCCCCAGAGAGTGCGTGGTCGCAGGCGACCGGGGTGGAGTGGCAGCAGGCGCTGCCGGGGTGGGCGCAGCGACCCCTCCGGCGGAGGAAGAGCCCTTCGCCGGCCGTGATCTCCGGTGGCCGACCCATGGCCTGACCACGGTCGGAAGCCGCTGCGGGCCGGAACGTTACCCTGTGCGCGGTCGTCTCGCATAGAGCCGTCGGCAAACGCGTCGCGACCCGGTTCCGGCTTAAGGAATCGTTCAGTGCGCTGTAGGCCAGACGACGCACCATACTGAGCATGACCACCGAGACGGACCATGTGACCTGGGATAACCTTCCGGGCCGAACCGGCGTGGAGCCGGGCCGCTCGGTGTCTGAAATCAATTCCCGGGTCCGAGCGATACGGCCCGAGACACCGCGGAACCCAGCACGAAGGACACCGATGACCGACACCCGCCCCGCGACGGAGGAGCAGGACTTCCGTCGTCCCCCGCCGCCCGACGGGCCGCCCCCGATCTCGAACGTCTGGATCTACAACGGCCGGGCCTACGACCTCAGCGACTGGATCTCCAAGCATCCGGGCGGCGAGTTCTTCATCGGCCGCACCAAGAACCGGGACATCACCTCGATCATCGGGTCGTACCACAAGAACCCGCAGGCCGTGGAGCGGATGCTGGAGCGCTACGCGCTCGACCGCGACGCGACGCCGGAGGACATCCACCCGAAGAACAACGCGCCGGACTTCCTCTTCAAGGAGGGCTTCGACAGCTGGCGGGACACCCCGAAGTACTCCTTCGGGAACTCCGACGACCTGCTGCACCGGGTGCGCGCCCGGCTCCGCGAGCCCGCGCTGGCCGCCCGGATCAAGCGGATGGACACCATCTTCAACATCGTGGTCGCGGTGCTGGCGGTGGCCTACTTCGCGGTGCAGGGGCTGCGGCTCTTCGAGCCGGGCTGGATGCCGCTGCCGGTCTTCGTGATCGCCATGGTGCTGCTGCGCAGCTCGCTCGCCGGCTTCGGGCACTACGCCATCCACCGGGCGCAGAAGGGCATGAACAAGGTCTGGGTGAACGCCTTCGACCTGAACTACGTGGCGCTCTCCTTCGTCACCGCGGACGGCCACGCGCTGCTGCACCATCCGCACACGCAGAGCGAAGTCGACATCAAGAAGAACGTCTTCACCATGATGATGCGGGTACCTCGGCTCTACCGGATGCCGGTGCACACGCTGCACAAACTCGGACACACGCTGACCGGCATGACGATCCGGCTGCTCGACGTCTGCCGGCTCACCCGCAAGGTCGGCGTCAAGGAGATGTACGGCTCGATGCGCGGCGCGCTGCCGCACTTCATCGGCTCCTTCGGCGTGCGCTTCCTGCTCGTCGCCGAGCTGGTCGCCTTCACCATCGCAGGCGACTTCCTCGCCTGGTTCCTGCAGTTCGTCATCTCGCTGTGGATCAGCACCTTCCTGGTGGTGGCCAGCCACGACTTCGAGCTGGACACCGAGGAGACGCACACCGACACCGAGGACTGGGGCATCAACCAGCTCCAGCAGGCCTACGACCTGAAGGTGGTCGGCAACCGCTACGTCGACTGCTTCCTCTCCGCCGGGCTGAGCTCGCACCGGGTGCACCACGTGCTGCCCTACCAGCGCAGCGGTTTCGCGAACATCGCGACCGAGGACGTGCTGCGCGAAGAGGCGGAGAAGTTCGGGGTGGAGTGGCTGCCCGCGAAGAGCTTCTTCACCGACCGCTTCCCGAAACAGATCCGGACATACTTGCTTTCCCGCTCCGACGAGGCGAAAGAACGCAACTGGGGGTTCGTGCGCGAGCACTGCTCGCCGTCGGCACTGAAGACCTGCGCCGTCTACACGGCCCAGGGCTTCACCGGAATCGGCACCGTCTGAGCCGCATTCCACCGTCACTGCATCATTGCGAAAGGTAGAGGATCGTGTCTGTAACGATCGATGAGGGCAAACGCCCGGGGACAACCCGCCTGCGGGCGGATGGGGAGCACGGGCACGACATCGCGACGCGGATGCTGCCGCCGGCACCGCCGACCACGGTCGGGGTGATCGAGAGCATCGCGACCGGATCGCCGCTGCGGGTCTTCGACCAGGCGGCCGCCGCCGAGCGGGTCGCCGAGCTGTTCGGCGACGAGCGGCAGCGCACCCGGATCGCCCGGGTGTACCGGAAGACCAGGATCGACACCCGCCGGCTCGCGGTGGATCCGCTGGATCCGGAGTTCCTCGCCTACAGCCGCGAGCCGGGCACCATCCGGGAGCGGATGAACCTCTTCCACGAGCACGCGGTCCCGCTGGCCGTCGACACCGCGGGGCGGGCGCTGGCCGGGATCGAGGATCCGGCCGAGATCGGGCTGCTGATCTTCGTGACCAGCACCGGCTTCATCGCCCCCGGCGTCGACGTCGCCGTGGTCAAGCGGCTCGGGCTCTCGCCCGCGGTGGGCCGGGTGGTGGTCAACTTCATGGGCTGCGCCGCCGCGATGAACGGCATGCGCACCGCGGTCGACTACGTCCGGGCACACCCGGACAAGAAGGCCATGCTGATCTGCATCGAGCTCAGCTCGGTGAACGCCGTCTTCGCCGACGACGTCAACGACGTGATCACGCACAGCCTCTTCGGCGACGGCTGCGGCGCGGTGGTGATCGGCGCGAGCAAGGTGCACCAGCCGCTGACCCCGGGCAAGGTCGTCATCCGGGACAGCTTCAGCCACCTGCTGGACGACGCCGAGGACGGCATCGTGCTCGGCGTCAACCACAACGGCATCACCTGCGAGCTCGCCGAGAACCTGCCGAGGTACATCTACGACGGCGTCGACCCGGTGGTCACCCGGCGGCTCGCCGAGCACGGGCTGCGCAAGTCCGACGTCGCGCTGTGGGCGATCCACCCGGGCGGCCCGAAGATCATCGAGGAGTCGGCGCGCTCGCTCGGGCTGCCGAGCGAGGCCGCCGCGGTGAGCTGGGACGTGCTCGCCGAGCACGGCAACATGCTCAGCGTCTCCCTGATCTTCGTGCTGCAGCGGATGGTCGGCCTGGCCGATTCCACCGCACCCGTCTCGACCGGCGTGGCGTTCTCCTTCGCCCCCGGCGTCACGCTCGAAGGCATGATCTTCGACATCATCCGCCGGTAATCGCACCCGCCGGCACTTCCGAAAGCACAGAAAACCATGCAACTCATCAGATTCCTCATCTCGATCTCCCTGGTGCGGATCGCGGGCGTCGTCGCGGCCGGTCTGGTGGCCGGCGCGGCCAACACCTACCTGGTCACCCTCATCAACAAGGTGGTGGCGCCGGGGCCGCACCCGGACGACCTGCTCACGCGGTTCGTCCTCACCGGAGTCGTCCTGCTGGTGAGCGGCCTGATCTCGCAGATCCTGCTGATCCGGCTGGCGCAGGAGGCCATCTTCCGGCTCCGCGCCGACCTCAGCGGCGGCGTGGTCTCCGCGCCGCTCGAGCACCTGGAGCGGCTCGGCTCGCACCGGCTGCTGGCGACGCTCACCGAGGATGTGCGCTCGCTGTCGCAGGCGGTCACCGCGATCCCGGCGATCTGCATCGACGTCGCGACCATCGTCGGCTGCTTCGTCTTCCTCGCGGTGCTGTCGGGGCCGATCTTCGCGATCAGCGTGGCGGGCACCCTGGTCGGCATCTGCTGCGTCGAGCTCTTCCTGCGCCGGGTGCGGGCCATCTACCACCGGGCGCGGGAGAACGAGGACCTGCTGCTCAGCTCGTTCCAGGCGGTCACGCTCGGGATCAAGGAGCTGAAGCTGCACCGCGGCAGGCGCCGCGACTTCATGGACCGGCACCTGCTCGGCTCGGCGCGCACCCTGCGCGACCAGAACGTCGACGCCAGCCAGAAGTTCTCGGTGGCACAGGGGCTCGGGCAGTTCCTGCAGCTCGGCACGATGGCGCTGGTCCTGTTCGCCATCGCCGCCGCGCTCGACCTGCCACGCGATGTGATGGTCGGGTACGTGCTGGTGACCACCTTCCTCGCCATGCCGATGCAGAACTTCATGCACCGGCTGCCCGACCTGGTCCGCGGTGACGTGGCGCTGGCCAAGATCCGCACCATGAACCTGTCCATGGCGACGCTGCACAACGAGGAGCAGCTGCCCTACACCGAGCGTCCGGTGGTCGAGTCGGCCCGGCTGGAGCTGAGCAATGTCGGCTACCACTACGCCGGCGAGCCGCCCGCGCCGTTCGAGGACGGCCCGGGCGCGCCCCCGCCACACCCGGGCGGACGGCCCGGCGCGCGTTCCGGTGGCAGGCCGCCCGGTGGCCCGCCTCCGCGCGGGGCACACCCCGGGCACCCGCGTCCCGGCGGGCCGCCCGCCGCGCCCGCCCCGGATGTCAACGGGCGCCGCCGCATCGACCACGGCGGCCGGGACCACCACCCGGTGCCGATGGGTGCGCCGGTACTGGAGGCCGCGGAGGCCTCCGGGTTCGCGCTCGGACCGCTGGACCTGGTCTTCGAGCCGGGGCAGATCACCTTCGTGGTCGGCGGCAACGGCAGCGGCAAGTCGACGCTGGCCAAGCTGATCACCGGGCTGTACGTGCCGCGCACCGGCTCGATCTCGCTGAACGGCGAGAAGATC
This sequence comes from Nocardia jiangsuensis, assembly GCF_042650385.1. Lineage (NCBI taxonomy): Bacteria > Bacillati > Actinomycetota > Actinomycetes > Mycobacteriales > Nocardiaceae > Nocardia > Nocardia jiangsuensis. Next base: position 313,923 of record NZ_JBHSAX010000003.1, read on the forward strand.
GACCACGAGAACGTGGAGTGGTTCCGGCAGAACTCCTCGGCGGTGTTCACCGATTTCCACCTCTTCGAGGACTACCTCGGCTTCGACCGGCCCGGCATCGACGACGAGGTGCGGCACTACCTGGAGCAGCTGCAGATCGCGCACAAGGTGACGGTGCGGGACGGGAAGCTCTCCACGATCGCGCTCTCGCAGGGGCAGCGCAAGCGGCTCGCGCTGCTCACCGCGCTGCTGGAGGACCGCCCGATCTACCTCTTCGACGAGTGGGCCGCCGATCAGGAGCCGCGCTTCCGCGATGTCTTCTACGGCGAGATCCTGACCGACCTGAAGCGGCGGGGAAAGACCGTCATCGTGATCACCCACGACGACCGCTACTTCGACCGCGCCGACCAGCTGGTCAAGCTCGATTTCGGCCGCGTCGCCGCCTGACCGCCGACAGACCCCGCGAGAACTCGCGGGGTCTGTCGCGCTGCTCAGACCGCGACGGCGTGGCCGACCACGATCGGGCCGTACGAGTTCCGCGCGTGCACCTCGACCAGCTCGGCGCCGGGCGCGGCAGGATCCAGCTGGTTACGGACCGGGCCGAAGGACTCGTGCGTCGCCAGCCGGGCCGCGCTGCCGGGGCGGATGCCGACCGCGAGCTCGCCGGTCGAGGTCTCCAGCCGGAGCACCCCGCTCGCCGCGTCCTCGACCCGGATGTCGCCGCGCGCCACCACCGCGGTGACCGCGCCGCGCGGCCGCTCGATCCGGATGTCGCCGTCGGCGACGGTCAGCGCGCAGCCGTCGAAGGCGCCCGCGGTGCGCAGCCCGCCCATCGCGAGGCCGGCGGTCAGCCGGGAGCCGGTGGGCACCAGCACCTCGACCTCGACCGACGGGGTGCCGCCGAACGGGTTCCAGCGGCCGCGGGGCAGCCGAACGGTCAGCTCGGTGCCGGTGAACTCGACGCGGAACTGCGCCGCGGCGCGCACGTCTGTCTTGTTCGACGGGTCGGCGGGGCGGATCTGGACCACGGTGTCGGCGCGGTCGGAGGCGGTCACGGTGACATTTCCGACGGGCACGTCGACGGTGGCGGCGATCGGGGCGGGGGTGCTGAAGACGGTCATCGGAACTCCTATACGTAGGTGTATATGTATAGGGTAACTATAAGTAGAAGTGTACGTATATGCAAGCCTCCGATTCGGCAAATCTGTGGCAAGCTCGGAGCATGAGCGGGAATTGGCCTCGGTTGCGGGTCGCGGAGTGGACGGACACCCGGGACACGCTGCACATGTGGACCCAGATCGTCGGCAAGATCCGGATGGCGCACGCGCCGCTGGTCAACCACTGGTGGGAGGTCGCGCTGTACGTGAGCCCACGCGGGCTGACCACCTCGGCGATTCCCTACGCGGACGGTGTCTTCGACCTGGAGTTCGACTTCGTCGAGCACCGGCTGCTGGCGCGGACCAGCGCGGGGGAGAGCCGGGCGGTGGCGCTGGAGCCGAAGAGCGTGGCGGACTTCTACGGCGAGGTGACGGAGACGCTCGCCGCGCTGCGGGTGCCGACCACCATCCGGCCGGTGCCGAACGAGGTCCAGGTGGCGATCCCGTTCGAGCAGGACACCACGCACGCCTCCTACGACGGTGCCGCGGTGCAGCGGTTCTGGCGGCAGCTGATCCAGGTGGATCGGGTGTTCGGGATCTACCGGTCGCGCTTCGTCGGCAAGTCGAGCCCGGTGCACTTCTTCTGGGGTGCCATGGATCTCGCGTGTACCCGGTTCTCCGGCCGCACCGCGCCGCCGCATCCGGGAGGTGCGCCCAACTGCGCCGATTGGGTGATGCTGGAGGGGTACTCGCAGGAGCTGGCGAGCTGCGGCTTCTGGCCCGGCGGGGGCGAGGAGGGCGCCTTCTACGCCTACGCCTACCCGGAGCCGCCCGGCTACTCCGAGCACCCGATCGGCCCCGAAGCCGCCGAATACCGCCGCGAACTCGGCGAATTCGTGCTGCCGTACGAGGCTGTCGCCGAGTCGGCCGACCCGGACCGCACGCTGCTCGAGTTCCTCGATTCCAGCTACGAAGCCGCCGCGACGCTGGCCGACTGGGACCGCGGCTTCCTCGAGGACGATCCGCAGCGGTTGCGCAAGCACCTGCGCTGAGGCTCGGCCCCGGTACACCGAGGGCGGAGCCCGGGCCGGGGCGATCGAGCGGGTGCGGCGGCGCTCAGCCCGCCTCGAGGATGGCGGCGGCGAGCTGGGCCAGCTCGCCGCGCGCCGCGGGATCCAGCGCGAGGCCGTCGATCTCGCCCCAGGCGGCCCTGGTGCGGGCACTCGCCTCGCCCTCGGTCCACGCCCTGGCGCCGGTGGCCTCGATGAGCGCGATCACCCGGGCGGTCGTGGCGTCGTCGAACTCGGCGTCGGTGGCGTAGATGTCGCGCAGCTCGGACGATGCCGCAAGGGCGTAGACCACCGGGGCGCTCTTGCGGCGAGCCCGCAGGTCCGAGGCGGGTTTTCCGGTGACGGCGGTGTCGCTCCAGATGTCGAGCAGGTCGTCGGCGAGCTGGAAGGCGATGCCGAGGTCGGTGCCGAACCGGTCGAAGCGCTCCGCCTCCGCCCCGGCCGGGCCGAAGAGCGCGCCGAAGCGGCAGGCGCAGCCGAAGAGCGAGCCGGTCTTACCCGCGAAGGTGGCCAGGCAGTCGGCCACGCTCACCTCGGTTTCGGCGCTGGCGCGCAGATCACGCTCCTGCCCCTGGCCGAGCTGCCGCAGGGTGACGGCGAGGTGGCTCAGCGCGGCGCGCGCGGCCGGGTGCTCCCGGTCGGCGAGCACCTCGAAGGCGAGCCCGATCAGCGCGTCCCCGGCCAGGATCGCCTCGCCGATGCCGAAGTGCGCCCAGACCGTGGGGCGGTGCCTGCGCAGCAGATCGCGATCCATGACGTCGTCGTGCACCAGGCAGGCATTGTGCAGCAGCTCGACCGCGGCCGCCGCGGGCAGCACGTCGGCGGTGCGCGCGCCGGTGGCGTCGGCGCAGAGCAGCGTGAAGGCCGGGCGCAGCAGCTTGCCGTCGAGCCGGCCGGTGGGGGTGCCGTCCAGCTCCAGCAGGCCGAGCTGGTAGCCGCACATGTGCCGCAGCGGGCCGTCGAGCCGGTCGATCGCCGCGCTCAGCACGGGGAGGAGCTGCTGCCGGGTGCGGGCCAGAATGGGCTGCACCGGATGCGAGAGCACGGTCATCCCGCGGTCCCCCCGTCCGCGCCGACGCGGTAGCGGCCGGAGCTCGCGGACCAGTCCAGGTGTCCGCGCATCCACGACCGCATCCCGGCCAGGTAGGCGCCGAGCTCGGCGCGGTGCTCCGGATGCGCGGCGAGCACCTCGGTCTCGGCGCCGTGGAAATCGCGCAGCCGCTCGGCGGCGCGGGCCCGGCCCAGCTCCACCGCGGCCCGTCGCTCCACCCCGCGCCAGTGCTCGAGCAGGATGACCAGGTTGTGGTACTCGCCGAGCGCGGCCTCCTTGTCCAGCGAGACCAGATCGTTGGTCCAGCACACCACGTCGCAGGCGGCGTCGATGGCACGGGTGAACGCCGCGCCGCGGTACACCGCCTCCGGCAGCTCGATCCGCTCGACCACCTCGATGAGATCCATGCACGGATAGATCGCGCCGGTGTGCCTGCGCCGCTCCAGGTACTCGGCCTCGGCCGGCACGACGCCGCGCACCCGGTTGTCCACCTCCCACACCACGGCCAGCGCGCACTGGGTGGCGTGCCCGGTGAAGCGGTGCCGCCAGACCTCGCCGGTCGCGGGGGCGGTGCGCCGCCACAGATCGTCGAGGGCGCGCACGATGCCCGGCGCGCCGGGGTCGGTGGCCCGGCCCGCGAGGACCGCCATGATGGCCGTGAGCAGCGTCGCCAGCTGGTCCGGCGAGCGGCCGAGCGAGCCGTCGTCCAGCAGGTCGTCCAGCAGGAAGAGCCAGGCCAGCCAGTCGGTCACCAGCGCGAGGCCGCTGGCGTCGGCGGCCGGGTAGGTAGCGGCGGCGAAGGCGCCGAAATCGGTCTCGGTGAACCGGGCGCGCACCGCGTCGCGCTCGACCAGGCCGTGGCCGTGCACCCAGGCGTCGACGTGCGCGGCGGCGGCGTCGCGGTGCGGGTTGTGCCGGGGCGGTAGTGCCAGGAAAGCGTCGGCGAATGCGCTCATCGGCGCCCCGCAACCGTCATCGTCCCGCCCTTCCACCGAATAGGTCTGGGGCGGAGACTATCTCGGATCGCCCCGCGCCGCCCGGCGGGGGCGGGGTAAGGCGCGATCGGCTCATTCGGACATCTGGTGGTCCATGTTTCGCAGAGGGTACGGTGAAAGATCAGCTACGAGACCTCGGGAGGATTCAGCCGTGCCCACCCTGCACCCCTGCGAACCGGTCGACGCCGACTTCGTGAGCAACGCGCCGAACCGGTTCCGCAACAGCGTCGATCTCGCCATCACCCCCGCGCAACTGTTCGAGGTGCTCGCCGACGCCGAAGCCTGGCCGCGCTGGGCCGGCGTGATCACCGAGGTCACCTGGACCAGCGCGCCGCCGATCGGGGTCGGTACCACCAGGACCGTCGAGATGCGCGGCGGGATCATCGGCGACGAGGAGTTCCTGATCTGGGAGCCCGATCGCCGCATGGCGTTTCGCTTCAACGCCTGCTCGACGAAGGCGGTGGCCGCCTTCGCCGAGGACTACCTGGTGGAGCCGACCGCCGGGGGCTGCCGGCTCACCTGGACGCTGGCGAACCGACTGGCCGGGCCCGCGCGGTTCACCGGCGCGCTCGGGCAGCCGCTGATGAACGCGACCTTCCGCCGCTTCCTGGCCAACCTGCGCCGCTACACAGACGAGCGCTTTGCCCCGGTGGCCGGGTAGCTCACCAATCCGCGTCGGTGTACCGGACCACACCGCGGATGTTGCGGCCCTCGAGCATGTCCTGGTACCCGTCGTTGACCTGCTCGAGCCGGTACTGCCTGGTCACCATGTCGTCCAGGTTGAGCTTGCCGACCTGGTACATGGAGAGCAGGTGCGGGATGTCGTAGTGCGGGTTGCCGCCGCCGAAGATGGTGCCCTGCAGGTTCTTCTGCAACAGGGTGAGCATCGCCAGGTTGAGCGTGGTCTGGTTGTCGATCAGGTTGCCCATGGCGGTGAGCACGCAGGTGCCCGCTTTGGCGGTGATGCCCATCCAGAGGTCGACGTCGCCGCCGCGCACCTCGCCGACGGTCACGATCACCTTCTTGGCCATGCCGCCCGCGGTGATCTCGGCGCAGGCGGCGGTGGCCTCCTCGGTGGTGGCGTAGGCGTGGGTCGCGCCGAACTTCAGCGCCTGCTCGCGCTTCCACGGCACCGGGTCCACCGCGAAGATGTGCCGCGCGCCCGCGTTCACCGCGCCCTGCAGCGCGGAGATGCCGAGCCCGCCGATGCCGATGATCGCGACGTCCTCGCCGGGTCGGATGTTCGCGGTGCGCACCGCGGAGCCGTAGCCGGTGGTGACGCCGCAGCCGACCAGGCAGGCCACCTCGAACGGGATCGACGGATCGATCTTCACCACCGAACTGCGGTGCACCACCATGTACGGGGCGAAGGTGCCGAGCAGCGACATGGGGTAGACGTTCTCGCCGCGGGCGGTGATCCGGAACGAGCCGTCGGTGGCCGAGGCGCCGCCCAGCAGCAGCGCGCCGAGATCGCAGAGGTTGCGCAGCCCGGATTGACAGGACGGGCACTTGCCGCAGGACGGGATGAACGACAGCACCACGTGGTCGCCGACCGCGACGTCCTCGACGCCGTCACCGACCTCGATCACCACCCCGGCGCCCTCGTGCCCGCCGAGCACCGGGAAGCCCGCCATGGGGATGCCGCCGGTCTGCAGGTGGTGGTCGGAGTGGCACATCCCGGCGGCCTCCATCCGGATCGCCACCTCGTTCCGGCGCGGTGCGCCGATCTCGATCTCCTCGATCGTCCAGGGCTGGTTGAATTCCCAGATCAGAGCACCCTTGGTCTTCATGGTGAACCTGCCTTCGTCGCTGTCGCGCATCGCGCCGTCGGCGTCACCGTAGACCGGCATACAACTATGTGTCCAGTGTATGATCGCCGGTACCGGACATTGCTTCGGACAACTGTCCAGAATTGCGTTCGGCTTCGGCGGGCACCGGCGCCGTTCGCTTGACACCCGGCGCCCACACGCTCACCACGGCGGCGGTGACGAGCGCGATGATGCCGAGCGCGACCAGAGCCTGGTGGGCGCCGTACACAAAGGCGTCGACCGCGGCATCGGCCAGCGGCTGCCCCGCCGGCCCCGCCTGCTCGGCCACCGCCAGCGCCGCGGCCAGCGAATCGCCCACCGGCTCCTGCAGCTGCTCCGGCAGCCGCTCGACCACCGGATCGATCCGGGCGCCGTACCCGGCCGCCAGGATGCTGCCCGCCACGGCGATGCCGACGGCGGCGCCGATCTCGCGCGCGGCATCGTTCACCGCCGCCGCGACGCCGTGCTGCTCCACCGGCGTGCCCGCCACGATGGCGGCGGTGGCGGGCGAGGTCGAGAGCCCGACGCCCGCGCTGATCACCAGCAGCGCCAGCACGATGTCGCCGTAGGTGCTGGACGCGTCGGTCTGCGCGAGCAGCAGCAACCCGACGCCGATGATCGCCAGCCCGGCGCCGAGCAGGATTCGCAGCCCGAACCGCTCGGCCAGCTTCGGCGCGATCACCGCCAGCACCATCATGGGAACCATCATCGGCGCCATGGCGAAGGCGGCCTGCAGCGGCGAGTAGCCGAAGACCAGCTGCAGGAACTGCACGTAGACCATGAAGACGCCGAACGAGACGAGGAACTGCAGCATCACCGCGATGGTGCCGGTGCCGAAGCCGCGGTCGGCGAAGAGCCGCACGTCCAGCAGCGGCCGGGCCACTCGCAGCTCCACCGCGATGAAGGCCGCCGCCGCGATCGGCGCGAGCGCCGCCGGGATCAGCACCGCCGGGTGGGTCCAGCCGTGCAGCGGCACCTGCACCGCGGCCAGCACCAGCGCCCCGACCGCCGCGCCGGAGGTGATCGCGCCGAGCAGGTCGATCGGCGGCTCGGACTCGTCCCGCGATTCCGGCAGCGAGAACGAGGCGAGCGCCAGCACCACCCCGGCCAGGCTCATGGCGACGAAGATCGACGTCCAGGACGAGAACCGCAGCAGCAGCCCGGAGGCGAGGATGCCGAGCATCGCGCCGATGCCAGAGACACCGGCCCACACCCCGACCACCAGCCCGCGCTGCTTCTCGCCGAAACTCGCGGTGAGCAGGGAGAGCGTGGATGGCATGACGAGCGCCGCGCCCGCACCGCAGACGCACCGCGCCGCGATGATCCAGGTCGGCCCCTCCGCGAAGAGCGGGATCGCCGAGGCCGCGCCGAAGACGATCAGCCCGAGCACCATCATGGTGCGCCTGCCGTAGCGGTCGCCGAGCGCGCCGCCGAGCAGCACCACGCAGGCCAGGGTCAGCGTGTACCCGTCCACGATCCAGGTGAGCTGGTGCTGATCGGCCCCGGTGCGCACGGCCATGTCCGGCAGCGCCGTGTACAGCGCGGCCATCGAGCCGACCACGAGCACCAGCGCCAGGCACGCCAGGGTCACGATCCACGTTCCTGACTTCCACACCCGCATCGCCATCATCGCCCTCTCGGAGAAACGAAACTATCAGTATCGTAGCGGTACTATCGGTATCATAGGGGGTCGACGGCGAACCACACCGGGAGCGAGGGATGCTGTCGAGCATGACGGATACCGCGGAGACCGATCCCCGCAGGCTGCGGTCCCGGGCCCGGTTGCTGGACGCGGCTACGGCGCTGCTGCGCAGCGGCGGGCTGGACGCGGTGACCGTCGATGCGGTGACGAAGGTCTCGAAGGTCGCGCGCACCACCCTCTACCGGCACTTCTCCAGCGCCGCCCAGCTGCGCGCGGCCACCCTGGAGCGGCTGCTGCCGCCGCCGGTGCACGCCCCGGCCGACGGCACGCTGCGCGATCGGCTGGTCGAGCTGCTCACCCGGCAGGCGACAGTGATCGAGGAGGCGCCGCTGCACCTCGCCACCGTGGCCTGGCTCGCCACCGACCCGGGGGACGGGCCGGCGACGAGCGCGCTGCGCGCCCGGCTCATCGAGCAGTACCGGGTGCCCTTCGACGAGCTGCTCGACGGGCCGGAGGCGCGCGCGGTGCTCGGTGAGCACGACCGGGTTCAGGTGCTGATCCAGCTGGTCGGGCCGCTGGTCTTCACCCGGCTGGTCGGGCTCGGCGACGCCTCGCCCGCTGCCTGCGCGCGCCTCGTCGACGACTTCCTCGCCGCCCGCGCGGCATTGAACAGGACGCGAGCGAAATAGATCAGGCTGCGCCGAAGCCTTCGAACTATCCCCCCGGCGCTCCTAGCGTTGGGCGGAGACGACGCGGAGGGTGGAGGCGACGGTGACGGACAACAGCGCGGCCGCGGTGTTGCAGGCGGTGCTGGAATTGGGTCCGGTGCCGCGCGGCGTGGTCGCGCGGCACGTCGGCGTCTCCCCGGCCACGGTGACCTGGCAGTCGCGGTCGCTGCTGGCGGCCGGGCTGCTGATCGAGCTGCCGGAGGCGGTGAGCCTCTCCGGGATCGGGCGGCCGTACTCGCCGCTGGCGCTGAACAGCGCGGGCAATGTGGTGATCGCGGTGCACATCGCGGCCGCGCAGACCACCGTCGCGGTGGTCGACATCGCCGGGAAGGTGCTCCGCGGCAGCCAGATCCCGCACCGCTCCTTCGACCCGGACGACATCCTCACCGGCGCGGGCGCGGCGATCACCCGCGTCCGCGACGCCGGGGACGGTCACCGCGTCCTCGCCGTCGGGGTCGCCATCGGCGGACGGGTCGACCGGTGGGCGGGCATCGTGCTCGAGCACTCCTTCCTGCGCTGGCACGACGTTCCGGTGCGGGCCAGGCTGGAGGCGGCCACCGGGCTCCCGGTCGAGCTGGACAGCCATGCCCGCGCGCTCATGCACGCCGAGCAGCTCTTCGGCAGGCTGCGCGGTACCAGCAGCGCGGTGATGCTCTTCGTCGGCAACGTGATCGACGCGGCCTTCGCGGTACACGGCCGGGTGCACTACGGGCCGCGGTCGTCGGCCGGCTCGATCTCCCGGCTGGCCGGCGGTACGGAGCCGCCGCGCGACGACTACTCCGACCATGCCCTGCTGCGCCGGGCCGCCGCGGCCGGCATCCCGGTGCGGACCATCCCGGAGCTGATCGCCGCCGCCGGAGCCGACCCGGCCGCGCTCGAACTCTTCGTCGAGCGGGCCGCTGTCCTCGGCCGGATCGTGGCCATGCTGGTCGACATCCTCGACCCCGAGGCGGTGGTGATCGTCGACCGCAGCCTGCCCGAGGTGCCCGCCGTCCGGGAGAGCTACGTCGAGACGGTGCGCGGGAACTCGGTGACGAGCAGCGACCCCGGCGAGCTGATCGCCGCCTCCACCTTCACCGGGCAGGTGCTGGAGGCCGCGGGCGCCGCCGTCGCGCTCGACGGCCTCTTCCGTGCCCCGCTCGACGCCATGGAGCGCTGGGCGGATTCGACTCCCGGCCCCGCCGATCCTCCCGTGGGAATGCCCGCGGTGCTGGCCTCCGGGCCGGACCGCTTCGTCGACCGGGTCGCACCGATCCCGCAGGAGCGCGGCCTCTTCCGCACCGAGTGACCACGCCGTGGATCCGCTCGCGGTCGCGCGGTGATCGCGCAGAATGGAGAAGTGGTTACCTCAGCGAACGAATCGGGCGGCGACTGGATCCGATATCTGATCCGTCGATGTCGGGCCCATCCGAGGGCCGTGTACGGCGCGGCCGCCGGTGCCGCGGGGGCCGCGCTGCTCACCGCGAGCCTCCCGCTCATCGTGCGGCATGTGGTCGACACGCTCACCAGCACCGTCGCATCGGTACTTCCCTGGGCGTTCCTGCTGCTCGGGCTCGGGCTGCTGCGCTTCGGGGCCTCCTTCGTGCGCCGGGTGACCTCCTCACAGCTCTCGCTCGGCGTGCAGCACGACCTGCGCCGCGACCTCTTCGCCGCGCTGCTGCGGCTGGACGGCCGCGCGCAGGGGGAGTTGCGCACCGGCCAGGTGGTGAGCCGGGCGATCACCGACGTCACCCTGATCCAGATGTTGCTGCAGCTCATCCCGATCGTCACCGGCAATGTGCTGCTGCTGATCGCGGCGCTGGTGCTGATGACGGTCATGTCGCCGACGCTCACCCTGATCGCGGTGCCGATGATCCCGGCGCTGTGGATCCTGACCAGACGCAGCCAGCGCGAGCTCTTCCCGGCGAACTGGGACGCCCAGGCCGAGGCCGCCGAGGTCGCCATCCGGGTGGAGGCGGCGGTCGCGGGCGTCCGGGTGGTGAAGGGGTTCGGGCAGGAGCGGCGCGAGCTGGACGAGCTGGCCGGGACCGCCCGCGACCTCTACCGCTCCCGCCTCCGGGTCAACCGGATCACCAGCCGGTTCACCCCGGCGGTGCAGTCGGTTCCCGCCATCGGCCAGGCGCTGATCCTGGTCCTCGGCGGGGTGCTGGCGCTGAACGCCTCGGTGAGCCTCGGCACCTTCCTCGCCTTCATGACCTACCTCGGCTCGTTCGTCGCGCCGATCCGGCAGTTCGCCATGCTGCTCACCGTGAGCCAGCAGGGCAGGGCCGCGCTGGACCGGGTGCGCGAGGTGATCGAGACCGAGCCGTCGGCCACCGCGTCGGCCGCGCCCGCCGTCGGCGCCGCGGCCGAACCGCACGCTGCGACCGAGCCGCCCGGGCTCGGGTTCCACGGCGTCACCGTGACTTTCGGCTCGACCACCGTGCTGAACGGGCTCGACCTCACCGTCGAGCCGGGGGAGACGGTGGCGATCGCGGGCGGCGCGGGCAGCGGCAAATCCACCCTCGCGCTGCTGATCCCGCGCCTCCTCGACCCCGACGCGGGCGGCATCACCCTCGGCGGCACCGACATCCGCGAGCTGCCGGGCGTGCGCGGCGAGGTCGCGGTGGTCTTCGAGGACACCCACCTGGTGGCGGGCACCGTGCGCGCCAATGTCGCCTACGGCATCCCGGACGCCACCGACGACGCCATCCGGCACGCGCTGTACCTGGCCGCCGCCGACGAGTTCGTCGCCGCACTGCCCCTCGGCCTCGACACCAGGATCGGCGAGCGCGGGCAGCGGCTCTCCGGCGGGCAGCGGCAGCGGATCGCGCTGGCCCGGGCCCTGCTCACCGACGCCCCGGTGCTGGTTCTCGACGACGCCACCTCGGCCATCGACGCCAGGGTGGAGGAGCGGATCTTCCAGCGCATCGCCGCCGAGGTGCGCGGCCGCACCACGCTGGTCGTCGCACACCGGATCTCGACGCTGGCCCTCGCCGACCGGGTCGCCGTGCTGGACGGCGGCCGGGTGGCCGAGCTCGGCACGCTCGAGCAGCTGCGCGCCTCCGGCGAGCTCTTCCGCGCGCTCTTCACCCCGCCGGACCTCGGCGAGATCGAGGCCGAATCACCCGCGGGCGCGGCTCGATCGGCCACCGCGCCACTCTGGATCGGACCGCCGGGAAGCACCGACGACGACCGCATGCTGGAGCAGGCCGCCGCCGCCTTCTCCCAGCGCGCGGCCGGCTCGCCCGGCGGCATCGGCCGCGGCGGCGCGGGCGGCGGCATGATGACCGCCGCGCCACCGAGCGGCGACGTCAGGGCACAGATCGACGCGCTGCCGCCGGTCACCGGCGAACCCGAGGTCGCCGACTCCTTCGCCCGCACCCCCGACCCCGACTTCGGCACCGCCCGGCTGCTCCGCCCCTTCGCGGCGCCGCTGCTGGCCGGGCTCGGGCTGGTGGCGCTCGACGCACTGGCCCAGATCCTGATCCCGGTGCTGGTCCGCTACGGCATCGACCACGGCGTGCTGGCGGGCGCCCGCGACGTGGTGCTGCTCGCGGCCGCCGGTGCGCTGGTCGTCTGCCTGGTGGACTGGGTGATCGGCGTCGGGCAGCTGCGGGTGATGGGCCGGGCGGGGGAGCGGCTGCTCTACGGCCTGCGCGTGAAGACCTTCGCGCACCTGCAGCGGCTCGGGCTGCAGTACTACGAGCGCGAGCTCGGCGGCCGGATCATGACCAGGATGACCACCGACGTGGACGGCCTCTCCGCCTTCCTGCAGACCGGGCTGGCCACCGCGCTCACCAGCACGGTCACCGTCGGCGGCGTGGTGATCGCCATGCTGCTGATCGAGCCCCGCCTGGCGCTGGTGGTGCTGGCGCTGCTGCCGATCCTGGTGCTCTCCACCGCGGCCTTCCGCAGGCTCTCGGTGCCCGCCTACGTGCTGGCCAGGGAGCGGGTGTCGGCGGTGAACGCCTACCTGCAGGAGAACGTCGACACCATCGCGGTGACCCAGGCCTACCGCAGGGAGCCGTTCAACCGCACCGAGTTCGAGCGCCGATCCTGGTCGTACCGGAACGCGCGGCTGCGCAGCCAGCTGCTGATGGCGGTGTTCTTCCCGTTCATCGAACTGATGTCGGTGATCGCCACCGCGGCGGTGCTCGCGGTCGGCGTGCGCGACGTGCGCGACGGGGTGCTCACCGCGGGCACCCTGATCGCCTTCCTGCTCTACATCGACCTGCTCTTCGCCCCGATCCAGCAGCTGTCCCAGGTCTTCGACAGCTACCAGCAGGCCGTCGTCGGCGTCGACCGGCTCGGCGAGCTGCTGCGCACCCCGGTGGCCACCCCGGAGGCCGAGGACGCCGTGCCGGTCGAGCGGCTGCGGGGGCGGATCGAGCTGCGCGACGTCGCCTTCGCCTACCACCCCGATACCCCCGAGGTGCTCACCGGCGTCGGGCTGAGCATCGCCGCCGGGCAGAAGGTCGCGCTGGTCGGCGAGACCGGCGCGGGCAAGTCCACGCTGGTCAAGCTGCTAGCCCGGTTCTACGACCCGACCGCGGGCACGGTGCTGATCGACGGTGTCGACCTGCGCCGCTACCGGCTCGCCGACTTCAGGGCCAGGCTCGGCATCGTCCCGCAGGAGCCGTTCCTCTTCGGCGGCACCGTGCGCGATGCCATCGCCTACGGCCGCCCCGGCGCCGCACCCGCCGAGATCGAGTGGGCCGCCCGCGCGGTCGGCGCGCACGAGATGATCGCCGGACTCGAGCACGGCTACCACCACCCGATCGGCCCCAACGGCCGCGCGCTCTCCGCCGGGCAGCGCCAGCTGCTCGCGCTGGCGCGGGCGCAGCTCGTCGAGCCGGACATCCTCATCCTGGACGAGGCCACCGCCTCGCTCGACCTCGCCACCGAGGCGAGGGTGCGCGCCGCCGTCGACGTGCTCACCGCGGGACGTACCACCCTCGTCGTCGCGCACCGGCTGGCCACCGCCGCCGACGCCGACCTCATCGTGGTGGTGCGCGGCGGGCGGATCGAGCAGACCGGGACGCACGCCGAGCTGCTCGCCGTCGAGGGCACCTACCGGGAGCTGTGGGCGGCCTACGTCGGCGACGGCGCCGCGGTGCTTCCCATCGGCGACGGCACCGCGGTGCTTCCCGTCGGCGACGGCGCCGCGGTGCCGAACCCGTGAGCCTCAGAAGGGCGGCTCGTCGGCGGCCTGCGCGGCGGCGTCGAGCAGGGCCAGCACCTCGGCCGAGCGCGGCGCGGCGCCTGCGGCCAGGTTCGCCGGCTCGGCCTCGACCCGGCGGATGATCCCGGCGTAGATGGCGGCGATCTTCCAGATGCCCAGTACGTACCAGAAGCGCAGGGCGGTGCGGTCGCGGCCGGTGGCGTCGAGGTAGAGCTGGGCGAGGCCGGCGCGGTCCGGCATGCCGGGCAGCGCGGGCAGGCCGAGGCCGAAGGTGGGCAGCTGCGGGTCGGGCCAGAAGGCGAGGGCGTAGCCGATGTCGGCGAGCGGGTCGCCGAGCGTGGAGAGCTCCCAGTCCAGCGCGGCGGCCACGGTGCCGTCGTCCGGTGCGGTGATCACGTTGCGCAGGTGGAAATCGCCGTGCACCAGCCGCAGTTCCCGCTGCTCCGGGATGCTCGCGGCCAGCCGCTCGGTGATCGCGTCGAAGGGCGCGCTGTCGCCGGTCCAGCTCTCCCGCCACTGCCTGGTCCAGCGTTTCAGCTGGCGCTGGGCGTAGGGGCCGTGCCCGGCGAGGCCGGTGAGCCCGGTCTCGTCCAGGTCGACGGCGTGCACCCGGGCGAGCACCGCCATCATGGAGCCGCGAGGGCGCGTCTGCGCTCCGGGCCCATCGCCTCGAGCACGGCGGGTTCGTCGATCACCACGCCGGGCACGAACTCCATGAGCACCGCGGTGCTGTCGGTGACCGCGCCGGGGTCGGCGACGCCGAGAACGCGCGGCACCGGCACGTCGGTGGGCTCGAGTGCGCGCAGGATGCCCGCCTCCCGCCCGACGTCGTGCGCCGACTGCAGCAGCGTGCCGAGCGGCGGCCTGCGCAGGATCCAGCGCCGCTCCGCCTCGTCCCGGACCAGGAAGGTCAGGTTGGACTGCCCGAACCCGATGCGCTGCAGCGTGATCGCGCCGGAGCGCGCGATGCCGAGCCGATCCAGCCAGGCGGTGACGGCGGCGAGGTCGATGGCGGAACTGTGCAACGGCCGATCCTCCGTGCTCGGGGCGAAGGGCAAGCGTACGACAGCGGCTAATGGTTGTTAGCCTGATCGGGACCGATTCACGAATTGCCAGGAGGTCGGAGTGGCCGGCGTACTCGATTTGTTCAGCCTGCGCGGCAAGGTGGCCGTGGTGACCGGCGCCTCGTCCGGGCTCGGCGTCGCCTTCGCGCGCGCGCTCGCCGAGGCGGGCGCCGACGTGGTGCTCGCCGCCCGCCGGGTGGACCGGCTGAAGGAGACCGCGCTGCTGGTCGAGCAGGCCGGGCAGCGCGCGCTCCCGGTGCGGCTCGACGTGGCGAACCCGGCCGAGGCCGAGGCGGTCGTCGAGGCCGCGGTGCGCGAGTTCGGCCGGGTCGACATCCTGGTCAACAACGCGGGCATCGGCACCGCGGTCCCCGCGCTGCGCGAGACCCCCGAGCAGTTCACCCAGGTGATCGACGTGAACCTGAACGGCTGCTACTGGATGGCCCAGGCCTGCGCCGCGGTGATGGAGCCGGGCAGCAGCATCGTCAACATCTCCAGCGTGCTCGGCATCACCACGGCCGGGCTGCCGCAGGCCGCCTACGCCGCCAGCAAGGCCGGGCTGATCGGGCTCACCCGCGACCTGGCCCAGCAGTGGAGCGGGCGCCGCGGCATCCGGGTGAACGCCATCGCCCCCGGCTTCTTCACCTCGGAGATGACCGATCAGTACAGCGACGGCTACCTGGAGAGCCAGATCGGGCGGGTGCTGGTGAACCGGCTCGGCGACCCGGCCGAGCTCGCCGCGGCCGTGGTCTTCCTTGCCGGGGCCGCGGGCGGCTACGTCACCGGGCAGACGCTGGCCGTCGACGGCGGCTTCACCGTCACCTGATCACTCGGCGCCGACCAGCCGCAGCGCGAAGTCGGCGTACTGCCAGACGATCTCGTTCTCGCTGAACTCGCCGTCGTCCCGGAACCAGGTGGCGACGCCCATGCCGAGATCGAGCACCGCGTAGGAGGCGACGCGGGTGGAGGTCACCCGGAACACCCCGGCGGCCACCCCGTCCGCGATCAGCGCGCGGAACCGCTGCTCGTACTCCGCGCGCCGGGCCAGCACCGCCGAGCGATGCGGCTCGGTGAGGCTGCGGATCTCCCGGTTCCCGACGAACGCCTCCGCGCGGTGCCTGGCGTGGTAGCGCACGTGCGCCTCCACCGCCCGGCGTAACCGCTCGGTCGGGTCGGCGGTTCCGGAGACCGCGCGCTGGTGGGCGTCCTGCAGGGCGTCCATGATGCCGTCCATGATCTCGGCCAGCAGCTCCTGCTTGGAGGCCACGTGCTTGTACAGGCTCGGCCCGCGGATACCGACCAGCGCGCCGATCTCGCTCATGGTGGTGGCCGGGTACCCCTGGCGCATGAACAACTCCAGCGCGGCCCGGCGGATGGCGGCCGGGCGCGCCGACGCGGTGCTCGTCATCCCGGCTCCCTCGTTCGCGGCTAATTCATCGTAGCCAGCGGGTGCCGGAGGTCAGCGGGCGAGCAGGGCCCAGAGGTGCGCGAGGTGCTCGGCCATGTCGACCTCGGGGTCGTACAGCCACTGCACCTGCAGCCCGTCCAGCAGCGCCACGGCAAGCACGGCGAAGCGCTCGGGGTCGATATCGGCGCGGAGCTGCCCCGCGCGCTGCAGCTCGCCGACGGTTTCGGCGATCAGCTGGCGGATCTCGCGGTAGCGGTCGCGGAAGTGCGGGTGCGCGGGGTGCTCCGGGCGGACCGCCTCGGCGGAGAAGCGGGTGTACAGCTCGACCAGGCCGGGTACCTCGGCGTTGTGCCGGATCAGGCGGACCAGCCCCTCGGGCAGCTCGGGCGGGGTGTCCGGGGCGAGGAAGGCTGCGCGGTCGTCCGCGTCCCGCCGGGCCAGGATCGCGGTGAACAGCTCCTCTTTGCTGCCGAAGTAGTGCAGCAGCCCGGTCTGGCTCAGGCCGACCGCATCGGCGAGCTCCTTGACCGTCGTCCGGCCGTAGCCGACCCGGGCGACCAGCTCGAGCGCGGTCTCCAGGATCTCCTCGCGCTTGGCGATTCCCTTCGAATACGAGCCGCGCCGAGTCACGCCGTGACTGTACTAGGAGCACCTTGCCCACAAAAACCGAATGACATACTGTTTTCAGTACCCCACCCCTGAGGAGTCTCGATGGCGAGCGATATCAGCGATCTGTCCCTGGCCGAACGCGCGGCGCTCGGCAGCGGCGCGGACTTCTGGAGTACGAAGGCGATCGGGCCGGTCGGGTCGCTGGTGCTGACCGACGGCCCGCACGGGGTGCGCAGGCAGACCGGCGCCACCGATCACCTGGGGCTGGCGGGGAGCGAGCCCGCGACGTGCTTCCCGCCGGCGGTGGCGCTGGCGCAGAGCTGGGATCCGGCGCTGGTGCGGCGGGTCGGGGTGGCGCTGGGGCGGGAGGCGCGGGCCCTCGGGGTGGATGTGCTGCTCGGGCCGGGGGTGAACATCAAGCGGGATCCGCGCGGCGGGCGGAACTTCGAGTACTACTCGGAGGATCCCTCTTTGACCGGGCGGCTCGGAGCTGCCTGGGTCGAGGGTGTGCAGAGCGCCGGGGTGGGGGCCTCGCTCAAGCACTTCGCGGCCAACAATGCCGAGCACGATCGGATGCGGGCCAGCTCCGATATCGATCCGCGGCCGCTGCGCGAGATCTACCTGCGCGCCTTCGCGCATATCGTGCGGACCGCACGGCCGTGGACGGTCATGTGCTCGTACAACCGGATCAACGGCGTACACGCGGCGCACGATCGCTGGCTGCTCACCGACCTGCTGCGCGGGGAGTGGGGGTTCGACGGGCTCGTGGTGAGCGACTGGGGCGCGGTGTCGGACCGGGTCGCGTCGGTCGCGGCCGGGTTGGATCTGACCATGCCTGGCGGGGCCGGGGCGGGCGACGAGGCGGTGGTCGCCGCGGTCGAGAACGGGAGTTTGTCCGCGGAGGCGGTCGATGCCGCCGCCACCAATGTGGCGCGGCTGGTCGCGCGGGTCCGCGCGGCGCAGGACCGTGGCGGAGCCGGGGGAGCGGCCGCCGGTGCGGGGAACGGGGCCGCGAGTAGCGGTGCCGACGCGGGGGAGCCCGGCGGCGGCACCGCGCAGGCAGCCGGAACCGGCGACACCGGGGTCGAGCTGTTCGCCGACGAGCACCACCGCCTGGCCAGGGAGGCCGCCGCCCGGAGCATCGTCCTGCTGCAGAACGACCGCGATCTGCTTCCGCTGACCCCGGGCCGTTCGATCGCCGTGCTCGGCACCTTCGCCACCGAACCCCGCTACCAGGGTGGCGGCAGCTCGCACGTGAACCCGACCCGCCTCGACACCCCGCTCGACGAGATCCGCGCCCTGGCCGGGGAGGGCACGGTCACCCACCACGACGGCACCGATCGCGATGTTTCGACCGCTGCGGCGGCCGCGGCCGATGCGGCTGTCCTGTTCCTCGGCCTCGCCGCCGACCAGGAATCCGAGGGCTTCGACCGCGAGCACATCGAACTCCCCGCCGACCAGCTCGAGCTGCTCGCGGCCGTCGTGCGCGCGCAGCCGGACACCGTCGTGGTGCTCGCGCACGGCGGCGTGCTGCGGCTGGAACCGGTCGCCTGCCTGGCGCCCGCGGTGCTGGACGGCGGGCTGCTCGGCCAGGCGGGCGGTGGCGGCATCGCCGACGTGCTGTTCGGCGTGGTGAACCCCTCCGGGCGGCTCGCCGAGACCGTGCCGGTCCGCCTGCGGGACACCCCCGCCTACCTGAACTTCCCCGGCGAGAACTCGCACGTCCGCTACGGCGAGGGGCTCTTCGTCGGCTACCGCTGGTACGACGCCCGCGACATGGACGTCTGCTACCCCTTCGGCCACGGCCTCTCCTACACCACCTTCGACCACACCGACCTCACCGCCGAAACCGCGGGCGACGGCCTCACCGTGCGGCTGACCGTCACCAACACCGGCACCCGGACGGGCCGCGAGGTCGTCCAGCTCTACGCCGGGGTCCCGGAATCGCAGGTGCAGCGCCCGGTGCGCGCCCTGATCGGCTCGGCGGTCACCAGCGAGCTGGAACCCGGTGCGAGCGAACAGGTCACGATCGACGTGGCGCGGGAGGAGCTGGCCTACTGGGAGACCCGCACCGACAGCTGGGTGGTCGAACCCGGCCGCTACCGGCTCTGGGCCGGCGCCTCCAGCCGTGACCTGCGCGCGGAGACCGCGCTCGAGCTGCCCGGCGACCAGGTGCGCATCCCGATCACCGCGGACTCGACGCTCGGCGAGGCGCTCGCCGACCCGAAGGCGGCCGCCGCGCTGGCGGAGGTGTTCGGCGGCATGACCGACTCCATGGGTGACGGCAGTGCCATGGGCATGGACATGATGCGCATGATCGCCTCCATCCCACTGAACCGCCTCGCCGGCTTCGGCATGGACCCGGACAAAATCCGCGCCGCGCTCGACAACGCCGGCGACTGACCGGGCCGTCTACTCGGGGCAACTGCGTCGACGGCGGCACGAACCAGGTCCGAGTACAGTCCGTCGCGCACCGTGAGGTTGACGTCCAGGGGACACGGTCGAGGATGTCGCGGAGGGTGATCCGGTGCCGTGCGCAGAGGTTGTCGGTAGCGGTGGGCGACGGGGTGGTGGGCGTGGCGGGACGGCGGAGGATGACGCCGACCGTGCGGTTGTCGCTGTAGCCGACGTAGATGACGCAGTCCTCGACGCCGAGCCCGGCGGGGGCGGTACCGTAGCGCTCCAGCGGAGGGGATTCACGGGTACTCCTGGTCGAATCGCGTTCAGAGGAGGCGGATATCGCCGAGGTAGATCTTTCCGGCGATCGCGACCGGGGGCTGCTCACTCTCGATGTGCCAGACCTCGCCGTCGCCGCTCCACACCTCCAGCCGGTGCCGAGGGCCGGAGCCGCTGGTCGAGCGGGTGACGGCGATGCGGGTGCCGTCGGTGCCGAGCACGGATCCCTGGCCGACGACGCCGGGGATGACGTAGTCGCCGGTGTAGGCGTCGACGACGCGGCCGTTGTCGCTGCTGGTGAGCAGCAGGGTGCCGACGCCGCGCAGCGGGACGGTGCCGGGGGAGTCGTCGACGCCGTACGAATCCTGTTTCCAGAGGACGGTTCCGGTGTCCGGGCCGATGCCGGCGTAGGTCGTCTTTCCCTTCGAGGTCCGGATGGCGGTCGGCACCGAGGTCTCGACCGGGTCGGTGCCGAGCGTGGGTCGCTCGCTGGGGCGCCAGCCGTCCGGCAGGTCGGCGGTGCGGTTGCCGTCGGTGTCGTGGATGGCGGCGGGGGATTCGCCGTCGTCGACGACGAAGCCGGCGACGAAGACGTTCCAGTCCCGGTCGGCGCGGCGTTCGGCGGTGGCGCGGCGGTAGATCTCGCGGCCGTCGCTGAGGCGGATCACCCGCAATTCCCAGGTCGACAGCGGTTGGGCGGGATCGGGGGCGGAGTTGAACACCGCGAGCCCGGCCCTGTCGAAGACGTCGAGGGTGTCGCGGTCCTGCGGGGTGCCGGATCGGCCGATCGGTGGCAGTTCGCGGCCGTCGGTGGTGAAGGAGCGCACCGTCCGCGGTTTCGGCTCGCGCGTCGGCCGGTCGAGCAGGACGAAGCGGTCGCCAGCGGCGAGCAGCCGCTCGATCCGCCCGGCGGAGGGGAGCGCGGCGGCGACCCGCCCGGTGGTGAGGTCGATGAACACCACGGTGTCGAGGGAAGACCCCGAGGCAGCGAGTTCGCAGGCCGCCGATCCAGCGGCGACGACACAGCGCAGCGGGCGCCCCTGCTCGCCGTCGAGGAGAACCGGGGCGGTGCCGGGGCGGCGCTGCCCGGTGTTCGCGTCGACGATCTCCAGCCGAGAGACGCGGGCGCCGGACTCCGGGTAGTACTCGCGGAGGAAGAGCACGACATCGGCATCGCCGCCGAGCGCCGACACCCCGGAGGGTGTGGCGCCGGGCGGAAGGTCTCCGGGCAGGGTCCATACCGGCGTGCCGGGGCGCTGGGCCAGGGACGGCAGGATCGGTGTCACGGGGACCCGCGGCAGCCGCGCGGCCTCTTCGGCGCCCGCGTCCGGCCACCAGGCGCGGAGGCCGAGCGCGCCGAGGGCGAGCAGCGCCACCACCGCGAGGACGAGCCAGGCCGCCCGGGGGAAGGAGCGGTTTCCGGTCGTGCCCGGGTTGACGGTGGTGGCGGCGAGACGGCCGGGCTGCGCCGGATTCAGCGCGGTCGGGGCGAGGCGGGGAGCCGACTCGCGCAGCGCGGCGGTGAGCGCCGCCGCGAAGTCCCTGCTGGTGGGGAAGCGGTGCTCGGGACTCTTCGCCATCGCCCTGGCGAGGACGGCGTCGACGGCGGGCGGCAGATCGGGTCTGCGGGGGCGCACGCTCGGCACCGGCTGCTGCGCGTGCGCCATGATCACCGCGACCGGGTTCGTGCCGGTGAACGGCTGCGCGCCGGTGAGCAGGTGATACGCGGTGACGCCGAACGAGTACTGGTCGGCGCGGGGGTCGACGGGCAGGCCGCGCAGCTGCTCCGGCGCGGCGTAGGCGATGGTGCCGAGGGTCATTCCGGTGCCGGTGAGGTCGGAGTTCTCCGGTCCCATGCGGGCGATGCCGAAATCGGTGAGCAGATAGTGGCCGGTGCGGGCGAGCAGGATGTTGGCCGGCTTCACGTCGCGGTGGATCAGGCCGCGGGCGCCCGCGTAGTCCAGAGCGTCGGCGACTTCGGTGACCGCCCGCGCCACCTCGCCCGCGGCGAATCCGCCCGGTGCTGCCCGCAGCGCTGCGGACAGGTCGGTGCCGTCGATCAGCGCCAGCGCGATCCAGAGGCGGCCCTCGGTCGCCCCGCGATCGTGCACCGCGACGATGCCCGGATGCGACAGCGACGCCGCCAGGTCCGCCTCCCGTTCGAACCGGCGCCGGTAGTTGTCGTCCGCGCCGAACTGCGCGGCCAGAACCTTCAGCGCGTCCGAGCGGGGCAGCCGCGGGTGCCGCGCGACGTACACCTCGCCCATTCCGCCCGCGCCGAGCAGCCGTTCGATGGTGTAGCCGGCGAAGACCGCCCCCGGCGTCAATGCGGGCACCGTCCGCTCCCTCCCCGATCCGTACCGAACCACACCCACCGTATCGGCGTCGGCGGGCGGCGGCTCGCGCACCCCGAGCCGCGCTCGGGGCTCCCGGATCGGCACGACCGTACCGATATGCTCGGTGCGCCCCACTTCCGGCCCCGAGGATGTTTCCGTGAGCCTGCCGTCCGTTCTGGTCGATCGCCTTCGCCTGCCCGTGATCGCCTCGCCGATGTTCCTCGTCTCCGGCCCCGATCTGGTGATCGCCCAGTGCACCGCCGGGGTGGTCGGCTCGTTCCCGAGCCTGAACGCGCGCCCGCTCGCCGAGCTGCGGGTGTGGTTGACGCGGATCACCGAGGCGCTGGCAGCGCACGATGCCGCGCATCCGGAGGCGCCGAGCGCGCCGTTCGCGGTGAACCTCATCGTGCACCGGACGAATGCGCGGCTGGCGGAGGATCTGGCGCTGGTGGAGGAGTTCGGGGTGCCGATCGTGATCACCTCGCTGGGGGCGCGGCCCGAGGTCAACGAGCGGATCCACGCCTACGGCGGGATCGTGCTGCACGACATCATCCACGACGCCTACGCGCGCAAGGCCGTGGACAAGGGGGCGGACGGGCTGATCGCGGTGGCGGCGGGTGCGGGCGGGCACGCGGGGACGCAGTCGCCGTTCGCGCTGGTGCAGGAGATCAGGGCGTGGTTCGACGGGCCGCTGGCGCTCTCCGGGTCGATCGCGCACGGGCGCTCGGTGCTGGCTGCCGAAGCCGCCGGGGCCGATCTGGCCTATATCGGGTCGCTGTTCATCGCCACCGAGGAGGCGAACGCGGTGCCCGGGTACAAGCAGATGGTGGTCGATTCCAGCGCCGCCGACATCGTCTACACCGACCGGTTCACCGGGGTGCACGGGAATTACCTGGCGCCGAGCATCGTCGCCGCCGGGCTCGACCCGGCTCGGCTCGCCGGTGCCGAGACAGGGGCGATCGACTTCGGTGATGACGGAGCGCTCGGGGCCAAGGCGTGGCGCGATGTCTGGGGTGCCGGGCACGGGGTCGGCGCGGTCAGCGAGGTTCGTCCGGCCGCCGCGGTCGTCGACCGGCTCGCCGTCGAGTACGAAGCGGCGCGCGAGCGGCTGCTCGTGCGCTGAGACGCTCGAAACGGGGTCACCACTGCTACTGCCGTGGCACGCGCGACCTGGGTCGGACCGCTCGCCCAGTCGTCACCGGAAGCTCGATCAACCCGTGCAGGGCGAGACCCTCGCGGTGTACAGCCGGACCCGTGACCGCCAGATCCGGGAACGCGCGCAGCAGGGCCGGGAAGGCGATCTGCGCTTCGAGCCGGGCCAGCGGCGCGCCGAGGCAGTAGTGCAGCCCGCCGCCGAAGGAGAGCGGCGCCTCGTCGGCGCGGTCCAGCCGGAGTACGTCGGGATCGGGGAAGACTTCCGCGTCGCGGTTGGCGGCGCCGATCAGCGTGACCACCCGCTGCCCGGCGGGCAGCACCCGGCCTGCCACCGCGAGCTCCTCGGGCGCGGTGCGCGAGGAGAGCAGTTGCACGGGTGAGTCGTAGCGCAGCAGTTCCTCGGTGGCCGCGACCGCGAGCTCGGGTCGCTCGCGCAACGCCGCCGCCTCCCCCGGGTGGCCGAGCAGCGCGACGAGGCCGTTGGCGAGCAGCCCGGTGGTGGTCTCGAAACCGGCGGCGAGCAGCAGGGCGGCGGTGGTGATGATCTCGTCGTCGGCGAGTCCGTCGACCTGGCTCAGCGCGGACACGAGGTCGTCGGCGGGTTCGCGGCGGCGGCGGGCGAGCAGCTCGCGGAAGTAGGTCTCGATCTCGACGGCGGCCGGGTCGGCGCGGTCGACGATCTCGGGGGTCAGCCCGTCGAGGACGCCGGTCCAGTGCCGGACCAGCAGCTGGAACCGGGCGCGGTCCGGCTCCGGGATGCCGAGCAGCTCGCCGATCACGGTGACCGGCAGCGGGAAGGCGAAGGCCTCGATGAAGTCGGCGGTGCCGGAGATGCGCAGCTCCGCGATCAGGTCGTCGACGATGCGCTCGACGGCGGGGCGCAGCCCGGTGACCCGGCGGGCGGTGAAGGTGCCCGCGGCGGAGCGGCGCAGCCTGGTATGCACCGGCGGGTTTCGCACCAGCATGCTGGTGAACATCAGCCGCAGCGCGGGGCGCTCCCGCCAGTGCTCGAAACCGGCTGCGTTCAGCGCGAGCTCGGGGCGCTTGACGAAGCGGTGGTCGCGGATGAGCGCGGCGGCCAGCCGGTAGTCGGTGACCAGCAGGGTGCCGGTGGGGTCGAGCACGGCGGGCCCGAGCGCGCGCAGCCGCCGGTACAGCGGGTACGGGTCGGCGCGGCCCGCCGGGCTCGCCAGTTCGGTCAGTACCTCGATCAGGTCGGTGCCGGTCGATTCGATGTCGGCGGTCATCGTCACCCCCACTTCGGCGCCGAGACGGGCAAGTGGTGCCGAGCGTACCCGTCCGCGCGGGCGGCGCGGCGCGCGTGAACATCCCCCGGCGCCTCCGGTCATGCGCTGAAAAGGCAAGTGTGCGAACGGTACTCGACATCCGCGGCCTTCCCGGCGCCGTCTCGCGATCATCGGTGCCGAATGCCCGATCGACGCCGCCGATCGCGGAGCCGTCGGCCCCGCGTGAGACAGTGGCCGCGACGGAAGGAGAGCCGCGTGGCGACGACGGCAGGGCAGATCGAGCGCGGCATCGAGGCGGCGCTGACCGCGATCACCGCGCAGGACGCGGCCGCGTTCACCGAGGCGGCCGCCGACCTCGCCGCGCTGCCCGCCGAGCAGACCGGGCTGGTCCTCGGCGCCGCCCTGCGCGAACTGCTCGAGGTCGCGCACCCGGACGGCCTGGACGCCGACGACATCCAGGCCGCGCTCGCGCGCACGGTCCGCGCGACCCTCGCCTGGCTGCCCGACCTCGACCCGGCCGGTTTCGTCGCCGCGCTCACCGGCGCGCTCGGCGTCACCGAGCCGGACGAGGTCCCGCCCCCGCCCGCCGTCACCCAGCCCGCCGCGCTGCTGCTCATCGCCGATCTCGCGGCGGTCGCGCGGGTGCGGGCGACCGCGGCCGTCCGCAGCGCCTTCGCCGAGATCGAGCGTGCCGAGACGGTGGAGATGCCGTAGCGGCACCCCGGGTCCGGCTACGCCGCGGGCACCGCGCCACCGGGCCCGGCCACCGGGAGCCGGCGGGGTGCGCAGGCGCCGTTCGGATCAGGGCGGGTCGAGAACATCGCTGTCCGCGCCCACCCACGCTCCGTGCAACCCGGCGGGCACCCGTTGCGGCAGCTGGATCGAGGCGATCGGCCCCGCCGCCGGATCCTCGGCGCTCAGAACGTGGAACCGCGAGCTCATATCGCCCGGGTCGGTGGCGATCGCACCCCAGTAGTCGTGCTCGGCGCCGGGCAGGAAGACCGGCTCCCCGACCGCGAGATCGCCCGCGTTCCAGACCTTCTCGGTGTCGCGCTCGGGATCGAGGAAGACCAGCGCATTGCGCCCGGGACCACTCGAGACCGTCGCGACCGTGCCGTGCGGACGGCTGATCAGCCGGTCGTCGATCCGCGGGAACTCCACGAACCGGTCACTGAGCACCGTGCGCCGCACCGCGCCCGACTCCGGATCGATCACCGCCCGCTCCACCCCGCCGCGCTGCTCCTCGGCGACCTCCGCGAGCCCGCCCGGATAGCTCCACCGCACGTAGTCGACCACGACCCGGCCCTGCTCGTCGTCGTGCGCGTTGGCGAAGTGCCACACCCAGAACGGCTCGGTGTGCGACCAGCGCACCGGCGATCCGTCGCGCGGGATGAGCGCGATCCCGGTGCCGTTGCCCGGCCGCCAGTCCAGCAGCGAGCCGCCGTTCAGCATGCCGGGGATGTCGAAGATCAGCGGGCCGAGGAAGAGCACGATGTAGCGCTCGGTGAGCGCCATGTCGTGCACCATGATCGGCTCGTCGACGCCGTCCACCGGGGTCGGGGCGCGGCGCAGCCCGCCGTCCGGCGCCACCACCGACCAGGCCAGGTAGGGCGGCTCCAGCCGGTAGGTGAAGAGCACGAGCTCGCCGGTGCGCGGGTCGAGCTTGGGGTGCGCGGTGCTGCCGAGCGCCATGGCGCCCGCGCAGTCGTCGCGGCCGAGGGTGGCCAGGTCGCCGGGGTCGAGGCGGTAGGGCTGCTCGCTCTCGGCCATGGCGAGCAACTTCCCGGCATGCGCCACCACATTGATGTCGGGCAGCTCCCTGCTCGTTCCGGCGAGCTCCGGCCCGACCAGTTCGGGGCCGGGGGTGTAGAGGTCGGTGATGCCCGCCCAGATCGCGTGCCCGGCCCGCTCCTCGGCGACCACCATGGGGGTGCGGACGAAGCGGTTGGCGTAGCTCGCGGCGCCGTCGCGCAGGGTGACCCGGTGCACCATGGCGTCGCCGTCCAGCGGGTAGACGAAGGTGCCGATGGGGTCGAAGCGCGGGTTGGGGCCATTGCGGAAGTAGGTGCCGTTCAGGTCGGCCGGGAGCACGCCGGTGACCGGTAGCTCCGCGACCGAGACCTCGCGCCGCTGCGGGGCGAACACCCCGGAGAGGTGCGGGTTGTGGTTCAGGTCCACGGGAGCGGGCGGAGTCGGGGCTGCGGTCATCGGCTCTCCTCGCAAGCGGTCCCCTTCGCCCGGCAGCCTAGCGGCTACCGGCGCGATTCAGCACTCGTTCGGGGCAGGCTCGCCGCGCAGCCGGGCGCCGAGCCACGCGGCGGCGCCGGGGAAGCCGCCGGGGAGCGCGATGAGGTGCTCACCCGGCTCGCTGCGGAAGACCGCGGAGACGCCGCGCGCGCACTGCCGCTGGTAGAGCTGCTGCGCGCCGTCGAACGGAATCCACAGGTCGTGCGCGCCGTGGTAGATGTAGAGCGGCACCTGCGAGGTGCGGTCGCTGAGGTCGGTGCGCGCGAAGATCTCGTCCGCGACCGCGCTGTCCAGTGCGTCGGCGACGTTCGCGGCGACGTCGATCGGGATGCCGATCACCCCGAGGAAGCCGATGGCCTGCCCGCACACCGCGTTCAGTGGCGAGGTGGCCGCCCAGGTGGCGAGGTGGTTCATCCGGTCGAGGATTTCCGGGTGCTCGCGCGAGTAGGCGAGGACGACGGCGAGCAGCACCCCGGAGGCGAAGTTGCCGTTGAACCGGTCGGCGATCACCCGGTTGTCGGTGACCAGCCCGCCCATCGCGGCGCCGACCACGGCGTCGCGCAGCTCGGGGGCGTACTCGCCGAGCAGCATGGCCGCCCCGTGCGAGGCGATGGCGCCGCCGGAGTAGCCGCCGAGCGCGAACCGGCTGTCACCGAAGCCGGGGGTGGCGCGGACCGCGCGGATGCCGTCCAGGACGACGTGCGCGGCGACGTTCGGCTCCGCGTACGCCATGTTCGGGCCCTCGTGGTCGGTGACCAGCACGGCGAAGCCCTGGTTCAGCCCCCAGGCCGCGGTCGGCGGGATCGAGTCGGTGGCGAAGTTCTTGAAGGCCGGGCCGTGTGCCAGGGCATAACCCGGGGTGCACGTGGTGCCGAGTGAGTTGATCGGCTGGTTGTCGACCAGCACCGGCCGGTCGCCCCCGGTCCACGGGGTGAGCGGGACGACCAGGGTGGCCGTGCCGAACGCGGCCGCGCCGGTCGCCGAGGTCGAGCGGTACTTGACCAGGGTGGCGCGGGCGATCGGCACCCCGACCACGAGGGCTGCCGACGCGGTGACGTCGCGCTGCTCGAGGATGTCGCCGGGGTTCAGTGCCGCGAGCCCGGCCGGGGTGGCGTCGAAGAACGGGTCGCCGGTCGGCGGCGAATGCACCGCGTGCAGGAGCGCGGCCTGCTCCGGGGTCAAACCGTCGACCGGCGGGCCGGGCGGGAGCGCCGGCGCGGGAACGACGCTGTCGATGCCCTGCTGGAGCCCGGAGGGGGCGCCGGGATCCTCCTCGGCGTTGGCCGGGTACGGCCCGGTCGCGAGCAGGCATGCGGTGGCTGCCGTGACCATCAGGGCACGGAGCGTCCAGCGTTCGTTCATCCGAGAGACCTCACGCGTGAATGCGAATAGTGTTCCCGGACAATCCATCCGGGATCGAAAGCGGCGGGCGGCTCGCCGCTGAACCCGGCCCGCGGGAGCCACCGTAGTTGCCGCGCAGCGCTTCCCGGCTGCCGCGCGCGGATGTCTGGGACTTTCACCACTGCGGCGCCGGAGCGATCTTGGAGATCGCACACCGATGGCCGAAAGTGCCGCAGTCCGACCGGTCTTGACTGTGCCGCGGCGGCACGGTGTCGAATCGGTTCCGCACCGGGAACCCAGGAGGACAACTCGATGAACGGCCTACCCCGCACCATCGCCGTGCTGGCGGCGATCGTCGTCGGCGCGACATCCGCGGCGGCGTGCGGCACCGACGAGCCCGCGCCGCCGATCGCGTGGAGCCCCTGCCCCGCCGAGGTGGTGGCCGAGGCCGCGCCGACCCGGTTGGACTGCGCCACCGTGCCGGTCCCGCTGGACCACACCGCCCCGGCGAGCGGCGAGATCGAGATCATGATCTCGCGGCTGGCCGGCCCGAACCCGGACAAGCGCCGGGGCGTGCTGCTGTTGAACCCGGGCGGGCCGGGCGGGTCCGGGCTGGCGTTCCCCGCTTTCCTGGTGGCGCGCGGGATGCCCGCGAGCGTCACCGACAGCTATGACGTGATCGGCATGGACACCAGGGGGATCGGGCACTCCGCGCGGATCGAGTGCGGTTTCACCGGCGAGGGGCCGTACGTCGGCAACCTGCCGCCGTACGCGGTCGACGACGCGGCGGTCTCCGCGCGCGCCGAGGTCGTCCGCGGGGTAGCCCAGCAGTGCGCGGACAACGACCCCGACGACCGGCTGCGCCACATCAGCACCGCCGACATGGCCCGCGACCTGGACGCCATCCGCGCCGCGCTCGGCGAGGAGAAGGCCAGCTTCCTCGGCTACTCCTACGGCAGCGCGCTCGGCGCCGCCTACGCCTCGATGTTCCCGGACCGCGCCGACCGCGTGGTGCTGGACAGCATCGTCGGCGACACCCACCTGGACCGCGACGGCATGCGCCGCTACGCCCTCGGCATGGAGCAGACATTCCCCGACTTCGCCGCTTGGGCGGCGGAGCGCGACGACACCTACGGCCTCGGCCGCACCCCGGACGAGGTCCGCGCCGCCTACCTGGAGCTGGCGGACCGGCTGGACCGGGAGCCGGTGGACGGGCTGACCGGCGCCATCTTCCGGGGCAGCGTGTTCGCCTACCTGTTCAACGAGCGGCAGTACCCGGTGCTGGCCGGGTTGTGGCAGTCGCTGCGCACCGGCGCCGAGCCGCCCGACACCGGCGAGGTGCCCGACCTCGCCTCGTTCGACAACTCGTGGACCGTGTTCCTCGCGGTGACCTGCAACGACGTCGACTGGCCCGAAGAGGTGCGGCGCTATCGCGACGCCGTGGCCGAGGACCGGGAGCGGTACCCGCTCTACGGCGCCGCCGCCGCGAACATCATCCCGTGCGCGTACTGGCCGCACGAGCCGGCCGAGCCGCCGGTCCCCGTGCTCGCCGACGGCCCGGCGAACATCCTGCTGGTGCAGAACCGCCGCGACGTCCCCACCCCGCACCGCGGCGCCGAACTGCTGCGCGAGAAGTTCGGCGACCGGGCCCGGCTGGTGAGCGTCGACGCCGCGGGCCACGGCGCCTACCTGCTCGGCGAGAACCCGTGCGCGAACGACGTCACGACCGCCTACCTGGTCGACGGCACGCTCCCGGCCGCGGACGTGTCCTGCCCCGCATCCTGACCCGGGGGGCAGACTGGGTGGAATGACGGAGACAGGGGAGTCGACCAGGACCGTGCTCGTCGCATTCGCCGCGAACCTCGCGATCGCGGCGGCGAAATCGGTGGCGGCGGTGCTCACCGGCTCGGCGTCGATGGTGGCCGAGGCGGCGCACTCCTGGTCGGACACCGGCAACGAGATATTCCTGCTGATCGCCGACCGGCGCGGCCGCCGCCCGGCCGACGCGGAGCATCCGCTCGGCCACGGGCGCGAGGCGTACGTGTGGTCGCTGCTCGCCGCGGTCGGGCTGTTCGTTGCCGGTGCGGCGGTCTCGGTCTGGCACGGGGTCTCCGAGCTGCTGCACGAGACGCCGGGCGGGGAGAACTATCTCGTCGGCTATGCGGTGCTCGCCATCGCCTTCCTGCTGGAGGGCATCTCCTGGCTGCG
Organism: Nocardia jiangsuensis; assembly: GCF_042650385.1. Lineage (NCBI taxonomy): Bacteria > Bacillati > Actinomycetota > Actinomycetes > Mycobacteriales > Nocardiaceae > Nocardia > Nocardia jiangsuensis. The sequence continues at coordinate 343,748 of NZ_JBHSAX010000003.1, forward strand.
GGCGGTCAGGCAGCTCGGCGGCGAGGCCCAGGAGCGCGACAGCGACCTGCTCGACTACGTCATGGAGACCTCCGACCCGACGCTGCGCGCGGTCTTCGCCGAGGACAGCGCCGCGCTCATCGGCATCCTGCTCGCCGCCGGAGGCATGGGGCTGCACCAGCTCACCGGCGATCCGCTCTGGGACGCGCTCGGCTCCATCCTGGTCGGGCTGCTGCTCGGCGGCGTCGCGGTGCTGCTGATCGACAGCAACCGCCGCTTCCTCGCGGGCGAACCGGCCGGCGCGCCGATCCACGCCGCCGCCATCGCCCGGATCGAGGCGCTGCCGCAGGTGGATTCGGTGCGGTTCGTCCGGCTCGAGTACGTCGGGCCGCGCAAGGTCTTCCTGGTCGGGAGCGTGGACCTGGTCGGCGATCCGGCCGAGCACACCATCGCCACCACGCTGCGCGATCTGGAGCACGAGCTGGAGCGGAACGAGCGGGTGGCGCAGGCGGTGCTGACCGTCGCCGGGCCGTAGGTGTCGGTACCCACTGGCACCCTGAGGGTGGAGGTGGTGCCAGATGGGCTTCGACATCCGGGTTCCGGTGGGGGTGTCCGCGGCGCCGCTGCTCGCCGGGTTCGCCGCGGCTTTTCCCGCCCAGCGCGTGCCGATCGCCCGGTTCCTCACCTGGCTGGCCGCGCGCCGCGGGTACGAGGACGCGCTGGACAGTGCCGCCGGGCGCGATCTCGCCGTGAGCGGGTACCTGCGCGCCGGGGCCGTCGACAGTGATCTGACCGCGCTGCGGGTCTTCTACCGCTGGCTCGGGCTCGGCGCACCCGCCGCGCGCCGGGCCCCACCGGACGAGCGGGCGCTGACCGCCGAGCAGGAGCGGGCGGTGCTCGGCGCGGCGGCCCGCCGCGGCAGCCGGGCCTACGCGCTGCTGCTGCTCGCGCTGGACACCGGCGCCGGGGGAGCGGAGCTGGCCGCGCTCGACCTCGGCGCGCTCGACCTGGCGGAGTGGCCGGGCCGGATCACCCTCGGCGCGGACCGGACGGTGCCGGTCGCCGCGGCGACCAGGGGTGCCCTGACCGCCTGGCTGGAGGAGCGCCGCCTGCTCACCGATGCGGAGGTGCTCGCGGTCTTCGTCACGGAATACGCCCCGCACCGGCGGCTCGCACACCGCACGGTGGCGGAGATCCTGCGCGGCATCGGTGCCGACGCGGAGGTGGAACTGGGGCACCACGTTCTGCGGAGCACCGCCGAGCAGCGGCTGGCCCGTTCCGGGCTCACCCCCGAGGCCGTGGCGGACCGGCTCGGGCAGCGCGCGGCGGAGCGGATGCCGTTGCCGCCGTGCGGGCGCGAACAGCTCGACCTCTTCGGCGACAGTCCGGCCTCCGTGCTCCGGCACTCCTGACCTCGGGTCCGCGGCCGTGCGCGGGACGGTACGGCGGCGGTGCTCAGCGGTGTCCGCGCAGGACGACGGCGAGGTTGCGGGCGGCGTGCGGGTCACCCCGATCGACGGCGTGCCGCAGCCAGAACGCCGCCTCGTCCGCCCGGCCCAGCTCGAACAGCACTACGCCGAGCGCGTTGAGCGCGGGCAGGTTCCCGGTGTCGACGGCCCGGCGCAGCCAGCTCTCCGCCTCGGCAGGCGATCCCCGCTCGTAGTGCAGCTTGCCGAGGTTGTAGAGCGCGGAGGTGTCACCGCGGTCGATCGCCCAGCGGTACCACGCGATGGCGTCGGCCCAGTCTCCGCGCGCGTACCGGATATTGCCGATATTGGCGGCGACCTCCGAGTGGCCGCGCTCGACCGCATGGCGATACCAGGACTCGGCGGCGTCCAGCTCGCCGCGGTCCCGGTGCGCGTGCGCGAGTTCGACCATGGCCTCCGGCACGCCGCGGTCGGCGGCCGCGCGCAGCGACTGGTCGGCGGGGACCGCGGGTTCGGGGCGGGTTCGCGCACCGTGACCGCCCGCAACGCGTCGATCGCCAGCGCGGTGCCGCTGGGGTAACGGTCGGCCGGGTCCTTGGCCATGGCGGTGGCGAGCACTTCGTCCAGCTCGGCGGGTACCCCCGGAATCCGCAGCAGCGGAACAGGTTCTGATCGGTGTCCGGACTCGGGGTCGGTGATGCCGAACGGGGTCCGGCCGGAGAGCAGCTGGTAGAAGACGCAGCCGAGGGCGTAGAGATCCGTGCGGGGACCGCCCTCCGCACCGGCCCAGCGCTCCGGCGCGGCATAGGCCGGGGTGCAGGTCGAGCGGGCCAGCCCGATATCGGTGATCACCGCGCGGTCGCCGTCCGGGTGCGGCTCGATCAGGATGTCGGTCAGCTTGAGGTCGCCGTGGTACGTGCCCCACTGGTGCGCGTGATCGAGCCCGCGGGCGATATCGGTGATCAGCCGGACCGCCCGCTCCGGCTCCAGCCCGCCCGCAGCGGCCGCCAGCAGCGGGGTGACATCGCCGCCAGGCACGTACCGCATGGCCAGCCAGCACTCCGGATCCCCTGACCGGCTGCGGTCGAGCACGGTCGCGATATTGGGGTGCTCGAGCCGCGGCCCCCGCTCGAAGCATGCCCGGAGCTCATCGTTCCCGGCATGCAGCACCTTGAGCGCCACGTCCCTGCGCTGGTCGGGATGGCGCGCCAGGTACACCGCGCCGTGCGCACCCGCGCCGAGCGGTTCCACGATCGTGTACTCCGCGAGAACTGCACCGGGCGTCAGCGCCACGATCCCTCCCAGCACAGTGAATACGGACATTTCCAGCCTCACACCGGTCGGGGCGTGAGCGCAAGCCGTCTCTTTCCGCGCAGGTGTTCGAGGAGCCGATCAGGTAGCGACCGGCCGCGCCCGAGTAGATCCTGGTCGCCGCGACCTAGTGCTTCTTCTTGATCGGCTTCTTCTTTTTCTTGGGCTTGTCGTGGTCGGGCTCCCACTCGTAACCGGGCGTGTTCGCCTCGCAGTAGGAGTTCGCGACGAGGACGTCGCCCTGGTCGCGCTCGCACCAGCGCTCGGACTTGCCGCAGCCCGAGACGCCGAGCGCGACCGTCGCGGCCAGCCCGAGCGCGGTTGCCGCGGTGACAAACCGGTGTGCCGTCATCGCCGACTCCTTCGATAGACCCGTATCCCCGGGTGATCCTAGGGTCCGCGCAGCGCCTCCAACAGCCGCCCCAGCGCGGCGGTGGTGCCGGGGAGCGCCTCCGGTTCGGTGGCCAGCCACAGCGCCGCCTCGTTCATGGCGCCGGAGAGCAGGTGGACCAGCGGCTCGAGCGGCTGGGCGGGCAGGGTGCCGTCGGCGACGAGCGGGGCGAGTGCGTCGCGCAGGTGGCTCGCGGAGTTCGCCTCGTCCAGGGCGCGCCATTCGTGCCAGCCGAGGACGGCGGGGCCGTCGACGAGCAGGATGCGCTGGACGGCCGGGTCGGTGGCGGCCACCAGGAAGGCGTCGCAGCCGGTGCGCAGCTGCTCCCAGGGGTCGTCCACGGCCTCGGCGGCGGTCGCGACCCGGGCGCCGACCTCCCGCTGCACCTCGGCGAGCACCGCGCGGAACAGCTCCTCCTTGCCGGAGAAGTTGTGATAGAGCGCGCCTTTGGTGACGCCGGCGGCGGCGACGATCCGGGCCAGCCCGACCGCCGCGTACCCCTCGGCCGCGAAGAGTTCGCGGCCACAGCGGACCAGCAGAGCGCGGGTCTGCTCGCGCTGGGCGGCGCGTTGGCTCGGCGGCATTCGCCCTCCTCATTGACATACCGACGGTATGCGAACTACCGTAGCTCACATACCGATGGTATGTGAAAGGTGTGACATGCGACTGCAGAGCTTCTACCCGGTGCTCGGCACCGAGGCGATCGCGGCGAGCCGCGACTTCTACTGCCACTGGCTGGGTTTCGAGGTGACCTTCGAGGCGGAGTGGTACGTGAGCCTGCGCCGACCGGGTCCGGTGCCGTGCGAGCTGGCACTGCTCGACCCGGCACACCCGTCCGTCCCGGCCGGCTACCGCGCCCCGGCGCGCGGCGTCCTGCTCAATGTCGAGGTCGACGATGTCGACGCGGAGTGGGAGCGCATGGTGACCGCGGGCGGGCTGCACCCGGAGCTGGCGATCAGGAGCGAGGATTTCGGGCAGCGGCACTTCATCGTCGCCGACCCGGGCGGGGTGCTGGTGGACGTGATCCAGCCCATCGAACCCGCGGGCGAGTTCTCCTCCCTCTTCAACGTATAGCGCACCCCGGGGCTTGCGGCAAGACCCGGGGCGTGCCGCAGAATCTCTCTCCGTTGGCCACTACCTGCGGAAATCGGGAGTTTCATGATCGACGTGATCATTGCGGGCGGCGGCCCGACCGGGCTGATGACGGCGAGCGAGCTGCGTTTGCACGGGGTCGGGGTGCTCGTGCTGGAGCAGGAGCCGGAGCCCACCGAGGTGGTGCGTTCGCTCGGCATGCACGCGCGCAGTATCGAGATCCTTGACCAGCGCGGAATCCTGGAGCGATTCGTTGAGCTGGGCACGAAGCACCCGGCGGGTGGGTTCTTCGCCGGGATTCCCAAGCCGCCGCCGGCGGAGCTGGACACCGCGCACCCCTTCACGCTGGGGTTGCCGCAGCCGATCACCGAGCGGCTGCTGGCCGAGCGGGCCGCCGAGCTCGGTGCCGAACTCAGGCGCGGGACCGCCGTGACCGGGCTGCGTCAGGACGAGAACGGGGTCACCGTCGAACTCGCCGACGGGTCGACGGAGACCGCGCGCTACCTGGTCGGCTGCGACGGCGGCCGGAGCACCGTGCGGAACCTGCTCGGGATCGAGTTTCCCGGCGAGCCGAGCCGGGTCGAGACGCTGCTCGGTGAGATGGCGGCGACCGCGCCACCGGAGGAGATGGCCGCGGTCACCGCCGAGATCCGCAAGACCGAGCTGCGCTTCGGCATCGGGCCGGTCGGCAACGGCCGGTACCGGGTGGTGGTGCCCGCGGCGGGGCTGAGCGAGGAGCGCGGCATCCCGCCGACGCTGGAGGAGTTCCGGTCCCGGTTGCATGCCGTGGCGGGCACGGATTTCGGGGTGCACTCCCCGCGCTGGCTCTCCCGCTTCGGCGACGGCACCAGGTTGGCCGAGCGGTACCGCAGCGGCCGCGTCTTCCTGGCGGGCGACGCCGCGCACGTGCACCCGCCGACCGGTGGGCAGGGGCTCAATCTCGGCATCCAGGACGCCTTCAACCTGGGGTGGAAGCTCGCCGCCGCGGTGCGCGGGTGGGCGCCGGACGATCTGCTCGACACCTACCAGGCCGAGCGGCACCCGGTCGCCGCCGAGGTGTTGGACAACACGCGGGCGCAGATGCAGCTCATGGCGCTGGATCCGGGTGCGCGGGCGGTGCGGCGGCTGGTCACCCGGCTCATGGAGTTCGAGGAGGTGAATCGGTACCTGGTGGAGTCTATCCACGCGATCGGCGTGCGCTACGACTTCGGCCCCGGCCCCGAGCTGGTCGGGCGCAGGCTGCGCGATATCCGGGTGGGCGAGGGGCGGTTGTACGAACACCTGCACGCCGGGCGCGGGCTGCTGCTCGACCCCACCGGGGAGCTGTCGGTGACCGGCCGGGCGGATCGGGTCGACCACCTGGCCGCCGACAGCCCGGAGTTGACCTCGCCCGCGGTGCTGCTGCGCCCGGACGGCCACGTGGCCTGGGCCGGTTCCGAACAGCGGGAACTGGATCACGCGCTGGCCCGCTGGTTCGGCCGGCCGAGCTGACGGGAGGTCGGTACACCGCCGGCGCTCGGTAGCCGTCAGTCCTCCTCGGTCTCCAGGTGCGACTCCATGCGCTCCAGGATGCTGTCGATGCGGCCGCGCACCCAGTCGGTGAGCCGGTCGTGGCCCATGGCGCTGGCGACCGGGGCCGGGTGGTCGAGCGGGATGACGTAGCGGCCGTCGTCCGGGAGGTCACGCCAGAGCAGCCCGGACTCGATCCGGCCGCGCGGGCCGTACTTGGAGCGGCCCTGCAGCACCTTCACGATGCCGGTGCTCAGCGCGGGGGTGTCGAAGAAGGCGTGGCTGCGCACGGTGTCGTCGTCGTCGGTGTCGTCGGTGTCCGCGATCCCGGACGACGGCCCCTGCGCGACCACCTCGGGCTCCGAGGTGGGCAGCGCCAGCCGGATGTCGTCCGATCGGCCCGCGGTGCACCGGGGCAGCAGCGCCATGACGGTGTCGGCGAGCGCGTGCGGGTCACACTCCACCGCGTCGAAACCGTCGGCGTGGTGCAGCGTTTCGCCCGGACGCTGGGTGATCACGTAACCGCGGGCGCGGTGCCGCACCGCGTGCACCCGGATGCGGCTCTTCGGGTTGTCGAAGTCCTGGTCGTCCCAGGCGTGGGCGACGACGAAGACATCCGGTTTGGCGATGGCGCCTGCCAGCGCGTCCAGTTCGTGGTCGAACCGGGCCCGCAGCGCCTTCCCGACCTCGAACTTCTCCCGCTCGTAGTCGTCGGCCAGCCGGGTGCGGCTGGTGAAGATGAACGGCGCGGGCAGCTCGCCCTGCCGCACCTCCTCGCAGAGCAGGCTGAACTCGAGATCGGTGAACTCCCAGCTGCGGTTCACGAGTCGATCACCGGCTTGACCCGATCAGGCACGGCGCCGATGGCATCGTCGAGGTGCGACCTGGACTGCAGGTACTTGGCCGGCTTGTGCGAGGTATTGCCCTGCGCGCCGCCTGCTCCCGCGCCGCCGCCGCCCATCATCGGGGCACCCATCCCGCCCATGCCCGGATTCGCCGACGCCGCGGCCGGATACAGCGGCTGCTCGGCGCCGGGCAGCGACGCCCGCGGGAAGAGCTGCGCGGCCCGCGACTGCTGGTAGGCGTGCTCGGGCAGCCCGCCGGGGCCGCCGACCGGGCCGGGACCACCGGCCCCGCCGCCGGAGCCGGAGCCGCCGCCCGCGCCGCCCGCCGGATCCGTCGGCAGTTCCCCGGTGGCGGCGGCGAGCGCGGCCGGGTCGAAGCGCCGGGCGAACTCCTGCAGCTGGTCCAGCCCGGGGAGCTGGCCGAGCGAGCCGAGCCCCTGGGTGAGGGCCTGCCCGATCTGTCCGAGGAAGTCCTTGCCCGCCTGCATGAATCCCTGCATGGGGCTGGCTGCGGCGCCGGACTGGCCGGGCAGCCCGGCGCCGGAACTCCACGCCGTCTTCGGGTCGAGCCCGGTAGCCGCCGCGACCGCCTTGTCGTCCAGCGCGTTGGGCAGGCTGTCCAGCACCGAGCGCACCTGGTCGGGGGAGAGGCCGGTGAGCTTCGCCAGTTCGGCGGCATCGGCGACCTTCGGGATGTTCTTCAGCACCGAGCGCACCTGCTCGGGGGAGAGGCCGGTGGCCTTGGCCAGGGTGTCCTCGTTCACCAGTCCCGGGAGGTTGCCGAGCATCGACTTCAGCTTGGCCGGGTCGGCGCCGGTCGCCTTCGCGAGCGCGTCCGCCAGGCCGCCGGTGTCCGGCATCCCCGCACCGGAGCCCGGCGCGCCGCCGCCGGTGCCGCCGCCGGACGATCCGCCCTTGGCGCCGTTCGGCATGGTCGCCGAGCCCAGCGAGGGGACGTTCGGCATGCCGGCACCGCTGCCCGACGAGCCGGAGCCCGAGCCGGACCCGGATTCGCCGGGGAGGCTGCTGCGGGGGAACGGGTTTCCCGAACTCGACGGCTTCGCCGCGGAGCCACCGCCCGGCGAACCGCCGCCGCCGGACGAGCCGACCGGGGTGGGCGGGCCGCCCAGCCCCGCGCCCGCGGCCTCGGCGTCCTTGCGCGCGGCCTCGTAGCCGGGCGGCAGGCTGCCGCCCGGCGACCCCGAACCGGAGCCGCCGCCGCTGCCCCCGCCCCTGGCGCCGTTGGGCATGGTCGCGCCGGAGCCACCCGAGCCCTGCGACCCGCCGCCGTTCGGTCCGGGCGCCGCGGCGCTGTAACCGGGCGGCAGCTGGCCCTGCCCGCCGCCCTGTCCGCCGCCTTCCTGACCACCGCTGTACTGGTCGCCGTACTGCCCGTTGCCGTATTCGCCGTTCCCGTACTGGCCGTCGCCGTATTCGCCGTTGCCGTACTGCCCATTGCCGTATTGCCCATTGCCGTACTGGCCGTTGCCGTATTGCCCGTAGGGGTCGCCGTACTGACCGTCGCCGTACTGACCGTTCCCGTAATGCCCGCTGACCGGGTCGTTCGGGCCGGGCGGCTGCGGCCCGCCCTGCCCGTTCTGCGGGACGGGCTCGGCGATCGGGCCGTTGACCACCGGCATCGCCGAGACGGTGTTCTTCATGCCCTCGCCGTAGTGCTTCTGCCACTCGTCGCGGTAGCGGCGGGTGACCCGGCCGGGGCAGCAGTCACCGGGATCGGGGCTGGACGGCATGCTCATGCGCGTCAGGTTCAGCCACTGCGCGCTGTAGTCCAGGTTCTGGCTCATCGCGATCATCGAGGTGATCAGCGGCTGCACGCCGTCGGAGTAGGCCTTGATCGCGGCGGCCGCCGCGGTGGCGCCCTGGCCCTCCCAGGCCTGGGTGCCGGTGTTGATCGCGTTCACGAAGGTGTTGAGCTTGGCGAGCAGGTCGGTCGACATGCTGTGCCAGGTGCCCGCGGCGGCGAGCACCGGCGCCGGGTCCAGCCCCTGGCCGAGGTCGTACAGCTCCTGGAAGCTCAGGCTGTCCTTGTTCTCGACGCTGGCGGTGACGCCCTTGTCCTTCTCGCCCTGGTAGTCCTTGAGCGAGGTCGGGAAGCCCTCGGCGTCGGCGCCCGTGGTGTGCAGCCTGCCTGCCTCGTCCTTCCAGGTGAACCCGTTCGGTTTGTCGAATTCGCCGTCCGGGCCGCCCGGCGCGGGCGCACCGGGGGTGTAGGCGCTCGCCTCGGTCGGCATCTTCAGCTCGCTGAGCGCCTGGAAGTTGCTGCTGGACTCGCCGTCGGCATTGGCGTACGCCTTGCCCGCGGCGATGTAGGTCTCGCCGATGTCCTTCACGATGTCGGCGTGGTCGTTCAGGATGGTGCGCAGCCGGACGCCCTTGTTGGTGAAGGCCATCGCCAGCTGCAGGCCGGAGGTGAGCGTACCGATCGGCCCGAAGTTGTCCAGGCGCAGGTTCGTCACGGCGGCGGCCATGCCGAGCAGGTCGTCGACCAGGTCGGCGCTGGCGCGGGCGGCGGCCAGCGCGTCGGCCGTGTCGAACTTCAGATACCCGGCCTTCGCCTGGTTCTGCAGCCCCGACCACGTGCCCGGTTCGGTAGCCATCTGGCGTGCACCTTCCTGTGGGACGGGCGAACCCGTCAGTCGTCGTTGTCGGCCACGACGGACCGCGGCGTGCGGGGATCGGAGTCGTCGTCCGGCCAGCGGGCCGGGTCGGGCGGGGTCAGCGGTGGCGGCGGCGCGGTCGGCATGAGCGAGCCGAGATCGGGTGCGCCCTCGACGATGTCGGAGAGCTTGGGCAGCGCGTTCTTCCGCTCGAGCAGCGGCTGCATGAGCTCCCGGCTGCGCTCGGCCACCCGTGCGGCCGCGGTCTGCACCGCCGCGGTGATGTTCTCCGCGATCTCCTCCAGGCTCAGGTCGAGCACGTCGTCGCCGAACTTCGTGGCGACGAGCACGCCGTCGGCGTTCACCGTGACCTCGATGCGCTGATCGCAGACGCGCACCGTCTCGGTGAGCAGGGCCCGGCTCCGCTGCAGCTCCGCGATGCCGCGGAACTGCTCGCCAAGCCCCTCCACCAGCGCCGCCATGTCGGCGCGCAGCGTCTCGTTCACCGGCTGCCCGCTCACGGGGCGCCGCCGAACTGGCCCGTGGTGCCGGCCTCGGTGCCCTCGAGCGCGTCCGCGGCTTCGGCCTGGCCGGTCGCCATGTCGCCGAGCGACTTCGCGGCGCCGAAGCAGCCCTCGATCATGTTGTCCCTGGCCGCCTTGTAGCCCTTCTCGCCGTCGAAGAACTTGTGGCCGCGCTTGTCGTTGCCCCACGGCATCGGCTCGGCGTCGGACTCGATGCCGCCGAGCGCGGCGCGCAGCCGGTCCGCGACGGTCTTGGTGTCGGTGGACAGCTCCCTGGTCAGCTCCGCGGCGTGCCGCAGCTTCGCCGGGTCGACCTCGAGGCGGTCTGCCATGGCGCTCCCTTCGGGGTCAGATGTTCAGCGGGACGTCGACCGGTGCCGCCGCGGGCGGCGGCGGCACCCACGGGCCCGGATTCGCGACCGGTGCCGTGTAGGGCCCCGGCAGCGGCTCCACCCAGGGCCACAGCTTGGAGCGCGGCTTGCCGCGCAGATCCTTGCCCTCGCCGAGGAACGGGTCGTGGTGCGTCGGCGGCGGTGGCAGCGGGGCGATCGGCGGCAGGGGCGCGGGCCGCGTCGGCGGCGGCGGTACCCAGCCGCCGTCGACGGAGGCCTGCCAGGAGGTGGGCGGCGCCCCCCGGCCGCCGCCGGAACCACCGCTGCTCGCCGACAGGTGGGTTTGCGCGGAGTAGAAGGTGCGGTCGCTGAAGCTGCGGTCGTCGCCGGTGCGGAACGAGCCGGTGCTGCCGCTGTGCGTGGAGGCCGGGCGCCCGGTCGTCGAGGCGACCGGCGTGACCGGCCGCACCGTGCTCGGCACTCCGGCCACCGAGCCGGGCCGCGAACTCGCGCCGCTCGACGACCCGTCGGTGACCGGCGGTGCCGGCTTCGACATCCAGACGTAGGAGCGGATGTCGCCGTGTCCGGGCTTGATCGTGTCCAGCGCGAACCCGCCGCGCGCACCGCCGAGGACGGCGCCGCGCGAGATGCCGCCCACCCAGCCGGGGCCGGAGGCGAACGAGGTCCAGTCGCCGGTCGCCGCGCCGACCGCGAGGTTGCCGAAGGCGGTGCCGACCGCGCCGGAGACGCCGCCGATCACCGCGCCGCGACCGATCCGGCCCGGGATGTTGTTCGTCCACTTGGTTCCGGCCTTGTCGATGCCCTTGCCGAGGTAGCGCCCGACCTCGCGGCCGGGAATAATGCCGGCGACGCCGGCGAGCACCGAGAGCCCGAACTCCTTGCCGTTGAAGTGCCGCCGCTTGCCGTCGGCCATCTGACCCAGCTGCACCGAGGCGTTGATCCCGCCCGCGATGGCGGTGGCCTCCAGCGCGCGTGCTCCGTAGACGCCCCAGCCCTTGGCGGTCGGGAACACCGGGCGCAGCCGCGCGGCCTGACTCCAGAAGTGCCGCTTGACGGTCGGCGCGCCGAGCCGCGCGGCGATATTGGTGATGATCTTCTGCACCCAGTCCTCGAAGACCTTGAGGAACGAGCGGGTGGTGGTGATCGCGGCGGCCTCGACGGCGGGCGCGGTGGGCGGGAACAGCCAGGCCCAGAGGATCTCCAGCGCCAGCCAGACCAGCGTCACGATGACGGTGATCTTGGTGGCCTGCATCTCGGTGCCCATGTCGAAGGTGCTGTCGCTGACCGTCTGCAGGTACTCGGCCAGCTGCTCCAGCGACTGCTCGCCGGTGCGGAAGCTGTCGTAGCGCGCGCCCATGGCGATGCCGCCGTCGCCCTGCGGGTAGGCGTCGATGGTGGCTTGCTTGGCCGCGTCGATATCCGCGAGCAGCGCCTTCAGCTCGGTGCTCGCCGTCTTCCACGCCTCCGCGACCGCCCAGGCTGCATCCTCGTCACCCTCGGGCCAGGTGGTCCCGGCCACCCAGGCCAGCCAGTGCAGCCCCTCCGGCAGTGTCAGCGTCATCGCCGTACCGCCGCGGTTCCCGGCTCGCTCATCGCGGCTCCCCTCTCGGCGTCGGCCGTCGTCGGATTAGAACCCAGTCGATTGAACCCGACATGACGGGAAGGCGAACACTGAACGCGCGCATCCCCTCGGCTCTCGCGATGCGAAAATTGTTTGTTTCCAATGGTGTTGGCTCGTGGCGTTCGTTCGCGAATGGTACCGTGCCGAGCCGATCGAGGAGGTGTCGCTGTCGTGACCGCAGCAGAGGATTCGCGCGCAGGCGAGGTGGATGGGGCGAGCCGCCGGATCGCCGAGGAGCTGATCGCGCTCGCACCGCCCGGCTGGCACGAGCTGCGGGCGGTGTTCGCGCTGACGACCGGGGCCGAGCTGGCGTCGGTCTTCTTCGCCGACGAGGAGGGGCACCCGGCGCAGGTGCTGCCCACCGAGGAGGTGCTGGCACTGGTCCGGCGGCAGCGCGCGGCCTCGGCGGCGCTGCCCGGCGGGCCGTGGTGGCGGTACCTGGTGCTGGCGACGGCGTCCGGGGAGATCGCCGTCGACCACGACTTCGGCGCCGAGCCGTTCCCGGACGACCACCTCTTCCCGCCCGACGCCTACCGCGCCGACCTGGAGACGTTCCCGCGCGAGCGGCTCCCGGTCTGGCTCGGCGCCTACCTCGGCCACGAGGACCGGCAGTCCCGCCCGGCCGAGCGCTCCGGGAATTCGGCCGGCACGACGCCGACGGTCGAGACCACGCTGCCCGCGCTGCCGCTGCTGGCCATGCGCTGGGCCGCCATCGCCGCCGCCTTCACCGCCGCCGGATCACCGTGGGGCCCGCGGGTGCTGCCCGCGCTCGGGCTCTTCGAGGGCGCCGAGCGCAGCGGGTCGTCGCTGTGGCTGGTGCCGGGCGACCGCGCGGTGCTCTCCGGCGGCGTGTGGGACGACCCGGCGCTGGACGCGGTCTACAACGCGGGCGCGCCCATGCCCGACCTCTACGCGGGCGCGCCGGGCTGGGTGGCCAACCCGCTGCTCAACCCGCGCGCGGGCGAGGGGCTGCTCTCCTTCTGCTACTGGTGGGAGGCGGGCCGCTGGTATCGCGGGGCCTCGCCGCCCGCGAGCGAGGCCGCGGCGGCGGTGCCGGCGGTGTGGAGCCGGGAGAGCGCCGCCGAGGTCATCGCCGCGCTCGCCGCCGAAGGGGGTGTGGGGGTACGGGACGCCGCCCTGGAGCTCGTTGTCGCGGCCGAACACGGCCAGGCGGACCGGGCACTGCTGGTCCGGCTCTTCGGCGAGACCGACGAGGTCGACGGCGGAGTGCTCCAGCTGCTCATGGCCGGTGCCGCGGAGTAGTCCGCGAACGATAACGCGTTCTGCCCCCGGCACCGGCGCCGGTGCGCTTGGATGGACGGCATGGATCTGCAGACCATCGCCGACCGGATCGAGATCACCGACCTGCTCACCCGCTACGCGCACGCGGTGGACAGCAAGGACTGGGAGCTCTACCGGACCGTCTTCACCGCCGACGCCCACATCGACTACGGCACCGCCGGCGGCCCGGTCGGCGACCTGGAGAAGGTGATCGACGGGCTCACCACGGGACTCGGATTGTTCAGCCGCACACAGCATTTCATTTCGAATATCGCGGTCGAGCTGGACGGCGACAATGCGCGGGTCCGGGCCATGTTCTTCAACCCGATGGTGGTGACGCCCGGCAAGCAGTTCTTCTGCGGCGGCTGGTACAACCATGAGCTGGTGCGCACCGGGGAGGGGTGGCGCAGCCGCAGGCTGATCGAGGAGGCGGCGTGGTTCGACGGGCTGGAGGCCGCCTTCACGCCGGATTCCGCCCCGGAAAAATAGAACACGTTATGCTGTCGCGATGGACCTGGTTGCACTCGAGGCGATCCGCGGGCTCAAGTACCGCTACTTCCGCACGCTCGACCTCAAGCTGTGGGACGAGTTCGCCGACACCCTGGCCGACGACTGCCGCGGCCGGTACGGCACGCACGCCCTCGGCGAGCCGCCGGTGCTGGACGGGCGCGCCGCCATCGTCGCCTTCATGCGGGAGAACCTGGGGCCGGGCATCGTCACCACGCACGTCGCCAACCACCCGGAGATCCGGGTCGACGGCGACACCGCCACCGGCAGCTGGCTCTTCGAGGACACCGTGCTGGCCACCGAGTGGGGTGCGCTGATCCGCGGCTCCGGCTACTACGCCGACGAGTACCGTCGCGACCCGGACGGCGCCTGGCGGATCACCGCGACCGGCTACCGCCGCATCTACGAGTCCTCGCAGTCGCTGGCCGACACCCCCAGCCACCGGCTGCTGTCCAATATGTGGGCCGAGCCGAGCTGAGGGCGCCGGGCGGTCAGCAGCCGTCCGCGAAATCCCAGGCCGGGGCGGGCGCCGCGTCGACGAAGGACTCCACCGAGCAGGCCCAGGCCCGCATGGTCTCCGCGCCGAGCAGGGTGAGCAGCTCCGCGGTCTGGGTGGCCTGGGCGCGCAGCGCGACGAGTTTGCGGTCGGCCAGCGCGTCGTCCAGCCGGAGCTCGACCGCGACCCGGTCGGGGGCGGCGCGCCACGGCAGGTCGGCGGAGTCGAAGAGCTGGAGCCGGTCGTAGACGTGCTGCCAGGTGTCGGCGAAGGCCGCGGTGAGCCGCGGGTGGAGGAGCCGGGCCGCGGGGGCCGCCCGGTTCCTGGCGGCCTCGGCCCAGGCCGAGACCATGCGGTGGTCCGGGTGGCCGGTGAAGCCGTCCGGGCCGAAGGTGAGCACGACCTCGGGGCGCACCTCGGCCACGATGGCGGCGAGCCGGGCGACCACGGCGTCGAACGGCTGCCGGGCGCAGCCGCCGTCAGGGAGGCCGAGCTGGTGGTGCTCGGTGACGCCGAGCGCGGCGAGGCTCGCGGTGAGCTCGACCTCCCTGACCGCGGCGAGCCGCTCCGGCGGCCAGTGCTCCGGGTCGTCGGTGCCGTGCTCGCCGCGGGTGGCGGTGACGCAGACGACCCGCCTGCCCGCCGCCCGCGCGGCCGCCATCAGCCCACCGGACAGGTAGACCTCGTCGTCGGGATGGGCCCAGATTCCCAGCACGGGGCCGGTGCCGGGCAGCGGGTTCGTCATGAGAGCGCGTCCTTCAGTGGGTGATCTCGTAGAGGATGTTGAACGGGTTCTCCATCTCGACCCGCCGGACGGTGCCGAAACCCGCGGCCGTGCACAGCTCGCGCGCCGTGTGTTCGGGGAACCCGCAGGTCCCGAGCCCGGCGCCGCCGTGCGCGAGCGAGGTGGTCATGCAGTAGAGCACGCTCACACCGTAGAAGTAGGCGGCGACCGGGCCTCGGTTGTCCTCGAGGCGGTGGCTGGAGTTGATGTCGAGGCACAGGTAGCGGCCGTCCGGGCGGAGCGCGGCGTGGATCGCCGCCAGGATGCCGCGCGGGTCGGCGGCGTCGTGCACGACGTCGAAGGTGGTGATCACGTCGTAGTCGCCGGGCAGCCCGCCGGAGACGTCGAGGCACTCGAAGCGCACCCGGTCGGCCACGCCCGCTGCCCGGGCCGCGGCCTCGGCCGCCGCGATGGACTCCGGGTGCACGTCGAAGCCGGTGTAGCGGCCCGCGGGGTAGCGCTCGGCCAGCCGGATCAGCGCCCGGCCACGGCCGCAGCCGATGTCGGCGACGTCGGCGCCGCGGCGCAGCGCCGCCTCCAGCTCCGGCAGCGTGGGCAGCCATACCTGCGGCAGCAGGTGGTCGAACCAGCCCGCGCTGAACCGCTCCAGCCCCTCGAACCAGTCCCGCGGGTAGGCGTTGATGGGCACTCCGCCGCCGGTGCGGAAGACCGCGAGCACCCGGTCGAGCATGCCGGTGAGCCCGTAGAGCGCCTGGTGCAGCCCGCCGATGTGGGCCGGGCTCTCGGTGGCGAGGACCGGCACGTGGGCGGGCGGGAGCAGGTAGGTGCCCGCGCCGGGGTCATGGGTCAGGTAGCCGTGCGCGGTCATCGCGGCCAGCCATTCGCGCAGGTAGCGCTCGTCGGTGCCGGTGCGCGCGGCGAGTTCGGGGCTGGTCACCGGGCGGGAGTCGGCCAGCGCGCGCCAGAGCCCGAGCCGGTCGCCGAACATGGTCATGGTGGTGGCCATCCAGGTGGCCGCGTCCGCGACCGCCCGGCCGGCGAAGGCCTGCACCTCGGCCGGGTCGAGCTCGAGCTGCTCCGTGGTACTCATCGTCTCCAACCTCCTGTTGCGATGTCGTCGATGCGAGGATGGAGCGACCCTGTTGCCGCGCGGTTGTGGCACGGTTGCGGGCACGGAATCGGGGCCGGATGGAGTTCGAGGTACTCGGCGCGCTGCGGGTGCGGCACGCGGGCGTCGCCGTCGTGCTCGGCAGCCGCGCGCAGCGGGTGCTGCTCACCGTGCTGCTGGTGCACGCGGGCACGGTGGTCTCCACCGATCGGCTGATCCAGGCGCTGTGGGGCGAGGAGCCGCCGCCGACGGCGCTGCGCACCCTGCACAGCCACATCGCCCGGCTGCGCGGCGCGCTGCACGCCGACGGGATCGAGCGGCTGCACACCCGCCCGCCCGGCTACCTGCTCGACGCCGAAGCGCTGGACGCCGCCGAGTTCGCGCGGCTGCTCGGCGCGGCCCGCGACGCCGACCCGGAACGCGCGCGGCACCTGCTCGACGCCGCGCTCGCGCTCTGGCGCGGGCCCGCCTACGCGGAGTTCGCCGAGCTGGACGCGGTGCGCCCCGAGGCCGACCGGCTCGGCGCGCTGCGGGTGGAGGCGGTGGAGGAGCGGTTCGAGGCGGCGCTGGCCGCCGACCGGCGGGACGGGCTGGTGGCGGCGTTGCAGGCGCACGTGGCCGAGTTCCCGGTGCGGGAACGTCCGGTGGGGCAGCTGGCGCGGGCGCTGTACCGGGACGGGCGCCAGGCCGAGGCGCTCGCGGTGCTGCGGGCGCTGCGGGAGCGGCTCGATGCCGAGCTCGGGGTCGAGCCGTCTGCGCCGCTGCGGGCGCTCGAAGTCGCTGTGCTGCGGCACGATCCGCAGCTCGTCGTGGTCTCCGTGCCGGTGCGCGGCCTGCCGCTGCCCGATACCGCGCTGATCGGCAGGGAAGCCGAGCTGGCCCGGGTCGCGGCCGGGTTGGGCGAGCATCGGGTACTCACGCTCACCGGGCCGGGCGGGGTCGGCAAGACCACGCTCGCGCTGCACGCCGCGCACGGGTCGGGGATGGCGGCGGTCTGGTGCGAGTTCGCCCCGCTCACCGGCGATGCGGTGGTGCAGGCGGTGGCCGGCGCGGTCGGGGCGCGCCGGCAACCGGGCATCGGCCGCACCGAGTCGCTGCTCACGTTCCTCGCCGAGCGGGAACTGCTGCTGGTGCTCGACAACTGCGAGCACGTCCTCGACGACGCCGCGCGGCTGGTCACCGAGATCGTGCGCAGCTGCCCCCGGGTGACCGTGCTGGCCACGAGCAGGGCCGCGCTCGGCGTCGCGGGGGAGTGGCTGCACCCGATTCCGCCGCTCGGCCTGCCGGACTCGCCGGAGGACGACACCGCCCCCGCGGTACGCCTCTTCGCCGAACGCGCCCGCGCGGTGCGGCCCGGGCTGGAGCTGGACCGGACGAACCTGCGGCACATCTCCGAGGTGTGCCGCAGGCTGGACGGGCTGCCGCTGGCCCTCGAGCTCGCGGCGGCGCGGGTGCGGGTGCTGAACCCCGCCGATCTGGCGGCCCGGCTCGCGGCCCGCACCGACCCGCTCGGCGCCGCCGGAGCCCGCAGCCTGCGGGCTGTGCTCGACTGGTCGTACGCGCTGCTCGGCCCGGCCGAACAGCGGCTCTTCGCCCGGCTCTCGGTCTTCCACGGCGAATTCGGGGCGGACGCGGCGGAGACCGTGAACGGGGAGCCCGCGCTGGACCCGCTCGCCGCCCTGGTCGACAACTCGCTGGTCACCGTGGCCGAATCCGCGGGAACGACCCGGTTCGCGATGCTGGAGACGGTGCGCGAGTACGGTGCCGACCTGCTGCGCCACCGCGGCGAGGCGGACGCTGTGCTCGACCTGCACGCCGCCTGGTTCACCGGACTGGCCGAGCGCGCCGACGCCGGGCTGCGCGGCCCCGGCGAAGCGCACTGGTACGCCGTCGTCACCGCCGACCTGGACAATCTGCGGGCCGCGCACCGGCACACCGTCGCCGCCGGCGACACCGATCGCGCGCTGCGGCTCAGCGCAGGCCTCGCGCTCGCGGTGCTCTACCGCTTCCCCGACGAGGTGGTCGCGTGGGGCGAGACCGCGCTCACCCTGCCCGATGCGCCCGCGCACCCGCGCTACTCGGCGGTCTGCGCCGCCGTCGGCGAGGCGCTGACCTTCGGCGGGGAGCACGATCGCGCGCTGATCGTCGCCGAGGCCGCGCTCGCCCCGCTGCCGCCGGACGTGGCGGCGCGGATGCCGCTGCTCAAGATTCGCGCGGCGGTCGCGCTCTATCAGGGCGAACTGGACGAGTGCGGCGCCGCCACCACCGAGCTGCTCGCGCTGGCCGAGCGCTTCGGCAATCCCTGGTACCGGGCCGAGGCACTGCTCTTCGCCGGGCTCGCCCGCACCTACGCGGGCGCCCCGGCCGAGGGGCTCGCGCTGGCCGAGCGGAATCTGCGCGCCGCCACCGACGCGGGCAATCCGAGCCTGCGCGCCTGGGCGCTCTACAACCGGGCCGAGGCGCTCGCCGTGCTCGATCCGGAGGCGGCGCTGCTCGGGTACAGCGAGGTCGTGGCTTTGGCAGCGACCGTGTACAGCGTGTTCGCGGCCAATGCCGCGCAGGTCGGGCTGGCCGCGCTGCACCTGCGGCAGGAGCGGATTCCGGAGGCGCTCGAGGCGTTCGGGGCGGCGGTGCGCGGGTGGCGGGCCATGCAGGTCTGGCATCACCAGCGCACTACGCTGCGCGCCCTGCTCCCGCTGCTGGCCAGGGTCGCCCGGACCGAGGCCGCCCTGCTGCTCGGCGCGCTGGAGCGCGGCGATCCCGGGTTCGGCGCGGACGCGGCGGCGGTGGCGCCGGTGGCGGCGGCCCTGCGGGCGGAGCTCGGCGAGGTCGCCTTCGCGCGGGCCAGAGCCGAGGGGTCGGTGCTCGGCCGGGAGGCGGTGGTGGAGACCGCGCTCGCGGCGATTCGGATCGGCGCGGGCGGGACGGCCGACCCGCCCGCGCGCACTGGCCGGCGTGGTCCGGGTGACGCTGCATCCGGAGGGTGAGCGCGCCATCGTGACCGGTGGCAGCAAGGGCATCGCGTCGGCTGTTGCCCGCGGGCCGGCGGCGTGCGGCCCGGTGAAGGCCACCGGGTGCTGGTCAACCGCGAGCACGAACTTCCGGGTGGTGCCCCTGGCGCCAGGTCGGGGAAGACGGCGGGTGCCTCGTTGGAGATCCAGTGGCAGGGGAGTCCGGTGACGGTGCGGCGGAAGCGCTCCCGATCCTCGGGGCTCAGGTAGCCGAGCACGGCGCTGTGGAAGACGACGACGGTGGCGTCTCGCGCGCCAGATCGTGCACCAGGTCGGCGATGTGCTCGTTCAGGTCGCCCGTGACGAGCGTGGGCGGGTCGGCGGCGGCGATGTCGAGTGCCGCGCGCAGCCGCTCGACCCGTTCGGTCTGCCCGGGCCAGATCAGGGTCTCCAGCCAGCACCGGTCGAGCGCACACCGACTCCCGTGCGCGCGGGCAGCTCCCCGATCCGCATCACCTCTCCCTCGGGCCGACATCCGCGACTACCCGGTACTCCCCGACGCCGTCGCCCCGGTTCCCGCGAACGGCCGGTGAACGGTCGCTCACTGTGTAGCCTGCTCACACGCGATCGTGCCAGGACCCCGCCGGTCGCGCCCGGAGAGGAGCATGGCCGTGCTCGATTCACCCGACCCCGAGCCGCCCCCGCGCGGTTTCCTGCGCACCCCGCACCCCGTCGGGCTGGCCTGGGCGCTGCTGTTCTTCGTCTGGTCCATGATGCCATCGCTGCTCCCCCGGGTCTGGTACCTGCAGGGCGTGGCGACGGGGCTGTCGATGATCACCGGGTACGCGATCGGCGTGCTGATCGCGTGGGTGATCCGGCGCTGCGGCGTCGAGCCCGAGTGGTCGGCGCGCACCAAGCGGATCGGCTGGTGGACGCTGGCGGCCGCGGCGGCGATCCTGGTGCCGCTGTTCCTCGCCCTCGGCTCGTGGTGGCAGCAGATCATCCGCGACCTGGTCGGGGTGGCACGCGCGGAGCGCTCCTACTACCTGCTGGTGCTGCTGATCGCGGTGGTCGTCGCGCTGCTGCTGCTCGCCGCCGGGCGCGGGATCCGCGCCGCCACCGCCGCGTTGACCCGGCTGGGTGGCCGCTGGCTGCCCGCACCGGTGGCCCGGCTCGGCGCGGTGGTGCTGGTGCTGGTGCTCCTGGTGGTGCTGCTCAACGGCGCGCTGTACCGCGGGCTGCTCGGGGTGGCCGAGCAGTCGGCCGAGGCCGCCGACCACGGCACCGCGGAGGGGGTCGAGCAGCCGCAGGTTCCCGAGCGCTCCGGCTCGCCCGCCTCGGCCGAACCCTGGGACTCGCTCGGCGCGGAGGGCCGCACCTTCGTGGCGGGCGGCCCGAGCGCCGAGCGGATCGCCGAGGTCACCGGCGTGCCCGCCCGGACTCCGATCCGGGTGTACGCGGGCCGCGAATCCGCGGACACCGTCGCCGGGATCGCGGACCGCGTCGTCGCCGAACTGGAGCGCACCGATGCCTTCGACCGGCGGGTGCTCGCGGTGGTCACCACCACCGGGCGCGGCTGGGTGAACGCGAACGTGGCGTCGAGCTTCGAGTACGTGGCGGGCGGCGACACCGCCATCGCCGCCATGCAGTACTCGTTCCTGCCCAGCGCGCTCTCCTTCGTCGCCGACCGGGAGACCCCGCAGGTGGCGGGGCGCGCCCTGTTCGAAGCGGTGTACAAGGTGTGGGCCGCGCGGCCGGAGGAGCGGCGGCCGAAGCTGGTGGTCTTCGGCGAGAGCCTCGGCTCCTACGGCGGGCAGGCCGCCTTCGCCTCCGGCCCGGACCTGGTGGCCCGCACCGACGGCGCGCTGCTGGTCGGCACGCCGAACTTCGCCGAGCCGTGGGGCCGGATCACCGCCGACCGCGACCCCGGCTCGCCGGAGCGGCTGCCGGTGGTGGACGACGGCGAGCACATCCGCTTCGCCTCCCGCCCGGAGGACACCGAGCTCGCGGCGCCGTGGGAGTTCCCGCGGCTGGTCTTCTGGCAGCACGCCGGCGACCCGATCACCTGGTGGTCGTTCGACCTGGCCTGGCACCGCCCGGACTGGCTGCGCGAACCGCTCGGCCCCGACGTCGACCCCGGCATGCGCTGGATCCCCATGGTCACGTTCTGGCAGGTGACCATGGACATGGTCTTCTCCGCCGACGTCCCCGCCGGGTTCGGCCACACCTACGGCCCCGAGGCCGCCCAGCTGTGGGCGAAGATCCTGAACCCGCCCGGCTGGGATGCCGCCGCGACCCAGCGCGTCGAGAACGCCCTGCGCGGCGGGTGATTCACCACCCGGTGTGCCGCTCCACCCGGCTGAGCGCGCCGTCCGCGAGCACGTGGTAGAAGGCGTACTGCGCGGCGGTGGCGCAGGCGTGGTTGGGCAGCACCCGCAGCCGGGTGCCGACCGGCAGCTCGGGTAGCGGGTGCCCGCTGCCGGGGCGCAGCGCGAGGATGCCGTGCTCCTGGCTGGCCCCGGTCACGAGCAGGTCGGGGAGCGGGGTCCCGGCGAGGTCGGTGACCAGGCCGTAGCCCTGGTCCACCGGCTGCTCGGCGGTGCCGCGATCGCGGGAGAGCGCCATCCAGCCGCCGTCGGTGAGGATCCGGCCCCGATCCGGCCGGTGCCCGATCACCGTGACGACCACCGAGAGCGCGAGATCGTCAAGGGTGCAGATGCCGAGCCCGGCCATCACCAGGTCGAAGAAGAGGTAGACGCCCGCCCTGACCTCGGTGACGCCGGTGAGGTCGCGCACGGTGTGCGCCGTCGGGGTCGAGCCGAGGCTCACCACCGGGCAGTCCATCCCGGCCGCGCGCAGCACCTCGGCGGCGCCGACGACGGCGTCCCGCTCACCCTGCGCCGCCGCGGCCCGCGCTTCGGGGGTGAAGGCGTGGTAGGAGCCGCCCGCGTGGGTGAGCACCCCGGCCAGCCGGTCGCCGAGCACCGCCCCGATCTCCGGCAGCAGCGGGTCGGCGGGGCGGAGCCCGGCGCGGCTGCCGTCCGCGTCGATCTCGATGAGCGCCGGAATCCCGGCCGCCGCGACGGCCTCGGCCTGAGCGCGGCTGTCCAGCAGCACGGTGAGCGCGATTCCGCGCGCCCGCAGCGCGGCCACCCTCGGCAGCTTGTGCGGGTCGATCCCGACGGCGTAGACGATGTCGTCGTACCCGGCGGCGGCGAAGTACTCGGCCTCGGCCAGCGTGGAGACGGTGATCGGCGCGCGGCCGTGCGTCCGCCGGACCAGCTCGACGGATTTGACCGTCTTCACGTGCAGCCGCAGCGGGACGCCGAGCCCGTCGAGGCGGTCCCGCAGCCGGGTGGCGTTGCGGTCGACGCGCGCCAGGTCGACCAGGGCGAAGGGGGTGTCGGGAAGCTTCGGGGGCATGCGCACGTCCTCGTTCCCGTCCTCATTTTATCCCGGACCCCGGGGCTTGCGGCAAGGCCCCGGTCTTCCCGCACAATAGCCCGCCGGAGCCGGACGCTGCGGAAACGCGGGAAGTGAGGGGCATGACTGCCGAGGGGTACGACGCGGAACTGCGGGACGAGAACGAGTACGTGGCCGGGCTCTACACCCGCCTGGACGCCGAGCGCGCGCTGGCCGGCGACCGCCACGCGAAGGCGCTGCGGGCACAGGGCAACTCGCCGCTGGAGCGCGACGCCGAGGTGCGCGCGCTGGCCCGCGAGGTCGCGCGGCTGAACGTCGCGGACAACGGGCTCTGCTTCGGCAGGCTCGACGCCACGACCGGCGAACGGTTCTACATCGGCCGCATCGGATTGTTCGACCGGCGCGACGAATTCGAGCCGCTGCTGCTGGACTGGCGGGCGCCCGCGGCGCGTCCGTTCTACGTGGCCACCGCCGCGCACCCGGAGAACATGCGGCGCAGGCGGCAGTTCCACACCCGGGGGCGCGCGATCGCCGCCTTCACCGACGAGGTGCTCGGCCGTCCCGCGGGCGGCGAGAGCGGGGACGCGGCGCTGCTGGCCGCGGTGAACGCACCGCGCGGGGAAGGGATGCGCGACATCGTCGCGACCATCCAGGCCGAGCAGGACGAGATCATCCGGCTCGACCACGCCGGGGTGCTGGTGATCGAGGGCGGCCCCGGCACCGGCAAGACCGTCGTCGCGCTGCACCGGGTCGCCTACCTGCTCTACACCCGGCGCGAGCAGATGGCGCGCAACGGCGTGCTCGTGGTCGGGCCGAACCCGGCCTTTTTGCGGCACATCGGCCGGGTGCTGCCCTCGCTCGGCGAGACCGACGTGGTGTTCACTACCACCGGCGACCTGGTGCCCGGGCTGCGCGTCACCGTCGAGGACACCCCGGCGGCGGCCCGGCTCAAGGGCTCGCTCGACATCCTTCCGGTGCTGGCCGCCGCGGTGGCCGATCGCCAGCGGTTGCCGGAGCACCCGATCGAGCTGGAACTTCGCGACGTCACGGTCCGGCTCGACGCCGAGACCGCCGAGTGGGCCAGGCAGGAGGCACGGGCGAGCGAGCGGCCGCACAACGAGGCGCGCGCGGTCTTCACCGAGATCGTGAGCTACGTGCTCACCGAGCGGGCCGCCGCCCGGGTCGGCCGGGGCTGGCTCACTCGCGACGACCGCGAGGCATGGGCGAACCTGCGCGCGGATCTCACCGCCGAACTGGCCGAACTGGAGACCTTCACCGCCGCCCTGGACGAGCTGTGGCCGATCCTCACCCCGCCGCAGCTGCTCGCCGCGCTCTACGAATCGCCGGAACGGCTGGCCGCGGCCGGTGCCGACCCGGTGCTGCTGCGCGCCGACGGCACCGCCTGGACGGTCTCCGACGTGCCGCTGCTCGACGAGCTGACCGACCTGCTCGGCTCGGCGCAGGCCGACGACGGTGCGACCGAACGGGCGCGGCGCGCCGAAGCCGCCTACGCCGCAGGCGTGCTCGACATCCTGGTGAGCCGGGAGGACTCCATGGACGACGAGGACCACCTCTTCGCCTCGGACATGCTCTACGGCACCGACCTGGCCGAGCGCTTCGTCGAGCGCGACACCCGCGACCTCGCCGAGCGCGCCGCCGCCGACCGGGACTGGACCTACCGGCACGTGGTGGTGGACGAGGCGCAGGAGCTCTCCGACATGGACTGGCGGGTGCTCATGCGGCGCTGCCCGAGCCACTCCTTCACCATCGTCGGCGATCTGGCGCAGCGCCGCTCGCCCGCCGGGGCGCGCGGCTGGGGTGCGGTGCTGGACCGCTACGTGCCGGGGCGCTGGCTGTACCGGTCGCTCACCGTGAACTACCGGACCCCGGCGGAGATCATGGGGATCGCGGCGGCGGTGCTCGCCGAGTTCGCGCCCGCGGTGCGCCCGCCGGAGTCGGTGCGGGCCTCGGGGGTCGAGCCCTGGTCCCGCCGGCTCGCGACGGACGACATCGCCGCGGCCGTCGAGGAATTCGTGCGCGAGGAGGCCGGGCAGCCGGGAACGGCGGTGGTGATCGGGCCACCCTGGGTGCCCGGCGCGGTGCCCGCCGCGGCGACCAAGGGGCTGGAGTACGACGCGGTGCTGGTGGTCGAGCCGGAGGCGATCCTGGCCGACGGCCCGCGCGGCGCCGCCGAGCTCTACGTCGCGCTCACCCGCGCCACCCAGCGGCTCGGGGTGCTGCACCGCGGCCCGCTGCCGCCCGCGCTGCGCGGGCTCGCGGAATACGGTTCGGGGCAGCCGCGTTGGCCAGCGGCGACACCCGAGCGACAGGAGAGCAGATGACCACCGCCACCGGAATCGTCCCGGGGGAGCTCCGCGACCTGCTGGAGCGCCCGCTGATCGCGAACCTCGCGACGGTGCGCGAGGACGGCAGCCCGCAGGTGAACCCCATGTGGTTCGGCTGGGACGGCGAGGTGCTGCGCTTCACGCACACCAACTTCCGGCGCAAGTTCCGCAACATCAGTGCGAACCCGGCGGTCGCCATCTCCATCGTGGACCCGGAGAACCCGTACCGGTACGTCGAGGTGCGCGGCGCGGTCGAGCGGATCGACCCCGACCCGACCGGCGGCTACTTCCGCGAGCTCAATGCCCGCTACAGCGGCCCCTACGGCCCGGACGACCCGAAGGACGCCGCCGACCGGGTGATCCTCGTGGTCCGGCCGACGGCCGTCGGCAAGCGGCACTGACCGCTCAGCTCGGCAGGAAGTACACCACCTCCCACAGGTGCCCGTCGGGGTCGCCGAAGTAGCCGGCGTAGATGCCCCACGGCCGCTCCAGCGGGGCGCGCACCACGGTGCCACCGGCCGCGGCGGCCCGCTCCAGCAGGTCGTCCACGGCACCGCGCCGCTCGACGAACCAGCCGAGGCTCACCCCGGACCCGGTCACCCGGTCCGGGGTGACCCCGGCGTCCTTGGCCAGGTCGTCGCGGCCGTAGAGCGACAGGATCAGGCCGTTCCCGAGCGACAGCATGGCGGTCGCACCGCCCGGGCGCTCCGCGTCGCCGGCGAATTCGGTGCCGACGATGCCGGGGAACGGCAACCCGAGGCCGTCCCGGTAGAACCGCAGCGAGCGTTCCAGATCCCGCACTCCCAGTGTGATCGCGCTGAGTGTCATGGCACTAGTGGACCCCGCCGAAACCGGTGCGGTCTTGAACGGATCGGACCGCGCCGCCGTCCGCCGTCGCCGCCGCCACCTTCGCCTGGAACTCCGGGCAGGAGCGCACGTCCGGACTCGCGCAGCCCAGCGCGTGCTCGACCACGGCCAGCGCGGCGGTGTCCCTGGCGATCCGGGCGGCCAGCCGGTCCCGATGCCCGGCCAGCAGGCGCCGCCGCTCGTCCCGGTCGGCGGCCGCGGCGAAGACGGCGGCCAGATCGTCCAGGGCGAGACCGGCCTGTTTGCCGAGCAGGATCATGGCGACCGTCTCGGCATCGGCCGGGCCGTAGCGGCGCCTGCCCACCTGGTCCCGGCGCGGCCGCAGCAGCCCGACGTCCTCCCAGTGCCGCAGCACGTGCGGGGTGAGCCCGAAGCGGGCGGCCACTTCGCCGATCGTCTCCGGCACCGCGCGCCCCTATCCGCTCCGGCGCGCGTCGAAGCGCGCGTAGGGCGCCACCGGGTACCGGGGCGGGCGCAGCGGCGTGCGGCGGACGGTGGCGGGGTCGCCGACCGCGCGCAGCGCCGCGAGCACGGGGGCGGCCGGGAGCCAGCGGAAGTCCACGATGGTCAGCCTGCCACCGGGGCGCAGCACCCGGGCCAGTTCGGCGAGTCCGGCCGCGGGGTCCGGCCACTCGTGCAGGCTCAGGCTGGAGAGCGCCAGGTCGAACGAGCGGTCCGGGTAGGGGAGTGCGGCGACATCGCCGACCGTGAGTTCGGCGCGGGCGCCGAGGTGCCCGCGAGCGAGGTCGATCATGTGCGGTGAGCTGTCCAGGCCGTGCAGGCGCAGGTCGGGGCGGCGATCGGCGAGCCGGGTGAGCAGCGCGCCGGGGCCGGTGCCCGCGTCGAGGACGGCGGCGTCCGGTGCGGCCGCGGCGTCGGCGACCGCGGCGAGGGTGCGGTGCAGGCCTGCCAGCAGGCGGGTGGCGCGGCGGTCGTAGCCGCGGCTGCGGGCGGCGGTGAAGGTCGAGGCCATGGGGCGTCCTTTCGCGGGTGACGCGGCCAGATTGCGACCTCGGGCCGACCCGAGGTCAAGTCGGAGGTTTGCGGGCCGGTTGCGGTGGTAGCGCATCGCTGCTGTGCCGACCAGGGGCATGTTCCGGCGTTTCTTCTGCGCTCCGCAGACCGCGGACGTATGTTTGCCGAACAATTCCCAGCTCTGTCCGACGATCTGCCCGGCGCTGTACTGGAAACGAATGTATTTCCCATGACGCGGCGCTGGGGTACCCCTGACGAAGAGGAGCGCGTTGTGTCCGGATTGGCCCCGTTCTACTCCGACGTGCAGTCGCACTACGACCTGTCGGACGATTTCTTCGCCCTGTTCCTCGACCCGACGCGAACCTACAGCTGCGCCTACTTCGAGCACCCCGGCATGACGTTGGAGCAGGCACAGCGTGCCAAGATCGACCTGGCGCTCGGCAAGTGCGACATCGAACCGGGCATGACGCTGCTCGACGTCGGCTGCGGCTGGGGCTCGGTGATGCTGCGCGCGATGGAGCACTACGACGCCGATGTCATCGGGTTGACGCTGAGCAAGAATCAGCACGAACACATTTCCGACCTGCTGGAGGCGAACCGCACACAGCGCCGTGCTGAAGTGTTGCTGCAAGGCTGGGAAGAATTCGATCGCCCGGTCGATCGCATTGTCAGCATCGGCGCCTTCGAGCATTTCCGGCGCGAGCGCTACGACGCGTTCTTCGAGCGCTGTCACGCCGTTCTGCCGTCGGACGGCAAGATGCTGCTGCACACGATCGTGCAGTTCGATCGGCACGAGATCAGGGCCAAGGGGCTGCCGATCGACCGGGAGGTGCTCGAGTTCGCCCGCTTCATCGCGCGCGAGATCTTCCCGGGCGGGGAGCTGCCGCAGCCGGAGTGGGTCATCGAGGGTGCCGAACGGGCCGGGTTCGAGGTGACCCGGGTGCATCCGCTCGGCCCGAACTACGCCATCACCCTCGACCGCTGGGCCGAAGCGCTGCGGGCGCACCGCGACGAGGCGATCGCGCTGACCTCGCCGCAGACCTATGACACCTACATCAAGTACCTGACCGGCTGCGCCGAGTTCTTCCGCGACGGCTACATCGACATCATGCAGTTCAGCCTGGCCAAGCCGGTTGCGGCCTGACCCGCCCGATCAGTCGACGGTGAAGTCGCGCCAGGCGGCGGCGAGCCCCTGGCCGCGCAGCGAGGTGCTGCGCCCGTCGGCGAGCGGGTGCAAGGTGATGATGCCGAAGCCGATCCGCACCCGCTCCGGCAGCGCGGCCGCGCGCACGGTGTAGACGAGCGCGCCGCCCGCTCGCCACTCCACCCGCTCGGCCGCGCGGTCGACGGTGACCGCGTAGTGCTGGAACTCCCCGGCCTTCACCGCCTCGCCCGCGAGCGGGGCGTGCGCCACGTGGGTGAAGGCGTCGGCCGGGTCGACCACGCCGGGGACGAAGAGCCGCTCGTGGATGGCGTAGGCGTGCCGCCCGGTGGCGATGGCGTCGAAGACCTGCGCGGTGGCCATGTCCAGCACGTTGAAGGCGGCGAAGCCGTCGCGGTAGTCGGCGCCGTCGGTGCCGAGGTTGGTCGCGGCCATCCGCACGCCGAAGGTGCGCGGGCCCGCGGTGAGGTCGAACTCGGCGGTGGAGACCATCAGGAACTTGGGGTTGTCCAGGATCTGCACCGCCGGGTTGGCCAGGGTGAACTCCGGGATGCGCACCGCGACGGCGCCCCCGGAGACGGTGACCTCGGCGGCCGGGTCGGCGTAGCGCCAGGTCTCGTCCGGGCCGAGCGGGACCTCGAGGAACTGCCACCGCTCGGGGTCGACGGCGGGGCCGGTGAAGTCGTCGTAGCCGGTCATCGCACCCGCTCCGGCTTGTGGCCGAGGCCGCCGAGCAGCAGCCGCTCCTCGGTGAGCCGGGGGCGCAGCGCGGGGCCCGGCGGCCACCAGTCGTCCAGCTCGACCAGGCCGGGCTCGACGATGTCGAGGTCGCCGAAGAAGGTGGCGATCTGCTCGGCGGTGCGGTACCAGCCGGAGCCGAGCCCCATCTCGGTGAAGCGGCGCTGCAGCTCGAGCGCCATGTCGTGCGCGGCGCCGCCGTCGGCGGGGTCGTAGAAGTGCGTGATGCCGACGTAGGAGCCGGGGGGAAGCGCCTCGATGTAGTGGCGCATGATGCCCGCCGGGTCGAGCGCGTCGTCGACGTGGTGCAGGATGCCGCAGAGGATGAGCGCGAGCGGGCGCTCGAGGTCGAGGTGCGCGGTGACCTCGGAGTGCCGCAGCAGGGTGTCCGGCTCGGTGAGGTCGGCCGGGACGAAGTGGGTGAACTCGTTCTGCTCCAGCAGCACCCGGCCGTGCGCGTTGCAGACCGGGTCGTTGTCCACGTAGACCACGGTGGCCTCGGGGTTCTGTTGCTGGGCGATCTCGTGGGTGTTGCCGACGGTGGGCAGCCCGGCGCCGATGTCGAGGAACTGGTCGATGCCCGCGGTGCCCGCGAGGTAGCGCACCACCCGGTGCAGCCAGCGCCGGTTCATCCTGGCGACGTCGCTCTGTCTGGGTGCGACCTCGGCGACCCGGTCGCGCACCTCGCGATCGATGGGGTAGTTGTCCTTGCCGCCGAGGGTGGCGTCGTAGACGCGGGCGATGCTGGCCCTGGTGGTGTCCACGCCGACCGGGGCGCGAACGCCGGTCTGCGGTGTGGCTTCGGACATGGGGACCTCTCTGTGCGGGTGCGAGGCCGCGGGATCGAGTGCCGATCCACCGCGGCGAGCCAAGCCTAGGAGCGCCGACGACGCGGCGACAATAGCCGAATGTACTGAGCGAGTTGCTGATCCGCGTTCGGCATCAGTGCGCCGCCGGGCGCTCCAGCACCCGGCCGGGCAGCAGACCGGCGCCGACGTGGGTGACCCGCCACCAGTCGACGGTGATCTCCACCGCCTCGACCGGGGCGGACAGGAACGGCCGCAGCGCGGGCTCCTTGTCCACCACTGTGCGGAATATCTCCTCCCGCGCCGCCGATTCGGTGCGCACCGCCGCGGTGCCGACGCCCTGGGCGAAGGGCTCGAGGAAACCGGTGGGTACCACCTTCACCCCGACCTGCGGATTGGCGCGCAGCGAATCGAGGGTGCGGCCGCCCGACTCCAGCACGACGAGGAGCCGGAACGGATCGCCCGCGCGCTCGGCGAAGAAGGCGTTGGAGCACCAGTTCGCGCCGGCCTTCGAGGTGGCGAGATCGATGCTGGTGCTGGTCAGGATGGCGGACAGCCGATCGGCCACCTCGCCGTCGGTGAGCTGGATTTCGTGCGACGTCACGGTCGGCCCCCTGGCTTTCGATCCTCGTTTGCGCTGCGGCGGGTATGCCGGAGTACCCCGTCCCGGCGCCGCTTGCCGCGCACTCTACGCACCCGGGGCGCGCTCCGCTCGATAACCCGGGAACCGATCGGGCTGTCGGAGAGCGAGTTTCGCGGTAGCTGACATTCGGGCCGGTCGGTACGGAACACCGTTCCGAAACGCCCGATACGCGAATTCACAGCAATGCCAATGGATAACGGGGATTCGCCGATGCTCCGGAGCGCGCTGCGAGGCGGTAGTATCGGCGCGCGACGCGGGGGATGGCGGTGTGCCGGGAGCGACTTTCGCGTGCAGGGGTATTCGTTCACCGGCCGGAGGCGGTCCATGACCAACGACGACAACAGCGGCTTCGCGGAGTTCCTCGCCGCCGAGCGGGGGCCGACGGTGCTGCGCGTCGCACTGGGGAGCAGGCTGCGGCAGCTGCGCCAGGAGTGCGAGATCAGCCGGGAGGCGGCGGGGTACGCCATCCGCGGTTCGCACGCCAAGATCAGCAGGCTCGAGCTCGGGCGCACCGGGTTCAAGGAGCGGGATCTGCGCGATCTGCTCACGCTCTACGGGGTCGAGGATCCGGCGGCGCGCGAGCCGTTCCTGGAGATGGCCAAGCGCGCCAACGACCCGGGCTGGTGGCAGAGCTACAGCGATCTGCTGCCCAGCTGGTTCGAGACCTACATCGGGCTGGAGCAGGCGGCGACCACGATCCGCACCTACGAGGCACAGTTCATTCCGGGGCTGCTGCAGACCCCGGACTACGCCCGCGCGGTGATCGAGCTCGGCAACTCGGACGAGACCGACCGCAGGGTCGACATGCGCATGCGCAGACAGCGCATCCTGACCAGGCACGCTCCGCCGACGCTGTGGTCGGTGGTGGACGAGAACGCGCTGCGCCGCCCGGTCGGCGGCGCAGCGGTGCTGCGCGAGCAGGTGGCGCACCTGGTGGCGATGGCCGAGCACGCGCACGTGCGGATCCAGGTGCTGCCCTACGCCGCTGGCGGGCACTCGGCGGCGGGCGGGCCGTTCAGCATCCTGCGCTTCCCGGAGCCGGAGCTGCCCGACATCGTCTACACCGAGCAGCTCACCAGCTCCATCTACCTGGACAAGCAGCGCGACGTCGAGCTGTACCTCGCGGTCATGAACCGGCTCGCGGTGCAGGCGCTCTCGCCGGCGGAGAGCACCGGCTTCCTGGAGGACCTGCTCGGCGAGATGCGGGGTTAGCGCTCGCGCAGCAGGTCGCCCTGCTCGATCGCGGCCAGCGACAGGCTGCGGTGTCCGGCCTCGGTGAAGAGCACCGTCACCGTCTCCGGTTCGCGCCGGACCACCTCGCCGTCGCCGAACTCCGGGTGCCGCACCGCCGCACCGGCCGGGAACGGGCCGTCCACGTGTTCGATCGGCCGCGCGGTGCCCGCCAGGCAGGTGTCGCAGTTGCCGCACTGCTCCGCGCGCACCTCGCCGAAGTAGCCGAGCAGGAACTGCCTGCGGCACAGCGGGGTCTCGGCGTAGGCGCGCATGGTCTCCAGCCGGGAGCGGTCGAACTGCCTGCGGCGCTCGGCGATCTCGGCGGCGCGCTCGGGTGCCGCCTCCGGGTCGGTGCCGGTGCCGCGGAACCGGCCGTCCGCGGTGCTCTCCACCTGCCCGGCGGCCTCGAGCAGGTTGAGGTTGTTGAGCGTGCGGCGCCGCGAGCGCTCGCTCGCCGCGGTGAGCTCGGCGAGCGTCGCGGGGCGGCGCATGCGGTGCAGGGCGCGCAGGCCGTCGGTGTCCACCTGGCTTGCGGTGAGGAAGCGCTGCAGCCCGAGGTCCTCGGGGCGGAAGCACAGGATCGCCTCGGCCGGGTCACCGTCGCGGCCCGCGCGGCCGATCTGCTGGTAGTAGGAGTCCAGCGAGTCCGGGACGGCGGCGTGCACGACGGCGCGGACGCCGGGCTTGTCGATCCCCATGCCGAAGGCCGAGGTCGCGACCACCACCGCGACCCGGTCGGTGCGGAAGCGCTCGTGCACCGCGTTGCGCTCGGCGGGCTTCATGCCCGCGTGGTAGGCGGCGGCGTCGACCCCGCGCTCGCGGAAGGCGGCGGCGAGCCGCTCGGTGTCGCGGCGGGTGGCGGTGTAGACCAGGGCCGGGCCCGCGGTGACGAGGTCGAGCACGGCGGCGTCGCGCTCGGCGGCGGTGCGGGTGGCGCGCACGGTCAGCGCGAGGTTGGGCCGGTCGAAACCGGCGATGATCGTGGCCGGGTCGCGCAGGCCGAGCACGCGGGTGATGTCGTCGCGCACCGGGCCGTTGGCGGTGGCGGTGAGCGCGAGCACCGGCGGCCTGCCCACCCGCTCGGCGGCGTGCGCGAGCCGCAGGTAGTCCGGGCGGAAGTCGTGGCCCCAGGCCGAGACGCAGTGCGCCTCGTCCACCACGAAGAGCCCGGGGCGCAGCGCAGCCACCCGGTCGAGCACCTCGGCCTTGGCGAGCTGCTCGGGGGCGAGGAACAGATATTTCGCGGTGCCGCTCGCCAGTGCGGCCCAGGCCGCCTCGGTGGCCGCGGCGGACTGCGTGGCGTTGACCGCGACGGCGGGCGGCGCGCCGGTCCGCGCCAGCTGCTGCACCTGGTCGCGGTGCAGCGCGGTGAGCGGGGAGACGATCAGCGTCGGACCGGCCAGCAGCAGCGTCGGCACCTGGTAGATCGCGGATTTCCCCGCACCGGTCGGCATGACGGCCAGCACGTCGCGGCCCGTGGTGAGCGGCAGCATGGCGTCGAGCTGGTCGGTGCGCAGCTCCGGCCAGCCGAAGGTGTCCTCCGCGACCCGGCAGAGTTCACGCCGCCGCGCGGCCGGACGGGTCTTGCCGCGCCGCACGGCGGCTTTTCCTGCGCGCCACAGGGCGGCGACGCCTTTGTCGCGCCGCGGTGCGGCGGTGTCGTTACGGGGCACCGCCGGGCAATTCCCGCCTGTGCCGCAACGAAACTCAGGTGAGCAGAACCGGCAGCGCGGAGAGATCGTTCTGGGTGAGCACCGGCATGTTGGGCAGCGCCGCGAGGTCGCCCGCCGCGCGCAGATTCGGGAAGCGGGCGAAGAGCGCGGGCAGCGCGACCGCCGCCTCCAGCCGGGCCAGGGTGGCGCCGGGGCAGATGTGCGGGCCGTAGCCGAAGGAGATGTTGCGGTGCGCGGTGGGGCGGCTGCTGTCGTAGCGGTCCGCGTCCTCGCCGTGCACGCCGGTGTCACGGCCGATCGCCCGGTAGGAGATCACCACGCCGTCGCCTGCGGGGATCACGCCCTCGTCGAGCACGATGTCCTCGGTGGCGAAGCGCATGAGCAGGTGGATCACCGGCCCGTCGAAGCGCAGCGTCTCCTCGACGGCGTCGGCCCAGGAGACCTCGTCGGCGCGGATCCGCTCCAGCTGCTCGGGGTTGCTCAGCAGCGCCCGCACGGTGGCCAGGATCAGGTTGACGGTGGTCTCGTGGCCGGCGGCGACCAGCGCCTCCAGGTTGCCGATCACCTCCTCCTCGGTGAGCGGCTGCTCGCCGTCGCCGTTCTCGTGGATCAGCGCGGAGGTGAGGTCGTCGGCCGGGGTCGCGGTCTTCGTGCGGACCAGGGCGGTGTAGTAGGTGGTCAGCTCGTCGATGACGGCCAGCCGCTGGTCCTGCGGGGTGAGCAGCGAGAAGAACGCCTTGTACCAGGTGAGCAGCTGCTCGTGGTCGGCGTGCGGCACGCCCATGAGCTCGCTGACCACCCGCATGGGCAGCGGGTAGGCGAAGACCTGCTTGAGGTCGACCGGCTCGCCTGCGGCGCCCGCGGCCTCGAGGTCGTCGAGTAGCTCGGCGACGTAGCGCTCGACGATCGGGCGCAGCGCGTCCAGCCTGCGCCGGGACAGCGCCTGCGTGGTCTTGATCCGCAGCCTGCGGTGCTCGGCGCCGTCGACGGTGAACATCGAGCGCTTGACGTCGATCATGCCGATGAGCGGCCACTCCCTGGTGACGACGCCGTCGGTGAACAGCTTCCAGGAGCCGATGTCCTTGACCAGCCGCGGGTCGGTCAGCAGCTGCCTGGCCAGGTTGTGCCCGGTGACCGTCCAGGCGGGCACGCCGAGCAGCTCGATGCGGGTCAGCGCGCCTGCCGCGCGCAGCCGATCGGTCTCACCCGCGAGATCGCCGACCATCGGATCGATGGCCATGGCATGCGGGCACGATGAACTCACAGAAAACCTCCGACAGCGGGGACTGGCGTGAAATGTACAGGGAGCGACGTCATTCCGCGCAGGAAGGCCGACGGTCTGCGCACCAGGCTGCCGGGGGCGACCGCCAGATCCAAGTCGGGCAGGCGGTCCAGCAGCACCTCGAGCCCGGTCCTGGCGATGATCTCGGCGATCTGCTGCGCCGGGTACGGGCAGCGGTACTCGCCGTGGCTGAACGCGAAGTGCGCGCTGTTGCCGGAGTAGGTCGGGTCGGCGCGGCCCCCGGCGCCGTCGGCGTGCTGGCGCACGTGCGGGTCGGCGTTGGCGGCGGCCAGCCCGAGCAGCAGCATGTCGCCCGCCCTGATGGTCTCGTCGCCGAGCCTGGTGTCGCGGGCGGCCCAGCGCCCGGCCAGGATCTGGGTGGGGGTGTCCTCCCAGAGCACCTCGTTCATGGCCTGGCCGATGCTGTGCCGCCCGGCGCCGAGCGCGGCGGCGAAGCGGTCGTCGGTGAGCATCAGCCGCACCGAGTTGCCGATCCAGTCCGCGGTGGGCAGGTGCCCGGCGGCGGTGATCGCCATGAGGTCGAGCACGTACTCCTCGTCGGAGAAGCGCTCGTGGTGTGCCAGCAGCCGGGCGACCAGGTCGTCACCGCGCCGAGATTTCGCCAGCGCCAGCAGGTTCTGCATGAGCTCGCCGAAGGCGCCGTAGGCGGCCTGGGCGTCGGCGCCGCCGTCGGCGAGGGTCTTCATGGTCCAGGCCAGCTGGGCGCCGTCCTCGTCGGGGAAGCCGAGGATCCAGGCGAGCGCGAGCACCGGGAGCAGCTCGGCGTACTCGGCGAGCAGGTCGGCCTCGCCGCGGCCGCAGAAGCCGTCGATCAGCCGGTCGGCGAGCAGCTCGCAGGTGCGGCGCAGCGCGAACGGGTCGACCGCCTCCAGCGCGGGCTCGACCATGGCCAGGTGCCTGCGGTGCTCGGCGCCAGCACTGAAGTAGATCGACGGCATGGGCCTGCCGACCATGGGCAGCAGCGGCCAGTCCTCGGGGATGTGCGGCCACTGGTTCCACAGCCCGACGTCGCGCGGGAAGAGGTCGGGGTCGCTGGTCACCTGGTGCAGCTCGCGGTAGCCGATGACCAGCCAGGCGGGCACCCCGCCGGGCAGCTCCACGGCGACGACCGGGCCGTGGTCGCGGCGCATCTCGGTGTAGAGCCGGTGCGGGTCGGTGTGGAAGCGGGGGCCGCTCAGCGGCACCGCGGCCCGCGGGTTCACCGGGCAGCCCGCCATCCGTGCGGTGCTGTCGGGGCGCGTCACGAGACACCAGGGGCGGGAACGAGATCGGGCATCGTGGTTCTCCGGCGGGTCCGGCGGCCGGGCGGCCGCAGCTGACGGTCTGGGGTGGGGCCGAGGCTCACCGGACGGCGCCGATGGCGGGCACCGGGGTGAAGCGGACGGGCAGCGCGGTGGTGCCGCGCAGGAACGGCGACGGCCGCCGGGTCAGGGCGGCGGCCGGGACGGCGAGGTCGAGGTCGGGCAGCCGGTCCAGCAGCACCTCGATCGCGGTGCGCGCGATGATCTCGGCGATCTGCTGGGCGGCGTACGGGCAGCGGTGCGTGCCGTGGCCGAAGGAGAAGTGCGCCTGGTTGCCGGAGTACACCGGGTCCTCGCCGACGGTGCCGTCGATGTGCTGGCGGATGTGCGGGTCGGCGTTGGCCCCGGCCAGGCCGAGCATGAGCAGGTCACCCGCGCGGATGACCCGGTCGGCGAGCCTGGTGTCGCGCGCGGCCCAGCGGCCGCAGAGGATCTGGCTCGGGGTGTCCTCCCAGAGCACCTCGTTCATGGCCTGGCCGACGCTGTGCCGCCCGGCGCCGAGCGCGGCGGCGAAGCGGTCGTCGGTGAGCATCAGCCGCACCGTGTTGCTCAGCCAGTCCGCGGTGGTCAGGTGCCCGGCGAGCATGACGGCCATGAGCACGAGGACGTACTCCTCGTCGTCGGTGAAGGCATCCGGGTGGGCCAGCAGCAGCGAGGCGAAGTCGGTGCCCGGGTGCGCGCGAGCCCGGGCGAGCAGGTGACCGACCTGCTCGGCGAAGCCGACGTGCGCGGACTGCGCGTCGGCGCCGCCGTCGGCCATGGCCTTCATGATCCGGGCCAGCTTGTCACCTGCGTCCGCCGGGAAGCCGAGCATCCAGGCCAGGACGAGCGCCGGGACGAGCTCGGCGAAGTCGGCGACCAGGTCGGCGCGGCCGTGCCCGCAGAAGCCGTC
Organism: Nocardia jiangsuensis; assembly: GCF_042650385.1. Taxonomy (NCBI): domain Bacteria; kingdom Bacillati; phylum Actinomycetota; class Actinomycetes; order Mycobacteriales; family Nocardiaceae; genus Nocardia; species Nocardia jiangsuensis. The sequence goes on from NZ_JBHSAX010000003.1 coordinate 379,867, forward strand.
GATCAGCCGGTCGGCGAGGTTCTCGGCGGAGTTGCGCAGCGCGAAGGCGTCCACCGACTCCAGCGCGAGCTCGACGACGGCGCTGTGCCTGCGGGACTGCTCGGGCGAGGTGAAGTGCCTGCCGACCATGGGCAGCAGCGGCCAGTCGTCCGGGACGTGCGGCCACTGGTTCCACAGCGATACGTCGCGCGGGAACATGGCGGTGTCGGTGATCACCTGGTGCAGTTCGCGATACCCGATCACCAGCCACGCCGGGATGTCACCCGGTAGCTCCACCGGGACCACCGGTCCGTGCTCGGCCCGCAGTTCGGCGTAGTGCCGCTGCGGGTCGGTGTGGAAGCGGGGGCCGACGAGCGGCACCGCGTCCGCGCGCGACCGGGGTTCGGAGTGGGTCAAAATCGCGCCCCCGGAGCGACGATGCCGCGCCCGGGCGGTGCGGCGCCGGTCGCGGCGCTGTGCAGGTGCTCGACCAGCGCGATGAGCACGTGCTTGGCCGAGTCCCTGGAGCGGGCGTCACAGTCGAGCAGCGGGACGCCCGGGTCGAGGTCGAGCGCGTCGCGCACCTCCTCGAGCCGGGCGGCGCCCCCGAAGTTGTTGCAGGCGACGACGAATCGGGTGCGCTGCGCCTCCAGCCGGTCGATGGCGTACCAGGAGTCGGCGATCCGGCGCCGGTCGACGAGCACGATGGCGCCGAGCGCGCCGGCGAAGAGCCGGTCCCAGAGGAACCAGAACCGCTCCTGGCCGGGCGCGCCGAACAGGTAGAGCACGTGCTCGGCGTCGATGGTGATGCGGCCGAAGTCGAAGGCGACGGTGGTGGTGGTCTTGCCCGGCGCGCCGCTGGTGTCGTCGATGCCGAGCCCGGCGTCGGTCATGGTGGCCTCGGTGTCGAGCGGGCGGATCTCGCTCACCGCGCGCACCAGCGTGGTCTTGCCGACGCCGAATCCGCCGACCACCACGATCTTCAGCCCCTGGTTGGTGCTGGCCAGCAGGGGGGCATCGGCACGGCTGGGCCGGTGGTCAGAGATTGCGGAGTCCAACGAGCACCTTCTCCAGAGTGGTCGAGTCTGCGGGCGGCATCCGGTAGGCGCCGTCCGACCCGTGCGGATGGCGCACCGTGATCTTCCCGGCGTGCAACAGATCCGACAGCAGAATCGTGGTGATACCGACCGGTAGCCGCAACTCGGCCGCGATCTCGACGACCGCGATCGGTGCCCGGCACAGCTCCAGGATGGCGGTGTGCTCGGACTGCATGCCCGGCGCGGGCTCGCACTCGCCGACCACCAGCGTCACCAGATCGAACGCGTCGGAATCGGGGCGGGTGCGGCCGCCGGTGAGCGTATAGAGCCGATCGGGGTCGTCGTCGCGACCTGGCCTGGTCACGACAGGCTCGCTCCCGCGACCCGCGGCGCCATGGCGAGGTGCTCGCCGAGTTGCTCGACGATCTCGCGCATGTTGTGCCCGACCAGGCCCGCGTCGGCCTCCTCTGCGGCGAGTACCGCGATGTGCGAGCCCCGCCCGGCCTCGACGATGAACAGGATGCCGCCGTAGAACTCGGTCATCGACTGCCTGACGCCGCTGCGGCCGTCGCCGAACTCGGCGGAGGCGCCGTGCGAGAGGCTCTGGATGCCCGCCGCGATGGCGGCGAGCTGGTCGGCCTTGTCGACCGAGAGTTCGGGGGTGTGGCAGATCTTCAGCCCGTCACCGGAGAGCAGCAGCGCGTGCCGTGCGTGCGGCGTGCGGGCGAGCAGCTGTTCCAGCAGCCAGCCCAGTTGCGCGGGGGTGGAGGTAGTCATCGATCGTTCTCCAGGGCGGGTGAGGGGGAGGAGTGCGGGGCCGGGACGGCATCGTCGCGGCCGGTGACCGCACGCTGGAAGGCGCCGAGCGCGGATGGCTCGACCGTGTGCGCGGTGCCCGCGGCCGGGGCGGGGGCGGCGTCGGCGCCGATCCCGGCCGGGTGCACCGCCGCGAGCGTGCTGCCGCGGCGGCGCTTGGGCAGCGGTGCGTCGCCGTCGGGCAGCGCGGCCGGTTCGGCCTCCACGCGCTCGACGGCGAGTGCCGCCTCCGCCGGTCCGGCGGGGGCGAGCTGGGGGCGGCGGGTGCGGTCCACCCGCGCGGTGAGGTCACGCGGCACCACGATCACCACGGCGGTGCCGCCGATGGCCGACGGCCGGTAGGAGACGGTGAGGCCGTGCTTGCGGGCCAGGTGCCCGACCACGGCGAGCCCGAGCCTGGTCCCGGTCAGCGAGGCGAGGTCGGCCGAGGAGATGCCGCGGCCGTCGGCGCCGGCGCCGGAGACCGCGAACTCGGCCCGGCGCAGCGCCGATTCGCTCATCACCAGGCCGCTGTCCTCGATGGTGACGACCACGCCCGCGGGCACCTCGGCCGCGTAGACGTGCACCTCGGTGGTGGGCGGGGAGAAGTTGCAGGCATTGTCGAGCAGCTCGGCGAGCGCGTGCATGACGCCCTCGGCGGCGTGCCCGGCGATCCCGACGTCGGCGACGGCGCGCAGCCGGACCCGCTGGTAGCCGGCGACCCGCCCCATCGCGCCGCGCAGGATGGATTCCATCGCGATCGGCTTGGCCCAGCGCCGCCCGGAGCGCGCGCCGGAGAGCACCGCGATGCTGTCGGCGAGCCGCCCGGCCTGCGCGGTGCGGTGGTCGAGGTGCAGCAGGTCGGCCAGCACCTTGGGGTCGGCGTGCTTGTGCTCCATCTCGCGCAGCTCGGCGAGCATGCTCGTGGTCATGGCCTGCATCCGCCCGGCGGCGCCGGCGAAGGCGGCCATGGCGGCGGCCCTGCGGTGCTCGCTCTCCCTGGCCCGGCCGACCGCGTCCTCGGTGGCGGCGCCGTCCTGCGCGCGCTCGGCCTCGGCCCCCGCCACCCGGTGCTCGGCCTCGGCGATCCGCTCCTGCGCCTCCACGGTCTGCTGCTGCGCCTGCAGGGTCCGCGCCTCGGCAGCGGCCGCCGCGGCCGCGGCCTCGGCGGCCTTGCGGTGGAAGCGCAGCCCGATGAGCACCGCGACGGTGAACAGCAGCCCACCCGCCGCGCCGACGACGGAGAGAATGACCCGGGTATCACCGGAGGTCAGCACACCGGGCGGCACGACCAACCCGACGATGACCAGCACGATCGACAGCAGCGCCACCACGAGGGGGCGCGACCCTGGACTCGCGGGCTCGCTTGCCCGCGGCTTCGAAGAATCCGACACGTCCTGCACTTTCGCGCTCGCCGGAGGGCGTCGTGTCGGCGCCTCCGACCCTTGCTGCGGCGATCTGGATAACCGAAGTCGCAGCCCGGCAAGCAGATCCGAAATTTTCGCGGTTGAGAATAGCGGCCAGTGGGTAAAGCTGCCACTCCGAGTTTCCCGACCGGGGCGGAGAGCGCCCAGGAGGCCGGAAAGGTGAATCAATCTAGTCGGACGCCCAGGTTCGGGACGGTCAGCAGCGCCTGGACGGCGGACGCGAGATCGGCGGCCAGCCACGCCGGCGGGGCGGGGGCGTGTCTGCGCAGCGCGGCGTAGGGGAGGTCGACGACGGCGCGGGTGACGGCCTCGACCGCGCGGGGGTCGGCGGTGCCGGTCAGGGCGGTGGCGAGGTGGTCGAGGCGGGCGCGCAGGGGGGCGTTCAGCTCGTCGCGGCGGGCTCGGAAGGCGGCGTCGGGGCCGCTGTCGAGGAGATCGGCCGGGCCGACGCCGAGCAGCAGCCCGGCGTCGTCGGGCAGGTCGCGGCCGAACTCCAGGGTGGCGAGCGCCATGGCGATACCCGCCTGGACGGGGTCGGTGGCGTCGGCGGCGGCCAGCGCCCGGCGCTGGAAGCGCTCCAGCGCCCGCAGCCAGAGCGCGCCGAGCACGCCGTCGCGGTTGCCGAAGCGGTGGTAGAGCGTGCCGACCGGGGCGCCGCTGGCCGCGGCGATGGCGGCGACGCTCGCCGCGCGCGGGCCCTCGCCGAGCACGAGAGCCCGTGCGGCGTCGAGGATCACGTCGGTGTCGTGCTTGCGGGGAGGTGCCACTACTAGTACGTTCCTTCTATATGGAGCGTTTACCCTATATCGATGAGCATGCCAGATCCTTCGACGCCGATCCGGCCCGGGTGTGGCGCGCCCTGCTGACCGTCGTCTGCCGCGACCCCGACGACCCCGCGACCGTCCCGCGCGGCTTCCGCCTCGACGAAGCCGACGCACCGCGCCGGCTGGCGCTGCGCGGGCGGCACTGGTTCTCCCGCTACGCGCTGATCTTCGAGCTCGACGACCTGGGTCCCGACGGCACCCGGGTGCGCGCCCAGACCTGGGCCGAGTTCCCCGGGGTGCGCGGAGCCGTCTACCGGGCGCTGGTCATCGGCTCCGGCGGGCACCGGATCGTGGTGCGCGAGATGCTGCGCCGGATCGGGGCAGCGGTGCCGGGCGTACCGGCGGGCCGGGTCTGAGAATTCGGCGCCCGGCGCAGGCCCGACGCCGTGCGGCGCGCGATCAGCGCGAGTTCGTGACCTCGAACGCGGCGGCGCCGAACCCGGCGAAGACGTCGGCGGTGTGCTCGCCGGTACTGCCGATGGTGATGGCGACCACGACGTGACCCGCGCCGAACGAGGCCGAGGCCACCTCCGAGATCCCGGTGTCCGACCAGCCCCACTTGGTGCCGAGCACCCCGGGCACCTCGGCGGTGCCCCAGTTCTGCTCGGTGCCGTCGGCGGCGACCGGCGCGGCGTCGGCCATCCAGTCCAGGATCGGCGAATCCCGATCGGTGCGGAGCTTGGCGAGCAGGAAGGCGGCCACGTCGGAGGTGCTGGTGGTGGAGGTGCCCCAGTAGCCGCCGCCGGTGTGGGTGAGCCCGTACTCGGCGGCGATCGCATCCACCGCGTCCGGGTAGGCGGCGTCCAGGGTGTCGGCCGCGGCGTCGTCGGAGAAGCGGATGGCGCGCTCGCCCGCCGCCAGGTCCACCGCCGCGTCGGTGCCGTACCGCAGGGCGTAGTCGACGAGGTAGAGCTTGGCCAGCGAGAGCGCGGCGCGCGGCTCGTTCTCGTTGGCGGAGCCGCAGCCGTCTCCGCGCAGGGTGCGGGTCGAGAACGCGGTCCGCGGCGGCACGTCGCAGGTGGCGATGGTCGCCGGCGGGGGATCGGCGGCGGCGAGCGGAGCGGGAAGGACACAGCAGATACCGACGGCGAGCGCGGTACAGAGCAGCCGTGCGAACACGGGAACCTCCGGCGGAATCGGTGACGCGTGCCGGCGGGAGACCGGGGGTGGATGGAGGCCGCATGCCCGGGTTCGCGACGGCAGATCCTGGGCGCGGCCCCGCGTCGGGGCCGCTGCGCGGAGGTTCGGCCGCGATGGCGAACTCGGAGGAAAGTAGCACGATCCGGCGCGGGCGGCGGGTTACGCGGGTCTCGCCGGGGTCCGCCGGCTTCAGCCGGGCAGCACCATGGCCGCGACGGCGGCCGCGACGCCGGCGAAGACGTCGGCGGTGTGCTCCTCGGTGCTGCCGGTGGTGTGCGCGACGACGACGAAGCCGGGGCCGAAGGAGGCGGAGGCGACCTCGCTGCTGCCGGTGTCGGACCAGCCCCACTTGGTGCCGATGACGCCGGGGACGTCGGCGGTGCCCCAGTCCTGTTCGGTGCCGTCGGCGGCGACCGGGGCGGCGGTGGCCATCCAGAGCAGGAGCGGGGAGCCCGGGTCGGCGGTCTCCTTGGCCAGCAGGAAGGTGGCGACGTCGGCGGTGCTCGTCGTCGCGGTTCCCCAGTAGCCGCCGCCGGTCTGCGCGAGCCCGAATTCGGCCGCGGTCGCCGCGACGGCCTGCGGGTAGCGGGCGCCGAGGGTGTCGGCGGCCGCGTCGTCGGAGCTGCGGATGGCGCGTTCGGCGGCGGCGAGGTCGCCGGGCGAGCCGTCGCCGTGCCGCACCGCGTAGTCGGCGAGGTAGAGCTTGGCCAGCGAGAGCGCGGCGCGCGGCTGATTCTCGGTGCCGGTGCCCCAGCCGCCGAGCGGGGTCCGCACGGAGAAGGCGGTGCGCGCGGGCACGGCGTCCGCGGCGGGGTCGGCGCCGGCGACGGGGGCTCCGTGCAGGCAGGCGCCGACGACGACACCGGCGAGGACGAGACGGCGAGCGAACACGGGGAGCCTCCGGGTGCGATTGTTCGCCAGTCGATCACCGGCGGCGATGCCCTCCGCTTGCCCCCACCGCGGCCCCGGAAACCCGGTTTGCCCGGACAGCCCCTGGGTAGCCGCCCGGCGAACGACGACGGGAGGAGATTCGCATGAGCATCGTCGACAAGACCGTCGGCACCGCCACCAAGGGCCTCAGCACCCTGGCCGGCACCGTGTTCGGCAGCAAAGGTGAACGCGTGCAGGCGATCACGATCGAACGGCCGCGCGCCGAGGTGGAGCGGTTCTGGCACGACCCGGAGCAGCTGTCCCGGGTGCTCGGCACGGTCGGCGAGGTGCGGCCGCGCGGCAGCGACGGCTACACCTGGGTACTGCACGGGGAGAAGGACACCGAGTGGGAGACCACCCTGAGCACCGATGCCGAGGGGTTGCGCTTCTCCACCGCCGACGACCCCGACGGCCCGCACATCCGGCTGACCTTCGCCGCGGCCCCGGCCGATCGGGGCACCGAGGTGACCGCGCGGGTAGCGGCCCCGGTCCCCGGAATCCTCACCGACGCCGCCGTTTTCAAGGTGCTGTATCGGGCGCGGGCACTGCTGCAGACCGGGGAGATCCCGACCCTGCAGCCGCAGCCGGCCGCCCGCGAGTCGGACCACTGATCGAAGGAGACACCCGTATGCGCGCACTCGTCTGGAACGGCGTGAACGACCTCGCGGTCGAGACCGTGGACGACCCGACCCCGCTGAACCCGCACGACGCGATCGTGAAGGTCACGCTCACCACCACCTGCGGCTCCGACCTGCACTTCATCGACGGCTACCTGCCCGGCATGCGGGAGGGCGATGTCTTCGGCCACGAGTTCACCGGCGAGATCGTCGAGGTGGGGCCCGCGGTGCGGGAGCGCCGGATCGGTGAGCGGGTGACGGTGCCGTCCTTCATCTCCTGCGGTTCGTGCTGGTACTGCCGCCACGACCTGCCGTCGGCCTGCGACACCACCAATCCCAATCCCGAGCTGCAGCAGCCGCTGCTCGGCCACCCGACCGGCGGCATCTACGGCTACACGCACCCGTTCGGCGGCTACCAGGGCTCGCACGCGGAGTACGTGCGGGTGCCCTTCGCCGACACGAACTGCTTCGTCGTCCCGGACGGCATCACCGACGAGCAGGCGCTGTTCCTCTCCGACGCGGTGCCGACCGGGCTGATGGGCGCCGACTTCTGCGACATCACCCCCGGCGACGTGATCGCGGTGTGGGGCGGCGGCGGGGTCGGGCTGATGGCGGCGCGCTCGGCGCTGCTGCTCGGCGCGGAGCGGGTGATCGTGATCGACCGGCTGCCGGAGCGGCTGGCGCTGGCCGAGCAGAAGGTCGGCGCCGAGGTGATCGACTACAGCGCGGTGGACAGCGTGCAGGACGCGCTGCGCGAGGCGACCGGTGGCCGCGGCCCGGACGCGGTGATCGAGGCGGTCGGGATGGAGGCGCACGGCACCGGCGTGCAGCAGCTCTACGACCGCGCCAAGCAGGCGCTGCGGCTGGAGACCGACCGGGCGACCCCGCTGCGCGAGGCCATCCTGGCCTGTCGCAAGGGCGGGGTGGTCTCGGTGCTCGGCGTCTACGGCGTCACCGACAAGTTCCCGATGGGCGCGCTCACCAACAAGAGCCTCACCCTGCGCACCGCCCAGCAGCACGGGCAGCGCTACGTCCCGCGCATGTTCGACTACGTGCAGCAGGGCGATCTGGACCCGTCCTGGCTGATCACCCACGACCTGCCGCTGGACGACGCGGTGCGCGGCTACGACCTGTTCAAGAACAAGAAGGACGGCTGCGTGCGCGCGGTGTTCCGCCCCTGAAACACGGTGCCGTTCGCTCACACCCCGGTGGTCGACCCGGGGCGCACGATCATCAGCACCGTGACCACGACCCAGAGCAGGTTGAAGACGCCGGTGAGCATGGCCAGCTGCGCGGTGTCGGCGCGCACGAGCACCGGGCCCGCGCCGCGCAGCCGGGCCAGCAGTTCGGCCTGACCGGGCAGGATCATCAGCCCGAGCACTCCCGCGGCGGCCGCGGTGAGCGCGATGGAGAACACCACCCAGGTGTCGGCGAGGACGCCGAGCGCGAGCGCGGTGGCCAGCCCGAACAGCGGCACCGCGATGCCGGTGGCGGCGTAGACCCGGCAGATCCGGTGCAGCAGCGCCACCTGCCCTACACCCGACTCGCCGTCCGCGCGCCTGGCAGCAGGCGGAAACATGCTCGCGGCGACCGTGACCGGCCCGATCGCCACGATCGCGGCCACGACATGCAGCGCGAGCAGAACTTTCGTCATCGGTGGACTTCCCTCTCGACCCGGCCCGTGCGGACCTTCAGCATGACTGAAGGTCAGTGTACGACCAAACGAGACCGGGCCGGCCCCGAAGGACCGGCCCGGTTTCGTGAGCGGGGATCAGCGCAGGTCGAAGCGATCGTTGTCGGCGACCTTGGCCCACGCGGCGGCGAAGTCGTTCACGAACTTCGCGGCCCCGTCGTTCTGGGCGTAGACCTCGGCGATGGCGCGCAGCTGCGAGTGCGAGCCGAAGACCAGGTCGTTGGCGGTGGCGGTGTAGACCGCCGCGCCGCCCCTGGTGCCCTCGTAGACGTTCTCCTCGGACTTCGATGCCTTCCACTCGATGTCCTGATCGAGCAGGTTGACGAAGAAGTCGGTGGAGAGCACGCCCGGACGATCGGTGAAGACGCCGTGCTCGGAGCCCGCGTAGTTGGCGCCGAGCACGCGCAGCCCGCCGATCAGCACGGCGAGTTCCGGCGCGGTGACGTCGAGCAGGTAGGCGCGGTCGAGCAGCAGCCGCTCCAGCGGCGCCTTCTCACCCGGGCGGACGTAGTTGCGGAAGCCGTCGGCGCGCGGCTCGAGCACCGCGAAGGTCTCCACGTCGGTGTCCTCCTGGGAGGCGTCGGTGCGCCCGGGGGAGAACGGAACGGTGATCTCGTGCCCCGCGTCCTTCGCGGCCTTCTCCACGGCCGCGTTGCCAGCGAGCACGATGGTGTCGGCCAGCGAGATCTTCTTGCCGCCGCTGGCGGAGGCGTTGAAGTCCTGCTGGATCTGCTCCAGCACCGGGAGCACCTTCGCCAGCTCGGCCGGCTCGTTGACCTCCCAGTTCTTCTGCGGGTCGAGCCGCAGCCGCGCGCCGTTGGCGCCGCCGCGGTAGTCGGTGCTGCGGAAGCTGGCGGCCGCCGCCCACGCCGTCTTGACCAGCTGCGCGACCGAGAGCCCGGACTCGAGCACCTTGGCCTTGAGCGCGGCGACGTCCTGCGCGTCGACCAGCTCGTGGTCGACGGCGGGGACCGGGTCCTGCCACAGCTGCGGCTCGGGCACCCAGGGGCCGAGGTAGCGGCTGACCGGGCCGAGGTCGCGGTGCAGCAGCTTGAACCAGGCCTTGGCGAACGCCTCGGCGAGCTGCTCGGGGTGGTCCAGCCAGCGGCGGGTGATCTCGCCGTAGATCGGGTCCTCGCGCAGCGCCAGGTCGGTGGTGAGCATGCCGGGGGCGCGGCGCGGGCCGTCGAACGGGTCGGGGACGGTGCCCTCGCCCGCGCCGTCCTTCGGCTTCCACTGCCAGGCGCCCGCGGGGCTCTTGTGCAGCTCCCACTCGTAGCCGTACAGGTTCTGCAGGAAGCCGTTGCTCCACTGGGTCGGGGTGGAGGTCCAGATGACCTCGAGCCCGGAGGTGATCGTGTCGCCGGCCTTGCCGCTGCCGTGCGTGCTCTTCCAGCCCAGACCCTGCTGCTCGATCGGCGCGCCCTCGGGCTCGGCGCCGACCAGATCGGGGTTACCCGCGCCGTGGGTCTTGCCGAAGGAGTGGCCGCCGATGATCAGCGCGGCGGTCTCCTCGTCGTTCATCGCCATCCGGGCGAAGGTCTCGCGGATGTCCTTGGCGGCGGCCAGCGGGTCCGGGCGGCCGTTCGGGCCCTCCGGGTTGACGTAGATGAGCCCCATCTGGACCGCGCCGAGCGGGCCGGAGAGCTCGCGCTCGCCGCTGTAGCGCTCGTCGCCGAGCCAGGTGTCCTCCGGGCCCCAGAAGACCTCCTCCGGCTCCCACACGTCGGCGCGGCCGAAGCCGAAGCCGAAGGTCTGGAAGCCCATGTCCTCCAGCGCCACGTTGCCCGCCAGGACCAGCAGGTCGGCCCAGGAGATGCTGTTGCCGTACTTCTGCTTGACCGGCCACAGCAGCCGGCGCGCCTTGTCCAGGTTGCCGTTGTCGGGCCAGCTGTTCAGCGGGGCGAAGCGCTGCGCGCCCTGCCCGCCGCCGCCGCGGCCGTCGGCGATCCGGTAGGTGCCGGCGGCGTGCCAGCTCAGGCGGATGAAGAGGCCGCCGTAGTGGCCGAAGTCGGCGGGCCACCAGTCCTTGGAGTCGGTCAGCACCGCGGTGACGTCGGCCTTGAGCGCCTCGACGTCGAGCTTGGCGAATTCCTTTGCGTAGTCGAAGTCCGCGCCGAGCGGGTTGGACTTGGGGGAGTGGGCGTGCAGCACCGACAGGTCGATCTGCTCCGGCCACCAGTCCTGGTTGGTGTGCGGGCGGCGCTCGGGGTGCGCGGTCGGCGACTTGAGCGCCGGGTTCTCGCTCTCGCTGTTGCTGGCGGTAGCGGTGTCGGGAGCGGGCGGACGGCTGTCGGAGGTCACGACGTTCCTTCCTGAAGGGGTAGTGGGCTGTGATTCAGGCCTTGCAAGCGGGGCAGCGGCCCCAGTAGATGACCTCGGCCTCGTCGATCGAGAAACCGTGGTCGTCGGTCGCGGTCAGGCACGGGGCCGGGCCGGTGGCACAGTCGACGTCGGCGATCGCGCCGCAGTTGCGGCACACAACGTGGTGGTGGTTGTCGCCGACCCTGGTCTCGTAGCGGGCGACCGATCCGAGGGGCTGGATGCACCGGATCAGCCCCCTCGCGGTGAGCGTGTGCAGTGAGTCGTAGACCGCCTGGTGCGAGACCGCCGCCAGGCGGCCGCGCACCGCGCGGATGATGGAATCCGTGTCGGCGTGCGGGTTTTCGTGCACCGCGCTGAGCACCGCCATGCGCGGTGCGGTCACGCGCAGCGACACACCCCGCAGCATCTGCTGGAACTCGGTCGCCGTCGGCACAACGGAGAGTCTCGTTCTTTCTTTGGAATCAGTCAAGGGTTTGCTTGCGTTTGATGGCCCGCCTTCGGCGGGCGTGTTCGCGGGTCAGGCTGCGACCGGCCGCTCCCAGTCGATGCGGTAGCGCTGCTCGGTGCCGAGCATCTTCTCCGGGTCCATCATGCGCATGGCGATCGGCATCATCAGGTTCATGAGGACCCGCGCGACCGGGCCGGGCGCCTTGCTGTGGTTGATCTTCGCGGCGCGCGCGGCGATGCCCTCGACGCGGGGGCGGCGCAGCGCCTCGTAGGCGGCGAAGGCGGCGGCGGGGGTGGGCAGGTCGCGCAGGCAGCGGGCGAGTTCGATCGAGCTCTCGATCGCGAGCGACGCGCCCTGGCCGGAGCTGTTGGACGGCGCGTGCACGGCGTCGCCGACCAGGACCAGGCGGTCGCGGTGCCAGTGCGGCACCGGCGGCATGATGTGCAGCGCGCCCCAGACCTCCAGCGTCTCCGGGTTGGTGGCGCGGGTGAGCGCGGCGCCGGGTGTGTCCTCGGCGTAGGTCTCGCGCAGGGTGCGCAGCCACCGCTCGGCGGGGATCGCCCGTGCCTGGGCGGAGGTCAGGTACTCGGGGTGCGGCAGGTTGGCGCCCCACATGACCCGGCCGTCGCCGAGCGGGCAGTACAGGTAGTAAGCGCGTTTGCCGTACGCGAACTGCATGGTGCCCGCCGGGATGCCGACCTCGCACGGGACGACGGCGCCGAAGCCGAGCATGCCGGTGTAGTCCGGTCCGGGCGCGCCCGGGTCGATCAGCCCGCGGACCGCGGAGCGGATGCCGTCCGCGCCGATCAGGATGTCGGCGGTGGCGGTACGGCCGTCGGCGAACCGGGCGGTCACGCCGCCCTCGTGCTCGTCGGCGCCGGTGAGCCGGGCACCGAACTCGAACGGCACCCTGGCGGCGGCCGCGTGCTCGCGCAGCACCCGGACCAGGCCGGTGCGGTCGACGAGCGAAAGCGGCGGCAGGTCGTCGAGACCGGGCAGCTCGTGGGTGCGGAGCCCGACCGACATGCGAGTGCGCTGGACCGGGACATCGATGGCGCGCACGGCGTCACCGGCGCCGATGATGTCGAGCGCGGCCAGCCCGTTGGGGGCGAGCGCGAGCCCTGAGCCGGGCCACGAGCCGTCGGCGGGATACGCCTCGTACACGCGGGCATCGATGCCTGCCAGGCGGAGCGCGGTCGCGGCGACGGTTCCGGCGATGCCGCCACCGGCGACGATCGCGGTGCGGATTGCGGGAGTGGACATGGGTATTTCTCCTGATTCGGGCAGCCCGAACCGTCCCGCGTGCCCACCCGGATACCCTCGTGGTGCCAGCCTCGTGGCCGGGTGCGCTTCTGCGGGCGCGGTTCGAGACGGTTGATCCGGGCTCGGCGATGGTGTTGCCGCACCGTTGCCGGGCCCGGTGTGCGTGGTTCGCGGGCGGCGGCCCGCGCGGTGACTTCCGCTCAGCCTGGATCCGTCGACCACCCCGATACCGCGGGCGCCGCCGGATCGAACAGGGCGCGGTTCACCTGCCGCCAGGTCTCGACCTCGGGGAAGGTGCCGTCGGCGAGCTCGGCGCGCAGCCCGCGCACCCAGCCCAGCTCGGCCTCCAGCATGGCGACCCCGAACTCGGTCTCGATCAGGAACAGCCGCGGCAGCCCCTCGACCGCGCCGACCTGCGCGCGGATCTCGGCCAGGGTCTCCTCGAGCGCGGCGGCACGCTGCTCGAGCAGGGACACCACCTCGTCGGGGGAGAGCACGGCGAGCACCGAGAGCCCGGCCACGAAGCGGCTCTGCTCGCGCTGCGGCCGGGCCACCAGGTCGCGGGTCCAGTCCACGAGTTCGGTGCGGCCCGCCTCGGTGATCCGGTAGATCACCCGCTCCGGGCGGCCGCCCGCACGCTCGCTGCCGACGATCTCCAGGAAGCCGGCCTTCTCCATATTGCGGACCACCGTGTAGAGCGAGCCCCACTTGATGTCCATGTCCTGGTCTTTGCCGTGCGAGCGCAGAGTGGAGGCGATCTCGTAACGGTGCATGGGGCGCTCGACCATGACCGAGAGCACCGCCAGCGCCAGCAGGTTGTCCACCTTGCGCGCTCCCACGATCCCACCTCCTTTACTCGCAGACGAATATACGCCCGCGAGTAAGGAAACGAAATCCGGGAGAACCCCTAGCCGCGCGTGGCCGCCAGCGCCCCGAGCAGGGTGAGCGCCTCACTGCTCGCCGACCCCGGTTCGGCGTGGTAGACGACCAGCTCCTGCCCGGGGCTGGAGCGCACGTCGAAGGTCTGCATGGTCAGCGTCAACGGACCGACGTCGCGGTGCTGGAACCGCTTGCTCTCCAGCGCCTTCCCGCGCGCATCGTGCCTGCCCCACAGCTCGGCGAAGTCCGGGCTCGCGGCGAGCAGTTCGGCGAGCACCTGCCGGATGCGCGGATCGTCCGGCGCCTTGCCGTGGTTCAGCCGGAACCCGGCCACGGTATTGCGGGCGACCTCGTGCCAGTCGCGGTAGAAGGTTCGCGCGGCCGGGTCGGTGAAGACCACGTGCACGAGATTCGTCGAGTGCGCCCAGCCGTGGAACAGGATGTCGGCGATCGGGTTCGACGCGAGCACGTCGTAGGCGCGGTTGTAGACGATGGCCGGGTTGTCCGGCCAGGCCGCCAGTAGCGCCGCCAGGCTCGGGTCGACCCGGTCCGGCCCCGCCGCCACGCGCGCCCGCGGGCCCAGCCCGGCCAGCCGGAACAGATGCTCGCGGGCATCGTCGCCCAGCCGCAGCGCCGCCGCCAGCGCCTCGACGACCTGCGCCGACGGGGTCCGCTCCCGGCCTTGCTCCAACCGGACGTAGTAGTCGACGGAGATCCCGGCCAGCAGCGCGACCTCTTCGCGGCGCAACCCCGGCACCCGCCGGTACCCGGTGCTCGGCAGGTTCACCGCGGCCGGGTCGAGCTGGGCGCGCCGGGCCTCCAGATAGGCGCCGAACTGCGTGGAAGCCATGGGTTCGAGGGTAGGCGGGGGCGCGGGGGAGAGCCTGGGTGCGCTGCTCCCAGGAACTTTTCGCCCTGCCGGTGAAGACCACGTCCACGAGGTTGGTTGAGTGCGCCCAGCACCTTCCCCCGATCCTGAACGGTAAAGTCAGGGGATGTTTGCCCTTGTGGTGAGATTCGACCTCATCGACACCGAGAAGGCTGCCGATTTCGATGACCTCGTTGAAGAGACCGTTGCCGCCATCCGAGAGCGCGAACCCGGCACGCTGGTCTATGCGACGCACACCGTCGAGAACGAGCCATTGGCGAGAGTCTTCTACGAGGTCTACAGAGATCGAGACGCCTTCGAAGAACACGAGCGCCAACCCCATACACGTCGCTTCCTCGACAGCCGCGGTGAGTTCGTCGAGTCCTTCCGAGTCGAGTTCCTGGCACCGGCTGCGGTGAAAGGGATTCCCGGTTAGAGCCGGTGCACGATTCCGCACCACACCGCGAATTCGTGGACGAGGCCCACGCTCCGAGTCTCGGCACGGGCCAAGGCACGGACGGTTTCATGTACGCCGGGGTTGTACCGCGTCTGTGAGGGCGCGATCTGCTTTGCGGTGAGCAAGGCATCGAGCGCCCTCCGCCGGTTACCGTGCAGTAGATAGGCACGCGATAGGTCGATGAAGTGATGCCCCGTGCGTTCACGAGGTGCATCGTCAGGAATGATCAGCGACCGTGAGCGCCGGAGAGCCTCAGTGCCGTCCATTGCTTCCACCGCGAGGGCTACGCTCCAGATGCCCACATTCGTCGGCCCGAACGACAAGACTCGGTCTCGGTCATCACCTATCCGTTCAGCGGCAGATCTGGCCTCTAACTGGTCAGTTCAGAATGAGTCGGCGTAGGCAGATCATCGAGCAGGCGAGGCTGAGCAGGGCTTGATGGACGTCGGCG
>NZ_JBHSAX010000004.1:0-146426 GCF_042650385.1 Nocardia jiangsuensis
CCGCCGACCCCGTCTGCAACACCAGCTGCGACGGCAACAGCGCCGACGCGGGCGCGATCAACCCCAGAACCCACAGGTGCCGCTTCGGATCAACACCCGTACGGGTCACGGCGGCACCTCGACAGATCCTGGAGCGACGGCACCGTCCACTCGAAAACAGCAGGGACGGCCGGCCCGAACGACGTGCCCACGCCGTTGTGCGCATCCGGACCGACCGCGACGACCCTAAGGTTTCCGTCGCCCGCCCGGACGGTTCCCGCGAAGCGCCGTCCGGGCGGGCGCGGAGGGGTCGCGCCAGCTCGCAGCACGATTACCGGCGTTACAAATTCCGGTCGATCTGGCGAGACACATCAATATCTACTCGACGGTGCACTTTCGCCGCGGCTATCCGCCCCCTGATTGACTCATTCGGACTGCCTGGGTGTCCGCACGCATATCGGGACCGCTCACTGCCGGGAACACGGCCGATGCCCACCGATCACCCCCGAGCACCGCACACATCCATAGCGACACCGGTGGCGGCATGACCCAAATCTCGTCGGTCGGCAATTCCCCTGAGCAGCAGGGCAAATGGACGGCACAGTGCACCCGCATCGTGTTCTATCGTGGGCGATGTTCCGGAAGTTACGCGCGTACGCACTCCGGAACGGGACGATTCCGCACCGAGTCACCGACGACTCGCCGACCCCATCGGGAGCATCGTGCATCGCAATCCGCTTTTCGATCATGACGAGTCCGGCGACCCGCGGCCACCGCTGCCCCGGCGGACCCCGAACGCGCACCGGGTGCCTGCCCCCGCGGCCACCTCGGACGTGGTGCTGCGCGCGGCGGACGCCGTCGCCGCGTGGGCCCGCACCCCCGAGTTCCTGGCGGAGGGCACCGACACCTGGTGGAGCCCGGAGCTCGGCGACCCGGAGCCGACGCAGCGCCGGGCCTGACCCGCCGAGGCCCCTGTGACCCTTGTCACAGCATCACCCTGACCGTATGGTGAGGAAGCTTTCCGTCGCCGATCAGCCCGGCGGCACCGGAGAGCGGAGTGCCGACGATGGAGATGTGATGGGCGGTCCACCCCCCGGTGGCAGCGTGCAGCACGTGCGCCGCAGTCCCCTGTCCACCCGGACGCTGTGGGACTGGGGTCTGGAGAAGTACCGGCTCGACGTCATCGCACTGAGCGTGGCCGACGCGGTGCAGCACGCGGGCGGATGGCTCTTCGACCGCTGCACGGCGGGCTGGGAGGTCACTGTCCTGGTCCCCGGCGCCGCCGACGACACCCCGCTGCGCATTCTCGGCGCCGAGCTCGCGAGCCTGGACCACGCGCTCGCCACCGGCGGCCGCGGCCGCACCCCGCACGCCATCGCCATGGCGTCGGGGATCTGCCTGCGCGAGCCGCGGGCGAGCGAGGGGCTACACCTCGCGCTGCTCGACCGCGGGCTCGAGGTGGTGGTGTGGGGCGAGCACGCGCCGCCCGCGAGCGCGGAGCTGCTCAGCCCGGTCGAGTACCGACCCAGCCAGGCCGCGCTCGCCTTCAAGACCAGGGCCATGGTGGCGGCCGGGCTCGGCCCGGCCGCCGGGCCGGTGGAGCATTTCCGCAGCGGGGTCACCGTGCGCTCGCCCATCGCCACCGACCTCGGGCCCGCGGGGCCGCACCCGGCGGCGATACCGCTCATTCGCTGACGGAACGTGATTCACGTTCATTGAGAATGCCATTTCCGCAGTGGTAGGCTACTGTCTGTATCCCGCCAGGGGGCAGAGTCACACCGGAGTAGTCATGGCAGTGCCGCGCGTGATCCAGGTTCGAGGCACAGGCCGCGACGAGCGATTCGGACGGTTCGAGGACATCGAGCCGCTCTTCCCGATGACCGAGCTGCTCTCGGCCCTGAGCGGCAGCCGCGGGGCCGAGCATCCGATCGCCCGCTGGTGCGTCGATCTGCTCGCCCTGCACCAGCAGGAGGACATCT
Organism: Nocardia jiangsuensis; assembly: GCF_042650385.1. NCBI lineage: Bacteria > Bacillati > Actinomycetota > Actinomycetes > Mycobacteriales > Nocardiaceae > Nocardia > Nocardia jiangsuensis. Next base: position 1,959 of record NZ_JBHSAX010000004.1, read on the forward strand.
GGGCCGACGGGCTGGCCGCGCACCGCACCGACCTCATGCACGCCATCGACGTCTGGACCGTCGGGCACGTGCCGCAGCACCGCAACGGCGCCCGGCTGCACACCGAGACCGTCGGCTCGGTGGTCGACCGCATCGCCCGCGCCTACGCCCGGTTCCAGCGCGTCATGGCCGGGCACGACGCCGCCGACCCCAAGGTGCACGCGGCCTGGACCCAGGTCGCCGAGCTCTTCGTCGCCTACCAGGACCTGATCGTCGAGGTGATGCGCGGCCAGCGCAGGCTGCCCGCCCCCGAGGTCGATCGCTGATCCACACCGGGCCCGGGTGCTACAACTGGCCGGGACGGGCGACGGTGCCCGCGTGGCGAGAGGTGTTGTCCGTGGACGAGGCGTCCTTCCGGCAGTTGTTCGATCTGAGCGGGCGGACCGCCGTCGTCACCGGGGGGACCAGGGGCATCGGGCTCGCGCTCGCCGAGGGGTTCGCCTGCGCGGGCGCGCGCGTCGTCGTCGCGAGCCGGAAGCCGGAGGCCTGCGAGCGGGCCGCCGCCCGGCTGCGCGAACTCGGCGCCGACGCCATCGGCGTTCCCACCCACCTCGGCGAGCTCGACGCGCTGCACACCCTGGTGGAGACGGCCGAGCGGACCTTCGGCGGGATCGACATCGTGGTGAACAACGCCGCCAACGCGCTGGCCCAGCCACTGGCGACCATGCAGCCCGACGCGGTGCAGAAATCGTTCGGGGTGAACGTGTACGGCCCGCTCTTCCTGGTGCAGGCCGCGCTGCCGCAGCTGCGCGCCAGCGAGCACGCCGCGGTGCTGAACCTGGGCTCGGTGGCCGCACTGCAGTTCGCGCCGGGGCTCTCGATGTACGCGGCGGCCAAGGCCGCGCTGCTCTCCTTCACCCGCTCGATGGCGGCCGAGTACGCCGCCGACGGCATCCGGGTGAACGCCATCGTGCCCGGCGCGGTCGACACCGACATGGTGCGCAAGAACCCGCCGGAGTTCATCGAGGCCATGGCGAAGGTGCCGCTGCTGCGCCGGATCGCGCGCCCGGACGAGCTGGTCGGCGCCGCGCTGCTGCTCTGCTCGGACGCGGGCAGCTTCATCACCGGCCAGAGCCTGCTCGTGGACGGCGGCACCGTCGCGCGCTGAGCCCGATCGCACGCTGTCCGAGATGCGCCGGATGCCGGGGCGGTAGCGGGACAGCTGCCGTTCACACCCGCGCCACCCGCGCGTACCGGCGACCGCGCAGAATGGTTGCTCGTGCGAGTGGCGATCATCGGCGGCGGGGTGCCGGCGGCGGTGCACGCGTGGACCGCGGTGCTGCGCGGGCACACCGTGACGCAGCTGGACGACGGGGCGCCGATCGCGGGCTCCGGCGCGCTGCGCGCCGGGTCGGTGGCCGCGGCCGATCTGGAACGCGCGGCGCACGCGCTGTGGCTGTGGCGGGAGATCGGCGGGCGCGTGCCGGGGGTCGGGTTCCGGCTGAGCGGGTCGATCACGGTGGCGCGGACGCGAGCCGAGCTGGCGGTCGCCGAAGCGGCGGCAGCCGATACCGCACGGGAGTTCACGCTGCTGGAGCCGGAGCGGGCCCGCGCGCTGGAACCCGCGCTGCGCGGGCCGCTGCTCGCCGGGCTGCACTGCGGCGCGGACGCCGTGCTCACCCCGCACCAAACGGTCCCCGCGCTCCGCGCACACCTGGCAGGCACCGGCCGCTTCACCGCACGCGGCTGCTCGGCCCGCGCTCTCGCCGTGGCCGCGGAGGGGGTGCTGATCCGGGCCGACGACGGCTCCGCGCTCGCCGCCGACGTCGCGCTGCTCTGCCCGAGCCCGGGGCGGGACGCGCTCGCCAGGGAGTTCACCGGCGCCGAGCCGGTGCCGCTGCTGCGCGCGCAACGGCTGCGCACCGGTCCGCTGGAACGGCGGCCGGACGCGATCCTCGCCGACGGCGACCAGTTCCGGCACCGCCCCGGCTATCCGCGTGAGCCGGTCGCGCGGCTGAGCGCGGAGCAGGCGCAGACCGCGGCCGCGGCCGAGTTCGGCATGCACGTGCTCGCGGTACCGCGGCTGGACGGCGGTCTCACGCTCGGCGCCACCGGCGAGGGCGAGCCGTTCCCCGCGGAGCTCGCCGAGCCCGCGGCGGAGCACCTGCTCGCCGTCACGGGGGAACTGCTGGAAGCCGAGCTCACCGTGCGCGGGCGCTGGGCCGAGGTCGCCTGCGCGATCGAGCGCGCCCCGTGGCTCGCGCCGAGCGGGCGAATCCTGGTGCTCGGCAGCGCCGGACCGGACGCCACGCTCTTCGCCCCCGCCGTCGCGGAGCTCGCCGCCGACCGGCTCGGCCTCTGAGCCGAACGCCCGCCCGGCACTGCGGGCCTACTGGCCCGGCAACCGCCGGCGCCCACCCGCCACGTCGGTGACCAGATCGGTGTACCCGTCGACCAGCTCGGCGAGGTGATACCAGTGTTTATGGGTCTTGTCGCTGCGGGCGCCCTCGGCGTCGATCGCCTGGTTCGCGGCGACCCAGCTGCGCGCCATCCGATCCACCACCGCGCCGAGCGTCTCGGTGTGCAGCGCGGCCCCGTCCCGGTGCTCGGGCGCCTCCCTGGCGATCCACTCGTCGATCAGCTCGACCAGCGCGGAGCGGCGGGCATCCAGCTCGGCGATCTCGCCGGGGTCGCTCAGCTCGAGGCGGTGTTCGTGCAGGCCGGCCAGGGCGTGCGCGGAGCGGAAGGGCTCGTGCTCGCTCATCCGGCGGCCCTGGAAGGCGGACAACAACTGCGGGGCGGTCGGCAGCCCGCCGATCGTGGGGGCGCTCACCGGAGCACCCCGCGCTCACCCGTCACCACTGCTGCGCGCTGGCCCATGATCGGCTCTCGTTCCCTCGTCCCGGTCGCCACGGTCACCCGTCGGGTGACACGGATCATGCTCTCACCGATGCAAGAACGCAACATTGCAAATGCACACATGTGCAGCACATCCCGGCGTGTCCTCTGGCCCCGGCACGACGGTCCGGGTGCGTGCAACATACCCTCCGCGGAGCGATCCCACGTGCGCGAGCATTCCGTGCTGGTAACACCTGCGCGCCGGGGAGTGCCCCTCGACACCCGGTCCCGACACGACCCGTCCGGTGCGAAATCGACTCGCGCGGGGCCGGATCGATCAATGCGGCAACGCTGCGGGCACCGGGCAGCCGCGCGGCGGGGCGAGAGTTGAAATCCGCCCGATCGCTCTGTCCGGCAATCGGTTACGGCATACGGGTCCGCCAGGAACTCTCGGCTGCCGTCCGGGGTGTACGGGTAGGTGGCGTCGGAATCGCGGGGTAGGCGACGCTGTCGGCGATCGCCATCGAGGTGTACCCGGCAGCCTCGGCGGCCCGCGCCGGCGGGACGTAGTAGGACGGGTCGATCATCGTCTCCGCGTGGGTGAACCGCATCGTCGGCCTCCGTTTCGATCGGCGTCGCCCGCACCATCCGATCATCGGGGGCGGCCGGGCGTCCTCGATTCGCGCGATGAACTCACAGGGCGAGCGCGGTGACGAGGGCGGCGGTCGCCTCGGCCAGCGCGGCGTCGGCCGGGGTGGCGGCCGGGTCGCCGGTGGTGCTGTCGGTGAGCAGGACGAGCAGCAGCGGGGTGCCGTCCGGGGACCACAGCACGCCCGCGTCGTTGACGGTGCCGTAGTTGCCGCCGCCGGTCTTGTCGGCGGCGGTCCAGCCCGATGGGAGCGCGGCGCGGATCCGGCGGGCGGAGGTGGTGCTCGCGGCCATCCAGTCGGTCAGGGTCCGGCGCTGAGCCTCGGGAAGGGCGCTGCCGAGCAGCAGGGCGTCGTAGCCCGTCGCGAGGGCCTCGGCGGTGGTGGTGTCGGCGAGCGAGCCGCGTTCGGCGAGGTTGAGGTCGGGCTCCCAGCGCTCCAGGGTGGTGGCGCGATCGCCGACCGTGCGGGCGAAGGCGGTGAGTGCGGCGGGGCCGCCGATGCGGCGCAGCAGCAGGTTGCCCGCGGTGTTGTCGCTGCGGGTGAGCGCGGCCGCGCAGAGCTGCGCGTAGCTGAGTTCGGCGCCCTGCGCGGCCTGGGTGATCGGGGAGTTCACCACGATGTCGTCGGGGTGCACCGGGACGGTGTCGTCCAGGTGGAGCACGCCCTCGGACTCCAGCCGCAGGATCGCGGCGGCGGCGTAGACCTTGAAGGTGGAGCACAGGGCGATCGGTTCGCCCGCGCGGTGCGTGACGGTGCGGTCGCGGTAGCGGGCGTACACCGCGATGCGCACGGCGTGCCGGTCCTGGATCGCGGCGAGTGCGCTGTTCAGCGCCGGGAGCTCGGGAGTGGTCGAGGTCGCCGCAGTCGAGACTCGCGGTTCCGTGCCGCAGGCGGCGAGCGCACCCGCGGCGAGGACGGTGGCCAGGAAACCGCGGCGGTTCGGGCGGACAACTGCCGCGGGCGAAGCCGCGCGGCCGGACGCGGGAGCGGGTGGGCGGGATGCAGCGGTAGGGCGGGAGTCGGTCACGGGGTCAGCGAAGCACCGGACGGCGGGTGCGGGCCAATACGCGGCTTCGGCGCCGCTCGGTCGGACCGGATATCGCCGCAGGTCAGCGCGGGCGGCCAGGGCGGTGCGCGGCTCCGGGCGGTTCGGGGCGGCCGGGCCGCCGGAACCACCGCTGCTTCAATGCAGGGCATGGACCTGCTCCGTCACCTCCGGTTCTTCGTCGCGGTCGCGGACGAGGGGCACTTCGGCCGCGCCGCCGCCGCGCTGGACATGACGCAGCCGCCGCTCTCCCAGGGGCTGCGCAGGCTGGAGCGGCACCTCGGGGTCGAGCTGATCCGGCGCACGCCGCGCGGCGCGGTGCTCACCGCGGCGGGCACCGGGCTGCTCCCGCGCGCCCGGCTGCTGGTGGACGATGCCGACCTGCTTCGCGCCGAGGCCGCGCGGATCGCGCGGACCAGGGGCAGCGTGCGCTGGGGCGCCATCCCGGCGCTGCCGCCCGCGCTGGTCACCGCCTGCGTGACGGCGCTGCGCGCGGCACCGGCAGCGCCGTCGGTGGTGACCGTGACCGGCAGCACCGTCGATCTGGTGGCACAGGTCCGCTCCGGCGGTTGCGATGCCGCCGTGCTCGAACACCCTGCCCTGGTGGACGGCGTGGTAGCGGGCCCGGTGGTGAAGCTGCCGCGCGCCGTCGCGGTCCCGCGCGACCACCGCAGCGCGGCCGCCGAGCGCCCCGGCTTCGCCATGCTGGCCGGGCTGCCCTTCCTCACCGCCGCGCGGGCAGGCAACCCGCCCGCGCACGACGCCGCCCGCGACCTGCTCCGCGAACGCGGCCTCGACGTCCCGCTGCACACCGCCGCCGACGACCGCGCACTGCTCGCCGCCGTCGCCGCCGGAGCCGGCTTCGGCTTCAGCGCGCTGCCGCCTGCCGAGACGCCCGGCGTGGCCTGGCTGCGGCTCGCCCCGGACGCGATCGCGCTGCGGGTCAGGGTGATCCACCGCCCCGGCGCCGAGGACGCCGCGGCCGCCCTGGACGCCGTCCTCTTCCGCGAGCGCCTGCGATGAGCGACGACGCCCCCGGACGCGCACCCGCGATGGCGGCGCGTAGCGATCACCGGGACCCGGCACAGCGGGTGCGCGCGGCGGCCGCGCAGCGCATTCGCGCGGTCTTCGCGGACGCCGGGTGCACCGGCTGGCTGCACGCCCGTCGCTGCGACGGCTCCGACACCGAGGTCACGGTGCGCGGCACCGAGCGCGTGGTCACGGCCTCGGTCTACAAACTGCCCCTGGTACTCGCCTTCTGCCGCGCGGTGGACGAGGGCAGGCTCGATCCGGCCGAACGGCTCACCGTCGACCCGGCGGAGTGCACCACCGGCCCGACCGGCCTCGCCGCCCTGCACGACCCGGTGACGCTGAGCCGCCGCGACCTCGCCACCTCGATGATGACCGTCTCCGACAACGCCGCCGCCGACGTACTGCTCGGCGAGGTCGGGGTCGGCGCGCTGCACGACCTGCTGGACGAACTCGGCCTCACCGCGACCCGGATCGTCGGCGGCACCGCCGACCTGCACCGCGCCCTGGTCCGCGACACCGACACGCACAGCACCGCCGAGGCCTTCGCCGCCCTCGCCGACCTGGACGAGGCATGGTCGGTCTCCGCCTACGACCCGGCCTTCACCAGCGCAACCACGCCGGAGGAGACGACGCGGCTGCTGCGCGCGGTGTGGTCGGGCGCGGTGCTCTCCCCCGGGCAGACGGGGTTCGTGCAGCGGATCATGCGCAAGCAGGTGTGGCCGCACCGGATCGCCGCCGCCTTCCCGCACCGCGGGGTCGCGGTGGCCGGCAAGACCGGGACCATCGGCACCATCCGCAACGAGGCGGCGGTGGTCGAGTTCCCCGGCGAGCACCCGGTCGCGGTCGCGGTCTTCACCCGCGCGGCGCGGGCCGAGCCGGTGCTCCCGGTCGTCGACGCCGCCATCGCGGAGGCGGCCCGGATCGCCGTCACGGCGCTCCGCGGACCCCTGCCCGAGCCGTGACAGCGCGCCGGTGCGAGCCGGGGCGCCACAGCTGCCCGATCGGGTCCTCGCCCGGCTCGGCGGGCTTCCAGGCGATCAGCCTGCCCTGCTCGAACTCCACCACGTGGTTCTCCCGCACCGCGCCCGCGGTGCGGGTGGTGCTGAACACCTCGGCCGCGGGCGGCAACCGTCCGGCTCACGCGGCGACGAATCCCCGGTCCCGCAGCCAGTCCCGCGCCACGTCGGCCGGGTCCTCGCCGACCACGTCGACCCGGCGGTTCAACTCGGTGATCTCGTCGTTGGTGAGCGCGTCGGAGACCGGCGTCATGATCCGCTCGATCTGCGGGTACTTCGCGGCCAGCTCGACCGGGAGCGTGACCGCCGGGTTGTAGTGCGGGAAGAAGCCGAGGTCGTCGGTGAGCACGACCAGATCCAGCCCCTTGACCCGGCCGTCGGTGGTGTAGACCTCGCCGAACGGGCAGTCGGTGCCCGCCGCGGTGGAGTTGTAGATGATGCCGGTCTGCAGGACCGGGCGCTGCACCGTGTCCGGGTCGAAGCCGTAGGCGGCGGCCATGCCGGGGTAGCCGTCCCTGCGCACGTTGAACTCGGTGTCCACGCAGGTCCGGGCGGCCGCCGGATCGCGCTTCGCCAGCTCGGCGTACTGCGACAGCGTGGTCACGCCGGTGCGCTCGATCACCCCCCGCGAGGCGGCGAGCGCATAGGTGTTGTCCATGGGCGCGAGGGCGACCCAGTCCATCCCGTTCTCCGCGATGTCCTCGTCGCGCACCGCGACGAACTGCTCCCGCGGATCTTTGAGCGGGTTCTCGTGGCCGAGGTAGTTGATCCAGCCGTTGCCGGTGTACTCGTAGGTGAGATCCACCTGCCCGGTGATCTGCGCGTCCCTGGTGCTGCGCGAGCCGACGATCGCGGTCAGGTCGCGCACGTCGGCGCCTGCCGCCTGCAGCGAGAACGCCAGGATGTAGCCGAGGATGACCTGCTCGGTGAACTCCTTGGAGCCGACCGTGAGCTCGACGCCGTCCAGCCCCTCGTCGGTGGCGATGCTCGCCGGGCCGACGTCGAAGGGAAGGGTGGAGCCGGACTGCAGCCCGCAACCGGTGCAGACGGCGACCAGCGCGGCGAGCACGCCGGCCAGCGGCGCGAGAATCCTGCGTCGGCGCACGGCACTGCCCTCCGATCCGGAATGGCTTCCGAGCCTAACGGAGACCGCCCGGTTCCGGGAGGGACGACGCACCGACACCGGGCAGCAGCGGCGCGGCGACCACCGGCGAGTAGTTGTCCGGGTCACCCGCGACGGTCGTGCTCCGCCGGCCTCTGACGTCGACCGGGACGTCGCCGGCCAGCGTCACCCGGTGCAGCCGGCGGCGGTGCTCGCCGAAGTCGGCGACGCCGTAGTGCTGGGTGGCGCGGTTGTCCCAGAGCGCGACGTCGCCGTTGCGCCAGTCCCAGCGGACCGTGTTCTCCAGCCGGATGATCCGGTGCTGGAGCAGGTCGAGCAGGGCGCGCGAGTCGCGCGGTGAGACGTCGAGCAGGTGCTTCACGAACTGGCCGAGCACCAGCGACTTGCGGCCGGTCTCCGGGTGGATCCGGACCACCGGGTGCCTGGTCTCGAACCGCTCGGCGGTGAACTCCCGGTAGTAGGCGTTCTCGCCGTAGTTGCTCTCGCGGCCGTGCTCGGCGTAGTCGTAGCGGTTGGTGTGCAGCGCCCAGAGCTCCTCGGCCAGCACCTTCAGCGGGGCGGGCAGCGCGTCGTAGGCGGCGGTGGTGGAGGCCCAGACCGTGGTGCCGCCGTACGGCGGGAGGGTGACGGCGCGCAGCAGCGAGGCCTTCGGCACCCGGTCGACGAAGGTGACGTCGGAGTGCCAGGCGTTGGCGGCGCCCTCCAGCTCGAGCAGCAGCGCGCCACGCGATTTCACGGTCGGGTGCGGCTCGGTCGGGGTGCCGAGCCTGGACGCGGCCTCCCACTGCGATTTCCGGTCCAGGTGGTGCTGGTCCCGGAAGAAGAGCACCTGGTGCTCGGCGAGCGCCACCTGGATCGCGGTGGCGGTGGCATCGTCGAGCTCCGCGCCGAGCGTGAGCCCGCGCACCTCGGCGCCGAGCGCGCCGCCGACCCTGCCGATGTCGAGTACCGGCAGGTCGTCGCGGGTCAGCGCTGCGCGGGGAAGGGGCGCCACGGCCGTCATCGGATCCTCCTCGAACTCGACATCTAGCGTTCCCCCCGGAATCTAGGGGCGCCGCCGAGCCCGCGGAACGGTTGCGATCACCGTGCGCGAATCACGCTATCCGGCGTGCGCCGGTCTACCCGCCGCCTCGGCCGCGTTGTCGGCGGTGAGCCGGTACACCACGCGCTCCAGCGTCGGCAGGATGGTGGAGATCTCGACCGCGCCGGTGGCGAACCCCCCGATCAGCGAGAGCACCACATTGCCGAGGATCACCACGAGGTCCTCGAGGTAGCCGGGTTCCAGGTGCTGGATGACGTCGGCGACCAGCGGAACCAGCACGGTCAGCCCCTGCTCGTCGAGGAGCTGCCCGCACGGCCCCTGCCTGGCGTAGTGGTAGGCCTCCAGCATCCGGGGCTGCCGCTCCCACGGCTCGAAGACGCAGCGCAGCACCCGCATGAGCGAGTCGCGGGTGGTCTCGTCGGGCGGGGCGGGCTCGAGTTCGGCGTAGGCCTCGTCCGCCATCCACTGCTTGATGGCGCGCACGATCAACTCGTCCCTGGTGGCGAAGAGCTTGTAGACGGTGGTCAGCGAGACGTGCGCGCGCTTGGCGACGACCCGCAGCTGGACCGCGTCGAAGCCATCCGTCTGCAACAGCTCCAGCACCACCGCGACGATCTGCCGCTGCGCCTCGGTGTCCTGCCCTCTCGCCACACTCCTTACGGTAACTTCGTTACCTGGTAACCGTGTTACCAATCGCCGTCTCCGAGCTACGCTGCCACCAAACTGGAACAGGTTTCAGGAAGTGGTGACGATGAAGCTGGTGCACGCGCTCTGGGGCCCGGGCGAGCTGCTCGGCGACGCGGCCCGCACCGGGCTGCGCACGGCCGGGGCGACCCGGATCCAGGTGAACCTCGCCGACGCCGCGGTGGCCGGAGCGCTGCTGCGGCTCACCACCTTCGACGAGCCGGTGGCCGCGGTGGTGGCGACGGAGATCCCGGACGAGGCCGCGGGGGCGCTGGTCTCGGCGGTGCTCACCGGTTTCGCCGAGCGCGTGGCCGGCTGGTGGGTCGAGGAGCACCTGCCGCTGCCGCCGCCCGCGGTGCCCCCCGGCGAGCGGGCGCCGGGGCTGGCGAACATCGCCTTCCTCCGGCGCCCGGCCGAGCTGCCCTACGCCGAGTGGCGCTCCGCGTGGCTGGAGCAGCACACCGCGGTCGCCATCGAGACCCAGGCGACCTTCGGCTACGTGCAGAACCGGGTGCTCGGCCCGGCCACCGACGGCGCGCCGGAGCTCGCGGCCATCGTGGAGGAGCTCTTCCCGATCGAGGCGCTCACCGACCCGCACGCCTTCTACGGCAGCGGCGGCGACGATGCCGAGCTGCACCGCAGGACCGGGCGGATGCTGCGCAGCGTGGCGACCTTCGGCGCCGACCGCGACCTGGACGTGGTGCCGACCAGCCGCTACCTGCTGGCCTGAGCTGCCAGATCGCTGAGCAGCGCGCGGGTGCGCTCCGCGCTCTCGCCGCGGGTGAAGAGCGCGCCGACGAAATCGGTGGCGCCCGCCGCGGCGACCTCGGCGATCCGGGCGGCCACCTGCTCCTCGCCGCCGATCAACGCCAGGTCGACCGGGCCCGCGACACCCTCGCGATCCATCATGGCGCGGTAGGAGGGCAGATTGCCGTAGAAGCCGAAGGCCTTGCCCGCGCGGACGCGCGCGTCCTCGACATCGTCGGTGACGCAGACCGGCAGCGCGCAGACGATGCGCGGTGCAGGCTTGCCCGCCGAGGCCGCGGCCTCGGCGATCACCGGCGCGATGTGCGAGCGGACGGTGGCCGGGCCGGTCATCCACAGCGTGGTGCCGTCGGTCTCGCGGCCGGCGAGCCGCAGCATGCGCGGTCCGAGCGCGGCGAGCAGCACCGGAACCCGGCCCTCGTTCGGCACGGTGAGCGCGAGTTCGGCACGCACCGTGTCGCCCTCGAACGAGGCGGGCCGGTTGTCCAGCAGCGGAAGCAGCACCCGCAGGTACTCGGTCATGTGGTGCGCGGGCCTGCCGAAGTCGTAGCCGTACATGTTCTCGATCACCGGGCGGTGCGAGAGCCCGACGCCGAGCGTGAGCCGATTGTCGCCGAGCGCGAGCGCCGTGGTGCGGGCCTGCTGCGCGAGCGCGGCCGGGTGCCGCGGGTAGCTGGGCACCACCGCCGTCCCGAGCTCGATGCCCGGCACCCGGCTGCCCGCGACGGCGATCGCGGTCAGCGCGTCGACGCCGAAGATGTGCGAGAGCCACGCCGAGGAGAACCCCGCCGCCGCGGCCGCCGCCAGCTCGTCGGTCAGCCGGGTGAGGGCGTCGGCGCCCGAGGTCTCGCCGAGCAAGATGCCGATCCGCACCATCCGTCTCCTCCGCTCAGGCGGGCGAGCTCGCCCGCGCCGGTTCCGCGGGCCAGCATAGGCGCGCGGCGTCGCGCTCCTGGATCCGGAGGAAGAGCCGGAGCAGCACCTGGGTGAGGTCGAGGCCGAGTTCGGCGGCGCGGAGCTGGGCCAGTTCGACGGCCATGACGTCGTGCACCGCGGCCGGGTCGCTGAGCACCTCGTCGAGCACCATGCCGCTGACGGCCTGGTCGCGGGTGAGCGGGATGTCGGGAAGCCAGTCCAGGCGCCAGGTACCGATCTCGTCGAGCCGGGCCTGTTCCGGGCTGACCGTGCTGGTGATCGTGGTCGCGGTGCTGTGCAGTGCCATGGTCCCCTCCGTTCGCGCTGCGGATGCTCGATCGCGACCGCGCCGGTGTCTGGGGCGGGCCGGTGGTTCGCGTCGTCCGAGGACGGGCAGCAGGGGGATCGAGCGGAGAGTCACCGGGAAGGCCGGGAACCTGCCTCCTGCCGCAGCGAGGTGTCCGTGATCGGTACCTCCTCACTGCCCGGGCGGGATTGTTTACCCATGTTACCGATCGCCTAGTTGTGCCGTCAATTGTGCTTCAAAGCTTTTCAGTGACACTTTGTAGGCTTATGCCGATACTGGAGATTGCCGTTGTGCGTCCCCGAGGGGGTTCTGTGCCGCTTTCGCACCGTCATCCCGAGTCCGGGCAGCCCGATCCGGATTCCCGCATCCGCTCAGCGATGTCCGGCACGAAGGGTCTCGCTCCGCTTCCCGGTGCCGGGTGCCCTATGCTCACGCCCCGTGACACATCGTGTGCTTCGCTGTGCTACCCGCTCGGGGGGCACCCGTGACTGACCCCGGCGAACCGATCGGCGCGCTCGTGCGCCGGCTGCGGGTCGAGCGCAACCTGACCCAGGCCGAGCTGGCGCAGCGAGCCGGTTGCTCGCGCAGCCTGGTGCAGCAGATCGAGAACGGCTCGCGGGTGCCGCCGCTCTCGCTGCGCGAGCGGCTCAGCCTCGCGCTCGGCGAGGAGCTGCCCGGTGCCCCCGCCGAAGCGGGCGACGCCGCGCTGCACGAGCTGCGGATGCGGTTCAACGTGCTGCTCGGCAAGGACCCGGCGGTGGTCGCGCGGGCACTGGGGATCGCGCAGAGCCTGCTCGACGCCGCCGGTGTGCGGGAGGAGATCGAGCCGCTGCGGCTGATCGCCGATCGGCAGCTGGAGCGCGCCGAGGAGATCCTGACCCAGATCCCGTCGCGCAGCGCCACGGTCTGGGAGTGGAACACCGTCAACGACTGGCTCACCATCCTGGACCAGGCCGGCACGTCGGTGCGCGCCATCCACACCGCCGACCTCGGCACCATCGGCGGTGACGTCGGCGACGAATACCACGCCGCGATCCTGAGACTGGCGGACAAGTCGCTCCCGCCGCGGATCGAGGTGCGGCGGATGTACGTGCTCGACGACATCAGCGACGTCTGGCCCTACGACGACAAACTCTGGCGCCAGACCCGGGCGGGCGTCGAAAGTGTCCTCATCAAGCGAGAACACGCGCGCAACGCGCAGAGCATGCTCGTCGTCGACGACCGCTACGTCGCCATCGGCGAGTACGACTACTCGCAGCAGGCCAGGGTGGCCACCCGCTTCTCCGTGCTCAACCACGATGTCGCCTTCGCGGTCAAGCGATTCGAGAAGCTCTACGCGCTGCGGCTCGCGGGCACCGCCGTCCCGGTGAACGACGTGGTGGCCGAGCCCGCGCTGGCGGGGTACCGGCGGCTGTCCGACGGCGACTGCCGGATGCAGTTCCGGGAGGCGCTGGCCGAGCGCTGGGCCAGGATCGCGGCCGATCCGGCCGGGGGCGCGGAGTGACCGCACCCGCGCTCGCCACCGTCACCCAGCGGTCCGAACAGCGCAAGCGCCGGGTGAAGCGGCTGCTCACCCGAGATCATCCGTTCCCCGGTACCGGTGATCGCGGCTACACCGGGGTCATCGACGCCTACCACGGCGAGACCGGGCTCGGCCCGCACCCGGCCGCCGTCGCGGCGCTGGACCTCGCCTGGCACGAGTTGCTGCACGGCACCCCGCCGGACGACTACACCGACGGCAGCCGCTACGACAAGCGCCAGCCCATGGTGCTGCGCGAACTGGCCGCGCGCAGGATGTTCGGCAGTCTGGAGCAGCCTGCCCCCCGGGTACCGGGGGTCCGGGTGCGGCCGGAGGAGGTGATCGTCTGCGCCTACACCAGCACCATGCTGCTGGAGGAGGCGATCGCCACCATCGCCCGCCCCGGCGGGGTGCTGGTGTGCCCGGAGGGGTTCTACAAGAGCGCGGGCCTGCACGTGGAGAAGTACGGCCTGCGCATCGTGACCTGCCCGGTCGGTCCGGACGACAGCTTCACCATCGACCCGGTGCGGCTGCACCGCTGCCTCGACGAGCTGCGCGCCACCGGCGAACTCTGCGGCGTGCTGCTCACGCTGCCCGGCAACCCGGTGGTGGCGCAGTACTCGGCCGCCGACCTGGCCGCGATCGGCCGGGTGCTGCTCGCCGCCGACACCCCGGTGATCTGCGACGCCGCCTTCGACCACCTGGTGAGTGGGCACATCCCGATCGCCGCCGTCGACCGCAGGCTCTACGACCGGGTGCTCACCATCACCGGGAACTCCAAGGGCTACAACGCCTTCGGGCCCTGCAAGATGGGCGCGGCGTGCAGCGGCGACACCGCCTGGCTCGCCCGGATCGCGGACCGGCTCACGCTCTCCTTCCAGCGCGAGACCACCCACCTGGCCAGGGCGATCGTCGAGCACACGCCGGACGAGTACTTCGCGGGCAACCGCACCGTCATGCGCGCGCAGATGGACCGGGCGATCTGCCGGGTCCGCGAGATCGACGACCGGCTCGGCTTCGCCGCGCTGCGCCCGCTCGGCTCGCCGGAGGGGATGTTCCTGGCGCTGCGGTTCGATGCCGGGCTACTCGGCGCCGCAGGCGTCCGGGACAGCGCGGAACTGGAGGATCTGCTGCTGATCGCCGCCGGGGTGGACAGCGTCGCGCTGGACCGGACCGGTTCGCCCCGCCCCGGGGTCCGGTTGAACGTGCTCGCACCGCGCCGCGCGCCGGGCCAGGAGTGCCGCGACCTGCTGGACGAACTCCTGGATCGGATCGAGCGGTTGCTGCTGGACATGTCGGCCGGGCTCAGGTACTCCGAGGTGCTTGCGGCGCTGGATCTCGAACCGCTGCACCCCGTTGCCGCGATCGGCGGCGAGCCGTTCCACGGCCCGCCGGGGCCGGCGGACAGGCCGCTGGCCGCCGTGGGCGCACCGGTGCGCGGATGAGCGGTCACCGCACCGGCGATCGCCTCGTGATCGGCGTCTGGCGCGAGACGGCGCCCGGGGAGACCCGGGTCGCGCTCACCCCGGCGGCGGTGCGCCGGCTCACCGACCACGGTCTCGACGTCACCGTCGAGACCGGCGCCGGCGAGCGCGCCGGCTTCGCCGACCGGCACTTCCGGGCGGCGGGCGCGCGCATCGCCGCGGATGCCGGCGCGGTCGCCGCCGCCGCCGATATCGTCGCGTGGGTCAAGACGCCCGCCTTCGCGCTCTCCGGCGACCGGCTCCGGCCGGGCACAACCCTGATCGGCTTCCAGGACCCGCACCAGCGACGCGAGCGGATCGACGCGCTCGCCGAGCACGGTATCCGCTCGATCGCGTTCGAATCGGTGCCCCGCACCGCGGCGACCGCGGCGTACGACGCCCTCACCCCGATGAGCCGGGTGGCGGGCGGCGTCGCCTATGCCGCTGCCCGCGCACTGCTCCCGGCGGCGACCCGGAAGCGGCCGATCCGCAGCCTCGTCCTCGGCTTCGGCGCCGCGGGGCGCGCCGCGCTGGCCGCCGCGCTGGCAGCGGGTGACACCCCGCCGACGGTCGTCGCCGCGCGCCGGGAGACCGAACCCACCGCGCTCGCCGCAGGCGCGCATGCCTGCGTCACCGCGGCAGGCCCCGCCGCGATCCGGGCACTCATCCCCGAGGTCGGCCCGGACATCGTGCTCTGCGCGGCCCTGCACCGCGGCGAGCCCGCCCCGCTGCTGCTCGACGACGCCGCCCTCGGCCTGCTCGCCCCCGGCAGCGTGGTGGTCGACCTGGCCGCCAAGGCCGGCGGCAACTGCAGCGCCACCCGCCGCGACACCACCCGCACCCTGCCGAACGGCGTCGTCGTCACACACCGCAGCAACTATCCGGCGGCGCGCCCGAGCGAGGCGAGCCACGCCTACGCGGCCGCCGCGACGGCCATGATCCTGCGATTGGTAGCGGGGAGCGAACCGCCGACGGTGAATCGAAACTGAACGAATCCGACACGTCGCCCGACCCGTGAACGGGGGTGCGGCCCGAGCGGTACCGTTGAGGTCCGCCCGCGCCGCATCCGTGCCGTGCGCGGGCCCGCACGGAAGGGGTGGCATGGCAGGCAAGCGCACGGTGCTCACCGTCGGGCTGCGCCGGCTGGCGGCGATGCTGCTCGAGATGCGGGAGGACGCGCAGCTCGGCAAGGAAGAGGTCAGCAGCCGCACCGGCATCAACATCACCACGCTGTACCGGATCGAGACGGCGCAGGCACGCCCGCAGCGGCGCACGCTGATGGCGATGCTCGACCTGTACGACGTCGACGACAAGCAGCGCGAGGAAGCGGTGGAGCTGCTCAGCACCGCACTCAAGCCGGGCATGGCGCGGGCCTACGAGGGCAGTGTCTCCGAGGTCTACGCGGCCTACATCAACTTCGAGTCCGAGGCGCTCTCGGCGCGGCACTACCAGACCTCGACGGTTCCAGGGCTGCTGCAGACCTACGAGTACGCCAACGCCGTCATCGACACCTCCATGCCGAAGCTCGAGGCCGCGATGATGGAGAGCAGGGCCAAGGCCAGGATGGACCGGGCGGTCAACCTCACCAAGGAGGAGCCGCTCGAACTCTGGGTGGTGATGGACGAGGCGGCCATCCGCCGGGTGGTCGGCGGCCCGGTCACCATGCGCGGCCAGCTGGAGCGGCTGCTGCAGGAGATCAAGCGCAAGAACGTGATCCTGCAGATCCTGCCCTTCGACGCGGGCGCGCACCCCGGTATGGCCGGGGCCTTCACGCTGCTCGACTTCCCGAACCCGGCCGACCCCGAGCTGGTCTACCTGGAGGGGCTGGCCGGCGACGAGCTCATCGAGGGGCACACCGAGATCCGCCGCTTCGGCGTCATCTTCGACCAGCTGCGCGCCATGGCGCTGAGCCCGCGCGACTCCGCGGCCATGATCGCCGCCGCCGCAGCAGAACTCGCCGAGATCGGCGACTGATTCCGGAGCGGAGTGGGTAATCCCCCCTTCACCATCGAGTGCTGAAGGAGGTGCGCCATGGCCGAGGTGACCGCCGACAGCGCTGCCGAACCCGAGCTGAAACGCGTCATGGGGCCGGGGCTGCTGCTCTTGTTCGTGGTGGGCGACATCCTGGGAACCGGGATCTACGCGCTCACCGGCAAGGTGGCCAACGAGGTGGGCGGCGCCGTCTGGGTGCCCTTCCTCGTCGCCTTCCTGGTCGCGCTGATCACCGGATTCAGCTACCTGGAGCTGGTCACCAAGTACCCGCAGGCCGCGGGCGCCGCGCTGTACACGCACAAGGCGTTCGGCATCCACTTCGTGACCTTCATGGTGGCCTTCGCGGTGATGAGCTCCGGCATCACCTCGGCGTCGACGGCGGCCCGCGCCTTCGCCGCCAACTTCGCCGAGGCGTTCGACCTCGGCATCGGCGACGGCATCGGCATCACCCTGGTCGCGCTCTCCTTCATTCTCGTGATCGCCGCGATCAACCTGCGTGGCGTGAGCGAGGGCGTCAAGCTGAACGTCGTGCTCACCTGCATCGAGCTGACCGGGCTGCTCATCGTGATCGCCGTCGGGCTGTGGGCGCTCGGCTACGGCAACGGCGACTTCGGCCGGGTCACCGAATTCGAGACCGGTGACCGCTCCGCACTCGGCGGCGTCATCGCCGCCACCACGCTCGCCTTCTACGCCATGGTCGGCTTCGAGGACTCGGTGAACATGGCCGAGGAGTGCAAGCAGCCGAGCAGGATCTTCCCCAAGGTGCTGCTCGGCGGGCTGCTGCTGACCGGGCTCATCTACGTCTTGGTCTCGATCACCGCGGTGGCGCTGGTGGAGCCGAGCGAGCTCGGCGCGGGCGACACCCCGCTGCTGAAGGTGGTCGAGATCGGCGCCCCCGGCTTCCCGACCGGCATCTTCGCCTTCATCACCATGTTCGCCGTCGCCAACTCGGCGCTGATCAACATGCTCATGGCCAGCAGGCTGCTCTACGGCATGGCCCGCCAGCACGTGCTGCCGCGCACCTTCGGCGCGGTGCACCCGCGCAGGCACACCCCGCACATCTCGATCGCCTTCACCACCGTGCTCGGGCTGGCGCTCATCCTCTTCGTCGGCCAGGTGCCCGAGCTCGGCGGCACCACCGCGCTACTGCTGCTCGCCGTGTTCACCATCGTGAACGTGGCGGTGCTGGTGCTGCGCCGCGACCCGGTCGAGCACAAGCACTTCCGCACCCCGACCTTCCTGCCCGTCGTCGGCGCGCTCACCTGTGGTTTCCTGGTCACCCCGTTCACCGACCGGAATCCGGAGCAGTACCTGATCGCAGGCATCCTGCTCGGCGTCGGCGCCCTGCTGTGGGCGGTCAACCAGCTCGCACTGCGCAAGCAGGAGAAGCCGGCCGCGCCGTAGGCATCAGTCCCCCCTGCTCGGCGCTGTAGCTGGACGTGAACCAGCGGGGTTCACCCACTGCTCGAACCCCTCGTCTACCGCTTGCTGGTGAACTGAGAGGTGAGGTGCTGGACGAGGGCACGCCGACCGACAGGGAGAACGCGACCGCGGCCATCGATCCCGACGACTCGGTGAGTCCGATCCGATGACCCCGGAGCCCCGCGAGCGGGCAGCGGGAGGTCGAGAAGCCTGCCGTGCCGGAACGAGCGCGGGCGGGGGCTACCCTCGATCGGTGGCAGCCCCCACCCCAGCCCCGCACCCCGCCCTCATCGCGCTGACCCCGCTACTCGGTGTCTGGCGCGGCACGGGCCACGGCGAGTACCCGACCATCGACTCCTTCGACTACCTCGAGGAGGTGGAGTTCGGGCACATCGGCCGCCCGTTCCTCACCTACCGGCAGCGCACCCGGGCCGCCGACGACGGCCGCCCGCTGCATGCCGAGACCGGCTACCTGCGCTGCCCGGCGCCGGACCGGGTCGAGCTGATCCTGGCGCACCCCACCGGCATCACCGAGATCTACGAGGGCACGCTCGACACCGCCGACGGTGCTGTCCGGCTGGAACTCCGGACCACCGGGATCGGGCTCAGCAGCACCGCGAAGCCGGTGACCGCGATGGGCCGCTCGTTCACCGTCCGGGACGACACGCTCGACTACACCGTGCGCATGGCCGCCGTCGGCGAGCCGCTGACGCACCACCTCGCCGCCACCCTGCACCGCGCCGATCAGTAGTCCGGCGGCAGGGCCGTGAACATGTCCCTGGTCACCGCGACGGCATTGTCCGAGCTACCGCCCTTGACCAGCAGGGTGGCGAAGGCCAGGTCGCCGCGGTACCCGACGAACCAGGAGTGTGAACCCCCGTCCACCTCGGCCTCACCGGTCTTGCCGTAGACCTCGCCCTGGTCGACGATGCGCTCGGCGGTACCGCCGGTCACCACCTTGCGCATCATGGTGCGCAGCCCCTCGATCGCCGCAGGCGCCGGGTCGGGGCGCTCGCCGTCGACCTCGGTGGTGCGGCCGCCGATCAGCCACGGCGTCGGCGCCCGCCCGGTGGCGACCGTCGCCGCCATCAGCGCCATGCCGAACGGGCTCACCACCACCCGGCCCTGGCCGATGCCGTCCTCGGTGCGCTGCACCAGCTCCTCGGCGGGCGGCACCGAGCCGGAGAAGGTCGGCAGCCCCGGCACGGTGTAGGTCGCGCCGACCCCGAGCGAGGCGGCGGCGCTGTGCAGCGCGTCGCCGGGCAGCTCGCTGGCGAGCTTGGCGAACGAGGTGTTGCAGGAGCGCTCGTACGCGGTGGCCATCGGGACGCTGCCCACGGAGAAGAGGTCGTAGTTCGGAATCGTGCGCTCGCCGATGGTGATCCGGCTCGGGCAGGGCAGCACGGTGTCCGGATCGGCGAGTCCGGCGGTCATCGCGGCGGTCGCGGTCACCGTCTTGAAGATCGAGCCGGGCGGATACTGGCCGATGGTCGCCATCGGGCCGTCCCGGTCGGTGGCCTCGTTCTGCGCGACCGCCAGGATCGCGCCGGTGGACGGCCGGATCACCACCATCATGGTCTGCTCGTCGCGGCGCACGTCCACCGCGCGCTGCGCCGCGTTCTGCACGAAACGGTCCACACTCAGCGCGAAGGAGGGTGCGGGCTGCGCGGCCACCTCGGTCAGCACGTCGGTGTCGGCGCCGTTGGCGTTCACCGTGACGACGCTCCAGCCTGCCCTGCCGTCGACCTCGGTGATCACCGTCTGCCGCACCTGGGTCATCAGGTCGGGGGCGAACTTCCGGTCGGTCGGCACCATGTCCCACTCCGGGACGAGGGTGACGCCGGGCAGCCCGATGAGCTCGTTCGTGACCTGGTCCGCCTCCACCTCGTTCAGCGCGATCACGGTGTGCGGGCCGCGCGCGGCGCGGGCGGCGGCGAGAATCTTCGGCGGGGTCAGCTCGATGTCGAAGCGGTGCAGCGCGCGGGCCAGGGTGGTGGCGGTGCTGCCCGGGTCGGCGGCGGCGCCGGTGTCGAAGGTGACCCGGGAGACCCGGCCGGGTACCAGCACGTCACTGCCGGAGGACTCGTTCACCCTCGCCTTCGGCGCCGGGTCGGCGCGCAGCACCATGGTCTGCGTGTCGCCGAGCCGGGGGTGGATGTCGGCGGAGGTCCAGCGCACCGCCCAGCGACCGTCGATCTTGCCCATCTGCAGCTGGCCGGTGTAGCTCCAGACCCGGTTCCTCGGCAGCTTCCATTCGTAGGTGTACTCGACCGTCGCGGTGTCGCCGCTGACCCTGGCCTGCCCCGTTGTCGCTGTCAAACTCTCGGCCTGGAGGTTCTTCCACGCGGATGCCAGTGCGGGTCCGGCCTTCTCGGGGAGGCCGGTGAGTTCGGCGGCATCGTCGGTGCGGCGGTCGGCGAAGGCCTCGACGAAGGCGTCGGCGGCGGGGATCGGGCCCTGCGGGCCCGCGGAGCAGCCGACGGCGGCCAGCACCGTGCAGACCGTCGCCGCGAGCGTGATGACCATCCGGATCGACACGGCCCGATGGTAACCGGCGATCGACCGGCAAACCCCGGCGGCGCACCGGGGAGTTCGGCCGGTCAGTCCAGCAGAACGGTGGCGAAGGTGGCGATCTGCTGGAAGCCGACCTTCCGGTACGCGCGGCGCGCGGCGCCGTTGTAGTCGTTCACGTAGAGGCTGGCGGTGCGGCCGGAGGCGACCACCGCGTTGGCGACCGCGGCGGTGCCGGTGGCGCCGTGCCCCTTCCCGCGGTGCTCGGGGTGCACCCAGACGCCCTGGATCTGCCCGGTACGCCGGGAGAGCGCGCCCACCTCGGCCTTGAAGACGACCTCGCCGTCGTCGAATCGGGCCCACGCGCGGCCGGATTCGATCAGCCCGGCGATCCGCCTGCGGTAGCCGCGGCCGCCGTCGCCCGCCCTCGGGTCGACGCCGACCTCCTCGATGAACATGGCGATGGCGGCCTCGAGGTAGCGGTCCAGCTCGTCCGGGCGCACCTTGCGCACCTCGGGATCCGCGGTGATCGTGGCGTACCCGGCCAGCGCGAGCAGCGGCTGCACGCCGCGCACCTCGCGCTCCGGCCCCCAGTGCCCGGAGAGCGCCTCCCACAGCGGCAGCGCCAGTTCGCGGCGGCCGACCACCGAGGAGCACATGCGCGGGAAGCGCAGCGCCCGCTCGGCGAAGGCCTGCACCGAGGCGGCGTCGCCGCGCAGCGGCACCAGGTTCGCGCCGGAGAAGCACAGCGAATCGCCCGGGTCACCTCGGCTCCACAGCTCGCCGTAGCCGTACCTGGCATCCAGGCCGTACTCCTGCAATCGGGCCGCGACCATGCACGACGCGACCGGATCGGTATCGAGGACGCGCAGCACCTGCGCGAGATCCCGGTTCGCGAGCTGGCGCGCGGCCGGGTGCCGCGCCCGACGCGCCGGCTCCAGCAGACTCCGCACAACGCCCAGCCTGCCACGAACCGGGCCGGAGCGGTACAGCAAGTACCGAACCTTGACCTTCTACCCGACGGTAACCACCGGATCGCCGGAATCGGCATCGCCCATCTGCTCGGCGATCCGCATGGCCTCTTCGATGAGGGTCTCGACGATCTGTGCTTCGGGGACGGTCTTGATGACCTCGCCCTTGACGAAGATCTGGCCCCTTCCGTTGCCGGAGGCGACTCCCAGATCGGCCTCGCGCGCCTCGCCCGGCCCGTTCACGACGCAGCCCATGACGGCGACGCGCAGCGGTACCTCCATGCCCTCCAGCCCGGCGCTCACCTCGTTGGCAAGGGTGTAGACGTCGACCTGGGCCCGCCCGCAGGACGGGCAGGAGACGATCTCCAGCTTGCGCGGCCGCAGGTTCAGCGACTGCAGGATCTGCCCGCCGACCTTGATCTCCTCGGCGGGCGGCGCGGAGAGCGAGACCCGGATGGTGTCGCCGATGCCCTCGCCGAGCAGCGCGCCGAACGCCACCGCCGACTTGATGGTGCCCTGGAACGCGGGCCCGGCCTCGGTCACCCCGAGGTGCAGCGGGTAGTCGCTCTGCGCGGCCAGCTGCCGGTACGCCTCCACCATGATCACCGGGTCGTTGTGCTTGACCGAGATCTTGATGTCGCCGAAGCCGTGCTCCTCGAAGAGCCCCGCCTCCCAGAGCGCCGACTCCACCAGCGCCTCCGGCGTGGCCTTGCCGTACTTCGCCAGCATCCGCTGGTCGAGCGACCCGGCGTTGACGCCGATCCGGATAGGGATGCCCGCGGCCCCGGCCGCCTTGGCGACCTCCTTGACCCGGCCGTCGAACTCCCTGATGTTGCCGGGGTTCACCCGCACCGCGGCGCACCCGGCGTCGATCGCGGCGAAGATGTAGCGCGGCTGGAAATGGATATCGGCGATCACCGGGATCTGCGATTTCCGCGCGATCGTCGGCAGCGCGTCGGCGTCTTCCTGGCGCGGGCACGCCACCCGGACGATGTCGCAGCCGGAGGCGGTGAGCTCCGCGATCTGCTGCAGCGTCGCGTTGATGTCGTGCGTCTTGGTGGTCGTCATGGATTGCACCGAGATCGGATGATCGCTGCCGACGCCCACACCGCCGACCATGAGCTGGCGGGTCTTGCGCCGGGGTGCGAGGACGGCCGCGGGCGCGGCGGGCATCCCCAATCCGATGGTGGTCACTGTCGGCTGCCTTCTTCCTCAGGTGCGTGGTCGAGCCGTTGCGTCATCGAGCTTAGTCGCGCTCCGCGAGTGTGCCCGGTGTGAGGCCGCTGACAGCCGCGATCAGGGGAACAGCTTGACCGGGTTGACGATGTCGGCGGTGAGCGTGAGCACCATGTACGCGCCGCCGAGCACCACCGCCGCGTAGGTGAGCGGCAGCAGTTTGAGGTAGTCGACCGGGCCACCGGGCGCCAGCCCGCGCCAGGCGCGCAGCGAATTGCGCGCCTTCTCGTAGAGCACGACGGCCATGTGCCCGCCGTCCAGCGGAAGCAGCGGAAGCAGGTTGAAGGCGCCGAGGAAGAAGTTCAGGCTGGCCAGGACCAGGATGAAGATGCCCCAGAGCCCGCGCTCGGCGGTCTCGCCGCCGATCCGGCTGGCGCCGTAGACGCTGACCGGGGTCTCCGGATCGCGCTCGCCGCCGGTCACCGCGGTCCACAGCGCCGAGACCTTGGCCGGCATCTGGGCCAGCGACTCCAGGGTGCGCACGAACATGTCGCCGGTGAAGGCGAGCGAGGCGGGCACGGCGCCGAGCACGCCGTACTTCTGCGGCGGCTCGGCGCCGTAGGAGCCGACCCCGACCGCGCTGACCTCGCGCGGGTTCTGCCCGTTCTCGTCGTAGCGCACGGTGCGCTCCGGCGTCACCGGGACGGTGAGCGTCGCGCCGTCGCGCTCGATCGTGTAGTCGAAGGTGCCGGTCTGCTTCTGGGTCTCGCGCTGAAAGTCCTTCCAGGTACTCACCTCGACGCCGTTCACCGCGGTCACCACGTCGCCGCGCCGCAGCCCGGCGCGCTGTGCCGGGCCGGTGCCCGCGCACTCCTGCAGGCTGCCGTCCGGGTTGGCGGTGGCGACGCAGTTCATCGCGCCGAGCTTGGTCTCGACCGGGTCCAGCTGCGGCAGCCCCCAGCCGATCGCGAGCACCACCACGAGCAGGAAACCGAGCAGGAAGTTCATCGCGATGCCGCCGAACATCACCACCATGCGCTTCCAGGTGGCCTGCCGGTACATGGCCCGGTCCAGATCCTCCGGCGGCACCTCGTCCAGCGCCGTCATCCCGACGATGTCGCAGAAGCCGCCGAGCGGAAGCGCCTTGAGGCCGTACTCGGTCTCGCCGCGCTGGAAGGAGAAGACCTTCGGGCCGAAGCCGATGTAGTAGCGCCGCACCTTCATGCCGGTCGCCTGGGCCGCCCACATGTGGCCGCACTCGTGCAGCGCGACCGAGATCGTGATGCCGAGGGCGAACAGGGCGAAGCCCAACGCGAACACCATCTGAACTCCAGTCCTCCTGCGAATTCCGACCCCCGGCGCGGACGCCTGTGGTCAACAGTAGCGGTGCGGGACCGTACCAGCCCGAGCGATCAGGCCGATCGCCCGCGCACCGCGGCGGCGGCGAAGGAGCGCGCCCAGCCGTCGGCGGCGAGGACCTCGGCCAGCGAACCCGGCTCGGCCCGCCACTCCGCCGCGCCCTCGACCGCCTCGGTGACGATCCGCACGATCTCCGGGAAGCGGATCGCGCCGTCCAGGAAGGCCTGCACCGCGACCTCGTTGGCGGCGTTGTAGACCGCCGTCACGCTGCCGCCGAGCGTGCCCGCCCGGCGGGCCAGCTCGACCGCGGGGAAGACCGCGTCGTCCACCGGCTCGAAGGTCCAGGTGGCGGCGGTACCGAAGTCACAGGCCGCGGCGGCACCCGGGATCCGGTCCGGCCAGCCGAGCGCGAGCGCGATCGGCAGCTTCATGTCCGGCGGGCTGGCCTGCGCCAGCGTCGAGCCGTCGGTGAAGGTGACCATGGAGTGCACGATCGACTGCGGGTGCACGGTGACGTCGATCCGGTCGTACGGGATGCCGAAGAGCAGGTGCGTCTCGATCAGTTCCAGCCCCTTGTTCACCAGCGAGGCCGAGTTCAGCGTGTTCATCAGCCCCATCGCCCAGGTCGGGTGCGCCTTGGCCTCGGCCGGGTTGACGTTCTCCAGCATCTCGGCGGTCCAGCCGCGGAACGGCCCGCCGGAGGCGGTGAGCACCAGCCGATCCACCTCGCCGGCGCGGCCCCCGCGCAGGCACTGGGCGAGCGCCGAGTGCTCGGAGTCGACCGGGACGATCTGTCCGGGCGCGGCCGCACGGGTCACCAGCGAACCGCCCGCGACCAGCGACTCCTTGTTCGCCAGCGCGAGCCGGGTGCCGGATTCCAGCGTCGCCAGCGTCGGCTCCAGGCCGAGCGAGCCGACCAGCGCGTTCAGCACCACGTCGGCCTCGGTGCGGCGGACCAGTTCGGTCACCGCGGCGGGGCCTGCCAGCTCCAGGTCGAGCGTTCGCGCCGCGCGCGGATCGGCGACCGCGACATTGCGGGTACCGGTCGCGGTCATCTGCGCGGCCAGCAGCTCGGGGTTCCCGCCGCGGGCGGCGAGCCCGACCACCTCGAACCGGTCGGGGTTGGCGGCGATCACCTCCAGCGCCTGGGTTCCGATGGATCCGGTGCTGCCCAGCAGCAGGACTCTCACGATGTCGGACACCGCCCCATTGTGGCAGCCCTGCTGGCTACGACATGCGGTCGTATGTCACGATATCGGGCAGTAGCCGTATCCCCGCCAGAAGGAGCGATCGTGGCCGCCACGGAACTCGAACCCGCCGACAGCGAGCGCGCGGTCGTGCCCCACGTCGACACCGCCGACGTGCCGTCGGCCGCCTGGGGCTGGAGCGGTGAATCGCCGAAGACCTTCCGCATCGCGGGCTGGTTCGTCGCGCTCGCGCTGCTCGCCATGATCATCGGCAACCACAACGGCAGGGTCGAGGACATCTTCCTGGTCGGCTTCGCGCTCTCCATCGCGGGCCTGTTCATCTACGACGCGATCCTCCGGCGTCGGCCCAGGTAGTTCCGGGCCGGGAGGCCCACGATCCGTCGACGCGGACCTGCGGGCGACCGACCCGGCTCAGGCACACATCGCCCCGTGACCGTCGGCCCCGCGCTCAGCGACCGCGGCGGCGCCTCTGCTTCGGCGCGGGCGCGCGGGGGGTGGCGCGTTCGACCGGAGCCTTCTTCGACTGCGCCCGGCTCGTCTTCGCCGGTTCGGCGCGCGCCGATGGCGAGCGAGTGCTGCGGGCGGTCCGGCCGCGCACCACGCCGACGAACTCCTCGATCGGCTCGGTGGTCGCGCCGCTCGGCCAGGCCAGCGCCACCTCCGTGTCCGGCAGGTCGGTGACGGTCCGGTAGACCAGGTCGCGCCTGGCGTGCAGCCGCGCGATGGAGTGCGGCAGCACCGCGACGCCGACCCCCGCGGCCACCAGTTCCAGGATTCCGGCCGCGCCGTCGATGTCGGCCCCGTCGTGCCGCTGCCAACCGGCCAGATCCGCCTCGGCGATCTCCTCGTACGCCGCCACCGGGTGCTCCTTCGGCACCACCGCGACCGGCAACTCCCGATACAGCGGAATCACGCTCAGCCCGTCCCGCTCCACCGGCAGCCGCACGAAGCACATGTCGACCTCGCCCGCGCGCAGCGCCCGCTCCTGCTCGGCCTGGGTCAGCGGCACCGTCGCCAGCGGCACCCCGGGGAAGCGCTCGGCCCAGATCCGCTCCCACTTCGACACCGTCACCCCCGGCGCGAACCCGACCCGCAGCGACGCGGCCTCGGGCTCGGCCACCGGCTGCACGGGCTGCGCGAGCACCGCCCGCGCCTGTTCCCGGAGCGCCGCCCCCGCCTCGGTCAGCTCGGTCGGCTGCGCGCCGGGAACGAAGAGCCGCTCCCCCAGCTCCTGTTCCAGCTCGATCACCGTGCGGCTGAGCCGCTGCCTGGCGATGCCGAGCGCCCGCGCGGCGCGCGCGAAGTGCAGTTCGTCGGCGACCGCGACGAACTGCCGCAGCCGCTCGGGGTCGATCGAATCGGGGCTGCTCACCCGGGTGACAGTAGTGCACCGCCCCGGCGGATAGGATGCTCGGCGTGCCGAACCCGCAGACCATGAAACCGCTCACGGCCGCCGCCAAGCTGGGCATCTACCTGCCCGCCGCGCCGGAGGAGTTCCGCACCCACCCGATCACCCGCGAGGAGCTGACCGCGCTGCGCGAGGATCCGCCGGAGTGGCTGCGCGAGCTTCGCCGCACCGGCCCGTTCCCGCGCGACGTCGTCGCCCGCAAGCTCGGCGTCAGCAACAGCGGGCTGAGCCGCGCCGAGGTCTCCGACCACCTCACCGCCACCGAGATCGAGGCGCTGCTCGCCGACCCGCCGGAGTGGCTGCTGCGTGAGCGGGAGAACCTGCGCACGGTCCAGGCCGAGACCGCCAGGATCGATGAAGAGCGCGAGCGCAGGCGGGCGGCGAGCAACCGCCCGCAGAAGAACTACTAGTTCTCCGCGGCCAGCTGCCCGCAGGCGGCCGCGATCTCCTGGCCGCGGGTGTCGCGCACCGTGCACGGCACACCCTGCTCGTTCACCCGGCGCACGAATTCCCGCTCCACCGGCTTCGGGCTGGCATCCCACTCGCTGCCCGGAGTCGGGTTCAACGGGATCAGGTTCACATGCACCCGGGAGCCGAGCGCCCTGTGCAGTTTCTTGCCGAGCATGTCCGCGCGCCACGGCTGGTCGTTCACGTCCCGGATGAGCGCGTACTCGATCGAGATCCGGCGGCCGGTGGTGTCGGCGTAGTAGCGCGCGGCCTCCAGCACCTCCGCGATCGGCCAGCGGTTGTTCACCGGCACCAGGGTGTCGCGCAGTTCGTCGTCGGGGGTGTGCAGCGAGACGGCCAGCGTCACCGAGAGCCCCTCGTCGGCCAGCTTGCGGATGGCGGGGGCGAGCCCGACCGTGGAGACGACGACGCTGCGCTGCGAGATGCCGAACCCGTCCGGCGCGGGCGCGGTGATCCGGCGGACCGCCGCGACCACCCGCTTGTAGTTGGCCAGCGGCTCGCCCATCCCCATGAAGACGATGTTGGAGAGCCGCCCCTGGCCGCCCGCCACCTCACCGTCGCGCAGCGCGGCCGCGGCGGCGCGCACCTGGTCGACGATCTCGGCGGTGGAGAGGTTGCGGTCCAGCCCGCCCTGGCCGGTGGCGCAGAAGGGACAGGCCATGCCGCAGCCGGCCTGGCTGGAGATGCAGAGCGTGTTGCGGTCGGGGTAGCGCATGAGCACGCTCTCCACCAGCGTGCCGTCGCCCGCGCGGTAGAGCGTCTTGCGGGTGCTGCCGTCGTCGCAGGCGACGTGTTTGACCACGCTCAGCAGCGGCGGGAAGAGCGCATCGGCGATCTGCTCGCGCATCGGCGCCGGTAGATCGGTCATCAGGCTCGGGTCGGCCTGCAGCCGGGCGTAGTACTGCCTGGCGATCTGGTCGGCCCGGAACTTGGGCAGCCCGAGTTCGGCGACGGCGGCGCGCCTGCCCTCCGCGTCGAGATCGGCGAGATGCGTGCGCGGCATCCCGCGGCGCGGGGCATCGAAAACGAGCGGAAGGGAGGCGACCATAGTGCTATCAGTGTCCCATCCGCGCGTAATCGCGCTGGTAGCGGGTATCCCTGCGGCATGACCACCACGCCAGCACCCGAGCCGAATCCGCTGTCCGAGGCGACCGCCGATCCGCTCGGCGACGCCACGGGCACGCAGCCACGGGAGGTCTCCGCGCCGGTGCAGCGCAAGAAGGTCTCGGTCTCCTCGAAGACCGGCTACGCCTGGAGCGGCCTCGTCGCGGGCGCCGTCATCCTCATCGTGCTGCTGATCTTCATCCTGCAGAACCTGGATCAGGTGCCGGTGAGCCTCTTCTTCTGGGACTTCACCCTGCCGCTCGGCGTCACCGTGCTGCTCAGCGTGATCATCGGCGCACTGCTCATGTCGCTCGTCGGCGGGCTGCGCATCCTGCAGCTGCGCCGGCTGGCCAAGCACCCGCGCTGACTCCCCTACAGCAGCGCGGAGAGCACCAGCCAGGCGACGAACGCCGAGGGCAGCATGGAGTCCAGCCGGTCCATGATGCCGCCGTGCCCGGGCAGCAGCGTGCCCATGTCCTTGATGCCGAGTTCCCGCTTGATCTGCGACTCGATCAGGTCGCCGATGGTGGCGACGGTGACCAGCCCGACTCCGAGCACGACGCCGATCATGGAGTTCGCCTCCAGCAGCAGCGTCACCGTGAGCAGGCCGCCGATCACCGAGAAGAGCAGCGAGCCGCCGAACCCCTCCCAGGACTTCTTCGGGCTGATCGACGGCACCATCGGGTGCCGCCCGAACAGTACGCCCGCGACGTAGCCGCCGACATCCGAGCACACCACCAGGATCATGAAGGTGAGCACCCGCAGGTTGCCGTCCGGTTCCAGCAGCAGCAGCACCGAGAACGAGGCGAGCAGCGGGATCCAGGAGAGCGTGAAGACGGTGATCGCCGTGTCCCGCAGGAAGTTTCGCGGGGCGACGCTCAGGCCGTGATCGAACAGCCGCCACACCATGCAGACCAGCACAGTGCCCGCGAAGGCGCCCGCGACGCCGTTCGCGCCGAACGGCCAGCCGAGCCAGAACACCGCCTGCCCGCCGGCGATCAGCGGAATGCGCGGCACCAGGACGTCGGCCTCGCGCAGCCGCTTCGCCACCTCCCAGGTCGCGATGCCGATCGCGGTGCCCGCGACCAGGATGAAGACCTTGGGGACGAAGAGCAGGATGGCGATCAGCGAGAGCCCGAGGCCGAACCCGACGCCGAGCGCCGCCGGTAGGTTCCGGCCCGCCCGCGAGCTGCGCGCGGCCGCCGGAGCGGGCTCCGGCGGCGCGGCAGCGGGGGTCGGCGCGAAGACCGCCCCGGCAGGCGGAGGTTCTGTGCCCGGCGGCGTCGGCTCCTCGGCCGCAGCGGCTTTGTCGACCACGATCGTCCCGTCGCTCAACTCATCGTTCCCGTTCGTTCCCCGACCCCGTGGCGGACCCGCGATCGGATCTCAGACCTCGAGCAGTTCGGCTTCCTTGTGCTTGACCAGATCATCGATCTGGGCCACGTACCTGGCGGTGGTCTTGTCCAGTTCCTTCTCGGCCCTGCCGACCTCGTCCTCGCCCGCCTCGCCATCCTTCTGGATGCGGCCGAGTTCGTCCATCGCCTTGCGCCGCACGTTGCGGATGGCGACCTTGGCGTCCTCCCCCTTGCCCCTGGCCTGCTTCGCCAGCTCGCGGCGGCGCTCCTCGGTCAGCTGCGGGATGGAGATGCGGATGATGTCCCCGTTGTTGGTGGGGTTGACGCCGAGATCGGAGTTGCGGATGGCCGTCTCGATCGGGCCCATCTGACTCTTCTCGTAGGGCTTGATCACGACCATGCGCGGCTCCGGCACCGTGATGCTGGACATCTGGGTGATCGGCGTCAGGCTGCCGTAGTACTCGACGACGATCCGGTTGAACATGCCGGGGTTGGCGCGCCCGGTGCGGATGGAGCCGAGATCGTCCTTCGCCACCGAGACGGCCTTCTCCATCTTCTCCTCGGCGTCGAAGAGCGCTTCTTCAATCACGACCGTTTCCTCCACAGCATCGTCATTCCGGTTCCGCGGGCGAATACCGCGCGGGGTCGCGGTCTCAGGACCTGACCAATGTGCCGATCTTCTCACCGGCAACGGCCCGGGCGATATTGCCCTCGATCAGAAGATTGAACACCAGCATCGGCATCTGGTTGTCCATACACAGGCTGAAGGCCGTCGCGTCGGCCACCTTGAGCCCGCGTTCGATGACTTCCCGGTGCGTGATCTCGGTGTACAGCTCGGCATCGGCATCCAGCCGCGGATCGGCGCTGAAGACCCCGTCCACCGCCTTCGCCATGAGCACCACGTCGGCGCCGATCTCCAGCGCGCGCTGCGCCGCCGTCGTGTCGGTGGAGAAGTACGGCATGCCCATCCCGGCGCCGAAGATCACCACCCGGCCCTTCTCCAGGTGCCGCTTGGCGCGCAGCGGCAGGTAGGGCTCGGCGACCTGACCCATGGTGATCGCGGTCTGCACCCGGGTGTCCACCCCCTGCTTCTGCAGGAAGTCCTGCAGCGCAAGGCTGTTCATCACGGTGCCGAGCATGCCCATGTAGTCGGAGCGGGCACGCTCCATGCCGCGCTCCTCGAGCTCGGCGCCGCGGAAGAAGTTGCCGCCGCCGATCACCACGGCGACCTGCACGCCGGTGGCGACGACCTCCGCGATCTGCTCCGCCACGGTCAGCACCACGTCCGGGTCGAGCCCGACCCGGCCGCCGCCGAACATCTCGCCGCCCAATTTGAGCAGCACCCGGTCGTAGCCTGGGCGAGCGATCCCCGGGTCCGTCATCGGTGCTGATCTCCTTTGGAGCTGGTTCCGGCGCGGGCCGGAACATACTGGCTGCGGGCGCTCCGGGCGCGCCGACGTACCCGCTCGAGCGGGGAGGGCGACACACGGATGCCCCTATCCTGCCTCATGCCCGCGCGGGACGCCGAAGGCCCCCCGGGGAACACCGGGGGGCCTTCGGGTGCCTGGTGCGGCCGGGTCAGCTGGCGCCGACCTCGAACCGGGCGAACCGGGTCACGGTGACGCCGGCGTCGTCCAGCAGCGCCTTGACGGTCTTCTTCGAATCGGTGACGGAGGCCTGCTCGAGCAGCACCACGTCCTTGAAGAAGCCGTTCACGCGGCCCTCGGTGATCTTGGGCAGCGCCGCCTCCGGCTTGCCCTCCTCACGCGCGGTCTGCTCGGCGATGCGGCGCTCGTTCTCCACCAGATCGGCCGGGACCTCGTCGCGGGTCACGTACTTGGCCTTGAGCGCGGCCACCTGCATGGCGGCGGCACGCGCGGCCTCGGCGGCGGTGTCGCCCTCGCCCTCGTACTCGATCAGCACGCCGACGGCGGGCGGCAGATCCGAGGCCCGCTTGTGCAGGTAGGTGGCGACCGGGCCGTCCAGCGCGACGACGCGGCGCAGCTCCAGCTTCTCGCCGATCTTGGCGGCGAGCGCCTGCAGTGCCGCGTCGGCGGTCACGCCGTCGCCCAGGTCCACCGCCTTCAGTGCGTCCAGATCGGCGGGCTTGGCCGCGGCGGCGGCGGAGACGATCTTGTCCGCCAGCGCCTGGAACTCGGCGTTCTTGGCGACGAAGTCGGTCTCCGAGTTGATCTCGATCAGGACGCCGCCCTTGGCGGCGACCAGGCCCTCGGCGGTGGTGCGCTCGGCACGCTTGCCCACGTCCTTGGCGCCCTTGATGCGGAGCAGCTCGACGGCCTTGTCGAAATCGCCACCGGTCTCGACCAGGGCGTTCTTGCAGTCCATCATTCCGGAGCCGGTGAGCTCGCGGAGCCGCTTCACATCGGCAGCGGTGTAGTTCGCCATCGGTGGCGAGCCTCCTTCGAGAAAGGGTGTGAATACCGGTCAGCGGTGGTCACGGTGGCAGTTCGCCGTGACCACCGCTGGAACAGCAGGTAACGAGAGGGGCGATCAGGCCTCGGCGGGCGCCTCGGCCGGAGCTTCGGCAGCTGCCTCGGCCGCCGGGGCGGCCTCGGCGGGGGCGGCCTCGGCGGCGGGGGCGGCCTGCGCGAGCAGCTCCTGCTCCCACTCGGCCAGCGGCTCGCCCGCGCCCGCCTCGGGCTTGTCGTCACTCGCGGAGCCACCGGCCCGCGCCTGCACACCCTCCGCGACCGCGGAGGCGACGACCTTGGTCAGCAGCGCGGCGGAGCGGATCGCGTCGTCGTTGCCCGGGATCGGGTAATCGACCAGGTCGGGATCGCAGTTGGTATCCAGGATCGCGATGACCGGGATGTTCAGCTTGCGCGCCTCGCCGACGGCGATGTGCTCCTTGTTGGTGTCGACGACCCAGATGGCCGACGGCACCTTCGCCATGTCGCGGATACCGCCGAGGGTCCGGTCCAGCTTGTTCATCTCACGCGTGAGCATGAGGATTTCCTTTTTGGTGCGACCCTCGAAACCACCGGTCTGCTCCATCGCCTCGAGCTCCTTGAGGCGCTGCAGACGCTTGTGCACGGTGGAGAAGTTGGTCAGCATGCCGCCGAGCCAGCGCTGGTTCACGTAGGGCATGCCCACGCGGGTGGCCTCGGCCGCGATCGACTCCTGCGCCTGCTTCTTGGTACCGACGAAGAGCACGGTGCCGCCGTGGGCGACCGTCTCCTTGACGAACTCGTACGCCTTGTCGATGTAGGTCAGCGTCTGCTGCAGGTCGATGATGTAGATGCCGTTGCGGTCGGTGAAGATGAACCGCTTCATCTTCGGATTCCAGCGCCTGGTCTGGTGTCCGAAGTGCGCGCCGCTGTCGAGCAGCTGCTTCATGGTTACGACAGCCATAGCTCCCGTATCTCACTTTCGTTGCCGGTTGTCGCAACGGGTCGGTGACCCGCTGCCCTGGCGTCATCGAATCGCCGGCCCGCCGGTGAGGGCGGGACCAGCCGACGATTCCCCGTCTTCGAGGGCACCGATCGAGGCGAGCGAATATCCTGCGAAGAGGAGCTCTGTTCGAACAGCGCCGAGGCGACGGGCACGATGGCGCGCGAAGTCGGTCGATGCAATGCACGGACCGCTCGGCCAGTCTACGTCGCGGAACGTCCGGGAAGAAATCGCCCCCGGTGGTTTATCCCCAGGTGGCGGGTTGTCCACAATCGCGCGGCGAGGTCTCGCGGCGGCGGGGTGGTTTCGGCAGGGTCGGTTCCATGCCTCCCGCCACCGCCCGGACCCTGCTGTTCTCCGTAGTCATGGCCCTCGCCACCGCGCCCGTCGCCGGTGCCGCCCCGCCGCCCGGCACGTCCCCGCCCACCGGTGCCGTTCCGGGTGCTGCCGCGCCTGCCGATGCCGCTGCCGGGCCGGGCATGCTCACCGCCGAGCCGCGCTTCGACTGGCCGCTCCGGCCTCGCCCCACGGTTGCGCGCCGTTTCGACAATCCCGAGCACGACTGGCTACCCGGGCACCGCGGAGTCGACCTCGGCGGCGCGCCGGGCAGCCCGGTGCTCGCCCCCGGCGACGGCATCGTGGTCTTCGCGGGCACCGTGGCGGGCAAGCCGGTGGTCTCGCTCCGGCACGAAGGCGGCCTCCGCACCACCTACGAACCGGTCGAGGCCGGCGTCGCCGCCGGCGCCAGGGTCACCCGCGGCTCCCCCATCGGCACCCTCGCGGCCGGCCACGAGGGCTGCCCCGCCCCCGCCTGCCTGCACTGGGGCGCCCGCCGCGACCCGACGATCCGCAACCGGCCGCAGTACGTCGACCCGCTCGGCCTGCTCCGCCTCGCCCCCCTACGGCTGAAACCCCTGGTAGCGCCGTGATCCCTTCCCGCACCCCCGGCGGCCGGGCATGATCGCCCTATGCCCGACTCCCCCTTCACCTACCCCGATGTCGGCGCCACCCGTGG
Source organism: Nocardia jiangsuensis (assembly GCF_042650385.1). NCBI lineage: Bacteria > Bacillati > Actinomycetota > Actinomycetes > Mycobacteriales > Nocardiaceae > Nocardia > Nocardia jiangsuensis. Next base: position 35,737 of record NZ_JBHSAX010000004.1, read on the forward strand.
TCCGCTCCCCGCCGGCTACGACCACCTGGAGGTGCGCCGCGCCATCGCCAAGGGCGAGGACGAGTTCCGCCGCCTCGGTGACGCCGTGCTCGCCTACCGCATGCAGCGCGGCCTCGGCATCTTCCGCAGCGCCGACACCCCCGTCGCGCAGCCGGGCAGCCTCGTCACCGTCCGTCTCGGCGTCGGCCCGCTCGGCATCCCCGCCCCCTGCCGCGTCGTCTACGTCCTCGACGAGGCCGACCGCCGCGGCTTCGCCTACGGCACCCTCCCCGGCCATCCGGAGTCCGGCGAGGAACTCTTCACCGTCGAATACGACCGCCCCACCGACACCGTCTACGGCATCGTCACCGCCTTCTCCCGCCCCGCCGCCTGGTACACCCGCCTCGCCGGCCCCGTCGGCCGCCTGGCCCAGCGCACCGCGGCCTCGGCCTACCTGGCGACCCTCCGGCGCACCCCGGTCGAGTGGAAGTAGGGTCGGCGCCCGGGCCACTTCCCAGCGCGCACCTGCCGCGCTCCACATAGCCGGACCACCCGTAAGGATCCGCGCCACCCGGCTGCCGAAGGCTCCCGTGCAGCCGGACGACCGAGGAGCCGCACAGCCCCACCCCCGAGCAACCGTGCGGCCGGACCTCCGAGAAGCTACACGGCCGCACTTCCGAGAGCCGTGCGGCCGGATCTCCGAGAAGCCACACGGCCGCAGTACCGACGCGACGCGCGGCCGGACCGGTCTGCGCGACTTCGACTACGAAGAAGGCCCGCTCAGCCCGGTCTATCGAGCCGGGGCGATCAGCGTGATCAGCACGGCCAGGCAGCCGACCACGGCGACCACGCCGGTCGCGAGCACCATCGATCGAGCGGCCCCGCCGAACCGCCCGCGCCGGAGGTCTCGACCACGCCGGAATCCGGCGACCGCCAGGACGCCCATGGCGATCGCCGCCGCGCAGGGCACGACCGCTGCCGGCGCCCACCCCCGGTGCAGGGCCGCATTCGCGAGCAGGAGCGCGACGGCGGCCGCCCCGATCGCTGTTCGCCGCCACGCCAGCACCGTGCGCTCGATCGCCAGCCCGGTATCGCCCTCGCCCGCGGCGTCGTTCATTCGACCAGCACCGCGATAGCGGCGATGAGGGAGATGAACGCGATCCCGAACGCCAGGATCGGCACCATCACCGTCTCCGGAAGTGCCCGTCCGGCGTGCATCGCCCGGGTGACCTGCCGCCACCGCAGCAGCGCGCCCACGGCCAGCACGACGGCGAGCGCGACGCAGCTGACCGCGATCGCCCGCCGGATTCCGGTCACCAGGAACGGCTGCACCAGGGTGTGCACGGCGACGCCACCGGCCAGCAGACCGAGCGAGGTGCGGATCCAGGCCAGGAAGGTGCGCTCGTTCGCGAGGGTGAACCGGTAGTCGATTCCCGGCCCCGGCTCGTTCTCGACCTCGGCCACAGCATTCCCTTCATCGCCGCCGACTCGCCCGTACGAGCCGGATCACCTGCCGCGCGCAGTCGCGCCGACCCGATTTCCTCGGCCGCGCGAGCCGATCCACAGCCTCATCACTGCCCGGCTGCCCGGCTGCCCGGCTGCCCGGCTGCCCGGCTGCCCGGCTGCCCGCCTGCCCGCCTGCCCGCCTGCCCGGACGCTATCGCGCAATCGTGCGGCGATGCGTGGAACGCGCTCATGCCCGCGGGTGCGCCTGATCGTGCACTCTGCGCAGCCGCTCGATCGACACGTGCGTGTAGAGCTGCGTGGTCGCCAGGCTCGTGTGGCCGAGCAACTCCTGCACCACCCGCAGATCCGCGCCCCCCTCGAGCAGGTGGGTCGCGGCGGAGTGCCGCAGTCCGTGCGGCGCGACGTCCGGTGCGCCGGGGATGGCGGCGACCACCTCGTGCACCACGGTCCGAGCCTGCCGCTGGTCCAACCGCTTCCCGCGCCGTCCAAGCAGCAGTGCCCGCCCGGAGGACGGGACCGCGAGGGCGGGGCGCCCGTAGTGCAGCCAGTCGTCCAGCGCGGCGTCGGCGGGCTTGCCGAAGGGGGCGGACCGTTCCTTGTTCCCCTTGCCGAGCACTCGGAGCACGCGGCGTTCACGGTCGAGGTCGTCGAGGTCGAGCCCGCACAGCTCGCCGACCCGGATGCCGGTGGCGTAGAGCAGCTCCACGATCAGCCGGTCGCGCAGCGCCATCGGATCGCGCTGCGCCGCTCCCGATTCGGCGGCGTCCATCGCGGCGGCGGCATGCTCGGTGTTCAGCACCGCGGGCAAGGTGCGCGGCCGCTTCGGGGAAGCGAGCCGCAGTCCCGGGTCGGCGGCGAGCCGTCCCGTCGCTGTGAGCCACGCGGTGAAGGTCCGCGCCGAGGATGCTCGGCGCGCCATGGTGCTTCGCGCGACCCCCGACGACGACTGTTCCGCGAGCCAGGATCTGAGCAGCGCCAGATCCAGCTCACGCACGGCCGAGTCGGCGGCCCGCGCCACCAGGTGCGCGAGCAGCGAGCGCGCGTCCCCCACGTAGGCCCGCACGGTGTGCGCCGAACGATTGCGCCCCAGCGAAAGGTGCCGCTCATACTCGGCGAGCAGCGCGCACAGATCGTCGGGCAGGACCTCCATCCCCCTACCGTGGCGTGTCCCTCGCGCGTCCGCAAGAACCCGCGCCGGGCCGGCCGCGCAACGCCCACTACTCGCGGACGCGCGGCGGGAAAGGTGCCGGCGTGCCGCTCGTGTGGCGCGAAAGACCACGCCGTCCCCGCCGCGCGACCGCCACTGCTCGCGGATGCGCGGCGGAGGCGGGCGCGGTGGCCCGCGGACCCCCCGACGAGACTGCGGGCCACTCAGTTGCGCTTCGTCCGGTGCGTGCCGGAACCCTGCGACCCGACATCGTCGAGACGCAGGGGGCCGGCTTCGCTTATCACCTCCTCCACATCGGTGACGAGGACGGCTTCCCCCTCGCGGATCATGCGGTGACACCCGACCGAGAGGGCCGAGGTGATCGGCCCTGGGACGGCGAGGGTCGGCCGGCCGAGGCGACGACCCCACTTCACCGTGTTGCGGGCGCCGCTGCGAACTCCCGCCTCGGTGACGAGGACGGCGTCGGCGAGACCGGCGATCAGGCGGTTGCGGGCGAGAAAATGGTGGCGATGGGCCGTGATGCCCGGCGGGTATTCGCTGACGACCAGCCCGGTCTCCGCGATCTCGGCCAGCAGGCGGGCGTGCTGCAGCGGGTAGGGGCGGTCGAGGCCGCAGGCGAGGACGGCGACGGTGGTGCCGCCGACAGCGAGCGCGGCGCGGTGCGCGATCGCGTCGATGCCGTAAGCGGCGCCGGAGACGACGGTCCAGCCCCGCGCCGCGAGATCACCGGCGAGTTCGGTGGTCGCGTGCGCGCCGTAGCCGCTGGCGCAGCGGGTGCCGACCACGGCGACGGCCCGCTCGGTGCACGCGGTCAGCGACGCCGCACCGCGCACCCACAGCACCAGCGGCGCCGAGCCGTCGGGGTCGTCGATCAGCCGGGTGAGGCCGAGCATTCGCCAGGCCGGCCATTCGGGGTCGTCCGGCGTCACCACGCGGCCGCCGAGCCGGACGATCGCGGCGAGGTCGTCGGCGACCCGGTCCGCATCCCGGCGGGCCTCGGTCGGGCCGCGCAGCGCGTCGGGCAGGTCGTGTTCCCGCACGGCCCGCGCCGCCTCGATGACGCCGACGGCGTCGATGAGCGCGGCGAGCGGTGCGCACGGGCCGAGGACGACCCGGGAGAGGTAGACCCAGGCGAGGATGCGCTCCTCGGGGGTGCTCACGGCGTGCCCCACTGCCGGAAGCGCAGCGCGGCCAGGACGTCGTGCTCGGTGGGTTCGTCGCTGCGACGCAGATCACACAGCGTCCACGCGACCCGGAGGGCGCGGTCGGCGCCGCGGGCCGAGACCCGGCCTACGCGCATCGCCCGCTGCACCGGCGCCAACGTGTCGGCGGGCAGCGCCGAACGGCGGCGCAGCACGTGGCCGGGCACCTCGGCATTGGTCGACCACCCGTCGGCGCGCCAGCGCGCGGCCGCCCGCCCCTGGGCCTCGACGACCCGCGCCCTGACCTCCGCGCTGGATTCCGCGGGCCCGGCGCCGAAGGGGGCACTCTGCTCGCCGTCCATCCGGACCCAGAGGTCGATGCGGTCGATCAGCGGGCCGGAGAGTTTGCCGAGGTAGCGCCTGCGCGCAGCGGGCGTGCACCGGCAGTCGACATCCCGTGCCGGGGCACACGGGCACGGGTTCGCGGCGAGCACCAGTTGGAACCGGGCAGGGTAGCGCGCGACGCCGTCGCGCCGGGCCACCCTGATCTCGCCCTCCTCCAGCGGGAGCCGCAACGACTCCAGCACCCGTCCGCTGACCTCGGCGCACTCGTCGAGAAAGAGCACCCCGCGGTGGGCTCGGGAGACCGCGCCGGGGCGCGCCATGCCGGAGCCGCCGCCGATCATGGCGGTCACCGAGGTCGAGTGGTGCGGTGCGACGAACGGCGGGGTGGTGAGCAGGGCCGGTCGGCGGCGAGGTCGCCCGCCAGCGAGTGGATGGCGGTGACTTCGAGCGCCTCGGAATCGGTGAGCGGGGGCAGCAGGCTCGGCAGGCGCTGGGCCAGCATGGTCTTGCCGATGCCGGGCGGCCCGGTGAGCAGCAGGTGGTGCCCGCCCGCGGCGGCCACCTCGAGGGCGCGCCGCGCCTCCTGCTGGCCGGTCACCTCGCCCAGGTCGCCACCGGCGAACACCTGGGCGGGGCGGGTGCCGTCGGGTTCGGCGAGCACGCCGTCGCCGCGCAGCCAGGCGAGCAGGGTGCGCAGATCGGGGGCGCCGAGAACCTCGATGCCGTCGACGAGCCCCGCTTCGCCGAGGGCGGGCTCGGGCACCACCACCGTCGGCACTCCGGCCACCCGGGCCGCGAGCACGGCGGGCAGGATGCCGCGCACGGGGCGCACCCGACCGTCGAGGGCGAGCTCGCCGAGCAGCACGGTCTTCGCGAGCCGGTCGCCGGGGATGCTGCCGCCCGCGTGCAGCACCGCGATGGCGAGCGCCAGGTCGTAGACGCTGCCGAGCTTGGGCAGGGTGGCCGGGGAGAGCGCGAGGATGACGCGGCCCTCCGGCCACTTCTCGCCGGAATTGGTGACCGCGGCGCGGATGCGGTCGCGGGATTCCTGCAGTGCCGCATCGGGCAGCCCGACCAGGTGCACCGAGGGCAGCCCCTGCGCGATATCGGCCTCCACCTCGACCAACTGCCCGTCGACCCCGGCAACGGCGACGGAGTGCGCGCGTCCGAGTGCCATCAGAACACCGACTGCAGGTGGTCGACGACGGGCTGGTGGCCGCGCTGCAGCAGCACCGACACCACGTCGAAGCGCAGCCGCCGCCACGGCCGCTCCTGCTCGGCCAGCCAGAGCAGGGCCAACCGCCGGATGCGCTGCCGCTTGGCGAAGGTGACCGCCTCGGCGGGGACGCCGAAGCCGAGCCCGGTGCGGGTCTTCACCTCGACGAAGGCGGTGAGCTCCGGCGTGCAGGCGATGAGGTCGAGTTCGCCGTAGCGGCAGCGCCAGTTGCGGGCGACGATCTCCATGCCCGCGGTTTCCAGGTAGCGGGCGGCGAGTTCTTCGCCGTACGCGCCGAGGGTGCGGCGATCCGCGCCGTTGGCCGGGCGCGGCACCGTGGCCGCGATGGCCGCGAGCGAGTGCGGGGAGAGCGGACTGTCACCTGCCAGAGTTTCGTTGGTCACGTCAGCAAGCCTGACGTGTCCGCTGCCCCTCCCCTCCGCGTCGACCTGGGGAAACAGATTCCCTGTGGATCAGCGCGCCCCTGTGGACAACCGCGGGCTACTCGGGCAGCCGCAGGTCGGGTTTCTCCAGCTCCTCGATGTTCACGTCCTTGAACGTGATCACGCGGACGTGTTTGACGAAGCGCGCGGGACGGTACATGTCCCAGACCCAGGCGTCGCTCATCCGCACCTCGAAGTACACCTCGCCATCGGCGTTCTGCGGCCGCAGCTCGACCGAATTGGCCAGGTAGAAGCGCCGCTCCGTCTCCACCACGTACGAGAACTGGCCGACGATGTCCTTGTACTCGCGGTACAGCGAGAGCTCCATCTCGGTTTCGTACTTCTCGAGGTCCTCGGCACTCATCGGGTGGGACGTCCTCCTTCTCGCCGCAGTGCGTCGTCGGGGGTAATCATCGCGCATGCGCAGGCGCGGCAGCCATCCGGAGGCCCTCCTCGGCTGTCGCGGGCCCCGGCTCGCCGAGTTCGCGCACGTTCTTCCAGCTCCGCCGGTGTTCGCTGCACGGCCCGATGCGCTGCAGCGCCTCGAGGTGCTCGGGGGTGTTGTAGCCCTTGTGCGCGGCGAAGCCGTAGCCGGGGAAGCGCCCGTCCAGTTCGGTCATGATCCGGTCGCGGGTGACCTTGGCCAGGATGCTGGCGGCGGCGATGCAGGCGGCGGCGGCGTCGCCGCCGATCACCGGCAGCGACGGTACCGGGATGCCCGGCACCCGGAATCCGTCGGTGAGCACGTACCCGGGGGTGTGAGCCAGCCCGGCGACGGCCCGGCGCATGCCCTCGATATTGGCGACGTGGACGCCGATGGCGTCCACCTCCCAGGCGGGCACGGTGACCACCGTCCAGCTCAGCGCGAGCCGGGTGATCACCGGGTACAGCTCCTCGCGGGCGGCCTCGGTGAGCTTCTTGGAGTCGTCGAGGCCGGCCAGCCGGTCGTAGGCCCTCTGCGGAAGCAGGCAGGCGGCGACGACGAGCGGGCCCGCGCACGGGCCGCGCCCCGCCTCGTCGACGCCTGCCACCGGGCCGAGGCCGCTGCGGATCAGCGCGGCCTCCAGCGTGCGCAGCCCGCCGGCCGGACGCATGACGACGCGCGGCGGCCACTTCCCGGATCGGATCACTGAACTCTGCACCATGTCGATTATGCTGCGGCCACCGACATTTCGGCCGGCCGGCTCATTCCGCCTGCGGATCCTCCGCGCTCACCGGGCCCATCCGGCCGGGCGGCCAGATCTTGAAGACGGTCATGCCGCGCACATTGTCGACCGGCACCGTGCCCTGCAGTTCGTCGCCGACGTGCGCGCGCGAATCCGCCGACTCGTTGCGGTTGTCGCCCATCACCCACAGGTGCCCCTCCGGCACGGTGACCGGCCCGAACACCCGGCCCGCCGGGTAGACGGCGTTGGCCTGGCCCTGGCGCCACGGAAAGTCGTCCTCGACGTACGGCTCGTCCAGCGGCTTGCCGTCCACGGTGACCCTGCCCTGCGCGTCGCAGCACTGCACGGTCTGGCCACCGACCGCGATCACCCGCTTCACCAGGTCGTTCTCGTCAGGTGGGACCAGCCCGAACCAGGAGAAGAAATTCTGCACGCCGCGCACCATCGCGTTGTCCGAGCGGATCGACCGGTAGTTGGTGTTCCAGCTCGGCGGGCCGACGAAGACGACGACGTCGCCCGGCTCCGGATCGGAGGTGAAGTAACTGATCTTCTGCACGTAGATGCGGTCGCCGATGGCCAGCGTGGGATCCATCGACTGCGACGGGATGACGTACGGGCGCCCCACGAAGGAGACCATGAGCGCGGCGATCACGGCCGCGATGACGATCAGGACCGGCAGCTCCTGCCAGAACGGCCGCTGCTTGCGCTGCTGCTGCCTGCGCCGCGACGCCCGGCCGCCCGCCCCCGACCTGCCCTCGCCCGCTCCGGACACGCCCACCGAACCGCTTTCGTCTGCCACGCCGAACAGAGTAGCCGTCCACCGCGAGTCGACCGCACACACTTCGGCCCGGCACCGCGAACGAATCGGGTGCCGGGCCGAAGGGAATTTCAGCGCGGAGCGCGCGAGCGCGCCCCGGCGGGGAAGCTCAGCGCTTCTCCTTGATCTTGGCGGCCTTGCCGCGCAGGTCGCGCAGGTAGTACAGCTTCGCCCGGCGGACATCGCCGCGGGTGACCACGTCGATGTGATCGATATTGGGGCTGTGCACCGGGAAGGTGCGCTCCACGCCGACACCGAACGACACCTTGCGCACGGTGAAGGTCTCGCGGATGCCGCCGCCCTGACGGCGGATCACGACGCCCTTGAAGACCTGGATGCGCTCCTTGGAGCCCTCGATGACCTTCACGTGCACGTTCAGCGTATCGCCCGGGCGGAAGGCCGGGACGTCGCTGCGCAGCGACTTCTCGTCGACGAAGTCAAGGGTGTTCATTTTCGTCCTTAACGGTTCATGGTGGAACAGAGGACCCTGGCGGCACTGGTGTGCTCGGCCGGTTCGTGCTCGGTACAAGGGATGCCGGAGCCGGGAAACGGCCCGGGGCAACCCGAACAGTGTGCCAGACGAGCTGGTCCACGCTGAAATCGGGGTCGATCAGCTCTTCCCGGCCGGCTCGCCGGGCTGGGGGTGCCGGTGCTGCGCGGCGGGCGCGGGCACCACCTTGCGGGCCAGTTCCTCCTCGGCCGCGGTGCGTACGTGGTCGACGTCGGGCTTCCCGGCCACCAGGTCCTGCACGAAGATCTTGGCCCGGATCACCGGACGCCGATAGCGCCGCTCGCGGACGACGGCGCGGGCCATCAGCCGGCGCCGCCGGTCCGCGTAGCGCCAGCGAGCCCACGGCGCGCCCGGCCTGCTCAGCCGCAGCGCCCCGACCACGAGCAGCGGCAGGAAGAACATGCCGAAGAGCCCGGTCCAGATCTTGCCCTTGGCGATCACGATCGCCGCGAGCACCAGGTTCACCAGCGCGAAGACCGCGACGACGACACGGACGGCGATGCCGGGATCGGCGCGGAAGTCGTTGATCTCCAGCAGCCACAGCGGGTGGAAGCCGAGCAGTAGCAGGCCGGTGACGGCGATCGCGACGAACACCGCGTCCACCGAGGTGCGGCCCTGCTTCTCCCAGTACACGTCGCGCAGGTAGAAGATCAGCGCGAACTCGTCGAGTACCAGCGCCGCGCCCACCCCGAAGGCCGCGGCGAGCAGTGCCGCGGTGGAGCGGCTCGACGTCTCGGTGGTGGCCACCATGCCGATCCCGGAGGCCAGCACCAGCACCACGCCGAACACCATGTGGTGGATGTGGGTGTCGCCCGCCCTGATGTTCCCCGGCCACCAGCGCACCTCGGCCCGGATCATCCGGACGCTGACCCGGATGATCACGAACCCGACGATGAAGCCGAGCAGGAAGCACAGCAGCGGCAACCGGCCCTGCGCGATCACGTCCTGCTCGAGCCACCGCCGCAACACCGCGCCCCCTCTCGGTCTACTTGCCGAGCCCCGCTCGGCGCAGGGCGTCGGCCATGGCGCCGTTCGCCGGAGCGGGGCGGCGCTGCTGCTGCTGGCCCTGTTTGGCCTGGCCGCGCCCGTCGCCCTGCGGCTTCCCCTGTCCATTCTGCCTGGGTTTGCCGCCGCCCCGGTTGCGATCGCGCTGACCGCCGCGCTCCTCGCGCCCGGCCGGTTTGCCCGGTTCGTCGTCCAGCCGGAGCGAGAGGCCGATGCGCTGCCTGGCCACGTCCACCTCGAGCACCTTGACCTTCACCACGTCGCCGGACTTCACCACACTGCGCGGATCGTCGACGAAGCTGCGCGACATGGCCGAGACGTGCACCAGGCCGTCCTGGTGCACCCCGACGTCGACGAAGGCGCCGAAGGCGGCGACATTGGTGACCACGCCCTCCAGCACCATGCCCGGCTCCAGGTCGGCGACCTTCTCCACCCCGGCGGCGAACTCGGCGGTCTTGAACTCCGGGCGCGGGTCGCGACCCGGCTTCTCCAGCTCGGCGATGATGTCGGTGACCGTCGGGACGCCGAAGCGCTCGTCGGTGAAGTCGCCCGGCCGCAGCGCGCGCAGCACGGCCGGGTTGCCGATGACCTCGGCGATGCCGCTGCCGGTGGAGTCCAGGATTCGGCGAACCACCGGGTACGCCTCGGGGTGCACGGCGGAGGTGTCGAGCGGGTCGGCGCCGCCGCGGATGCGGAGGAAGCCCGCACACTGCTCGAAGGCCTTCGGGCCGAGCCGGGGCACCTGTTTGAGCGCGGCGCGGCTGTCGAACGGGCCGTGCTGGTCGCGGTGCGCGACGATGCTCTCGGCGACCGTGCCGCTGATGCCGGAGACCCGGGCGAGCAGCGGCACCGACGCGGTGTTCACGTCGACGCCGACCGCGTTCACCGCGTCCTCGACCACCACACCGAGCGAGCGGGCCAGCAGGGTCTCGGAGACGTCGTGCTGGTACTGCCCGACCCCGATCGACTTCGGATCGATCTTCACCAGCTCGGCCAACGGATCCTGCAGCCGGCGCGCGATGGAAACCGCCCCGCGCAGCGAGACGTCCATGTCCGGCAGCTCCTGCGAGGCGTAGGCCGAGGCGGAGTACACCGAGGCGCCCGCCTCGGAGACCACGATCTTGGTCGGCTTGTTCTCCGGGATCCGGGAGATCAGCTCGACGGCGAGCGCATCGGTCTCGCGGGAGGCGGTGCCGTTGCCGATCGCGATCAGTTCGACACCGAACCTGGCGACCAGCGCGGCCAGCACGGCCAGCGACTTCTCGGTCTGCCCCTGCGGCTTGTGCGGGTAGATGACCTCGGTGGCGACCACCTTGCCGGTCGCGTCGACCACGGCCACCTTGACGCCGGTGCGGTACCCCGGATCCAGCCCCATGGTGGTGCGGGTGCCCGCGGGGGCGGCGAGCAGCAGGTCGCGCAGGTTGGCGGCGAAGATGTCGACCGCGTCCTTCTCGGCGGCCTGCCGCAGCCGCATCCTGGTGTCGATGCCCAGGCTCACCTGGAGCTTGGTGCGCCAGGCCCAGCGCACGGTGTCCAGCAGCCAGCCGTCGGCGGCGCGGCCGCGATCGGCGATATCGAAGCGGGTGGCGATGCGGCCCTCGTAGACGGTGCGCTCGCCGGGCGCCGGCTCCTCGGTGTCCGGCTCCAGCTTCAGCGTGAGGATTTCCTCCTTCTCCCCGCGGAGCAGCGCGAGAATGCGGTGCGACGGCAGCGATTCGAAGGCCTCGGCGAACTCGAAGTAGTCGGCGAACTTGGCGCCCGCCTCCTCCTTGCCGGGGCGGACTGCCGCACTGACCCGGCCGCGCTTCCACATGAGCTCGCGCAGCTCGCCGACCAGGTCGGCGTCCTCGGCGAAGCGCTCGACCAGGATGGCGCGGGCGCCGTCCAGCTGCTCGGCGGTGTAGCCGGCCGGGTCGGTGGCGGGGTCGCCGATCAGGGCGTCGGCGACCGGCTCGTGTCCGGCCTCGCGCGCGATCTGCGCCTTGGTGCGCCGCTTCGGCTTGTACGGGAGGTAGATGTCCTCCAACCTGGCCTTGGTATCGGCGAGCAGCAGCTGCCGGTGCAGCTCGTCATCGAGTTTGCCCTGGCCACGAATGGATTCCAGGACGGCAGCGCGGCGCTCGTCCAGCTCGCGCAGGTAGTGCAGCCGCTCCTCCAGCGTGCGCAGCTGCGCGTCGTCCAGCCCCTCGGTGACCTCCTTGCGGTACCTGGCGACGAAGGGGACGGTGGCGCCGCCGTCGAGCAGCTCGACGGCGGCGCGCACCTGACTCTCCCGGACGCCGAGCTCCTCGGCGATACGGCGGTCGACGCTGGGCACACCGGTGCGGGGCGGAGCGGAACTCTCGGGCACTGTCGTCACGAGGCGCCACCCTACCGGCGCCCACCGACGCCGCGGGTCAGGCGTCCGACCGGCCGAGCAGTTCCCCTGCCAGCTCCCGCATCTCGGCCTTGCGCACCTTCCCGGTGACGGTCATCGGGAACTCCTCGACCAGGTGCACGTAACGCGGGATCTTGTAGTGCGCCAGCTTGCCGGTGCAGAACTCGCGCAGCCGCGCGGCGTCCAGCGGGGCCGCGCCGGGGCGCAGCCGGATCCAGGCCATCAGCTCCTCCCCGTAGGTGGCGTCCGGCACCCCGATCACCTGGGCGTCCAGCACGTCCGGGTGCGCGTAGAGGAACTCCTCGATCTCGCGCGGGTAGATGTTCTCACCGCCGCGGATCACCATGTCCTTGATCCGGCCGGTCACCGCGAGGTAGCCGGCGTCGTCCATGACGGCGATGTCGCCGGTGCGCATCCAGCGCGCGGCGTCGACGGCCTCCGCGGTCTTGGCCGGCTCGCCCCAGTACCCGAGCATCACCGAGTAGCCGCGGGTGCAGAGCTCGCCGGGCTCGCCGCGCGGCAGCGTCCGCCCGGTCGCCGGATCGACGATCTTGACCTCCAGGTGCGGCCCGACCCGGCCGACCGTCTCGGTGCGCCGCTCCAGGCTGTCGTCGCGGCGGGTCTGCGTGGAGACCGGCGAGGTCTCGGTCATGCCGTAGCAGATCGAGACCTCCGCCATGTTCATGCGGTCGATGACCCGCTTCATCACCTCGACCGGGCAGGGCGAGCCCGCCATGATGCCGGTGCGCAGCGTGGCGAGGTCGTGCTCGGCGCCGGCGTCGAGTGCGGCGAGCATGGCGATGAACATGGTCGGCACGCCGTAGAGTGAGGTGCAGCGCTCGGCGGCGACCGCGGCCAGGCTCGCCTCCGGGTCGAAGGATGGCGCCGGGATGACGACGGCTGCGCCGTGCGTCGTGCTCGCCAGATTGCCCATCACCATGCCGAAACAGTGGTAGAAGGGCACCGGGACGCAGATCCGGTCGTGCTCGGTGTAGCCGCACAGCTCGCCGACGAACCAGCCGTTGTTCAGGATGTTGTGGTGGCTGAGCGTGGCGCCCCTGGGGAATCCCGTCGTCCCCGAGGTGTACTGGATATTGATCGGGTCGTCGGCGGAGAGCTCGGCGGCAACGGTGGCGAGCCGGGTGGCGTCCGGTTCGGTGGCCGCCAGCGCCTCCCACTCCGGCGAGCCGAAGACCAGCACCGATTCCAGCTCCGGGACCGCGGCACGCACCTCGCCGACCATGGCGACGTAGTCCGAGGTCTTGAAGGACTCGGCGGTGACCAGCGTCCGCACCCCTGCCGTGCGGAGCACGAACTCCAGCTCCGAGGTGCGGTAGGCCGGGTTGACGGTGACCAGGATCGCGCCGATCTTCGCGGTGGCGTACTGCACCAGGAACCACTCCGCGCAGTTCGGCGCCCAGATCCCGACCCGGTCGCCGGTGCGGACTCCGTGCTCGAGCAGCGCGGTGGCGATGGCGTCGACCGCGACGACCAGTTCCCGATAGCTCCAGCGGCGGCCGGAGGGGCGGTCGACCAGGGCTTCGCGCTCCGGGTGCGCGGCGGCGACGCGATCGAGGTTGCCGCCGATGGTGTCGCCGAGCAGCGGGGTGTGGGCGAGGCCGCTGTCGTAGGCCGGCGCGGTCACCGGGCACCGCCCTGGCGGAGCAGGTAGCGCTGCACCTTGCCGCTCGGGGTCCTGGGCAGCGTGTCGACGAAGTGCACCCGGCGCGGGTAGGCGTGCGCGGCGAACTTCCGCTTGACCAGCTGCTGCAGCTCCGCGGCGAGCTCGTCGTCCCCGGTGGCGTCCCGGCCGAGCACGACGAAGGCCTCCAGCACCTCGCCGCGCAGCTCGTCCGGCATTCCGACCACCGCGGCCTCGGCGACCCCCGGGTGCAGCAGCAGCACGCTCTCCACCTCGAACGGGCCGATCCGGTAGCCGGCCATGATGATCACGTCGTCGTCCCTGGCGGAGAAGCGGAAGAAGCCGTCGGCGTCCCGCGAGCCCGCGTCGCCGGTGAGGTACCAGCGGCCGTCGGCGGTGAAGCGCTGCGCGGTGCGCTCCGGGGCGTCCAGGTAGCCGGTGAACCAGAGCAGCGGGCTGCTCTCGACATCGATGGCGACCCGGCCGAGCTCGCCGGTCGGCGCCTCGGTGTCGGCGTCGTCGGCGAGTACCGCGCAGTGCCAGCCGGGCAGCTGCCTGCCCATCGAGCCGGGCGGGACAGTCGCGTCCAGCGCCTCGTGCCAGGCGTTGCCGATGACCATGCCGTGCTCGGTCTGGCCGTAGTGGTCGCGGACCTGGACGCCGAGCGCCCCGGCCGACCATTCCACCACCTCGGGGGTGAGCGGCTCGCCCGCCGACGAGGCGCGGCGCAGCGTGCTGCCCGCCGGCGCGGGTTCGGCGCGCAGCGCCCGGTAGACGGTGGGCGCGGCCGCGAAGTTGGTGACGCCGAAGCGCTCCAGCACCTGCCAGGTGAGTGCGGGCGAGAACGGCGCGTGCAGCAGCAGGGTGCGGATCCCGGACGCCAGCGGCGCCAGGATCGCGTAGTAGAGCCCGTAGGCCCAGCCCGGATCGGCGCCGTTCCAGAAGACGTCGTCCGGCCGGACGTCCAGCGCGAACTCCTGGTACGCGTGGAACGAGGCCAGCGCGCGCAGCGGGACCGGCACGCCCTTCGGGGTGCCGGTGGTGCCACTGGTGAAGAGCTGGACCAGCGCGCCGTCGCCGCCGACGGTCACCGCGGCGGCCAGCGGGTCGTCGGCCGAGTGCTGCGCCAGCAGCTCCTCGAAACGCAGCGCGCCCGGCTGCGCACCGCCCGCGACGATCACGCCCCACGGCGCGTCGGCCGGGATGTCGTCGCCGGGACGTAGCTTTTCGGCCTGGTCGGCATCGGTGACGACCCAGCGCGCGGCGCTGGCCGTGAGCCGGAAGGCGATGGCGGGCGGGGCGAAGGCGGTGAACAGCGGCACGTGCACCGCGCCGCGTCGCCAGATGCCGAGCAGCGCCACCACCAGGTCGGCCGACTTGGCCATGAGCGTGGCCACCCGGTCGCCGGGGCCGACGCCGAACTCGCCGAGCGCGGCGGCGAACCGCTCGGAGCGCTCGCGCAGTTCGCCGTAGGTGAGGTCGGTGTGGTTCAGGTCGGACTCGACCACGGTGACCGCGACCCGGTCGGCCGGGTGCCGGTCGCAGAGCAGCACCGCCGCGGTGGCGGCCGGGCTGTCGTAGGTCTCCAGCAGGGTGCGTACCCGCTGGTCCGGGTCGCTGTCGAGCACCGTCGTCTCGGTCGCCATGTGGTCCTCCCTCGTGCGGCTCCGGCTGGGCGCCGGTGTCCGCCTAGAATGTGGGACACGTCACGTCCCGCACTACCCCCGAAAAGGGGTGACCCGATATGAGCCGCGATCGCTCGCCCGGCGAGCACCTGCTCCGCCCGCGCGACGGTGACGCGCTGCGCGCCGCGCTGCGGCTGGTGGCCGGGGAATCCGGGGTGCCGGTGGCGTTCGGCGGCGAGATCGCGCGGGACGCGCTGCTGCTCTCCGAGTTCGTCGGCATCACGACGAACGCGCTGCGCGGCCTCACCGTGCTGCGCAGGTCCGGCCTCGGTGGGCAGGTGATGGCGAGCGGCGCCCCCGCCTCGGTGGCCGACTACCGCAGCGCCTCGTCCATCACGCACGACTACGACCGGCCGGTGCTCGGCGAGGGCATCCGCTCGGTGCTCGCGGTACCGGTGCTGGTCGACCGGCAATCCCGCGCGGTGCTCTACGCCGCCAACCGCGGCGGCTCCCCGCTCGGCGGCCGCACCGCCGAGCTGATGATCGGCGCGGCCAGGCAGCTGGCTCGCGAGATCACCGTGCGCGACGAGGTGGACCGGCGGCTGCGGCTGCTCCGGCTCGCCGAACCGGCGCCCGCAGGCGCGGAGGGCGAGGAGCTGCGCGACATCCACGCCGAGCTCAGGGAGATCGCGGGCGCCGTTCCCGACCCCGAGCTGCGCGCCCGCCTCGACGCCGTCGGCGGCCGGATCACCCGCGTGCTCGCGGGGGTGCCCGCCGCCGACGCGCCCCGGCTCTCCCGCCGGGAGCTCGATGTGCTCGCCCAGATCGCGCTCGGCTGCACCAACCAGGAGGTGGCGGCGCGGCTCTCGCTCGGCGCGGAGACGGTGAAGAGCTACCTGCGCAGCGCCATGAGCAAGCTCGACGCGCATACCAGGGTCGAGGCGGTTGCCAGGGCCAGGCGGGCTCGGCTGCTGCCGTAGGACCCTGTCGGTACCTCGTGCGATGATCGTCGCCGACATCTACTTCGGGGGGAGTTCAGCATGCGGTGGAATCGAGCGATACGAACGCTGGCGGCGTTCGGGCTGGTCATGGCGGTGGCCGCGTGCGGGGGGCCCGCGGGGTCCCGGCCGCCGGGCGGGCTGGAGCTGTCCGGCATACGCGCGGTCGAGCTCGGCGCCTTCGATGCCGCGGGGGTGACCGAGTCCGGCATCTACACCGTGCGCGGGGACACGATTCTCGGCTGGAGCCCGGGCGGCGAGCAGCGGTGGACGATCCAGCGGCCCGGGAGTGCGCCGGATCCGCGGCGCACCACGCCGGTGCTGTTCCACGACGTGCTGCTGGTGGGCTGGCAGGGCTCGCCCGGATACGTCGCCTACTCCGGCGATACCGGCGCGGAGTTGTGGAGCACCGCCGCCGACGTGTGGTGGGAGAGCGGCGTCGAGGACGGCCGGGTCGTGATCCGCGATCCGGCCACGAACCAGCCGCGCTGGAGCGCCGATCCGGCGCGGTGGAGCTGCGCGCCGCCGTTCACCGAGGACACCGTCTCCGTCCTGCTGACGCGGGAGGTCGCGCTGTTGCGCTGCCCCACCCGCTTCGCCCCGGACGGCACCGATCTCGACCTCGCCGTCGCCGCGTTCGACCGCCTGACCGGTGGCGAGCTGTGGCACCGGACGCTTTCCGGCACCGATTCCTTCGTGGTCGATTCGTCCGACACCCTGACCGTGAAGTCCGGCGGCGAGCGGGTGTTCCTCGCCCTGCGCAGCGGCGACGAGCTCGGCCGGCAGCCGCTCGGCGAGCAGTCCCGCTACCGCTTCGCCCGACCCGGCGGCACCGCGCTGATCATGGACAGCACCACCCTGGCGAAGAACACCGAGATGCGGTTCGTGGAGCCGGACGGCGGAGTGCGCTGGACGGCGCCGCTCGCCGCCGACGAGGAGGTACTGCTGAGCGTCGGGTCACCGGACGGCGTGCTGCTGGCGACGCTGCGGCCGCGCGGTGGCGGGCACGACGACGGGTCACTGTTCGCCTACGACGTGCGTACCGGTGAGCGGACCCACGTCGCGGGGCCGAAGCCGACGCCGCGCGGGGAGGAACCGCTGCTCACCATGCCGGTCGCGCAGACCGCGCGGCTACATCCCGCCCCGTGGGGCGTGCTCGTTCCCGGCGCGGACGGCCGGGCCGCGGCGATTCCGTCCGGCTGAGCGGGGCCGGGTCGGGGTGATCCCGTCCGGCAGAGCGGTCAGGCCGGGTCGGGGACGCCGTCGTCACCGGGCAGCAGGTCGGGTCGGCGGGCGCGGGTGCGCTCCAGCGCCTGCTCGTGCCGCCAGGCCGCGATCTTGGCATGGTCGCCGGAGAGCAGGATCGGCGGCACCTCGAGATCGCGCCAGATCACCGGCCGGGTGTAGCTGGGGCCCTCGAGCAGCCCGTCGGAGAAGGAATCCTCGCGGTGCGACTGCTGGTTGCCGAGCACGCCGGGCAGCAGCCGGACCACCGCCTCGACCATGACGAGGACGGCGGCCTCGCCGCCGATGAGCACGTAGTCACCGATGCTCACCTCCTCGACCCGCACCCGGCGCGCGGCATCGTCGAAGACCCGCTGATCGATGCCCTCGTACCGGCCGCAGGCGAACACCAGGTGCCGCTCGGCCGCCCAGCGCTCCGCGGTGGCCTGGGTGAAGGGAACGCCCGCCGGGGTCGGCACCACCAGCAGCGCGTCGGCGGGGCAGACCTCGTCCAGCGCGACACCCCACACGGAGGGCTTCATGACCATGCCGGGACCACCGCCGTACGGCGAGTCGTCCACCGATCGGTGCACATCGTGCGTCCAGTGCCGCAGGTCGTGCACATCGATGGCGATCAGCCCGCGATCGATGGCCTTGCCGAGCAGCGCGGCGCGCAGCGGCTCCAGGTACTCCGGGAAGATCGTGAGCACATCCAGTTTCACGACGGCCTCATTCCGGATCGAGCAACCCCTCGGGCGGGTCGATCACCACGACGCCGTCGGCCACCGAGACGCTCGGCACGATGGCGGTGACGAAGGGGATCAGCAGCTCCCTGCCGTCGTCGGCGCGCACCGAGAGCAGTTCGCCCGCGGCGGAGTGCAGCACCTCGGTGACCGTGCCGACGGCGGTGCCGTCGGTGAGCCGCACCGCGAGCCCCTCGAGTTCGTGGTCGTAGAACTCGTCCGGGTCCTCGCTGGGCGGCAGATCGGCGCTGTCCACCAGGAACAGCGTGCCGCGCAGCGCGTCCGCCGCATCGCGACCGTCCACCTCGCGCAGCCGCACGAGGAGCCGGCCCGAGTGTTCGCGGGCCGACTCCACGGTGAACTCCGTGCCGCCGGTGCGCGCCCGCGGCGGCCGTCCGAGCAGGACGGTGCCTGGCGCGAACCGGGATTCCGGATCGTCGGTGCGGATCTCGACGACGAGTTCGCCGCGCACCCCGTGCGACTTGGCGACCCGTCCGACGACGAGTTCCATCTAGGCGTCGGTGTCGACCACGTCGACCCGGATGCCGCGGCCGCCGATTCCGGCGACCAGCGTGCGCAGCGCGGTGGCGGTGCGGCCGCCGCGGCCGATGACCTTACCCAGGTCGTCCGGGTGGACGTGCACCTCGACGGTGCGGCCGCGCCTGCCGGTGATCAGCTCGACCCGGACGTCGTCGGGATTGGCGACGATGCCGCGCACCAGGTGCTCGACGGCATCGGCGACGACCACGCTCATTACTCGGCGGCTTCGGTCGACTCGGCCGCAGCGTCGTCGGCCTTCTTGGCCTTCTTCTTCGGCGTCGTGGCCTCGCCGGACGGCTCGCCGTCGGCGGCGGCCAGCGCGGCGTTGAAGAGGTCGAGCTTGCTCGGCTTCGCGGCCTTGACCTTCAGGGTGCCCTCGGTGCCCGGCAGGCCCTTGAACTTCTGCCAGTCGCCGGTGATCTCCAGCAGCCGCTGCACGGGCTCGGTGGGCTGGGCGCCGACGCTGAGCCAGTACGCCACGCGCTCCGCGTCGATCTGGATCAGCGAAGGCTCTTCCTTCGGGTGGTACGTGCCGATCGACTCGATGGCCCGGCCGTCCCGGCGGGTGCGGGCGTCGGCGACGACGACGCGGTACTGCGGGTTGCGGATCTTGCCCAGGCGGGTGAGCTTGATGCGAACAGCCATGGCTGTGGGTTCTGCCTTTCGGTGGTGGCCGCCGCGGGGGCGGCCGAGTGGTCACTGCGCGATTCAGCGACCCCGCACGGTCTGCGGGTCCGGTTTCGCGCTCGAAGTGTGTGACCGCCGCGCGGTACGGAACCGGAGACGGGCTGACACGCGTCCAGAAGGACGGTGGATCATTGTGCCAGACGGGTGCGGCCCGCCCGAAATCGGCTCGGTCAGCCCCGGCGGTAGCGCAGCAGCACCACGCCGGAGCGGAAGGCCCGCGTTTCGGCGAGCCGAAGCGGCGGCACCCCGGTGGCGTCCGCGAAGAGCCGGGCACCGGTACCGACCACCACCGGGTAGACGAAGAGCCGGTACTCGTCCACCAGGTCGGCGGCGATCAGCGCGTGGCACAGCCGGATGCTGCCGGTGAGCACGATGTCGCGGCCCTGCCGCGCCTTGATCCCCGCGATCTCCTCGGTGAGCGGCCCGCGCAGGATCTCCGAGTTCGCCCAGCCCGGTTCGGTGAGGGTGCGGGAGACGACGTACTTGGTGACGGTGTTCAGGTGCTCGGTGACGCCGGTGGTGTCGTCCGTCCGCGCAGGCCAGAAGCCGCGCATGTCCTCGAAGGTCCGCCGGCCGAAGAGCACCGCGTCGGAGGCGGCGGCCTGTTCGCGCAGGGCGGCGTTCAGGTCGGCGGTGGCTTCGGGGTCGGTGCCTGCCACCGAGAACCAGTCGGTGGCTTCGATCACTCCGTCGACGGTGATGTTCTGGGTCACGACGAGTTCGCGCACGACGTTCCTTCCGATCGGTGGTGGTTCCACCGATAGCGACGAGGCGGCGGCGCGGAATTCAGCGGTGCGCGGTCACGGGATCGCGGCGCGGGTAGGGCCTGCCGCGCAGGACCACCGCGCGGGGCGCGGTCAGCGCGGCCGGTTCGGTGCGCGGGTCCTGGTCGTAGAGCACGAAGTCGGCGGGTGCACCCTCCTCGAGCACCGGGCGGTCGAGCCAGCGGCGGGCGTCCCAGGAGGCGGCGCCGAGCGCGTCGTGCGCGGAGAGCCCGGCGCGGGCGAGCGCGCTGATCTCGTCGGCGATCCGGCCGTGCCGGATCGAGCCACCCGCGTCGGTACCCGCGTAGATCGGCACTCCGGCCTCGTGCGCGCGGCCGACGGTGTCCCGCACGCGGCGGTGCAGGTCGCGCATGTGGGCGGCGTAGACCGGGAACCTGCCCGCACCGTCGGCGATCCCGGGGAAGGTGTCGATGTTGACCAGCGTCGGCACCAGCGCGGTGCCGTGCTCGACCATCAGCGCGATGGTGTCGTCGGTGAGGCCGGTGCCGTGCTCCAGGCAGTCGATCCCGGCAGTGATCAGCCCGGGCAGCGCGTCCTCGCCGAACACGTGCGCGGTGACCCGCGCGCCGTCGGCGTGGGCGGCGTCGATCGCCTCCCGCAGCACCGCGTCGCTCCACAGCGGGCGCAGATCGCCGACCGAGCGATCGATCCAGTCGCCGACGATCTTCACCCAGCCGTCGCCGAACCTGGCCTGCTCGGCCACGATCTCCGGCAGGTCGCGCTCGTCGTCCAGCTCGATGCCGAGCTCCCGGATGTAGCGCTTGGGCCGGGCGATGTGCCTGCCCGCCCTGATGATCCGCGGCAGCTCCTCGTGCTCGTCCACGAAACGGGTGTCGATCGGCGAACCGGCATCGCGCAGCAGCAGCGCCCCCGCCTCCCGCTCGGTGACGGCCTGCTCGATCGCGCCGTCCCGATCCTCGTGGCCGCCGCCGTACCGGATGCCGACATGGCAGTGCGCGTCCACCAGCCCCGGCACGATCCAGCCTGCGCGCGCGAAGGTCTCGGCCCCGGGCACGGGCTCGTAGGTCACCCGGCCCTCGTGCACCCAGATGTCGCGCACCTCGGCCGCGGGCAGAACCACACCGCGCAGATGCACCGCCGACCTCCTTCGCCCGAACGGGAGCGCAGCTACTGCTTGGGGAACTTCAGCTTCGAGAGGTCGAAGCCCTCCAGCCCGGGCGGCAGCTGGTCCAGGCCGGCGGGCATGTTGGAGATGTCGGGCATGCCGGGGGGAAGGCCGGGCATGCCGGGGAACCCGCCGCGCACCTTGGGCGGGGTCGGCCCGCGGCCGCCCTTCTTCCCCTTCTTGCCCTTGCGGTTGTTCCGCCGGTTGGCGCCGGGCATGCCCATCTGCCTGCCCATGGCCGCCATCATCTTCCTGGCCTCGAAGAACCGGTCGACCAGCTGGTTCACGTCGGAGACCTGGACACCGGAGCCGTTCGCGATGCGCAGCCTGCGCGAGGCGTTGATGATCTTCGGTTCGGCACGCTCGGCCGGGGTCATGCCGCGGATGATGGCCTGCACCCGGTCCAGCTGCTTGTCGTCGACGGCGGCGAGCGCGTCCTTCATCTGGCCCGCGCCGGGGAGCATGCCGAGCAGGTTGCCGATCGGCCCCATCTTGCGGATGGCGAGCATCTGCTCGAGGAAGTCCTCCAGCGTGAGCTCGCCGCTGCCGATCTTGCGCGCCGCCTCCTCGGCCTGCTGCTGGTCGTAGACCTGCTCGGCCTGCTCGATGAGGGTGAGCACGTCGCCCATGCCGAGGATGCGGCTGGCCATCCGGTCGGGGTGGAAGACGTCGAAGTCCTCCAGCTTCTCGCCGGTGGAGGCGAACATGATCGGCGCGCCGGTGACATTGCGGACCGAGAGCGCGGCGCCGCCGCGGGCGTCGCCGTCCAGCTTCGTCAGCACGACGCCGGTGAAGCCGACGCCGTCGCGGAACGCCTCGGCGGTGTTCACCGCGTCCTGGCCGATCATGGCGTCGAGGACGAACAGCACCTCGTCCGGCTGCACGGCATCGCGGATGCCGGCGGCCTGCTGCATCAGTTCGGCGTCGATGCCGAGGCGGCCTGCGGTGTCGACGATGACCACGTCGTACTGCTTGGCCCGCGCCTCGGCGATACCGGACTCGGCGACCCGCACCGGGTCGGCGGCCGAGACGCCGAGCTGGTTCTCCCCGCCGAGGCCGGTGCCCGGGTGCGGCGCGAAGACCGGCACGCCCGCGCGCTCACCGACCACCTGGAGCTGGGTGACCGCGCCGGGGCGCTGCAGGTCGCAGGCGACGAGCAGCGGCTGATGGCCCTGGCCGCGCAGCCATTTCGCGAGCTTGCCCGCGAGCGTGGTCTTACCGGCGCCCTGCAGACCGGCCAGCATGATCACGGTGGGCGGGTTCTTGGCCAGCGTGAGCCTGCGGGTCTCGCCGCCGAGAATGCCGACGAGTTCCTCGTTGACGATCTTGACGACCTGCTGCGCCGGGTTCAGCGCCCCCGAGACCTCGGCGCCGTTGGCGCGCTCCTTGATCCGGGCGATGAAGCCGCGCACCACCGGAAGCGCGACGTCGGCCTCCAGCAGCGCCAGCCGGATCTCGCGCGCGGTGGCGTCGATGTCGGCCGGTGACAGCCGCCCCTTGCCGCGCAGATCCTTGAGGGCACCTGTCAGCCGGTCGGACAGTGATTCGAACACCGATCGCGCTCCTGGACTCGGGGGGACGACATTTCCGGTCCAGGGTAATCGGCTGACGCGGCGCGGCACGCGGCGGTCGGGAAGTCGACCGCCGCCGCCTCAGCGCCGCGGCCGCGCGCGGGGCCGCTGCGTGCCGTAGTCGTGGTTCTCCACCGCGATGAGGAACACCGCCTCGCGGCCGGTGAGGCCGAGTTCGGCGGCGGCCGCGTCGAGTTCGCCCGCGCCGTCGGCGCCGCCGGTCGCCACCGCGGAGGCGATGGTCATGGCGGTGACGGCCTGCGGTGCGCTGAGGGTGCGCCCGGGCAACCAGGACACCACCCAGCTCCCGTTGCCGACGCAGCGAGCGATGTGCCTGGTCTCGTCGCTGGTCATCAGCGACGCGGAAACCACCTCCAGCGCCAACGGACCCACCTCTCATCGACGTTTCCGGTCAACCGATAGTAATCTGCGTCACATTCGTTGCGGAAGCCGAAACGCGTCGGGTGATCAGCCGACAGCCGAATCCCCCGCCTCCTCCGGCTTCTTCGGGGCGGGCTGCGGCACCACCTCCAGCACGCTCCGCTCCAGCGCCGCCCTGCGCTCCGCGCTGTCCCCCGCGCCGAGGTCGAGGCAGAAGGTGTCCACGACCGCCGACCCCATGGTCACCACCTTGGCCCACCGCACCGACGCCGCGGCGTCCGCGAAGACCGCCGCCAGCCGGGTGAGCAGGCCGAGCCGGTCCTCGGCGCGCAGTTCGAGGATCACCCCGCCCTCCGACGCCTCCGACCAGAGCACCCGTGGCTGTGCCTGCGCGTACGGTCCCGGGCCGGGCCCGTCGGCGTCGCGCTCGCGCTTGGCCAGCACCGCGCCCGGGTCGAGGTCGCCCGCCATGGCCCGGATCAGCTCTTGGCGCAGCAGCCCGGCATCGGGTGGGCCGCCGAAGCGCGGGGTCACCACGAAGGTGTCGACGGCAGAGGCTCCCTCCACCCCGAGCGCGGCCGAGAGCACCCGCAGCGAGTGCAGCGCGAGCACCCCGGCGGCGTCCGAGAGCAGCCCGGGAGCGTCCGGGGCGATCACCGTGACGGTGTAGGTGTGCTTGCCGTCGCCGGGTTGCAGCTCCACGTGCACCCCGCCCGCGGCGGCCTTGGCCAGCAGCTCCGGCGCGATCGGCTCGGGGGCGGGCAGTTCGTCGCCGCGCATGACGGTCCGGCAGCGCCGCACCAGATCGCCGATCAGCGAGGCCTTCCAGTCGCCCCAGACGCCGGGGCCGGTCGCCAGCGAATCCGCCTCGGCCAGGGTGTGCAGCAGCTCGAGCAGCTGGACGTCACCGTCCAGCGCGGTCACCACGTGCTCGACGGTGGCCGGGTCGGCCAGGTCGCGGCGGGTCGCCGTGTCCGGCAGCAGCAGGTGGTGCCGGACGATGGCGCTGAGTGTGCGCACATCCGACGGCCACAGCCCGAGTCGGCGCCCGATGTGCGTGGCCAGCTCGGCGCCGACGATGCTGTGGTCGCCCGCGCGGCCCTTGCCGATGTCGTGCAGCAGCGCGCCGAGCGCGAGCAGGTCCGGCCTGGCCACCCTGGTGCTGCCCGCGCCCGCGTAGGCGACGGTCTCCATGAGGTGCCGGTCGACGGTCCAGGTGTGGATGGCGTCGCGCGGCGGCAGGTCGCGCACCGCGCCCCATTCCGGCAGCAGCCTGCCCCAGAGCCCGGTGCGGTCCAGCGCCTCGATCACGCCGATGGCGTTGCGGCCCGCGCCGAGCAGCACGAGCAGGTCGTTGAGCGCGTCCTTCGGCCAGGGCTCGCGCAGCTCCGGCGCGTCCTCGGAGAGCCGGTTCAGCGTGGTGGCCGACATGGGCAGCCCGGTGACGGCCGAGGACGCCGCCACCCGCAGGATCAGCCCCGGATCGCGCTGCGGCCTGGCGTCGCGGGCGAGCACCACCTCGCCCGCGTGCTCGACCACGCCCTCGTCGATCGGGCGGCGCACCGGCATCCGGCGCAGCCGGGCCAGGCCGCGGCGGGGCAGCGCGTTGGCCGCGGTGCGCAGCCCGACGTCGACCGAGTAGCTCACCGTCCGCGCCGAGTCGCTGAGCGTCCTCGCCAGGTCGAAGCGGTCGCCGATGCGCAGCGCGGCGCCGATCTCGTCGGCGTCCTGCGCGCGCAGCTGGTCGCGGGCGCGGCCGGCCACCCGGTGCAGCTCGGTGCGCACGTCGAGCATTCTTCGGTGCGCGTGCTTCAACCCGCCGCCGGGGACGTCGGGGCCGAGGCCGGGCATGGCGTCGGTGAGCTGGGCGATGGCGAGCGCGTCGAGCAGCTGGATGTCGCGCAGCCCGCCGCGGCCGTTCTTCAGGTCCGGCTCGGCCCGGTGCGCGATCTCGCCGCTGCGCTGCCAGCGCGTGCGGGTCTGCGCGATCAGGTCGTCGAAGCGGGTCCTGATGCCGGTGCGCCACTCCCGGCGCACCCCGCCGATCAGCAGGTTGCTCAGGTCGGCGTCGCCGACGATGTGCCTGGCCTCCAGCATGCCGAGCGCGGCCGGGATGTCGTCGGCGGCGACCCGCAGCGCCTGCGGCACCGTGCGCACGCTGTGATCCAGCTTGATGTGCGCGTCCCAGAGCGGGTACCAGAGCTGATCGGCCACCTCGGCCACCCGGGCCGGGTCCACGTCGTCGTGCAGCAGCACCAGGTCCAGGTCCGAGTAGGGCAGCATCTCGCGCCGCCCGAGCCCGCCGACGGCGACCAGCGCGAGCCCGCTGTCCGGCCCGATGCCGAGTTCGGCGCCCTTGCCGGTGAGCCAGAGTTCGAACAGGTCGACCAGCGCCGACCGCAGTGATTCCGCGTCCAGCCGCGGATTGCGCGGATGGCCCCCCTCGAGCAGCTGTGCCCGTGCCCGGACCAGATCGGCAGCCCCGTTGTTCTGATTGTTGCCCATAGTCACCGCCCGTTCCACGCGCGCGACCCCGCTCCGGCCGGTGCTCCGGCCGGAGCGGGGCCGCCGCTCTCTCGTGCTGGATCCGGGGCCGGTCCGTCCACCGGCCCCGGGGTACTACAGTGCGTCGCTGCCGCGTTCGCCGGTGCGCACCCGCACCACGGCCTCCACCGGGGTCACCCAGACCTTGCCGTCACCGATCTTGCCGGTGCGCGCCGCCTCGACGATCACCTCGACGACCTTGTCCACCGAGGCGTCGTCCACGACCACCTCGACGCGCACCTTCGGCACGAAGTCCACCGAGTACTCGGCGCCGCGGTAGACCTCGGTGTGCCCCTTCTGCCTGCCGTAGCCCTGCACTTCGCTCACGGTCATGCCGAGGATTCCGGCCTGCTCGAGCGCGCCCTTCACATCCTCGAGGGTGAACGGTTTGACGATGGCGGTGATCAGTTTCATGCGTCATGCCTCCTTGACGGTGGTACGTGCCATGCCACCCACAGCAGCGAAATCGTATGCGCTTTCCGCGTGCTCGGACTCGTCCGCGCCGAGCGCCTCGTCCTCCTCGGACACCCGGAGGCCGATGGTGAACTTGATGGCGAAGGCGATGATCGCGGTCGCGACCACCGAGTAGGCCAGCACCGCGAAGGCGCCGACGGCCTGCAGCTTCAGCTGCTCCAGACCACCACCGTAGAACAGCCCGGAGACCGCCGCAGGGGCTTCCGGCGCCGCGACCAGCCCGACCAGCAGGGTGCCGACCAGACCGCCGACCAGGTGCACGCCGACCACGTCGAGCGAATCGTCGAAGCCGAAGCGGAACTTCAGCCCGACCGCGAGGGCGCAGAGCGCACCCGCCACGACACCGATCACCAGCGCGCCGACGGTGTTCACCGAGGAGCAGGACGGGGTGATGGCGACCAGGCCGGCCACGATGCCCGAGGCGGCACCCAGCGAGGTGGGCTTGCCGTCGCGGATCTTCTCCACCACGAGCCAGGCGAGCATGGCGGCGGCGGTGGCGATGGTCGTGGTCAGGAAGGTGGCGCCGGCGATGCCGTTGGCGCCGAGCGCGGAGCCGGCGTTGAAGCCGTACCAGCCGAACCACAGCAGCCCGGCGCCGAGCATGACGAACGGCAGGTTGTGCGGGCGGAACGGGGTCTTGGGCCAGCCCCTGCGCTTGCCGAGGACGATCGCGAGCACGAGGCCGGCCGCACCGGCGTTGATGTGCACCGCGGTGCCGCCGGCGAAGTCGATGGCCTTGAGGTTGTTGGCGATCCAGCCGCCCTGCTCGCCGGTGTAGCCGTCGAACGCGAAGACCCAGTGCGCCACCGGGAAGTAGACGACGGTGGCCCAGATGCCGGCGAAGACCAGCCAGGACCCGAACTTGATGCGGTCGGCGACCGCACCCGAGATGAGGGCGACCGTGATGATCGCGAACATCAGCTGGAAGGCGACGAACACCGAGAGCGGGATGGTGCCGAACAGCGGGATACCCGCGGGGGCCTCCGGATCGGTGGAGGCGAGGTACTCACCGCCGAAGACCTTGGCCAGTCCGAAGTACTGGGTCGGGTCGCCGATCAGGTTGCCCTTGTCCTCACCGAACGCGACGGAGAAACCGTACAGCGCCCAGAGGACCGTGATGAGCCCCATGGCGCTGATGCTCATCATGATCATGTTCAGCACGTTCTTGGCGCGGACCATGCCGCCGTAGAAGAACGCGAGTCCTGGCGTCATCAGCAAGACGAACGCCGCGGCCGCCAGCATCCATGCGGTGTCACCGGCGTCCGGCGCGCCTATCGTGGGAAAATCCACCTTGATGTCCTCCTCATCTCGGGCCCGGCCGACTTCGGCATCAGGACCTGGGAAGAAGAATCCTCACCTGGTGTTTCATCCGGCGATCCACCGTGTTTCACCTACGTGAACGGGTGCGCCGGTTGTGTTGCGACCACGTTTCGTCCGTCCCACAGCGGCCATTCGGGCCGCTGTGGGATCCACCACGGGGTGATTTCCTCAGCCGAGCAGCGCGTCGACGAAGGCGCCCGGCTCGAACGGGGCGAGATCGTCCGCACCCTCGCCGAGGCCGACCAGCTTCACCGGGACGCCGAGCTCGTGCTGCACCTGGAAGACGATGCCGCCCTTCGCGGTGCCGTCCAGCTTGGTGAGCACGACGCCGGTGATCTCGACGACCTCGGCGAAGACCCGCGCCTGCGCCAGGCCGTTCTGGCCGACGGTGGCGTCCAGCACCAGCAGCACCTCGTCGACGGCGGCCTTCTTCTCCACCACCCGCTTGACCTTGCCGAGCTCGTCCATCAGCCCGGTCTTGGTGTGCAGCCTGCCCGCGGTGTCCACCAGGACGGCGTCGACGCCGCGCTCGATGCCGACGGTCACGGCGTCGAAGGCGACCGAGGCCGGGTCGGCGCCCTCGCGACCGCGCACGGTGTCGGCGCCGACCCGCTCACCCCAGGTCTGCAGCTGGTCGGCGGCGGCGGCGCGGAAGGTGTCGGCCGCGCCGAGCAGCACCCGGCGGCCGTCGGCGACCAGGACCCTGGCCAGTTTGCCGGTGGTGGTCGTCTTGCCGGTGCCGTTCACGCCGACCACGAGCAGGATCGACGGGTGGTCGTCGTGCGGGAGCGCGTGCACCGCGCGGTCCAGCTCCGGGCGCAGCGCCTCGACCAGGACGGTGCGCAGCACGGCGCGGGCCTCGTCGGTGCTGCGCACACTGCGCGCCGCCATCTCCTCGCGCAACCGCTGCACGATCACCGCGGTGCTCGCGGTGCCGAGGTCGGCGAGGACCAGGGTGTCCTCGATCTCCTCCCAGGAGTCCTCGTCCAGGTCGCCGCCGCCGAGCAGGCCGAGGAGGCTCTTGCCGACGGCGTTCTGCGAGCGGGAGAGGCGGCCGCGGAGGCGGGTCAGGCGACCGGAGGTCGGGGCGATCTCCTCGGCGGCCGAGGTGCCGGCGACGGGTGCCGTGCCCGCCACGGGAGTGGATGGTGCGGTGTCGGCTGCCGCTGGGGCCGTCGGGGTGGCGCCGGGCGCGGCCGGGGCGGTAGCCGTCCCGTTCGGGGTGATCGTGGCTCCGCCGGTGGCGGTGTCGCTGGAAGCAGCGGTGCCGGACGGGGCAGCGGTGGCGTCCGCCGCGCTGCCAGCGGGCGTGTCGTCGACCGGCGCGATGTCACCGGGGGCCACCGCACCCACGGCGGGACTGTCCGTTTCGGTCGGTGCGGCAGCGGCGGGATCGCCTGGGCGGGTGACAGTTCCGGACGGCTCCACATCCGAATCCGGGAGCCGGACCTCGGTGATTCCGCGCCGGTGCGCGTCGCGAGGGACAGCGGCGTCGTCGCCGACGTGCGGCTGCCCGTCGGTGTCGGTGCGGTCGCGCAGCTGCGGCTCCGGTTCCGCGGTGGCGGCACCGCCCCTGCTGAAGCTGAACCCGCCCGCGGCGGTATAACCGCCGGAGCGGTCGGTCAGCTCCTTCTCCTCCGCCGGGGCGGTCAGCGACACCCGGCGGCGCTTGGACAGGACGTAACCCGCGACCAACACCACCAGTACGACGGCGGCGATCACGGCGATCAGAATCCAGGCTTCGGCACTCACACCGGACATCCTTGCAGAGCCCGGCTGAGCTGCTGGTCAGGGTGCCCGCACGCCCGAAGAACGGCCATCGAGATTTCTTGTCCTGCGGAACTTCTCGGCAGAGGCCAATAGGATCGGCGACGTGACCGATCGAAACGTGCTTGGGGGGCCGCTGGAAGAGTGCGGCACCGATCCTCTCACCGGCTTCTACCGTGACGGCTGCTGCAGTACCGGGCCGGAGGATCTCGGCAGCCACACCGTGTGCACCGTCGCGACCGCGGAGTTCCTGGAACACCAGGCCTCCATCGGCAACGACCTGAGCACCCCGCGCCCGGAGAACAACTTCCCCGGCCTGCAGCCGGGCGACCGCTGGTGCGTCGTCGCGGTGCGCTGGCTGCACGCGCACGAGGACGGGGTGGCCGCGCCGGTGGTGCTGGCAGCCACCCACGAGAACGCGCTCGAGGTGGTCTCCATGGAGATCCTGCGGAAGTACGCGGTCGACGTCCCGGACGACGTCAGCGACCTGCTCTAGCGCGAGACGGCACCCGGCTCGCGCCGGTGCCGCCGGCTCTCCCCCGGAACGCCGTACTCGGTCACCGTTCCGGGAGGCCGGCCCGGCGCCCGCGGTGCGCCTCCGCACCGAACTCGCGCTGGAAGCGGGCGGCGGCGGTGGCGCCTTCGGCCGCGGCGAGGTGGTCGATGCGCTGGTGTACGACGGCCTCGACCAGGTCCGACGGCCGCCACCTCCGCCGCCGTCGGTGCCATCGGCGCCCCGGCCGAGGCCGGCTACCCCGCGGGGGCGGGGGCCAGGTTCTCGCCGCGCAACCGCTGCGAGATCACCTGGGTGATCCCGTCCCCGCGCATGCTGACGCCGTAGAGCGCGTCGGCGATCTCCATGGTCGGCTTCTGGTGCGTGATGACGATCAGCTGACTCTTTTCCCGCAGCTGCTCGAAGAGGCCGATGAGGCGGCGCAGATTGGTGTCGTCGAGCGCCGCCTCGACCTCGTCCATCACGTAGAACGGCGACGGCCTTGCCCGGAAGATGGCGACGAGCAACGCCACCGCGGTCAGCGACTTCTCGCCGCCGGAGAGCAGCGAGAGCCGCTTGACCTTCTTGCCCGGCGGCCGCGCCTCCACCTCGATCCCGGTGGTGAGCATGTTCGTGGGGTCGGTGAGCACCAGCCGCCCCTCGCCACCGGGGAAGAGCCGGGCGAAGACCCCGACGAACTCGCGCTCGACGTCGGCGTACGCCTCGGTGAAGACCTGCAGGATCCGCGCGTCCACCTCGGCGACCACGTCGAGCAGGTCCTGCCTGGCGTTCTTCACGTCCTCCAGCTGGGTGGCGAGGAAGTTGTAGCGCTCCTCCAGCGCGGCGAACTCCTCCAGCGCGAGCGGGTTCACCTTGCCGAGCGTGCCGAGATCCTTCTCCGCCCGGCGCGCCCTGCGCTCCTGCGAGGCGCGGTCGTAGGGCATGGGCTGCGGCGGGGTGACCGCCTCGCCGCGCTCCCGCGCCTGCTCGTACTCGTGCAACTCCAGCTCCGACGGGGGCAGCGGGACGTCGGGGCCGTACTCGGCGACCAGGTCGTCCAGCGCGATCCCGAACTGCTCGGCGATGGTCGACTCGACCTGCTCGATCCGCAGCGCGGCCTCGGCCTTGGCGACCTCGTCCCGGTGCACCGCGTCGGTGAGCTGGGTGAGCTGCGCGGTGAGCGCCCGCACCCGCTCCTTGACCCGCTCCACCTCGGCGGCGACCTCGGTGCGGCGGCGCACCAGCTCGTCGCGCCTGGCAGCGGCCCGCACCACCACCCGCTCCAGCTCGCTCGCGACCTGCGCGCCGGACTCCGCGACGGCGGCGGCCACCGCCGCGGCCTTGCGCCTGGCGGCCTGCGCGCGCTCGGCCCGCGCCCGCGCCTCGCGCTCGGCCCGCGCGGCGCGGCGCAGCGAATCCGCCTTGCCGTGCACCGACTGCGCGCGCTCCTCGGCGGTGCGCACGGCGAGCCGCGCCTCCACCTCCATGGTCCTTGCCTCGGCGAGCGCGGCGGCGGCCTCCTCGCGCTCCCGCCCCGCGGCCTCGGTGCCCGCTGAGCCGTAGCCGTCGGCGTCGATCCTGGCCTGCTCGAGTTCGGCGTTGCGCAGCCGGTCCTCCAGCTCGGCGAGGGTCGCCAGGCTCTGCTCGCGGCCGGTCTCGGCGGCGGCGCGCTGGTCGTAGAGGCGGGCGCTCTCCTTCTCGGCGGTGCGGGCGGTCTCCCCCAGCCTGGCCAGCCGCTCGTACACCGCGACCAGCGCCTGGTCCGATTCGTGCAGCGCGAGCAGGGTGTGGTCGACCGCCTGCCTGCGGTCGGTCTGCTCGTCCAGCGCGCCCGCGAGCGCGGCCTCCAGCTCGGCGGCGCGGCGCTGGGCGGCGGTGAGTTCGGCGGCGGCGGCGTCGATCTCGGCCTGGATCTCCAGCCTGCTCGGCGCCCGCTCGGAGCCGCCGAGCACCCAGCCGGTGCCGGCCAGGTCGCCGTCCCTGGTGACGATCCGCAGCTCGGGGCGGGTGCCGAGGAGCGCGGCCGCGGCGGCGAGATCGTCGACGACGGCGACCGCTGCGGTCAGCGCGAGTACCGCGGGGGCCAGCTCGTCCGGGTACTCGACCACAGCGGAGAGCGCGGTGGCGCCATCGGGCAGCTCGGCGGGGGCGACCGCCCGCTCCCCGGTATGGAACACCAGCCCGACCCGGCCGCCGTCGGCCTCCTTGATGGCGCGCAGCGCGTCGTAGGCGGCGGTGCCGGAGCTGGCTGCGGTGGCGTCGGCGAGCGGGCCGAGCACCGCGGCCACCGCGGCCTCGAAGCCGGGCCGCACCCGCAGCACCCCGGCGAGCGGCCCGAGCAGCCCGGCCGGGCTGTGCTCGGCCAGCCAGGCGGTGCCGTCCTTGCGGGTCAGGTTCATGCCGAGCGCCTCGATCCGGGCGCTCAGCGAGGCCACCAGCTTGGTGGCGTCGCGGTCCTCCCGCCGCAGCTCGGCCACGCGGGCATCGGCCAGCTCCAGCGCCTCGACGGCGTGCTCGTGCTGGGCGTCCAGCCCGGCCTCGCCCGCGTCCAGCTCGGCCAGCTCGGCCTGCACGTCGTCGAACTCGGCGCGGGCGGTGTCGGCGCGCCTGCCCGCCTCGGTGATCGCGCCGGAGATCCGGGTGATCTCGGTGTCCGCGGAGTGCGCCTTGTGCCGCAGCGTCTCGACCTGCCCGGCGAGCCGGGCCAGCCCCTCGCGGCGGTCGGCGATGGCGCGCACCGCGGCGAGGTGCGCCTGCTCGGCGGCCTTGGCGGCCTGCTCGCGCTCGGCCAGCGCGTCGCGCGCGGCCTCCAGCGTCTCCATCGTCATCTCGACGGTCTCGCGCAGCTCGGCCTCCTCGGCCGCCACCCGGTCGGCCTCGGCCTCCAGCTGCTCCGGGTCGCGGCCGGTGCCCGCCTGGGTGGCGGTGTCCAGGTGCCTGGCCCGGTCACCCGCGATCCGGATGGTGGCATTGACCCGCTCGGCGAGCGCGGAGAGCTGGAACCAGGTCTGCGCGGCCGCCTCGGCGCTCGGGGTGAGCTCGGCGAGCTGGTGCTCCTGGGTGGCCAGCGCGGCGCCCGCACCGTCCAGCTCGGCCTGCACGGTGATCTGCTGCTCGCGGGCGTAGGCCTCCTTGCTCTGCCTGCCCGCGAGCTCGCCGCGCCTGGTCACCAGGTCGTCGGCGGCGAGCCGGAGCCTGGCGTCGCGCAGGTCGGCCTGCACGGTGGCGGCGCGGCGGGCCACCTCGGCCTGCCTGCCGAGCGGCTTGAGCTGGCGGCGCAGCTCGGAGATGAGGTCGGTGAGGCGGGCCAGGTTGGCCTGCATCGCCTCGAGTTTGCGCACCGCCTTCTCCTTGCGCTTGCGGTGCTTGAGCACGCCGGCGGCCTCCTCGACGAAGGAGCGGCGATCCTCCGGCCGCGACTCGAGGATGGCGGCGAGCTGCCCCTGGCCGACGATGACGTGCATCTCCCGGCCGATGCCGGAGTCGCTGAGCAGTTCCTGGACGTCCATCAGCCGGCAGGTGGAACCGTTGATCTCGTACTCGCCCGCGCCGTCCCGGAACATCCGCCTCGTGATCGAGACCTCGGCGTAGTCGATCGGCAGCGCGCCGTCGGAGTTGTCGATGGTCAGCGTGACCTCGGCGCGGCCCAGCGCGGCCCGGCCCTGGGTGCCCGCGAAGATCACGTCCTGCATCTTGCCGCCGCGCAGCGCCTTGGCGCCCTGCTCGCCCATCACCCAGGTCAGCGCGTCCACCACGTTCGACTTGCCGGAGCCGTTCGGGCCGACCACGCAGGTGATGCCCGGCTCGAAGCGCAGCGTCGTCGCGGACGCGAAGGACTTGAAGCCCTTCAACGTCAAGCTCTTCAGGTGCACGGCCGGGACCTTTCCGTGGATGAGGCGGGGTTTGCTCCGACGACAGCGAGGGGGCGCGGCGAGCAGCCATCGTATCCGCCGCCGGTGACCTCGGTCGCCGGCATCGCTGCGTGCCGGGGCCACCGGTTCACCACAATGCCGGTGTGCCCGGCGTTAGCCGACGTCACAGCGGTGCTCGCGGGGCTGCCGCGGGGCGCGGATCGCGCCTACGATCCACCTGATCCCGCCTTCTCCCGTCAGGAGCACCGACCCGTGCCTGCGCTGTCGTCCCGCCACGGCACCGCGTTCCGGTTGCTGCGCGTCGGCGCGCTGATCGTCGCCTGCCTGGTGTTCCTGTGGGGGTGCGAGGTGAGCCGCAGTTCGACGCTCGGGGACGTGCCGGAGTACCTGGTGCTCGCCGGGCTGGCCGCGGTGGTCGGGCTGGTCGCGGCCTGGTTCGAGATCCGGGCGGTCCGGGCCGCGCAGCGCACGGTGACCATGGACGACGGGCGGTGGCGGGTGGTCGCGCGGGTCGGCGGCGACGGTGCGCTGGTGTTCGTCGGACACGACGAGGAGCCGGACGATTCGGACGACCCCGAGGACGCGCCGTCCGGCTGGGTCTGGACCTTCCCCGCTGCCTCGATCGACGCGGTGCGCGACGTGCTCCACACCGCCTGCTTCCCCGGTGACGACCCGGACGAGCTGGCCGAACTCGCGTTGCTCGACCTGCTCGGCGAGGCGGCGGGGTTGCTCGACCCGGTCGCGCGAGCCGACCCGGGGGCGTGGTTGCACGGGCACGGGGTGCGCGGGGAGCGGCACGAGTGGGGGGTGGATCCGACGCAGACCACCCGCACGCTGCCGATCGTCGGGACGCCGCTCGCCGGGCCGGTCCGCAGCGGTGCCGAGCGGCGCGCGGCCGGTGCGCGCAGGCCGGAGCGTTCTTCGGACGAGACCCGGCGCAGATCCGCCGACAGCGCGTCCGCGCCGCGAACCGGGCACGCGAAGGACGGCTCCGCCGGTGCGGCGTCCGAGCGGTATCGGCGCGAGGTCGCATCCGGATCGGACCGGGCGCGCGGCGAGCGGAGGGGAAAGTCCCACCGCGGTGCGCCGTCAGCGGCGAATCGCTGGGATGCGGCGCGGGCTCGGCGCGACGCCGAACGCTCGGAACGGGGGCAACCCGCCCTCCCGGAAGGTGACACCGAGCAGCGACAGGGTGCCGCGAGTACACGGGCGCGGCGCGCCGGGCGAACGGCCGGGCCCACGGTGAATCGCGGGGATGGGCAACCCAGGAGCGAATCGCAGGATCCCCGCGGCGCGGGGCACGGGAGTTCCGAGTCCGCCGGGGAACGCGGACCCGAGCCGCGGGGAAGCGGACACGCCGGTCGGGCCGGCCACGGCACAGCGGGCGTGCGTTCGGCGCCGGGCGGCAAAGCCGCCGGTGCGCGCCCGACGCGGCGCTCGAGCGAGGCCGCCCCCCGGCCCGATCACCCGCAGCCGGCGAGCGGACAACGGCCGGTTCCGGTGGCGGACCAGCAGTACAGCGGGCCGATCCGGCGCCGCGGGGTCGGCAGGCAGCAGCACCAGGACCCGGACAGCTGGTGGGAGACGGCCGACGGCCCGACCGACCGCACCTACCGGGAACCACCCCCGCCCCGCCTCTCGAACCCCCGCAGGCGCGGCGACGAGTGATCAGCCGAGCGCCCGCCGCACCGCCCGCGACGCGGCTCCGGAGCGGCAGGCCCGCCCCTCGAACCCGGTGACCGCGCGGAACGCGAGCACCGCGCCCCACGGCCCGATCACCCAGACCGGCCAGAAGTAGGTGAACTCGCCGACCCCGAGCGAGATCGCCGCCCAGATCACCAGGACGAGCAGGCTCACCCCGGCCCAGCCGGCGAACTCGATCTGCTGCCAGAGCGGTAGCCCCCGCACCCCGCGCCCGCGCGGCTTCGGCTGCGCGGCAGCGGAATCGGCGAGCCGCGGCAGGTCGGAGAGCACCGGGGCGAGATCCTCGCGGGCCCGGGTGGCATAGACCCGGGCCACCCGCTCGTCGTACTCGCCCAGATCCAGCCGCCCGTCCGCGAGGTGCCTGCCGAGCAGGTTCACCACCGCGTCCCGCTCGGCATCGGAGGCGCGGGTACCGGTTGCGATGTCCATGCTCGAGTCCTCTCGGCGGGGAGGGGACGCGACATCACCCTCCACTGTGGAATGACACCATGATGGTTCTTCCACAGTGGAATGTCAAGGATTCAGAGGATCGCGAACGCCACCACGAGGCCGAGCGCGAAGTGCGCGGCGGCGACGACCAGCACCGCCGGGGTGTACGCCTCGGAGTGCAGCGCCGCGCCGATATCGATGCCGAGCGCCTTCTCGATCACCCGCACCGAGATCACCTGCGCGATGATCCCGACCAGGCCGAAGATCAGCGAGGCGATGAGCCCCTCCAGCAGCTTGCCCGACGCGGCGAAGATCGCGAGCACCACGATGAACGCCATGCTCAGCATGCCCGCCGCCGTCACGACGATCGCGTTCGGCTTGCCCTCGCGCACCAGCTGGCGCAGGTGCCCGGGGGTGGTGAGGTCGATGGCGTAGAAGCCGACGAGCATGAGCACCAGGCCGACGAGGGCGTAGAGCAGGATCGCGCCCACCCCTTCGCCGAGCGAACTCCAGTAGCCCGATTCGAGGGCGACAGCGGCGGTCATCGTGGTCCTTCCGAGGGGTTGATCAGTCGTCGGTGGGGATGCGGTGCGGAACGAAGGCGGAGCCGTCGTCGGTGATCAGGCCTGCCGTCTCGCGGATGCCGAGCCCCGCCGAGCTGTCGCCGACGATCCAGGCGCCGAGCACCGGCCGCATGTCGTCGAACTGCGGCAGCGGGTCGAGCAGCTGGTAGACGAAGCCCTCCTCGCCGTACATGCCGCCGGTCGCGGTCTCCATCCCGGCGCCGACGATGGTCATGTTCGCGCCCTCGCGGCCGAGCTTCGGCTTGCGGATGTACTCGGTGAGCTCGTTGGGCTGATCGAGGTAGGCGGGCAGCAGGTTCGGGTGGCCGGGGTACATCTCCCAGAGCACCGCGAGGATGGCCTTGTTGCTGAGCAGCGTCTTCCACAGCGGCTCGATCCACATGGTCTGCGGCAGGCTCGCGACGACCCGCTTGCCGAAGTCGTCGTCGAGCACCCACTCCCACGGATAGAGCTTGAAGATCGCCTGAATCGGGTCCTCGGCCAGATCGACGAAGCGCTCCAGCTCGATGTCGACGCCGACCTCCTCGATCGGCAGCCCGATGGTGTCGAAGCCGGCCTCGGCGGCGGTCTCCTGGATGTAGGCGGTGGTCACGCCGTCCTCGCCGGTCGGCTCGGCGCCGGACCAGCTGAAGTGCAGCTGGTCGCTGGGCAGGATGTCGCGGAGCTCGCCCCAGCGCTCGACCAGCTTCTCGTGCAGCGAGTTCCACTGGTCGTGGTCCGGGTACAGCGCGGTAAGCCAGTGCCACTGCAGGATCGCCGCCTCCAGCAGCGAGGTGGGGGTGTCGGCGTTGTACTCCAGCAGCTTGGCCGGGCGGCGGGCGTCGTAGCGCAGGTCGAAGCGGCCGTATACGTGCGGGTCGGCGCGGCGCCACGACTCCGCGATCGGCTGCCAGCTCCACTCCGGCAGCCCGAAGTCGCGGTACCGCTCGGTCAGCACGACCTGCTCGACCGCCTTCAGGCACATGCTGTGCAGCAGTTCGACATCCGCCTCCAGCGCGAGGATCTCCGGCATGTCGAACTCGTAGTAGACCGATTCGTCCCAGTACGGCCGGGGCTTGCCGTGCGCGTCGCGGCCGGGGGTGCCGTAGACCAGCCCCTGCTCCTCGACGATCTGCTGCCAGCCCTTCCGTGGTTCCACGCGGACCCGTCGCACCGCTAGGAACCTCCGCCGATCTTGCTGCCGAGGCCGCCGCGCTGCACCGTGGTTCCGGTCTTGGTCTTGATCTCGGCGTTCTTCGGCTTCACCGTGGTCCCGCCGGTCGGCTTGCCGCCGATGGCGGTGGAGCCGCCGTAGTAGTAGCGGTACTGCGGCCAGCCCGCCAGCAGGACGACGCCTGCGGTGTCGCCGACGAAACCGGGGCGGCCGGTGCCGCAGTAGGTGTCCTCGACGACGATCTCGTCGCCGTTCTGGTCGGTGGCCACGCAGGACGCGGTCACCGTGTCCGGGGCGGAGAGCGCCAGGTAGGCGAGGTAGCCGCCGCCGACGAGCGCGGCGACACCGACCACGGCGGCGCCGCCGATGAGCACCCGGTTGCGGGAGCGCTTCTTCGCCGCGGCGGCCTCGGCGGCGGCGCGCTCGGCGTCGCGGGCCTGCTTGCGCGCCTTCTCCCTGGCGCGGGACTCGGCCACCGTCGGCGGGCGGGGCTGCGTCACCCCGGCCCGCTGCCGCTGAACGCGCCCCGCGCGCTTCCCGCTCCCCGGCGGGGTGCTTCCCGCAGGTGGCGCGCCCGCTCCGTGCGCGCCGGGCAGCGAGCCGGGCGGCGGTTGGAAACCGCCGGCCTGCGGCTGGGCACCTGGCCACGGAAAAGGAGGCGGGGCATGTTGCTCCGCCGCGGGGAACGGCTGCGTGCCAGGGTGCCCTGCCGCCGGGAACGGCTGCGTACCGGGCTGATCCGCGCCCGGCGCGGGGCTGGTACCCGGCTCCTCCGCGGGCGGCCGCGGACCGGGAGCGCCTGTCGGCGAACCGGATCCCGCGCCGGGCGCGGGCACGTTCGCCGCCGAACCCTCCTCGTAGACCGGCCCACTGGGCGCGGCGGTCCCCTCTTCCCACTGCGGCCTGCCGCCGTCGTTCGATTCCGCCCCCGGACGGTGTTCGTCTGTGCTCACGCCGCTACCGCTCCTCGAATCCGGACAGATCGCCCCGCGCGGGCTCCCAGCTTTCCACAACAAGACTCACCCGGCCAGGCGTATCGGGCGAGCGGAGCAGGGCGAGCAATCGCTCGGCGGCCCGCCGCGGCCCCTCGGCGACCACGTGCACCCGACCGTCGGCGGTGTTGGTGGCGTGCCCGGCGAGCCCGAGCTCCAGCGCGCGCGAACGGGTCCACCAGCGGAATCCGACGCCCTGCACCTGCCCGTGCACCCAGGCGGAGAGCCGCTCGGCCTCGGCCACTACAGCTCCACGTCGAAGGAGAGCGTCACCTTGCTCCCGGACTTCAGCGTCCGGCCGACGGTGCACACCTTGTCGACGGCGCGCTGCACGCTCACCAGCAGCCGCTCGCGCTCCACCTCGGAGAGCTCGCTGAGGTCGAGCTCGAAGACCTCGTCGATCTCCGGGTAGACCTCGTTCTCCCGGTCCGGGTCGCCGGAGACCCGGATGGTGGCGTCGAAGTGCTCGCCGAGCTTGCGGGAGAGCGAGAAGTCGGCGCTCAGCCCGGAGCACGCCGCGACCGCGACCTTCAGCAACTCGCCGGGGGTGAAGGCCTCCGGGGTGCCCGCGGAGGCGATACGCACCTCCGCGCCCCTGTCGTTGCGGCCGGTGTAGGCGCGGGTGCCGGTGCGCTCCACCCGGAGCGCCGACGTGTTCTGCTCGGACATGGTCACGATCCTGCCATTCGCCGGGACGGTCGTGCCTGGCAACACCGCGCCGGGCGGCGGCATTCCGCTCACTCCTGGAACCGGTACCCCATGCCCGCCTCGGTGAGCAGGTGCCTCGGATGCGCTGGGTCGTCCTCCAGCTTGCGCCGCAGCTGCGCGAGATAGACGCGCAGGTAGTGGGTTTCGGTGGCGTAGGAGGGGCCCCACACCTCGCGCAGCAGCTCCTTGCGGCCGACCAGCTTGCCCCGGTGCCGCACCAGCATCTCGAGCATCCCCCACTCGGTCGGGGTGAGGTGCACCGGTTCGCCGTGCCTGGTGACCCGCTTGGCGGCGAGGTCGACGGTGAACGAGTCGGTGATCACCACCGGCTCGCCGCCGGTGTCGGCGCCCGCCCGCCGCACCGCGGCGCGCAGCCGGGCGAGCAGCTCGTCCATGCCGAACGGCTTGGTGACGTAGTCGTCGGCGCCCGCGTCCAGCGCCTCCACCTTGTCCGCGGAGTCGGTGCGGGCGGAGAGCACGATCACCGGCGCCGCGCTCCAGCCGCGCAGCCCGGCGAGCACCTCGGTGCCGTCCATGTCCGGCAGCCCGAGGTCGAGGATCACCACGTCCGGATGCCGGTCGGCGGCGGCGCGCAGCGCGGCGGCGCCGGTGCCCGCGGTGACCACGTCGTAGCCGCGCACCGAGAGGTTGATCCGCAGCGCGCGCACGATGTGCGGCTCGTCGTCCACCACGAGCACGGTCGTCGCCGCGGGGACCGGATCACTCATGCGCGCTCCCGCGCTGTGCCGGGCGAGCCCGCGGCGAGCACCGTCGGCGGCGGGCCGGATCGGTCATGCTGGCTCCTCGGCTGCGGGCAGGTCGACGAGCATGGTCAGCCCGCCGCCCGGCGTGGTCTCGGCGTGCACGGTACCGCCCATGGCCTCGGCGAAGCCGCGCACCACGGAGAGCCCGAGCCCGACGCCGGTGGTGTTGTCCCGGTCGCCGCGCCGCTGGAACGGCTCGAACACCTGCTCCTCGGCGCCGCGCGGGATGCCGGGGCCGGTGTCGGCCACCGCGACGGTCACCCGATCGCCGTCGCGCTGCGCGCTGACCCGCACCGGGGCGTCGCGCGGGGCGTGCCGCAGCGCATTGTCCACCAGGTTGGCCAGTACCCGCTCCAGCAGCCCGGGGTCGGCGACGACCGCGATCTCGCCGACCTCGACCTCGACCCGCTCCATCGAGGCCCGGCGCGGCCCCCTGGTCCCCATGCCGATGCCGACGAGCGCGCGGTGCACCGCTTCGTCCAGGTACACGGTGAGCACCCGGGGCGCCACCACGCCCGCGGCGAGCCGCGAGGAGTCGAGCAGGTTCTCCACCAGCGCGGTGAGCTGGTCCACCGACTCCTCGACGGTCTCCAGTAGCTCGGCGGTGTCCTCCGGGGAGAACTCGACGTCCTCGCTGCGCAGGCTGGAGACGGCGACCTTGGCGCCGGCCAGCGGGGTGCGCAGGTCGTGCCCGACGGCGGAGAGCAGCGCGCGGCGCAGCCGGTCGGCCTCGCGCAGCGCCGCCGCGGCCCCGGCCTCCTCGGCGAGCCTGGCCTGGCGCACCAGCCCGGCGGCCTGGTTGGCGACGGCGGCGAGCACCGGCCGGTCGGCGGCGGCGAGCGGCCGCCCGGCGAGCGCGAGCACCAACTGCCCGTCTCCGGACTCGACCACCGTGTCGGCCTCGCCCGGCCGCGCGGGCGGCTCCGCCCCGACCGCGGCGACCACGGCATCGCCGTCCAGCACGGCGACCCAGCGCTGCGCGTAGGTCTCCCTGAGCTGCTCCAGCAGCCGGGGCAGGTCGGCGCCGTGCAGCACCGCCCCCGCGAACCGGGTGAGCAGCTCGGCCTGGCGCGATGCCAGGCGCGCCTGCTCGGCGCGCACCGCGGCGATGTCGACCAGCGCGGCCACCGCGACCGCGACAACGAGCAGCACCACCACCGCGACGAAGTTGTCCGGCTCGGCGACCGTGAGGCTGTAGCGCGGCGCGGCGAAGAACCAGTTCAGCAGCAGCCCGGAGAGCAGCGCCGAGACCGTCGCGGGCAGCACCCCGCCGAAGAGCGAGACGGCCACCACCCCGACCACGAAGACCGAGGAGAGCCCCGGCAGGTCGAGCACCCCGTCCAGCAGCCAGGCGCAGAGCGCGCAGACCAGCAGCGGCACCAGCACCGCCGCCGGCCACGCGGCGGCCGGGCGCCGCGGGCGAAGCGCCGCGCGCCGCAGCGGGCGGTGGGTCTCCTCGTGGGTCACCATGTGAATGTCGATCTTGCCCGACCGCCGGACAACGGCGGCGCCGATCCCCTCGTCGAGCAGCCGGGCCCAGCGCGAGCGGCGCGAGGTGCCGAGCACCACCTGGGTGGCGTTGACCTCGCGCGCGAAGCCGAGCAGCGCGGCCGGGACGTCCTCGCCGGTGACGGTGTGCAGCGAGGCGTCCAGCGCACCGGCCAGCTCGCGCAGCCGGGCCAGCCGCGCGGCCGAGACCCCGGCGAGGCCGTCACCGCGCACCACGTGCACCACCGCCAGCTCGGCGCTGGCCCTCCCCGCGATCCGGGCCGCGCGGCGCACGATCGTCTCCGACTCCGGGCCGCCGGTCACCGCGACCACCACCCGCTCGCGGGCCTCCCAGGTCGCGGTGATCCGGTGCTCGGCGCGGTACTTCGCGAGCGCGGCGTCCACCTGGTCGGCGAGCCAGAGCAGCGCGAGCTCGCGCAGTGCGGTGAGATTACCCGGCCGGAAGTAGTTGCGCAGCGCGGCATCGGCCCGGTCGGCGGCGTAGACATTGCCGTGCGCGAGCCTGCGCCGCAGCGCCTCCGGGGTGATGTCGACCAGCTCCACCTGCCCCGCCCCCCGCACCACCGCATCCGGCACCGTCTCCCGCTGCTCGATCCCGGTGATCTGCTCGACCACGTCGTTCAGGCTCTCCAGGTGCTGCACATTGACCGTCGACACCACGTCGATCCCGGCGTCGAGCAGCTCGTCCACGTCCTGCCAGCGCTTGCCGTTGCGGCTGCCCGGCGCGTTGGTGTGCGCGAGTTCGTCCACCAGCGCGACGCCGGGCGCGCGGCGCAGCACCGCGTCCACGTCGAGCTCGTCCAGCACGGTGCCGCGGTACGGAACCCGCCGCGGCGGGATGCGCTCGATCCCGTCGAGCAGCGCGGCCGTCTGCGCCCGGCCGTGCGTCTCGACGACCGCGGCGACGACGTCGCGGCCGCGCTCACGGCGGCGGTGCGCCTCGGCGAGCATGGCGTAGGTCTTGCCTGCGCCGGGCGCCGCGCCGAGGTAGATCCGCAGCTCGCCGCGGTTCACCGCCCGCGATCGTGCCATCGCACCCGCGCCACACGGATCGCGGCCGTGCCGCGCAGGAAACCGGCCACCGCGGTCACCACCACCTTCGTCGTTCCTCCGAATTCCCGATCACTCTGCCCGCGCGGAGCGCCGCGCGGGCAGCGTCTTTACGGTTCGTTGACGGCGGCGCCGCCTTTCCTGACGCTTTCGTATCGCGTTGTACCGCAGGAACGTTCACCTCGCGCGGTGAGACCGGCGAGTGCCCGGCGTCAACAAACCGTCAAGGCGGGCCGCCACCCCGCCAAGAAGCCGTAAGGAGCGGCGGAAATGCCGCGCGGAGGTCGTTCACTCGAATGAGCGTGCTCCACCGCGGAGCAGCTCGAGGAGGTTCGACCCGATGTCCGTCGTCGTGTTCACGGTGCTCACCGTGGCCGTGTTCGCCCTGTTGGGCCTGGTCCAGCGCGGGGTGGAGCGGCTGTGATCGCGAATATCGCCGGCCTGGTGCTCGCGGTTCCGGTCGCGCTGCTCGCGCTGGCCGCCCTACTCTTCCCCGAGAGGTTCTAGGTGAACGACACGGCCAGGGCCGTCCTTGTGGTCGGCTCGCTGGTCGCGGCGCTGGCGCTGGTGCACGTGCCGCTCGGCGACCACATGTATCGCGTGTACACCGGTACCGAGCACTCCCGCGCGGAGCGGCTGATCTACCGGGTGATCGGGGTGCGCCCCGAGGTCGAGCAGAGCTGGCCGGTCTACGCCCGCAGCGTGCTCGCCTTCTCGGCGGTCGGCGTGCTCGCGCTCTTCGCCTTCCAGCAGGTGCAGCGGGTGCTGCCGCTGCACCTGGACGATCCGGGCACCGAGCTGACGCCCGCGCTGGCCTGGAACACCGCGGTCAGCTTCGTGACCAATACCAACTGGCAGAACTACGCGGGCGAGAGCACCCAGGGCCACCTGGTGCAGATGGCCGGGCTGGCGGTGCAGAACTTCGTCTCCGCCGCGGTCGGCATGGCGGTCGCGGTCGCGCTGGTCCGCGGCTTCGCCCGCACCCGCGCCGGCGAGCTCGGCAACTTCTGGGTGGATCTGGTGCGCGGCATCGTGCGGGTCCTGCTGCCGCTGGCCTTCGCGGGCGCGGTGGTGCTGCTGATCGGCGGCGTGGTGCAGAACTTCCAGCTGCACGACCAGGTCGCGCAGACGGTCACCGGTGCGGCGCAGCCGATTCCGGGCGGGCCGGTGGCGAGTCAGGAGGCGATCAAGGAGCTCGGCACCAATGGCGGCGGCTTCTTCAATGCCAACTCCGCGCACCCGTTCGAGAACCCGTCCGCCTGGACCGACTGGGTGGAGATCTTCCTGCTTCTGGTCATCGCCTGCTCGCTGCCGCGCACCTTCGGCCGGATGGTCGGCAGCCCGAAGCAGGGCTACGCCATTCTGGCGGTGCAGGCCGTGCTCGCGCTCACCGGCATCGCGCTCACCGTGTTCTTCCAGCTGCGCGCGGACGGCACCGTGCCGACCGCGATCGGCGCCGCCACCGAGGGCGTGGAGCAGCGCTTCGGGGTGGTCGATTCGGCGGTCTTCGCGGCCAACACCACGCTCACCTCGACCGGTGCGGTGAACTCGTTCCACGACTCGTACACCAGCCTCGGCGGCATGATGACGATGATCCACATGCAGCTCGGCGAGGTGGCGCCGGGCGGCGTCGGCTCCGGGCTGTACGGGATCCTGGTACTCGCGGTGATCACCGTGTTCGTGGCGGGGCTCATGGTCGGCCGCACCCCGGAGTACCTGGGCAAGAAGATCACCCCGCGGGAGATCGAGCTGGCCGCCGCCTACATCCTGGTGACGCCGCTGGTGATCCTGGTCGGCACCGCGCTCGCGGTGGCGATGCCCGGCCAGCGGGCGAGCATGCTCGCCGCCGGGCCGCACGGCCTCTCCGAGGTGCTCTACGCCTTCACCTCGGCCGCCGCCAACAACGGCTCGGCCTTCGGCGGGCTCTCCGGCAATACCGAGTGGTTCAACACCGCGCTCGGGCTGGCCATGCTCTTCGGCCGGTTCCTGCCGATCGTGCTGGTCCTGGCGCTGGCGGGGTCGCTCGCCGCGCAGGGCCGGACCCCGGAGTCGGTGGGCACG
The DNA here is from genome assembly GCF_042650385.1 of Nocardia jiangsuensis. Classification (NCBI taxonomy): domain Bacteria; kingdom Bacillati; phylum Actinomycetota; class Actinomycetes; order Mycobacteriales; family Nocardiaceae; genus Nocardia; species Nocardia jiangsuensis. The sequence goes on from NZ_JBHSAX010000004.1 coordinate 80,119, forward strand.
CTGCCCACCCACCGGCCCCAGTTCATCGGCATGGTCGCCGGCGTGACCGTGGTCCTGGTCGCGCTCACCTTCCTGCCCGCCCTCGCGCTCGGCCCACTCGCCGAAGGAATCGGTTCATGACCTCCACGCTCTCCTCCCCCGCCCCGGCCGCCCCCGCGCCGGAGCCCCGGCACCACGGCGCGGTGCGCGCGGGCGTGCTCGACCCGGCCATGCTGCTCACCTGCCTGCCGCAGGCGCTGCGCAAACTGGACCCGCGCACGCTCTGGCACAACCCGGTCATGCTCATCGTCGAGGTCGGCGCGGCCTGGTCCACCGTGCTCGCGGTGGCCGACCCGAGCTTCTTCGCCTTCGCCGTGGTCGCCTGGCTCTGGCTCACCGTGCTCTTCGCCAACCTGGCCGAGGCGGTCGCCGAGGGCCGCGGCCGCGCGCAGGCGGATTCGCTGCGCAGGGCCCGCACCGACACCGTCGCCCGCAGGCTCGGCGCGGACGGCGCCGAGCAGCGGGTGCCCGCCCCGGAGCTGCGCCGCGGCGACCGGGTGGTGGTCGAGGCGGGCGAGGTGGTGCCCGCCGACGGCGACGTGGTCGACGGCATCGCCTCGGTCGACGAATCGGCGATCACCGGCGAATCCGCGCCGGTCATCCGGGAATCCGGCGGCGACCGCTCGGCCGTCACCGGCGGCACGACGGTGCTCTCGGACCGGATCGTCGTCGAGATCACCCAGGAGCCGGGCGCCGGCTTCATCGACACCATGATCGCCCTGGTCGAGGGGGCGAAGCGGCAGCGGACGCCGAACGAGATCGCGCTGAACATCCTGCTCGCCGCGCTCACCGTGGTCTTCCTCTGCGCGGTGGTGACGCTGCAGCCGATGGCGATCTACGCGCGCGGCAACGACACCGGGGTCGCCGACACCCTCGCGCTCACCGCCGAAGGCATCTCCGGCATCGTGCTGGTCGCGCTGCTGGTGTGTCTCATCCCGACCACCATCGGCGCGCTGCTCTCGGCCATCGGCATCGCCGGGATGGACCGGCTGGTGCAGCGCAATGTGCTGGCCATGTCCGGGCGCGCGGTGGAGGCCGCGGGCGACGTGAACACGCTGCTGCTGGACAAGACCGGCACCATCACGCTCGGCAACCGACAGGCCTCGGAGTTCCTGCCCGCCCCCGGCATCACCCCGGACGAGCTGGCCGACGCGGCGCAGCTCTCCAGCCTCGCCGACGAGACCCCGGAGGGGCGCTCGATCGTGGTGCACGCGAAGGAGGCCCACGGCCGCCGCGCCCGCACCACCGGCGAGCTGGCCGGCGCCACCTGGGTGCCGTTCACCGCGCAGACCAGGATGTCCGGCGTCGACCTCGCCGGCGGCCACCGGCTGCGCAAGGGCGCCGCCGCCGCGGTCGTGGAATGGGTGCGGGCCGAGGGCGGTTCGGTGCCGGACGAGATCGGCACGCAGGTCGAGCGGATCGCGAGCGCGGGCGGCACCCCGCTGGTCGTCGGCGAGGTGCGCGGCGGCACCGCGCGGGTGCTCGGCGTGCTCGCCCTGGTCGACGTGGTCAAGGACGGCATGCGCGAGCGCTTCGACCAGATGCGCCGGATGGGCATCCGCACCGTGATGATCACCGGCGACAACCCGGCCACCGCCGCCGCCATCGCCGCGCGGGCCGGGGTGGACGACTTCCTCGCCGAGGCCACCCCGGAGGACAAGCTCGCGCTCATCAGGAAGGAGCAGGAGGGCGGCCGGCTGGTCGCCATGACCGGCGACGGCACCAACGACGCCCCGGCGCTGGCGCAGGCCGACGTCGGGGTGGCCATGAACACCGGCACCTCCGCGGCCAAGGAGGCGGGCAACATGGTCGACCTCGACTCCGACCCGACCAAGCTGATCGAGATCGTGGAGATCGGCAAGCAACTGCTGATCACCCGCGGCGCGCTCACCACCTTCTCCATCGCGAACGACATCGCCAAGTACTTCGCGATCATCCCGGCGCTGTTCGTTCCGCTCTTCCCGGGCCTGGCCGCGCTGAATGTCATGCGGCTGGCCAGCCCGCAGTCGGCGATCCTCGCGGCGGTGATCTTCAACGCGGTGGTGATCGTCGCGCTGATCCCGCTGGCGCTGCGCGGGGTGCGGTACCGGCCGAGCGGCGCCTCCGGACTGCTCGGGCGCAACCTCGCGATCTACGGCCTCGGCGGCATCGCGGTGCCGTTCCTCGGCATCAAGCTCATCGACCTGTTCGTCCACCTTCTCCCCGGGATGTCCTGACATGCGTACGACCACCTGGATCCGGCAGCACCTGGCCGCGGTGCGCGCGCTCGCCGCGCTCACCGTCGTCACCGGGCTCGCCTACCCGCTCGCGGTGACCGCGGTCGGGCAGCTGCCCTGGCTGCGCGAGCGCGCCGACGGGTCGGTGCTCACCGTCGACGGCACGGTGGCCGGCTCCCGGCTGCTCGGCCAGTCCTTCACCGCCGCGGACGGCTCCGCGCTGCCCGCCTACTTCCAGAGCCGCCCCTCGGCGGCGGGCGACGGGTACGACACGCTCGCCAGCGGCGCGAGCAATCGCGGCCCGGAGGACATCGTCGACACCGCCGCCGCGCCGAGTCTGCTGAGCCAGGTCTGTACGCGCAGCAGGGAGATCGGCGACCGCGAGGGGGTCGACGGCTCCCGCCCGTTCTGCGCCGCCGACGGCGTCGGGGCGGTGCTCGCCGTCTTCGGCCCGCGCGGCGCCGACGGCACCGTGACCACGCCGGTGCGGGTGGTCAGCGTGAATCAGCCGTGCCCGGCCCGCCCCTTCCTGGACAGCTACCGTGGCGCTCCCGTGGAATGCGCGGCGGAGCAGGAGGATTGGTCCGCGGCCCGGCTGATCCCGGTGCGCGGCCCGGCGAGCGACACTCCGGCGGTCCCCGCCGATGCCGTCACCGCGAGCGGCAGCGGGCTCGACCCGCACATCTCCCCGGCGTACGCCGCGCTGCAGCTGCGCCGGGTGGCCGCGGCCCGCGGAGTGCCGGAGGAGCGGGTGCGCGCCCTGGTCGACGCGCACACCGACGGCCGCGCGCTCGGCTTCCTCGGCGAGCCGACGGTGCACGTGCTGGAGCTCAATCTGGAACTGGACCGGCGCTATCCGGCGCCGTAGCAGAACGCGGCCGCCGCCAGGTACTGGCGGCACTCGGGGCCGTGGCCCGCGTGCATGCTGCAGATGAAGCGGGCCCGGTCGGTGTCGAGCGGGACGGTGGGCACGGCGGCACAGTCGCTGTGCTGCGAGCTCCACAGATCCCTGGTGTCCAGCGAGGTCTGCATGGTCGCGCCTCTCGGGGTTCGATTATCGGGGGAAGTTCACTCCGCGATCAGTTTCCACTCGTCCGGCAGCCGGACCTCGGCGACCTCGTCGCCCTTGGCCTGTACGTCGACGGTGACGCCGCCGAGCCGCAGCGCGGAGAGCGTCACCGTCCCCCAGGAGGCGGGCAGCCGCGGCCGCACGCCGAGCGTGCGCTCCGGCACGTTGGGCTCCAGCCCGAGGAAGGAGCGGACCAGCAGCATCGGGGCCGCGCTCGCCCACGCCTGCGGCGAACACGAGGTCGGGTACGGGATCGGCGCCGCGAATCGGGAACGCGGGAACCCGCAGAACAATTCGGGCAGCCGCCCGCCGAAGGCGGCGGCCGCGTCGAGCAGCCCGCCTGCCAGCCGGGTGGCCAGCTCGACCGCGCCGGGCAGGTGCTCGTAACGCAGCAGCCCGGCCACCGCGAGCGCGGTGTCGTGCGGCCAGATCGAGCCGTTGTGGTAGCTCATCGGGTTGTAGGCGCCCATGTCGGAGCCGAGCGTGCGCAGCCCGAAGCCGCTGTCCATCTCCTGGCCGCCGAGCCGCCGCACGATCTGCTCGGCATGCTCGTCGGTGGCGATGCCCGCCCAGAGGCAGTGCGCGACATTGCTGGTCAGCGCGTCGACTCGGCGCTTGTCCCGGTCCAGCGCGACGGCGTACCAGCCGCGCTCGGGCAGCCAGAACTTCTCCGCGAAGTTCTGCTTCATCTCGGCGGCCTTGTCGCGCAGCTTGGCCGCGACCCGGACCTCGTCGAAGGCCTCGGCGAGTTCGGCGCGGGCCAGCACCGCGGCGTAGGTGTAGCCCTGCACCTCGCAGAGCGCGAGCGGCGCCTCGGGCAGGTGCCCGCTCGCGTCGTTGATGCCGTCGAAGCTGTCCTTCCAGCCCTGGTTGACCAGGCCGCGGTCGGTGGCCCGGCGGTACTCGACGAAGCCGTCGCCGTCCCGGTCGCCGTAATCGCGCAGCCAGCGCAGCGCGGCGTCGGCGGCGGGCAGCAGCGCCTCCACCACCTCCCGGTCGGCGCCCCAGCGGTGCGCCTCGTTCAGCAGCATGACGAAGAGCGGGGTGGCGTCGGCGGTGCCGTAGTAGATGTTGCCGCCCAGCACCTGGCCGCTGGCCGGGCCGCGGCGCATCTCGTGCATGATCCGCCCCGGCTCCTCCTCGGTGAGCGGATCCACCCGGCGGCCCTGCAGCTCCGCGAGCTGCTGCAGGGTGCCGACCGCCAGGTCGACCTCCAGCGGCAGCGCCATCCACGCGGTCAGCAGGCTGTCCCGGCCGAAGAGCGTCATGAACCAGGGCGCGCCTGCGGCGACGAACGGGCGGCCGTCGCCCTGTTCGTCGTGGATCTGCAGCGCGCCGAGATCGCTCTCGGTGCGGCGCAGCACCTGGGCCAGCACCGGATCGTCGGCGCGCACGTCGGTGGCGGAGTCGCGCCAGGCCTCGATCTTGCGGCCCGGCGCGCTGAGCCCGTAGTTCTCCGACTGGACGCGCTGGTTGCCGACGGTGGGCTGGGCGATGATCTCGGTCTGCCAGAGCTCGCCCGGCAGGACCACCACCCGCCACACCAGGGTCCCCGGCAGCACCACCGGCTCCACCGTGGACGACACCGAGAGCCCGCGCATCCGCTCGGCCCGGTCGTGCAGCAGCAGCTCGCCGTCGGCGACGGCGACCTCGGCCCTGGTATGCCCGGCCCGGCCCTCCTTGACCGCGAACAGGTCGACGAAGTCCGCGTCGACGTGCAGCTCCAGCGTGACCGCGGTGGGTTCGCGGCCCATGTTCTCCAGCGTGATGGTCTCGTGCATGCCCTCGGCCACCAGCCGCTCCCTGACCACGAGCAGCGTGCTGTCGGCGATCCCGGCCTGCGGTGGACGGCGCAGCACGAACCTGGCCGCGAACGCCTCCGGGCTCAGCACGGAGAGCGAATCGGCGGGCTTGCCGTCCACCAGCAGCTCCCAGCGGGAGATGACGCGCGCGTCCCGGTAGAACAGGCCGTGCGGTAACCCCGGCGCGATGTCGCCGAGCCGGTTGGACAGGCAGAAAGTGCCGCCCTCCACCAGGGTCACCGAGGCCCCGCAGCCACCGAGTCCGGTGGGTTCGCCTGCGTTGAGCGGGGCGGGCGCGTCGGCCGTCATGCCCGGCCGCTCGTCGCGAAGGTCATGGCGGTCGAGCCGGCGAAGCGAACGGCGCGCTCGCGCAGCAGCTTCCGGTAGACCTCCTCGTAGCCGCGGCCGAGCGTCTCGGCGCCGAAGTCGGCCGCCACGTGCGCCCGGCAGGCTGCCGGGTCGTAGCCGCGCACCTCGGCGATGGCGGCGGGCAGCTCGGCGGGATCGTCGCAGATCCGCCCGGTCACCCCGTCCACCACGACCTCGGGTACCGCGCCGCCGCGCAGCGCGACCACCGGCGTGCCGCAGACCATCGCCTCGATCATCACCATGCCGAACGGCTCCTCCCACCGCACCGGGAACAACAGGCAACTCGCCTCGGAGAGCAGCCTGCGCTTGGCGGTGGCATCGGCCATCCCGAAGACGTGGTCCTGCTCGCCGAGCAGCGGGCGGACCTTCTCCTCGAAGTAGTTCTGCTCCGCCGGTTCGCTGCACTTGCCCGCGAGTACCAGGGGGATACCCGCTTCGTGGGCCGCTTGAACCGCCAGATGCGGCGCCTTGTCCTCGGTGTAGCGGCCGAGGAAGAGCGCGTACTCCTTCTTCTCGGCGCGGAACGGCCATTCGTCCACGTGCAGGGCGTTGTGCACCCGGCCGACCCAGTTCAGGTCGGGGGCGAGCGCGCGCTGCCGGTCGCTGATCGCGACCAGCGCCACCTCGTCGCCCATCTCGCGGTAGTAGCGGTAGCTGTCGTCCTGCACCGGGCCGTGCACGGTGACGACGGTGGGCAGCCCGAGCCCCTCGTAGGCGGGGGCGTTGAGCGGGCCGGCGAAGGTGTGGTCGTGCACCAGGTCGACCCCGGCGGTACCGGCGAGCCGCTCGATCGCGCGGCGCACCCGCAGTGCGTGCACCACCTCGGGGAACGGCTCACCGAGCCGCTCCGGGACCGCGCGGTCCCACAGCGGCAGGAAGTTCGCCTTCGTGCCCGGCTCACCCGCACCGAGCAGGGTCACCTCGTGGCCCCGGCCGACCAGCGAATCCACCAGGTCGGCGACGACCGCCTCGACCCCGCCGTACGCCTTGGGCGGCACGTCGAAGTACGGGGGCACCACCATGGCGATCCGGAACCGATCGGGACGACGACCGAGCGACAGCAGATCCGCGGTATCGAACTGCGCCGGGATCGGCGCTGACAGCCCTGCGCTCATGACCCTCCTTCCAGGGAAACAACCTTGGAGCACATCCACCCGGCACACCGGTGTACCGGGCGCAGAAAGATGGCCGCCGCGGCGGAGGTGAAGACCGAACAGCACCGCCGTCCATGGGGCAGGTCGGCCTGGGAGGGTGCGGAACGCCAGGAGAAGTTCCCAGGGGGGCCGCCGACAACATAGCCCACTTTCGGCGCTCGAAACCCCGAAACCGAGAGCCGACGGCGCGTCGGCGAATACTCAGCACACGATGGATATTGCCCCTTCCCCGTTTGGAATCAGGAATTTCAGCGTCCGCTCGGCCTCTTCCCGGACGGCAGCATCATCCGAGTTACCGATCGGGTACCAGGGCTCGACGCGCAGTGTGCTTCCCGCCAGCGACCACCGGCCGTGCACGAAACCGTCGACCAGGTACACCGGCACGCCCGCCGACGCCTCGGCCGCGGTGCGCCGCCGGTCGGTCTCGCTCACGATGCGGCGCCGGTCCCGGTAACCGAGCACGGCGTTGTCGAAGGCGGGCAGGAAGCGCACCGGCACCGGGGTGTCCGGGTCGGCGAGCACCGCCTCCGGCAGGTCGAAGAGTTCGCGGCCGTCCGTGTCGCGCAGCACCCGCAGCTCCGGTCGCAGTGCCGCGAAGACCGGGGCCAGCCGGGTCGCGCCGGACCACGCCTGCGCGTCGGCGACGGTGGCCGGGCCGAAGGCGGCCAGGTAGCGCCGCACCAGCGTCTCCGGCTCCGGTGCGGGAGCGAGCGGGCCGAGCCGCGCCTCCGCCAGCCCGACCGTGACGTAGCGGTTGCGCCAGCGCCCCCACTCGCCGCACTCCGGGCCGTGCACCAGCGGCACCATGACCTCGACCGCCTCGGCCAGCCTGCGCACGTGCCGCTCCGGAAACCGCTCCGCCAGCGCGGTTCCCAGCTCCCTTCGGGTGAGCAGCCGGTCACCGAGCAGCTCCCGGCCCGCGGCGGCGAGCGCGGCGTGGTCGATGCCGTCGAGCTCGGTGCGGTAGTAGGCGAGCCGGACCGCGCCCGCGATCAGCTCGTGCAGGGTGGGGCGGAGCCAGCGGAAGTCCGCGGCGGTGGTCAGGTGCACGGTGCGGCGCAGCGTGGTCGAGCGCACCACCTCGCCCGCGGCCAGCGCGGCCGCCAGATCGGCGCGCTCGAACCGGCGCAGCCGATTCCGGAGCCCCAGGTACGGCCAGTTCGGCTCCTGCCCCTGCACGGCGACCAGCTGCTCGATCAACGCCGCCGGGGTGAGCGGGGCGGGTTCGATCAGGTGCTGGCGGGCGAGCAGGGTGCGGTTCAGGGCGCGCAGCGAGAGGTCGGGCACCACTTCATCATCGCGGGTGGCACCGACATTCAGCCGCTCTCGCCGCAGCGCGCGGGGTTCGGCAGGTCGCGGCAGGGTTCGGTGCCGTGCGCGCGCAGGACGTCGCTACCCGCCTCGTCGGTGAGGTAGCGCAGGAAGGCGGCTGCCGGTGAGCCGGGCGGGGCGCCGCCGTAGCTGTAGGCGAACTCGATGCCCCACAGCTCGTAGCGCCCGGCCAGCGCGGCCTGCCGGTCGGGGGCGACGCCGTTCAGCGCGGGGGTGCGCAGCCCGGCCCTGGTCGCCTCGCCGAACTCGCTGTACCCGATGGCGCCCCTGGTGTTCCGCACGGTCTGCAACAGGTCGCCGGTGACCTCGGCGGTGCAGCGGGTGGGGCCGGCGAGCTCGCGGCCCTGGATGGCGAGGCAGCTGGTGTGCGGCACCGCGGGCTGCGACCCGCCGAGCACCCGCTGTTCGAACACCGCGCGCGTCCCCGAGCCGGGCGCCCGCTCCACCAGCACCACCGGCAGCGGCGGGCCACCGAGCTCGCTCCAGTCGGTCACCCGCCCGGCGTAGATGTCACGCAGCTGCGCGGTGGTCAGCGAGGGCAGGTCGAGCTCGGGGTGGGTGACGACGGTGAACACCGCGACCGCCAGCGAACGGCGGTCCAGCTTCGGGTAGTTGGCACCGATCGGGTTGTCGCCGATGGCGATCAGCGTGCCGTCGGTGGAGGCGGCCCTGGTCAGCCGGTCCAGCCCGCGCTCGGTGCCCTCGAAGGCGAAAGCGAAGCGCAGGTCGCGGCATTCGGCGCGGTACCGCTGGGCGGCGTCCTGGATCACCGGCCGCAGCGCCGACGACCCGACCACGGTGAGTTCGCCGGCGACACAGCCGCGCGGCGGTCGGTCCCCCCGAACCACGCCGACCACCAGCTGCGCCGCGATCACCAGCACCAGGAATCCGACGAGCAGGACCATCGCGCGCGGCGCCCCGGTCCGGCTGCGGGTCTCCAGCAGCCGCCCGCCCTTGATCCCGCCGCGCAGCTCCGGCTCCGCATCCGCACCCGCCCTGCCGTGGCGCTGCAGGATGGCGAGCACCTTGTAGTGGTCGCCGCGGTTCAGCGGCACCTTGGGCAGATCGATCACCCCGCAGCTCGCGCTCGCGATCCAGCGATGCGCGATCCCCGAACGGGCGTCCAGACACTCGGCGAGGCCTGGGTGGCTCAGCTCGGTGACCGCCATGCCGATCACCCGCCGCTGCGGGAAGTGCACGTGCAGCCCGGCCCTGCCGTTGTCGAGGGTCTGGTAGTCGCTGGTATCGATGGTGGTGGCGCCGGAGTTCTCGATCCGGACCAGCACCACCGAGAGATCCTTCAGATCAGTTGCGCTGTCCGGAGATTCGGGCCGCAGGCGGGTGAGCACACCGGGGAACACCGATTCGATCTCGCCGGTGACCGGGGTGTCCATCTGCACCCGGTAGCCGAGCCTGCGCCTGCCGACCACGACGAATTCCCAGAGGAACGCGCTGATCGGCACCGCGACGCCGATCAGCGCGAGCACGATCTCGATCGGAAACCCGTCCACGCTCCCGCGCCTCCCCCGTATTCGGTTGCCGTGAGCACAGTTTCGACGGCGGGGCCGGGGATCGACACCCGGGGCGGGACAGTTCGCCGAGTGTTCTCCTCGGGTTCAGCGCCCGGTGGTCCAGGCCAGCAGCTCGGCCAGCGGCCAGGTGTTGATCACCCGCTCCGGCGGAACCCCGTTCGCCAGCGCGCGCTCGCAGCCGTAGCCGAGCCAGTCCAGCTGGCCGGGGGCGTGGGCGTCGGTGTCGATCGAGAACAGGCAGTCCATCTCGACGGCGAGCCGGAGCAACCGGGCGGGCGGGTCGCGCCGCTCCGGGCGGCTGTTGATCTCCACCGCGGTGCCGTAGGCGCGGCACGCCTCGAAGACCACCTCGGCGTCGAACTGCGACTCCGGCCGGGTGCCGCGGTCGCCGTCGACCAGCCGCCCCGTGCAGTGCCCGAGCACGTCCACGTGCGGGTTGGCGACGGCGTAGACCATCCGCTCGGTCATGGCGGCGCTGTCCTCCCTGAGCCGGGAGTGCACACTGGCCACCACCACGTCGAGCTCGGCGAGCAGCTCGGGCTCCTGGTCCAGCTCGCCGCCGGCCAGGATGTCGACCTCGATCCCGGTGAGCACCCGGAAGGGCGCGATCCGCGCGTTGAGCTCGGCGACCACGTCGAGCTGGCGGCGCAGCCGCTCGGCGGAGAGCCCGTTGGCCACGGTCAGCCGCGGCGAGTGGTCGGTGAGCGCGCAGTACTCGTGGCCGAGCGCGGCGGCCACCGCCATCATCTCGGCGATCGGGCTGCCGCCGTCGGACCACTCCGAATGGGTGTGCAGGTCACCGCGGAGCCGCTGCCGCAGCGCCGCCCCCGCGGGCCCGATCGGCGCGGCCGCCCGCCGCAGCTCGGCGAGGTACGCAGGCACCTCCCCCGCCTCCGCTTCGGCGATGACCGCCGCCGTCTTGGGGCCGATCCCGGCCAGCTCGCGCCACGAGTTCGCCGCAGCGCGGGCGGTGCGCTCGGGATCCGGGAGCGCCTCCACCACGTCGGCGGCCCGCCGGTACGCCTTGACCCGGTGCGTCTCGGCGCGCGAGCGCTCCAGCCAGAAGCCGATCTCGCGCAGCGCCTCGACCGGGCCCGGCGCGGTCACGGGCGCAGCGCGGCGTACTTGAGGAAGGCGACCCCGTCGGCGAAGACCCGGCTGGTGACCACCCGGAAGCAGGCGGGCTCGGGCAGCCGCGAACCGGCGCCGAAGAGCGGGCGGCCCGCACCGAGCACGATCGGGTACAGCTTGAGGAACACCTGGTCGATCTCGGGCAGCAGCGCCTGCGCGAGCTCGCCGCCGCCGCACAGCCAGATACCGAGGCCGTCTTCGCGCTTGAGCGCCCGCACGGCGGCGACCGGGTCGCCGGCGATGAGCTCGACGTCCGGGTCCGGGTTCTCCGGCAGCGTGCCGGAGACGACGTACTGCCGCAGGTGCGAGTACGGGCTGGCGGTGCCGGTGCGCACGCCGAAGTCGTGCGTGCGTCTGCCCATCACGACGGTGTCGAAGGTCTGGTTCGGCTTGTCCACGCCGAGCGCCTCGCGGACCTTGGTCGGCAGCGTCTCGGGGTAGTGGCTGTTGATGTAGGGGCCGTGGTCGCCGCCGACCGGGAAGAAGTCGACCGAGCCGTCCTCGGTCGCGATGAAGCCGTCGATGGTCGAGGCCACGTAGTAGGTGAGCTTGCGCATGCGTCCTTCCCTCTCAGGCGCCGGTGCTCACACGGTAACGCGCTTTCCGGCGCGGGCACGCGGCTTCGGCTGGCAGCGCGGGCAGGAGAAGGACGAGCGGTTCATGAACCGCTCCCGCACCATCGGCGCACCGCAGCGGCGGCACGGCTCGTCGACCCGGCCGTAGGCGTCCAGCGAGCGCTCGAAGTACCCGGAGTTGCCGTTCACGTTGACGTACAGCGCGTCGAAGGAGGTGCCGCCCGCGGCGAGCGCGGCGGTCATCACGTCGGTGGCGGCGTCCAGCAGGGTGCGCAGCGCGGGGCGGGTCAGCCCCGCGGCGATCCTGGTGCCGTGGATGCGGGCACGCCAGAGCGCCTCGTCCGCGTAGATGTTGCCGATCCCGGAGATCACGCCCTGGTCGAGGAGCAGCCGCTTGATCTCGGTCTGCCTGGCGCGCAGCGCGGTGACCGCGGCCTCCCGGTCGAAGCGGGGGTCGAGCGGGTCGCGCGCGATGTGCGCGACCGGCGCGGGCAGCGGCGTCCCGTCGACGGTGACCAGCGGGGCGAGCGCCCAGCCGCCGAAGGTGCGCTGGTCGACGAAGCGGAGCTGGGTGCCGTCGCTCAGCCCCGCGGTGATGTGCGCGTGCTTCTGCCGCGGCGCGGCGCCGGGCTGCACCAGCATCTGCCCGCTCATGCCGAGGTGCACGACGAGCGCGAGATCCGGCTCGTCGAAGGTGAGCCAGAGGAATTTGCCGCGGCGCTCGGCGCTCGCGACGGTCAGCCCGGAGAGCCGGGCGGCCAGATCGGCCGCGCCGGCCGGGTGCCTGCGCACCGAACGCTCGTGCGTGACGGTGACCGACTCGATCACCCGGCCGACCACGTGCTCGGCCAGCCCGCGCCGGACCACCTCGACCTCGGGGAGCTCCGGCACGTCAGGCGTCGGCGGCGGCTTCGGCGGTCAGCGCCTGGTAGGCGGTGCCCGCGGCCTTCTGCTCGGCTTCCTTCTTGGAGCGGCCGATCCCGGTGCCGTAGGGCCGCCCGGCGATCACCGTCGTCGCGGTGAACTCCTTGTCGTGGTCCGGGCCGGTGGAGCTGATCTCGTAGCTGGGCACGCCGAGGCCGCGCTCGGCGGTGAGCTCCTGCAGGCTGGTCTTCCAGTCCAGGCCCGCGCCCATCCGCGGGCCACGCTCGAGCAGCTCCGCGAAGAGCCGGAGCACGACGGCGCGGGCCACCTCGATGCCGTGCTCCAGGTGCACCGCACCGAGCAGCGACTCCATGCCGTCGGCGAGGATGCTCGGCTTGTCCCGGCCGCCGGTGAGCTCCTCGCCCTTGCCGAGCAGCAGGTGCGTGCCGAGCCCGCCGTCGCCGAGCGCCCTCGCCACCTCGGCCAGCGCGTGCATGTTGACCACGCTGGCGCGCAACTTGGCGAGCTCGCCCTCGGACTTCTCCGGGTGCTCGTGGTAGAGCTGCTCGGTGATGCTGAGCCCGAGCACCGAGTCGCCGAGGAACTCCAGGCGCTCGTTGGTGGGCAGCCCGCCGTTCTCGTAGGCGTACGAGCGGTGCGTCAGCGCGAGCCGCAGCAGCTCCGGCTGCAGCTCGACGCCGAGCGCGGCGAGCAGGCTCGCATGGTCACCGGAGGCGCGGGCGCCGTCCCTACTGGATGTCACGTCGATACGAGGGGCTCGCTCAGACGGCGGCGGTGACCTGGCGGCCCCGGTACGTGCCGCAGTTCGGGCAGGCGATGTGCGGCAGCGTCTTCTCGCCGCAGGCCCGGTTCGGGCAGGTGATGAGGGTGGGCGCGACAGCCTTCCACTGGCTGCGCCGCGACCTGGTGTTGGAACGGGACATCCGGCGCTTCGGAACGGCCACGACTACTTCTCCTCTGTACGCGAGCGTGCCTGGTCGGCAGCACGATCTGACGGTGGGTGGTCCTGGGGACCGGGGGACGCGACATCCGCATCGGAGGCGAACTTCGCCAGTCCGGCCCAGCGAGGATCGAGTATCTCATGCCCGTGCCCGGAACCCGCAATCGCCATCCGAACACCGCACTCGGGGCAGAGCCCGGCGCAGTCCGGGGTGCAGAGCGGCCGCAGCGGCAGCTCCAGCCCGATCGCGTCGACGACCACCGGCTCCAGATCGACGAGGTCGTCGACGAGCCGGTAGACGTCGTCCTCCTCGGTGGTCTGCTCGGTGGCGCTGTCCGGATAGGCGAACAGCTCGGTGATCGACAGCTCGACGGAATCGGTGAACGACTCCAGGCAGCGCGAGCACTCGCCCGCCACCGGCGCCGAGACGGTGCCGGTGACCAGCACGCCCTCGGAGACGGCCTGCAGCGTGAGGTCGAGATCGATGGGCGCGCCCTCGGGGATGTGCACGAGGTCGAGGCCGATCCGCTCGGTGGCGGTGACCTCGCGGCGCAGCTCCCGCATGGTGCCGGGGCGGCGCCCCAGGCTGCGGACATCCAGTACGAAGCCGCCGACCTGAAGCCCGTGCGAAGCCGGGCGACGGCGCGCGGCGGAACCGGCGGACATCACGAATTCACTCCGATACTGAAGGGGGATGGGCAACCACCCCACAGTACGCGACGGGCTGCTCCGCGCCCCAATCGCGGTCAGCGCCGGTAATCGGCGACGTACTCGGGGGCCGGGTACTCGGCGGCGTAGTCGGGGGCGTTCCCGGCTTCGGCGCGCAGCTGGTGCCTGCCCCGGACGACGGTGCGCAGCGTGCTGTTCAGCGTCTCCTCGAAGTCGGCCAGCTTGCCGTCGACGTAGTGGTCGCACTCGTCGCGCATGCGGTCGGACTCGGCGTGCGCGGCATCGATCACCCGCGCCGACTCGGCGTGCGCGGCGCGCACCACCTCGGTCTGCGCCACCAGCCGGGCTCGCTCGGCCTCGCCATCGGCGACCGAGCGCTCGTAGGAGGCCTTGCCCGCCTCGATCATCCGCTCGGACTCCGCCCTCGCCCGGCCGGTGACCGCGTCGTACTCGGCATTGGCGTCGGCGACCAGCCGGTCCGCCTCGGCCTGGGCACCGGTCACCAGGTGGTCGGCGTGCGCGTTGGCCTCCGCCACCATCCGGTCGGCGTGCGCCTTGGCCTCGGCCAGGATGCGGTCGGCCTCGGCGCGCGAGGACTCCAGGGTGTCCCGCGCCTGCTCGTCGGCGCCGGTGACGGTGGCCTCGGCGGAGGTGCGGGCATCGGTGACGATCTTGTCCCGGTGGTCGAGCACGTCCTGCGCGTCGTCGAGCTCGCCGGGCAGCGCGTCCCGCACGTCGTCGAGCAGCTCCAGCACCTCGCCGCGGGGCACGATGCAGTTGCGGGTGGGCGGGATGCCGCGCGCCTCCTCGACGATCGCCACGAGCTCGTCGAGCGCTTCGAATACGCGATACATGCTGTCACCCTCCTCGGCACACACTTCGCCTGTGCTCCAGTCTGCCCGGAGCGGCGGGGTTGACCCCGGCACGCGGCCGGTGTGTCGAGCGGTTGCGGGAAATCACAGGATTCCCTCAGGAGCAAGTGGAGAGCAAACCTCCGGTTGATGTAGAATGCTCGTGGAGATCGACAAGATCTTCGCAAGCGAATCGCAGGCTCCACCCAGGATTCTGCGGATAGGCAGCCGCCGTGCCGGACACCCGCCCTCGGGCGGGCAGCGGAAATCCCCCCGCGACCCCCGGTGCCAGGCTCTCGCGATCGGAACGCGTATGACCGTCCTGCACCCGCGCACCGCGGTGATGTCGCATCTCACCACCCTCATCGCGCCGTGGACGCCGATGGCCGCCGCTGCTCGCGGCCCCGCGGGCGACCCGGCGGAGACCGGTGCCGACGATCGGGTCAGGCGGCAGCCGAGGCGGAGCCGGAGGATCGCCAGACTGCGCGCCGCAGGCGGGGCCGCGCTCGTGCGGGCCACCCAGCGCAGCCGCGCCGGGCTGGTCACCCTGCTCACCTACCTGCGCGGCGACCGCGCCCCCGCCCAGCTGGTGCGTTTCGCCATGGTCGGGATGGCGAGCAATGTCGTGTACGTGGCGCTGTTCCTCGCGCTGCTCGGGTCGGGGACGCTGCCCGCGAACATGGTCGGCTCGGTCGCCAGCACCGTTGTCGCCAACGAGCTGCACCGCAGACTCACCTTCCGGGCCGCGGATCGGGTCGGCTGGTTCACCGCGCAGTGGGAGGGCGGCGGGCTCGCCGTCGCCGGGCTGCTGATCACCTCGGCCGGGCTGGCCGCGCTGGAGGTGACGTCGCCCGCGCTCGGCGGCCTCGGCCAGGCCGCCGCCGTGCTCGCGATCACCGCCGCCGTCGGCACGCTGCGCTTCCTCGCGCTGCGCGGCTGGGTCTTCTAGCCCTGCTCGGCGAGCCGGGCCAGCAACGCCTTGTGCACGGCGGGCGGCAGCATGTCGGTGACGTCGCCGCCGAACCTCGCGACCTCCTTGACCAGTGAACTCGAGAGGTGGGTGAACGCCGGGTCGGCAGCGATGAAGAAGGTGTCGACCCCGGCGAGCTTCTTGTTCATCAGGGCCATCGGCAGCTCATAGCCGAAATCACCGGGATCGCGCAGCCCCTTCACGATGGCGGTGACGCCCTGCTCCCTGGCGAAGTCGACGGTCAGCCCCTGCCACGACGCGATCCGCACGTTCGGCAGGTCGGCGGTGGCCTCGCGGAGCAGCTCGATGCGCTCCGGCACGGTGAACATGCCCTGCTTCTTCGGGTTCACATTGACGGTCACGATCACCTCGTCGAACTGCGCCGCCACCCGCCGGAAGACGTCGAGGTGTCCGTTCGTCACCGGGTCGAACGAGCCCGGGCACAACGCTCCTGCCATGCCGCAGACGCTAGCAGCCGGTCGCGGTGTGGCTCAGCCGGGAGCGGCGAACTCGGCCAGTTCCAGGCGGGTTTCGCCGTAGCGGCGTGGCTTCTCGGCGAGAAAACCGTTCGGCCAGGTGATCTCGGCCCCGCGAGCCGAGCGCTCGACCACCACCAGCGCCTCGGGCGCCAGCCAGCCCCGCGCGAGCGCGGTGAGATCGCCCTCGACGGCGGCGACGCCGAGGTCGTAGGGCGGGTCGGCGAAGACCAGGTCGAACGGTTCGGCGGGCGGCGTCGCCAGCACCGCGCCGACACTCCCCGCCCGCAGCTCCGCCCCCGGCAACCCCAGCTCGGCGATATTGGCCCGGATCACCACTCCCGCCTTCCGATCCGACTCCACCAGCAGGGCGAAGCCCGCCCCCCGGGAGAGCGCCTCCAGCCCGAGCGCCCCCGAGCCGGCGTAGAGGTCGAGCACCCGCACCCCGTCGAAGTCGAGCCGGGCGGCGAGCGCGCTGAACAGCGCCTCGCGCACCCGATCCGAGGTCGGCCTGGTCCCCGCGGGCGGCACCCGGAGCCGCCGCCCGCCCGCCACCCCGGCGACGATCCGCGTCATTCCGCCGCGGACTCCCGCCCGGCGAGCTCGAGCAGCAGATCGCCGCCCTCCACCTGCTGGACGGTGCTGATCGCGATCCGCGCGACCGTGCCCGGCCGCGACGCGGTGATGGCGGCCTCCATCTTCATGGCCTCGATGGTGCCGATGGTGTCGCCCGCCGCGACGGTGTCGCCCTCGCTCACCGTCAGCGTGACCACGCCCGCGAACGGCGCCGCCACGTGCCGGGAGTCGTTGCGGTCGGCCTTCTCCGCCGACTTCACCTCGCCCGCGATCGACCGATCCCGCACCGCCACCGGGCGCAGCTGGCCGTTCAGGATGCACATGACCGTGCGCATCCCGCGCTCGTCCGGCTCGGAGATCGCCTCCAGCCCGATCAGCAGCGTGACGCCCTTCTCCAGCTGCACCCGGTGCTCGTCACCGCGGCGCAGGCCGTAGAAGAACTGGTTCGCCGACAATCCCGAGGTGTCACCGTAGGTCTCGCGGTGGGCCAGGAACTCACCGGTCGGGCCCGGGAACAGCAGCCGGTTCAACGTGCCGCGACGCTCCAGGGAGTCGCCGTCGAGCGCCTTCTCGTCCTCGTCGCTGAGCGGGGTCACCGGTTTCGGATCGGTCCGGCCCTCCAGCGCGCGGGTGCGGAACGGCTCGGGCCAGCCACCGGCCGGGGTGCCGAGTTCACCGCGCAGGAAGCCGATCACCGAATCCGGGATGTCGTAGCGCGCCGGGTCGGCGGCGAACTGCTCGGCGTCGACCCCGGTACCCACCAGCGCCAGGGCCAGGTCACCGACGACCTTGGAGGACGGGGTCACCTTGATCAGCCTGCCCAGCATCCGGTCCGCCGCCGCGTAGGTGGCCTCCACTTCCTCGAACCGGTCACCGAGCCCGAGCGCGATCGCCTGCTGCCGCAGGTTCGACAGCTGCCCGCCCGGGATCTCGTGGGTGTAGACGCGCCCGGTCGGGGCCGGAAGCCCGGAC
Source organism: Nocardia jiangsuensis (assembly GCF_042650385.1). NCBI lineage: Bacteria > Bacillati > Actinomycetota > Actinomycetes > Mycobacteriales > Nocardiaceae > Nocardia > Nocardia jiangsuensis. The sequence continues at coordinate 97,677 of NZ_JBHSAX010000004.1, forward strand.
TCGAACGGGGCGTACACCTTCCGCAGCGCCTCCCAGTAGGGCTCCAGATCGCACACCGCCTGCAGATCCAGGCCGGTGTCGAACTCCGAATGCGCCGCCGCGGCGACGATCGCCGACAGCGCGGGCTGTGACGTGGTCCCAGCCATCGCGGCCGACGCGCCGTCGACGGCGTCGGCGCCTGCCTGCCAGGCGGCGAGGTAGGTCGCGAGCTGCCCGCCGGGGGTGTCGTGGGTGTGCACGTGCACGGGCAGGTCGAAGTTCGAGCGCAGCGCGGTCACCAGCTTGGTCGCGGCGGGGGCGCGCAGCAGCCCGGCCATGTCCTTGATCGCCAGCACATGCGCGCCCGCGTCCACGATCTGCTCGGCGAGGCGCAGGTAGTAATCGAGGGTGTAGAGCGATTCGTTCGGGTTCGCCAGATCGCCGGTGTAGGAGAGCGCGACCTCGGCCACGGCTGTTCCGGTCTCCCGGACCGCGTCGATCGCCGGGCGCATCTGATCGACATTGTTCAGGGCGTCGAAGATGCGGAAGATATCGATGCCCGTCGAGGTGGCCTCGGCGACGAACGCGCGGGTGACCTTCTCCGGGTACGGCGTGTAGCCGACGGTATTGCGCCCGCGCAGCAGCATCTGCAGGCAGATGTTCGGAATCGCCGCACGCAGCGCGGCCAACCGCTCCCACGGATCCTCGTAGAGGAACCGCAGCGCCACGTCGTAGGTCGCCCCGCCCCAGCACTCGACGGAGAGCAACTCCGGCGTCGACCGCGCCACATGCCCGGCCACCCCCAGCAGACCGTTGGTCCGCACCCGGGTGGCCAGCAGCGACTGATGCGCGTCCCGGAAGGTGGTGTCGGTGACCCCGACCGCCTTCTGCTCCCGCAACGCCTTCGCGAAACCCTCTGGTCCGAGCGCGAGCAAACGCTGCCGCGACCCGTCCGGCGGCGGCGCCGAGAGATCCAGCGCGGGCAGTTTGTCGTGCGGGTACACCGACGTCGGCCGCTCCCCGTGCGGCTTGTTCACCGTGACGTCGGCGAGGTAGTTCAGGATCTTGGTGCCGCGATCGCCGGACTCCGGCAACCGCAGCAGCTGCGGCCGCTCGTCGATGAACGACGTGGTCACCCGGCCCGCCCGGAAGTCGGGGTCGTCCAGCACGGCGAGGAGGAACGGGATATTGGTGGTGACGCCGCGGATCCGGAACTCCGCGAGCGCCCGCCGCGCCCGCGCCACCGCGAGCTCGAAATCCCGGCCCCGGCAGGTCAGCTTGACCAACATGGAATCGAAGTAGGCGCCGATCTCCGCACCCAGGTTCGCGCCGCCGTCCAGCCGAATACCGGCGCCACCCGGCGTCCGGTAGGCGGTGATCCGCCCGGTGTCGGGCCGGAAACCATTCGCCGGGTCCTCGGTCGTGATCCGGCACTGCAGAGCGGCACCCCGGATCGCCACCGTGTCCTGGCTCAGCCCGAGATCGGCCAGCGACTCCCCCGCCGCGATCCGCAGCTGCGACTGCACCAGATCCACATCGGTGATCTCCTCGGTCACCGTGTGCTCGACCTGGATCCGCGGGTTCATCTCGATGAACACGTGATTCCCGCGCTCGTCCAGCAGGAACTCCACCGTCCCGGCGCAGGAGTAGTCGATCTGCCGCGCGAAGGCCACGGCATCCGCGCAGATCCGCTCCCGCAACTCCGGTGCGAGATTCGGCGCGGGCGCCAGCTCGATCACCTTCTGATGCCTGCGCTGCAGCGAACAGTCCCGCTCGAACAGGTGCATGACATTGCCCTGCTGATCGGCCAGGATCTGCACCTCGATATGACGCGGGTTCACCACCGCCTGCTCCAGGAACACCGTGGGATCGCCGAACGCCGACTCCGCCTCCCGCGAGGCCGCCTCGATCGCCTCGCGCAACCCCTCGCGCTCGGCGACCCGCCGCATGCCGCGCCCGCCACCACCGGCGACCGCCTTCACGAAGACCGGGAACTCCAGCTCGGCCGAGGCAGCGATCAGCTCCTCCACATCCGCCGACGGCTCACTCGACTTCAGCACCGGCAGCCCGGCCGCACGGGCGGCGGCCACCGCGCGGGCCTTGTTCCCCGCCAGCTCCAGCACCTGCGCCGACGGCCCGATGAAGGTGATGCCCTCCGCCGCACAGGCGGCAGCCAGATCGGGGTTCTCGGAAAGGAAGCCGTAGCCGGGGTAGATGGCGTCGGCGCCCGCGGTCTTGGCGGCGTCGATCACCGCCTCGATCGACAGGTACGCCCGAACCGGGTGACCCTCCTCGCCGATCTGGTACGACTCGTCCGCCTTGAGCCGGTGCACCGAGTTGCGATCCTCGTACGGGAAGACCGCGACCGTCCCGATCCCGAGTTCGTAGGCGGCGCGGAAGGCCCGAATAGCGATCTCACCACGATTGGCGACCAAGACTTTCGAGAACATCAGCCCAACGTACCGAACCCGGCGAGCTGGGCGAACACCGATTCCCGTATTCGGAATTTCTTCACAACCGACCCTCGCAGGGGTGCGAAGTCCCGTTCATACGGATGTCACATGACACCGCTCCCGGCCGGGGCGTAGTAGGCGTGACGGCCCCCCGGCGTTAGAGTGGCGACTTTCCGGCCGCGCACCCTTCGCACGCTACGCAGCAGCGCAGGGACCTGAAAGACCTTGCGGTATCGAAATTCCGCGTACCGAACCGCGCCGTTCTGCGATGATTGCGAAGGCGACGGTCTACCATCTGGCGGGTGCGCAAGATGTACGCGGGCGCCCGGCTGCGGCGGCTGCGCGAGGAACGCAGGATGACCCAGGCCGCGCTGGCCAAGTCGCTCGACCTCTCACCCAGCTACCTGAACCAGCTGGAGCGGGACCAGCGCCCGCTCACCATTCCGGTGCTGCTCAAGCTGAACTCGACCTTCGACCTGGACGTCCAGTTCTTCGCCACCGACTCGGACGCCAGGCTCGTCTCCGACCTGCACGAGGTGCTGGTCGACGCGGCGGGCGGCGACACCGCGCCGGTCACCGAGGTGGAGGAGCTGGCGACCAGGCTGCCCGAGGTGGCCCGGCTCGTCGTCGGGATGCACCGGCGGCTGCGCGCCGCCACCGACCAGCTCGACCTCCTCTCCTCCCGGATGGACGCCCCGGCCGGGGCCCCCGGCGCGCCCATGCCCTACGAGGACGTGCGCGACTTCTTCTACGACCACCACAACCACATCCCCAGCCTCGACCAGGCCGCCGAGCAGCTCTTCGAGCAGTCCGGGCTGACCGTCGGCTCGCTCGACCGGCAGCTGGCCCGGGTCGCCGAGGATCGTGCGGGCGTCACCGTGCTGGTCCGCGGCGACGGCGCCGACCCGGCCATCCCCAAGCGGCAGTACGACCCGGAGAGCCGCACGCTCACCCTGGCCCGCCGACTGCGGCCGGGGCAGCGCGCCTTCCAGATCGCGGCCACGCTCGGCTTCCTGCTGCACGGCAGGGAGATCGACGCGGTGCTCGCGGAGACCCCGTCGCTCACCGGCGAATCCCGGTCGCTGGCCCGGATCGGGCTCGCGCACTACTTCGCCGGGGCGCTGGTGCTGCCCTACGGCCGCTTCCTGCGCTCGGCGGAGGAACTGCGCTACGACATCGACCTGCTCGGGCTGCGCTTCGAGGTCGGGTTCGAGACGGTGTGCCACCGGCTCTCCACGCTGCAGCGGCAGGGCAGGCGCGGGGTGCCGTTCTTCTTCGTCCGCACCGACCGGGCGGGCAATATCTCGAAGCGGCAGTCCGCGACCGCGTTCCACTTCTCCCGGGTCGGCGGCTCCTGCCCGCTCTGGGTGGTGCACGAGGCGTTCGCGAATCCGGGGCGGATCCTCACCCAGATCGCCGAGATGCCGGACGGGCGCCGCTACCTCTGGATCGCCCGCACCGCCGCCCCCGGCCCGCGCGGGTACGGGGCGCCCGCCAAGGATTTCGCGGTCGCGCTCGGCTGCGACCTGGAGCACGCGGAGCGCACGGTGTACGCGCGCGGGCTGCGGCTGGACGACCCCGGCGCCGCGGTGCCGATCGGTGCGGGGTGCAAGGTCTGCGACCGCGCCACCTGCACCCAGCGCGCGTTCCCGCAGATCGGGGCCCCGCTGGCGCTGCCGGAGCACGTCAGCACCGACCTGCCCTACCCCCGGCTGGGCCGGGGATAGCGCGCGTCAGGATTTCGCCAGGTACTCGAGGCGCTCGCCGTCGACGGCGGCGCGCATCATGGCCGCCAGGCCGGGGTGCGCGTCGAGGCCGGGGTCCGCTTCCACCACCGTGCGCGCGAAATCCTTCGCCGCGCTGATCGTTTCGAGATCGTCGAGGAGCGAGAGCAACCGCAGCGAGCGCGCGGTCCCGCTCTGCGCGGAGCCGAGCACGTCGCCCTCGCGGCGCTGCTTCAGGTCCAGCACCGCCAGCTCGAAACCGTCGGTGGTGGCGGCGACCGCCGCCAGCCGGGCCATCGCGGTCCCGCCCGGCGCGGCATCGGTGACCAGCAGGCACAGGCTCGCGTGCGCCCCGCGGCCGATCCGCCCGCGCAGCTGGTGCAGCTGGCTCACGCCGAACCGGTCGGCGTCCAGGATCACCATGACGGTGGCGTTCGGCACGTCCACCCCGACCTCGACCACGGTGGTGCAGACCAGCACGTCCACGCTGCCCGCGTTGAACGCGCGCATCACTTCGTCCTTCTCGTCCGCGGGGAGCCTGCCGTGCAGCAGCCCGACCCGGAGCCCGGCCAGCGCCCCGGCCCGCAGCTCCTCGTAGACGTCGAGCACCGCCTGCGTGTTCGGCGGCTCCTTCTCGGCGGCCTTCTTCCCCTTCTTCGGCTTCGCGGAGTTCTTCCCGCCCTCGTCCCGCCCGTCGTCGTCCCCGATGCGCGAGCACACCACGTACGCCTGCCGCCCGGCCCGCACCTCCTCGGTGATCCGCTCCCAGGCCCGGTCCACCCAGCCGGGGTGCTGCCTGCGCGGCACCACCCTGGAGGCGATGGGCGAGCGCCCGCGCGGCAACTCGGTGAGCGTCGAGGTCTCCAAGTCGCCGAGCGTGGTCATGGCGATGGTGCGCGGGATCGGGGTCGCGGTCATCACCAGCAGGTGCGGGCTGATGCCACCCTTGGCCTTGGCGCGCAGCGCGTCCCGCTGCTCGACGCCGAAGCGGTGCTGCTCGTCCACCACCACCATGCCGAGATCGAAGAACTCCACCGCGTCCTGGATCAGCGCGTGCGTGCCGATCACGATCCCCGCCTCGCCGGTGACCGCGGCCAGCAGCGCCGCCTTGCGCGCCGCGGCGGGCATCGAGCCGGTGAGCAGCACCACCCGGGTGGCGTGCTCGGCGGCGCCGAGCTCACCCGCGGCCGCGAGCTCGCCGAGCATGGCGCGCAGCGAGCGGTGGTGCTGCGCGGCGAGCACCTCGGTGGGGGCGAGCAGCGCGCACTGCCTGCCCGCGTCGACCACCTGCAGCATGGCGTGCAGCGCGACGATGGTCTTGCCGGAGCCGACCTCGCCCTGCAGCAGCCGGTGCGTCGGCCGCTCCCGGCCCAGATCGGCGGAGATCTCATCGATGACCTGCCGCTGCCCGGCGGTCAGCTCGAAGGGCAGCTTCGCGGCGAAGGCGGCGGCGATGCCGTCCGGCCGCGGCGGGCAGGGGTGCGCGGTGCGGCCCTCGACCTCGTGCCTGCGCTCGGCGAGCACCAGTTGCAACGCCAGCGCCTCGTCGAAGCGCAGCCGGTCCCTGGCGCGGTCGATGTCGGTGCGGTGCTCGGGCAGGTGGATGAGGCGCAGCGCCTCGGTGATCTCCAGCAGGCCGCGCTCGGCGCGCACCGGCTCCGGCAGCGGGTCGTCGAGCGGGTCGAGCTGCTCGAGCACCTGCCGGACGCAGGCGAGCAGGTCCCAGCTCTGCACCTTCGCGGTCGCCGGGTAGACCGGAACGAACTCGCGCTCGAAGAACGCGGTGTCGACGCCCTCCGCGCCCTGCGCGCTGCGCGCCAGCCCGGCCAGGTCGCCCGCGCCGCGGACGGTGGTCAGGGTGGCCGGTTCGTCCTCCTCCGGCAGGATCAGGTAGCCGGGGTGGTTCAGGCTCCACTGACCCGGCCGCCAGTAGTTGACGGTGCCCGACATCATGGCCCGCACCCCCTGCTTCACCGCGTACTTGACCTTGTCGCCGTTGAAGAAGGTGACGTCGACCGGGCGGCCGGAGCCGGTGTCGAGCGCGACCTTGAGCAGCGAGCCGCGGCGGTTGCGCATGGGCCGCAGGTCGGCCTTGGTGATCCGGCCTATCACGGTGACGTGCGCGCCGTCCTCCGGCTCCTCCTCGGTGAGCGGCTGGCCCTGGGTGGCGTAGCGCAGCGGGTAGTGCCGGAGCAGGTCCTCCGCCGTGCGCATGTCGAAGGCGTCGGCCAGCGAGTCCGCCGCCTTCGCGCCGAGCAGGTGATCGAGCCGATCGCCGAGTGTCGCCATTGTCTACTCCACACCTATCTGCACCAGGTCCTCCGGCTGCTCGCCGGTGTAGACCGCTACCTCGATTCCGGAGAACCGCTCCTCGATATGCCCGGTCAGCGCGGCGGCCAGCCCGTCGGGGGCCGCCGCGCCGATGAGCAGCGTCACCAGCTCGCCGCCGAAGGCGAGCATCCGATCCAGCAGGACGATCCCGGCGGTTGCCGGGTCCCGCTCGATCACCACCACGTCCAGCCCGGCCAGGCCGAGCCCCTCGCCGGGTTCGCAGGTGCCGACCATGGTGAGCGCGCGCTGCCCCGCCACCCGGACCGCACCCCAGCGGGTGCCCGCCGCCGCCTCGGACATGGCGAAGGCGTCGTCCACCGCGATCCGGCCGCGGTCGTGCACCGCGAGCGCGGCCATGCCCTGCACCATCGAGCCGCTCGGCAGCAGCAGCACGTCGCGGTCGGCGTCGCGGGCGGCGATGCCGACGGCGACCAGTTCGTGCGCGGGCAGCGCGCCGTTCGGCAACACGAGCACCTCGCGGTTCGGCATCCGCCGGATGGCGCCGAGCAGCTCGCTCGCGGTGATCGTTCCCGCCCTGCCGGGGAGCACCACCGCGCCCGCCGTGCGGAACAGCGCGGCGGCGCCGTCGCCTGCGGCGACGGCGAGAATGCCGCGGTCGGCGGGGCCGCTGGTGCGCACCGGGGCATGCGGGCCGACCGCGGTGATCACGAAGCTCTCGATCCGGATGTCGCGCACGGCGCCCGCCGCCATCCCGGCCTCCACCGCGGCGCCCGCGTCGGCGCAGTGCACGTGCGCGGACCAGGTCTGCTCGCCGTCGCCGACCACCACGACGGAGTCGCCGAGTTCGCCGAGCCGGTCCCGCAGCTGCTTGACCCTGGTCTCGTCGGTGCCGGTCAGCAGGTACATGACCTCGAAACAGGGCGCGTGTTTCGCACCGAGCGCGGGGCCGTCGCCGGCCACCTCCCGCTCCCCGCGGGGCCGGGCGTCGTCGGCCTGTCGCGCAACGCCCGCCCGGGCGCGGCCGGGCTCCGGCAGCGCGGCCGGCGGGACGTCGAAGGCGGCGGCTCCGCCGACCAGGTCGGCCACCGCGCTCCCCGCCTCGGCGAGCGGCGGCGCACAGGCGGCGGCGCGCGGCGGCTGCCTGGGCAGGGGGTCGGGCTCGACGACGTCGAGCGCGGCGGCTCCGCCGGGGGCGGGGCGGTAGTCGGGGCGCCGCGGCGCGGCGCCGCCGGTCACCTCGACCAGCGCGTCGAGCAGGACGAGCAGCCCGCGCGCCCCGGCGTCGACCACCCCCGCCTCGCGCAGCACCCCGAGCTGGTCCGGCGTCTGCCCGAGCGCGTCCGCCGCACCCTCCGCCGCCGCGACCGCGACCGCGACCGGCGTGCGTTCGGTGCACGCCCGCGCCGCGACCGCCGCGGCGTCGAGCACGGTGAGGATGGTCCCCTCGACCGGCGTGCTCAGCGACTCCCGCACCAGCGCCGCCGCCCTGGCCAGCGCGGCCCGCAGCACCGCGGCGTCGACCGGCACCGGCCGGTCGCCCTCCGGCCGCACCGCGTCCGCGATCCCGCGCAGCACCTGCGAAAGGATGATCCCGGAGTTGCCCCGCGCCCCCGCGGTCGCGCCCCTGGCCATGGCCGCGGCGACCGCGTGCACATCGGCGCCAGGCGCGCCGCCCGCGGCCACCATGGCGGCCCGCATGGTGGCGAGCAGATTCGTCCCGGTGTCCGCGTCGGCGATGGGAAAGACGTTGAGCGCGTTGATCTCCGAGCGGGTACGCTCCAATCCGGCGAGGCAGAGCCTGCCCCAGCGCAGCAGCGCGGTACCGTCCATTCCGTCCCGCACTCCGGGCACCAGCCACCCTCTCCGTCGTCCGTGGACCCCCACCCCGCCGCCGCACGCCAGGTTAGCGGGATACCGAGCACCGGCGGGACCCGGTTTGGTGGATCACCGGGGCTCCCGATACCCTTGCAGGGTTGCCTCGCGCGGCCACCTCGTTCGTTGACATTCGACGAGCGGTTCGCGCGGGCCGGTACCCCAGGTCCGGCGAGGCAGTGACGACACGGTTTCCGGATGTCCCGCGTTCCCCGCGGGCGTCCCCACATGACATGAAGGAGCTCGCGACTATGGCTGCCGTCTGCGACGTCTGCGCCAAGGGCCCCGGCTTCGGTAAGTCGGTCTCGCACTCGCACCGGCGCACGAACCGTCGCTGGAACCCGAACATCCAGACCGTTCGGGCGCAGGTGGCGCCGGGCAACACCCGGCGGATGAACGTCTGCACCTCCTGCCTCAAGGCGGGCAAGGTCGTTCGCGGCTGAGTCCGTCCGGCCGAACCGGACTTCGCGCCCCGGCACCCGCAGGGTGATCCGGGGCGCTGTCGTCGGTGCTGCCTCATCGTGACGATCGTTCCGATGGCGCCCGAGCATGCCCAAGCGGTCACCGACTGCCATGTGCGCTGCTGGCGCGAGGCGCACGCCGACGTGCTCCCGCCGCACCTGCTCGACGCACTGCGCACCGGGCGGGGGGCGAGCCGCTGGCTCCGGGTAGCGCGGGATCCGCTGATCGAGACCCGGGTGGCGCTCGCCGACGGCGCCGTGCTCGGCTTCGCCTCGGTCGGCCCCGCCCGCGATGCCAGCGCGCCGACCGCGCTGGAGCTGCACGCCCTCTACGTGCGCGCCGCCGAGCACGGCACCGGGCTCGCCGACGCGCTGCTCGACAGCGCCCTGCCCGCCGCTACCCCGTGCACGCTCTGGGTACTGGCCGCGAACCCGCGGGCCCGCGCCTTCTACCGGCGGCACGGCTTCCGCGAGGACGGCGCGCGCGGCCTCGATCCGTTCGCGTTGCTACCGACCCTCCGGATGGTCCGCGGCGCGCTCGCATAGGGTGCCAGTCATGTCTTCCGAGTATGTGGAAACCGTCGACGGCGTCCTGCAGATCACCATTGCCACTCCCGGGAACGGGACTTCCCTCGATTTCACCGGGGTCAACGCGGGCAGCGCCGCGCTGCGCGACCTCGATCCCGGCATCGGCGCGATACTGCTGCGAGGGACCGGGGGCAATTTCTGCGCCGGCGGTGACGTGCGCGGATTCGCGGCCGCCGAAGATCGTGGCGCGCACATCCGCGGGCTCGCCACCCACCTGCACGAGTTCGTCCGGCTGCTCGACGCCGCGCCGGTGCCGGTCGTCGCCGCGGTACACGGCTGGGCCGCGGGCGCCGGTATGAGCCTGGTGCTGGCCGCCGATATCGCGCTCGGCGGGCCGAAGACGAAGCTGCGGCCCGCCTACCCCGGAATCGGCCTCTCGCCCGACGGCGGCATGTCCTGGACGCTGCCGCGGGTCGTCGGGGTGGGCCGGGCCCAGGAGATCCTGCTCACCGACGCCGTGCTGAGCGCCGACGAGGCCGTGCGCATCGGCATCCTGAGCCGCCTGGTCCCGGACGAGGAGGTGTACAACGAGGCCATCCGCCTCGCCCGCACCCTCGCCGCCGGTCCGCGCTCCGCCTACGCCACCATCAAGTCCCTGCTGTTGAACTCGCGCACCGCGAGCCTCAGCGACCAGCTAGACAGCGAGACCGAAGCCATCGCCGCCTCGGCGAACAGCCCCGCGGGGCGCGAGGGGGTAGACGCCTTCGTCGAGAAGCGTCGCCCCAACTTCTCCTGAAGGCTAGCGGGCGATGCCCGCTACGAAGTCGGCAACCGCGTCCGTGAAGGCGTCGTTGTCGTCGCCCGCGGCGGTGTGGGCGGCGTCGCCGATCTCGGCGAGTCTCGCGTGCGGGACGAGCTCGAGGAAGTTCGCGGCGCCCTCCTCGCTGACGACGTCGGACTGTCCGCCGCGCACGAGCAGCACCGGAATGGTGACGGCGCGCGCGGCGGCCTCCATCTGGTCGGTCATGTCGAGCGCGTCCTCGACCCGCCCGGACATCATCGCCGGGTCCCAGTGCCAGTACCAGCGGTCACCGCGCTTGCGCAGGTTGCGCAGCAGCCCGTCGGTGCTGCGCGGGCGCGGGCGGTGCGGCAAGTAGGCGGCGACGGCGTCGGCCGCCTCGTCCAGGGTGGCGAAGCCGTCGGTGTGCTTGCCGAGGAAGTCGAGCACCCGCTCGACTCCCGCCTGCTCCGGCCGGACCACGATGTCGACCAGCACCAGCGCCCGGATCAGCTCGGCGCCGGGCGCTGCGGTGGCGAGCAGCCCGGTGATCCCGCCCATGCTCGCCCCGACCACCACGGCGGGCCTGCCCAGCGTGCGCAGCACGGAGTGCAGGTCCTCGACCATGCGGTTCCTGCCGTAGTCGCCGTCCGGCGCCCACTCGCTGTCACCGTGGCCGCGGGCGTCCAGGGTCAGCACGCGCAGCCCGGCGGCGGCGAGCCGCACCCCGGTGCGCTTCCAGGAGTGCCTGGTCTGGCCGCCACCGTGCAGGAAGACGACCAGCGGGCCGTCGGCCGGGCCGAACAGGTCACCGGCCAGCTCCAGCCCCGATCCGGGGAGCCGCACGGTCGCGGGCCCGGCTATATCGTTCGCAGTACTCACGAAATGCAGAATGGCACAGGTTCCGACCGGAACCTGTGCCATCCGGCGAGAACGATCGTCAGCAGTCCAGCCGCATCGCGCTGAAAGTGCGCTGGAAGAGACAGGCGACCTTGGCGTTCACCGACGAGGAGATCGTCGAGGAGCCGGTCGAGGTGAACTCCTCACCGATCGGCGCGGGCGCGCTCTCGGTGACCGCGGGCTGGTAGGGCTCCAGCGGAATCGGGGCAGCGTTCGCGGTCGCGGCGCCGCCGGTCACGGCGGCGGCGACGGCGAAAGCGGCCGCCGTTCCGCGCCAGGCGCGGACGGAGGGTCGGGTCATGCGGGTTCTCCTCACTCGGGTGTGCACGCGCGTGATGTCGCTCGCACGTCGGTTTTCCTTCCGGCGCCCGCTCAGGGCAGGCGCCAGTCCACCGGCTCCGCACCGAGTTCGTCGAGCAGTTCGTTGACGCGCGAGAACGGGCGGGAACCGAAGAAGCCGCGCGACGCCGAGAGCGGCGACGGGTGCGCGGATTCGATGAAGGGCACTTCGCCCGCGGCCAGCAGCGGCTTCAGCGATGCCGCGTCCTTGCCCCAGAGGATCGCGACGAGCGGCTCGTCGCGGCCGACGAGCGCGCGGATGGCCTGCTCGGTGACGGCCTCCCAGCCCTTGCCGCGGTGCGAGGCCGGCTGGCCGGGGCTCACGGTGAGCACCCGGTTCAGCATGAGCACGCCCTGGTCGGACCAGGGGCTGAGATCGCCGTTGGACGGCGTCGCGAAGCCGAGATCCTTGGTGTACTCGGCGAAGATATTGGCCAGGCTGCGCGGCACCGGCTTGACGTCCGGCGCCACCGAGAAGCTCAGCCCCATGGCGTGGCCGGGGGTCGGGTACGGGTCCTGCCCGACGATCAGCACGCGGACCGCGGCGAACGGGCGCTGGAAGGCGCGTAGCACGTTCTCCCCGGCCGGGAGGTAGCCGCGGCCCGCCGCGTTCTCCGCGCGCAGGAACGCGCCCATGTCACTGATCCGGCCCTCGACCGGGGCCAGGGCCCGCGCCCAACCCGCATCGATGATGTCCGCCAACGGTTTCGCCACGGCCGACAACCTATCGCGGATCACCGACAGGCGGCGACCCCGCCCCGGCGAACGATTCCCAGCCGCGGGGGCCCTCGTACTCGGCGCCGTCGACGGTGACGCCGCTGCCTGCGGTGACGCGGCCGATCGCGCGCCAGCCCGGCGGGAGTTCGGTGCCCGCCGGCCAGGTGGCGACGAAGGCGTGATCCTCGCCGCCGGTCAGGATCCATTGCGCCGCATCGTGTTCCAGTGCGGCCGCGAGTTCGGCGAGGGCGGGGTCGGCGAGCGCGGTCGAGTCGAGGTCGACGGCGACGCCGGAGGCTTCGGCGATGTGCGCGAGATCGGCGAGCAGGCCGTCGGAGGTGTCGGCCATGGCCGTCGGGCGCGCGCCGGCCCGCAGGGCGTCGAGCACCGCCGCGTACGGGGGTCGCGGTGCGCGGTGCGCGGCGAGCGAGTCGGCGGCCAGCGTGTCGGCCCCCGCGGACCGCGGGCCGGGAGCGAACCCCCCCAACGGTGTACACCCGCCGGTCGCCGACGCACCCGCACCGGCTGCCTGGGTGCCACTACCCCCGCGCGCCGTCACCGCGTCGGGGGCGTCGGCCCCGTCGGGCGGCGACGGCGTAACCGCGGCCCTCTCGAGCAGGATGTGCAACCCGGCGGCCGACCACCCCAACCGCCCGGCCACCGCCACCACGTCCCCGGCCCGAGAGCCGGAGCGCAGCACCGGAGCGCGACCCTCGAGATCGCCGAGGGCGGTCACCGAGATGACCAGCTCCGGGCTGCGCACCAGATCACCACCGGCGATGGAGGCGCCGCAGGCGCGCCCCGCCTCGGCCCACATCCCGGCGGTGAGGCCGTCGATCACCGCGACCGGCGTCGCGCCGGGACAGCCGAGCGCGACGACGAAGGCGGTCGGCACCGCGCCCATGGCGACCACGTCGGCGGCGTTCTGCGCGATCGCCTTGCGGCCGATCTGCTCCGGTGCCGACCAGTCCAGCCGGAAGTGCCGATCCTGCACCAGCATGTCGGTGGTCACCGCGAGCCTGCCGTCCGGTGCGGCGAGCACGGCGGCGTCGTCGCCGGGGCCGAGCAGGACGCCAGGCGCCTGTGCGCGGCCCGCGTTCATCCGCGCGATGAGCGCGAATTCGCCCAGTTCGCGCACGGTGGCGGTGCTGTCCTCGGCGCCGATGACCCCTCCTCGCCGTTCCGGTCGGAAACGCCCCGACGGTACCCTGGGCGGGCCCGCGCACACCGCGCCGGGCCGGACGACCAGGAGGGAGCGGTTGGCATGGCCGCCGACGCGCCGGATCGGAACGCGGGCGACCGCACGGCAGGCACGCCCGACCAGCACCGCGGCGAGCGCAGGGCCGAGACACCGGCCCCGGACGCCGGCGAGTCGACCGCGCCCGGCCGCGCCCCGGCCGAACCCGAGGACGCCCCGGCCGACGGTGACACGACGCCCGCCGCCGCGAACCCGCGCCCCTATCCCCCGGCCCTGATCGCCACCGCCGTTGCCCTCCCGGTGACGCTGATCGTCGGCATCCTGGTCGCCGCCTTCATCGCCACCCGCGCCCCGGTCGAGCGCGAACCCCTCGCCCTCGGCCCGGTGCCCGCCCCGCAGGCGGCGGGCCCCGCCTGCACCGCCCTGCTCACGGCGCTCCCGGACGACATCGACGACTACCGCCGCGCCGAGCTGGTCGACCCGGCCCCGCCCGGCACCCGTGCCTGGCAGCGCGACGACCCCGCCACCGAGCCGATCGTGCTCCGCTGCGGCCTCGACCGCCCGCTGGAGTTCAACCGCGCCTCGGCGCTGCAGATCGTGAACAACGTGCAGTGGTTCGAGATCCGCGACCCGGCGGCAACGGGCAGCACCTGGTTCGCGGTCGACCGCGGCACCTACCTCGGCTTCACCGTGCCGGACGGCTCCGGCCCGACCCCGCTGCAGGCGGTCTCGGACGCCATCACCGCCACCATGCCGGAGCGCCCGCTCGACCCGAACCCGCTGCCCAATTAGCGCAGCCCCGTCCCGCGGGCCAGCGCCGTCTCGATCAGCGTGCTGACCAGCGCCGGGTACTCGACCCCGGTCGCCTCCCACATCCGCGGGTACATGGAGATCGGGGTGAAGCCGGGCATGGTGTTGATCTCGTTGATCACCGGCCCGCGCTCGGTGACGAAGAAGTCGACCCGGGCCAGCCCGGTGCAGTCCAGCGCGCGGAAGGCGCGCACCGCGAGCTCGCCGATCTCGGCGGCGACGTCGTCGTTCAGCTTGGCCGGGACGTCGAATTCGCAGACCTCGTCGAGGTACTTGGTCTCGAAGTCGTAGAAGTCGGGGGCCGCGGTCTCCGGCATCCGGATCTCCGCGGGCACGCTGGCCGCGACCCGGCCGTCCGGGAACTCCAGCACCCCGCACTCCACCTCGCGCCCGACGATCGCGGCCTCCACGATCACCTTGGGGTCGTGCTCGCGCGCGGTCGCGATCGCCGCGTCCAGCCGGTCCCACCCGGCCACCCGGGTGATGCCGATCGAGGAGCCGCCGCGCGCGGGCTTGACGAAGACCGGCAGCCCGAGCGCCGTGCGCTGCTCCGCGGTCAGGGTCGGCACGCCGGGGCGGAGCACCACCTGCTCGCCGACCGGGAGGCCGTCGGCGGCGAGCAGCTTCTTGGTGAACTCCTTGTCCATGCCCGCCGCGCTGGCCAGCACGCCCGGCCCGACGTAGGGCACGCCGGCCAGCTCCAGCAGCCCCTGCAGGGTGCCGTCCTCGCCCCACGGCCCGTGCAGCACCGGGAAGACCACGTCCACCGCGCCGAGCACCGCGGCCGGGTCGTCCAGCGCGACCAGCGCGCCGGGGCGGCTCGGGTCGGCGGCCAGCGCGAGCGCGGTGCCGGTGCCGTCCACCGCGGGCAGCGCGCCGCTGGTCATGCCGAGCGCGGCCACCTCGGCGCCGCCGAGCACCCAGCTGCCCTCGGTGGTGATGCCGATCGGTACCGCCTCGAAGCGCCGCGGATCGAGGTGGCGCAGCACGCTGCCCGCCGACACGCACGACACCGCGTGCTCGCTGCTCCGCCCGCCGAAGACGACGGCGACCCGAATCCGGTTCGTCATGGTGGGAACCGTACCCGTAAAGGGGGCACGCGCGAGCCGCCCCGGCACGCACCGGGTGGCGCAGCTCTCACTCCGGCTTGATCCGCCTGCCCAGCAGGTTGCCCACCGCCTCGCGCACCGACAGCCCCTCGTGGCAGACCAGGTTCACCGCGTCGGTGAGCGGCATCTCGACGTCGTGCGCGGCCGCGAGCGCGCGCACCGATCCACAGGACTTGACGCCCTCGGCCACCTGTCCGTGCGTGGCCTCCTGCGCCGCCTCCATGGACCCGCCCGCGCCGAGCACGTGTCCGAAGGAGCGGTTGCGGGAGAGCGGGGAGGTGCAGGTGGCGACCAGGTCGCCGACGCCGGCCAGCCCGGCCAGGGTGACCGGCTCGGCGCCGAGCGCGACCCCGAGCCGGATGATCTCGGCGAGCCCGCGGGTGATCAGGCTGGCCACCGAGTTGTCGCCGAGCCCCATGCCGGAGGCGATGCCGCAGGCCAGCGCGATGACGTTCTTGCAGGCGCCGCCGATCTCACAGCCGACCACGTCGACATTGGTGTACGGCCGGAAATATCCGGTGGCGCAGGACTGCTGCAGCGCGACCGCGCGCGCCTCGTCGCTGCAGGCGATCACCGTCGCGGCCGGCTGGCCGGTGGCGATCTCCCTGGCCAGATTCGGCCCGGAGAGCACCGCGACGCTGCCCGGGTCGGCGCCGGTCACCTCGGTGATCACCTGGCTCATCCGGAGCAGGGTTCCGGTCTCGATGCCCTTGGCCAGGCTGAGCAGCGAGGCGTCGTTCTCGTCGAGGGCCCTGCGCAGCGCGGGTCTCCAGTGTTCGAGGTTGCCGCGCAGCGACTGCGAGGGCACCGCGAGCACCACGATGTCGGCGCCGTCCAGTGCGCGCTCGTGATCGTCGGTGGCGGCGACGGCGGGGAGTTGCACGTCGGCGAGGTAGAACGGATTGCGGTGCTCGGTGGCGAGCGCCAGCGCCACCTCCGGCCTGCGCGCCCAGATCGTGACCTCGGTTCCGGCATCGGCCAAGACCTTGGCGTACGCAGTACCCCATGAACCCGCACCCAGTACCGCCGCCCGTGTCATCCGCTCAATATGTCATGGAAGGATCGGGGTCATGCGTCCGCACGCCGTGCACGCCGTCATCGCGGTGAAGAGCCTGGACCGCGCCAAGAGCCGGTTGGCCGATCGGCTACGCCCGGAACATCGCTCGCGGCTCGCGCTCGCCATGCTCACCGACACCGTGCACGCCGCGCTGGCCGCCGCGCCGATCGATTCGGTCACCGTGGTCACCCCGGACGCGGCCGTGGCCGCGCTGGCCCGCGCGCTCGGCGCCGTCGCGCACCCCGACCCGGGCGGCCCCGGCGCGGGGCTCGCCCCCGACGGGCTGAACAACGCCCTCACCGCGGCCGCCGCGGCGGTGCGGCGCAGGCACGGCCCGGTCGCGCTGGTGGCGATGCAGGCGGATCTGCCCGCGCTGCGCCCGGCCGAGCTGGCCGAGGCGCTGGCCGCGGCGCCGCCCGGTCGCCGCGCGATGGTCACCGACCACACCGGCGAGGGCACCGCCGCGCTGCTGCAGCTGGACGGATTCGCACCGCTGGCGCCACGATTCGGCCCGAGCTCGGCGCTGCGTCACGTGACCGGTGGCGCCTTCCCGCTGGACGGCGACTGGCCGGGGCTGCGGCACGATGTCGACACCGGCGCCGATCTGGATCTGATCCTGCGGCTCGGGGCCGGTCCGGCGACCACTGCTGTCCTGACCGACATCGGGCATCCGGGCGCCGTTCACGAACCCGTCCACCCGGTATGCTAGATGGTCGCCGCGGCCCGGGTGAAACACGCGGTCTTCGCTGATGCCGCGCTGCGCACCGAGCGGTTCGTAGGGGATGATCGAAGGCGTGAGCGATACGGAAACCGTCAAGCAGCAGTTGCTCCCCACTGCCCCCCCGGCTGCCACCCCGCTGCTGGCCGATCCGGCGACGGCACAGTTGCCACGTGATCGCTACCTCAACAGGGAACTCAGCTGGCTGGACTTCAACGCCAGGGTGCTGGCGCTCGCGGAGGACGAGTCGCTGCCGTTGCTGGAGCGCGCCAAGTTCCTCGCGATCTTCGCCTCGAACCTGGACGAGTTCTACATGGTGCGCGTCGCCGGGCTGAAGCGGCGGGCGGAGACCGGGCTGCTGGTCCGCTCCGCGGACGGCCGGTCGCCGAGCGAGCAGCTCGAGCTGATCGCCGCGCGGGCACGGGAGATCGCGCAGCGGCACGCGGGCGTCTTCCTCGACTCGGTGGATCCGGCGCTCACCGAGGAGGGCATCGAGATCATCTGCTGGGGCGACCTCTCGGTCGCCGAGGCGGAGAAGCTCTCGGGGTACTTCCACGACCAGGTCTTCCCGGTGCTCACCCCGCTCGCGGTCGACCCGGCGCACCCCTTCCCCTACATCAGCGGGCTGAGCCTGAACCTGGCCGTCACGGTGAAGGACACCACCA
The DNA here is from genome assembly GCF_042650385.1 of Nocardia jiangsuensis. Lineage (NCBI taxonomy): Bacteria > Bacillati > Actinomycetota > Actinomycetes > Mycobacteriales > Nocardiaceae > Nocardia > Nocardia jiangsuensis. Next base: position 115,277 of record NZ_JBHSAX010000004.1, read on the forward strand.
CCGGCGGCGAGCACTTCGCGCGGGTCAAGGTGCCGGACAACGTGGATCGCTTCGTCCGGGTGCGGCGCACCGAGACGGCCACCCCGATCGCGGCCTTCCTGCCCATGGAGGAGTTGATCGCGGCCCACCTCGACCTGCTCTTCCCCGGTATGACGGTGGTGGAGCACCACTCCTTCCGGATCACCCGCAACGCCGATTTCGAAGTCGACGAGGACCGGGACGAGGACCTGCTGCAGGCGCTGGAGCGCGAGCTGGCCCGGCGCCGCTTCGGCTCCCCGGTGCGGCTCGAGGTCTCCGACGACATGACCGAGCACATGCTCGACCTGCTGCTGCGCGAGCTCGAGGTCGACCCGCGCGACGTCATCCAGGTGCCCGGGCTGCTCGACCTCTCCTCGCTCATGCAGGTCTACGGCGTCGACCGGCCGAATCTCAAGGACACCCCGTACGTTCCGGCCACCCCGGCCGCGTTCGGCGAGCGGGAGACCCCGCGCAACGTCTTCGCCGCGCTGCGCGAGGGCGACGTGCTGGTGCACCACCCCTACGACTCCTTCTCCACCAGCGTGCAGCGCTTCATCGAGCAGGCGGCGGCCGACCCGCAGGTGCTGGCCATCAAGCAGACGCTGTACCGCACCTCCGGTGACTCGCCGATCGTGAACGCGCTGATCGACGCCGCCGAGGCGGGCAAGCAGGTGGTCGCGCTGGTGGAGATCAAGGCGCGCTTCGACGAGCAGGCCAACATCAAGTGGGCCCGCGCGCTGGAACAGGCGGGCGTGCACGTGGTCTACGGCCTGATCGGGCTCAAGACGCACTGCAAGACCTGCCTGGTGGTGCGGCGCGAGGGCTCCACCATCCGGCGCTACTGCCACATCGGCACCGGCAACTACAACCCGAAGACGGCGCGGCTCTACGAGGACGTCGGGTTGCTCACCGCCGCACCGGAGATCGGCGCCGACCTGACCGACCTGTTCAATTCGCTCACCGGGTACTCCCGCAAGGAGGACTACCGCAACATCCTGGTCGCCCCGCACGGCGTGCGGGCCGGGATCATCGAGCGGATCCAGCGCGAGACCGAGCTGGCGCAGCAGGGCGAGCAGGCGCGGATCCGGTTGAAGGCCAATGCCCTCGTCGACGAGCAGGTGATCGACGCGCTCTACCGCGCCTCGCAGGCCGGGGTGCAGGTGCAGATCGTGGTTCGCGGCATCTGCGGGCTGCGCCCCGGCGTGCCGGGCATGAGCGAGAACATCGAGGTGCGCTCGATCCTCGGCCGGTTCCTCGAGCACTCCCGGGTGATGCACTTCCGCGCGCAGAACGAGTTCTGGATCGGCTCCGCCGACATGATGCACCGCAACCTGGACCGCCGGGTCGAGGTCATGGCCCAGGTGAAGGATCCCAAGCTGCGCGAGCAGCTGGACGGGGTCTTCGACTCCGCGCTGCACCCGGCCACCCGGTGCTGGGTGCTGCGCGCGGACGGCAGCTGGCTGGCGCAGCCGGGCGGCGACCTGGACGACGAGCAGGTGCGCGATCACCAGGAATCGCTGATGCGGCTGCGGAGGCCGGACCAGCAGTGAGCGGGACGCGGGATGACAGCTTCTGGGATCATCGCGTGACCGCCGACATCCACGCCGCGGGCGCCGTGCTGTGGCGTCCGGCGCGGGCGTCCGGCGCGGGCGAGATCGAGATCGCACTCGTGCACCGGCCCAAGTACCGGGACTGGTCGCTGCCGAAGGGCAAGCTGGAGCCGGGTGAGTCGCCGGTGCTTGCCGCCGTGCGCGAGGTCGCCGAGGAGACCGGCGTGCACGGCGTGCTCGGCCGCTACCTCGGGCACGTGACCTACCCGGTCACCGGGCACCGCAAGCTCAAGCGGGTGGACTACTGGGCGGCGGAGGCGCGCGATGGCGAATTCGACCCCAGCGACGAGATCGACGACCTGGTCTGGCACTCGCTGGACAAGGTGATGCGGGAACTCTCCTACCCGATGGACCGGCAGGTGCTCCGCACCTTCAGCAAGCTGCCGCCGCGGACGAGCACACTGCTCCTGGTCCGGCACGCCAAGGCCGGGCAGCGCGGCAAGTACGCGGGCCCGGACCGGGAACGCCCGCTGGAGCCGGCCGGCGCCGAGCAGGCGCTGACGCTGGTGCCGAACCTGCTCGCCTTCGGTGCGCAGCAGGTCTTCTCGGCCGACCCGGCGCGCTGCGTGCAGACGGTGGCCCCGCTCGCCGATTCGCTCGGGGTCGACGTCGGGCTGGAGCCCGCGCTCTCCGAGGACGCCTACGCGGCCGATCCGGCGGCCGCGCTGACCCGGATCCGGGAGCTGGTGTCGGACAGCGCCGTCCGGGTGGTGTGCAGCCAGGGCAAGGTGATCCCCGACCTGATGCGCGAGTGGGCGGCGGCCGACGGCCTCACGCTGCCGCCCGCGCGGAACCGCAAGGGCAGCGTCTGGGTGCTCTCCTTCGTCGACGGCCGCATGGTGGCCGCCGACCACCTGGACCGGCGGCTCTACGTGGACAGCACCGAGGAGTAGCGGGCGCGAGAAAGGCCCCGGGGTCGGTGTGTCCCGGGGCCGTTCTCCATCTGCCTGCGGGCCGGGAAGACGATCTGGTCTTCCGGCTGCGCCGCACCGCGTTCCGATGGCACCGACCGGTCGCGGTGGACGCCGGTACGGATGTCACGGACACCGTCGTGAGCTGGGTTTCAGCTGCTACGGCGGGCCGGTGCCTTCTTGGCCGCGGTGGTCTTCTTGGCCGCCGTCGTCTTCGCCGCGGTGGTCTTCGCCGCGGTGGCGGTCTTCTTGGCGGGGGCCTTCTTCGCCGCCGCCGTCTTGGTGGCCGCCGCCTTGGTGGCGGTGGTCTTCTTGGCCGGAGCCTTGGCGGCGGCCGTCTTCGTGGCCGCGGCGGTGGTCTTCTTGGCCGGAGCCTTCTTCGCCGCGGTCTTGGTGGCGGTGGCCTTGGTGGCCGGTGCCTTGGTCGCGGTGGTCTTCTTGGCCGCGGCCTTGGTGGCGGGCGCCTTGGTCGCCGCCTTGCGGGCGGTGGTCTTGGCCGGTGCCTTGGTGGCGGCGGCGGTCGTCTTCTTGGCCGCCGTCGCCTTCTTGGCCGCCGCGGTCTTCTTGGCGGCCGTCTTCTTCGCGGCCACCGGCGCATTCACGCCGCGCTTCACAGCCGGGCCGCTCGCCGCGAGTTTCTGCTTACCCGCGATCACGGCCTTGAACTGCGCGCCCGGCCGGAAAGCCGGCACCGAAGTCGGCTTCACCTTGACGGTTTCGCCGGTGCGCGGGTTCCTGGCCACGCGCGCGGCGCGCTTGCGCTGTTCGAAGACGCCGAATCCGGTGATGGTGACGCTCTGACCCTTGTGGACGGCGCGGACGATGGTGTCGACCACGTGCTCGACTGCCGCGGTGGCCGTGCGCCTGTCCGTACCCAACTTTTCGGTCAGAACGTCGATCAGTTCCGCCTTGTTCATTGAATCCTCCGCAGACTAATGGCCCGTCGTCGGACCGACTAGGTACCACGGTAAACCCAGTTTGGGCAAGAGTCTATGTGCCACGCCAAAATTCATGTGGTTTAGCACACGTCCAGCTACCGGCCTACATGTAGCGCAGCTAACGGCCCGAGGTGATTACGCCCGCGAAATATGCGCCGGAAGGGTGGTGGGTTTCCATGCCGGCCTTTGGTTTTCATAGGCCCCGATCCGGGCTTCCTGGCGGAGTGTCAGTCCGATATCGTCCAGACCCTCCAGGAGACGCCACCGAGTGTAGTCGTCAATGTCGAACGGCAACACGACGGTTCCTGCCGTCACGGTGCGTGCCCGCAGGTCCACAACCAATTCCAACCCCGGCTGTTCCTCGAGCAACTTCCAGAGCATTTCGACATCATTCTGTGACATCTGCGCGGCGACCAAGCCGCCCTTACCCGCATTCCCACGGAAGATGTCGGCGAAACGCGACGAGATCACCGTTCGAAAGCCGTAGTCCGACAGTGCCCACACCGCGTGCTCACGGGACGACCCGGTCCCGAAATCGGGACCGGCGACCAACACGCTGCCCCGATCATAGGGCGCGGTGTTCAGAATGAAGTCCGGATCGGTCCGCCAGGCCGCGAAGAGCCCGTCCTCGAATCCGGTGCGGGTGACGCGCTTGAGGTAAACCGCGGGAATGATCTGATCGGTGTCGATGTTCGAGCGGCGCAGCGGCACGCCGATGCCCTTGTGCACGGTGAACGGTTCCATGGAAATTCCTCCGGGGTGGGGTTCGGGTGGTCGTCAGTCCAGATCGGCGGGTGCGGACAGCGTTCCGCGCACCGCCGTGGCGGCGGCGACGAGCGGCGACACCAGATGCGTCCGGCCGCCCTTGCCCTGCCTGCCCTCGAAGTTGCGATTCGAGGTCGAGGCGCAGCGCTGACCCGGCTCCAGCTGATCGGGATTCATTCCCAGGCACATCGAGCAGCCCGCCTGCCGCCATTCCGCGCCTGCGGCGGTGAAGATATCCCCGAGGCCCTCCTGCTCGGCCTGCGCGCGCACCCGCATACTTCCCGGCACCACGAGCATGCGCACGCCGTCGGCGACGTGCCTGCCCTTCAAGATATCGGCGACGGCGCGCAGATCCTCGATCCGGCCGTTGGTGCAGGAGCCGACGAAAACGGTGTCGACGGTCACCTGGCGCAGCGGGGTGCCCGGAATCAGATCCATGTAGCGCAGCGCCTTGGCGGCCGAATCGCGCTCGGACTCGTCGGCGATGTCCGCCGGGTCCGGCACCGTCGCGCCGAGCGGCAGCCCCTGGCCCGGGTTGGTGCCCCAGGTGACGAACGGGGTCAGCGCCGCGCCGTCGATGTGCACCTCGGCATCGAAGACCGCGCCCTCGTCGGTCGCCAGCTGGTCCCAGGCCGCGACGGCGGCATCCCAGTCGGCGCCCTGCGGCGCGTGCGGGCGGCCCTTCAGGAATTCGTAGGTGGTCGCATCCGGGGCGATCATGCCCGCCCGCGCGCCCGCCTCGATCGACATATTGCAGACCGTCATCCGCGCCTCCATGGACATGGCCCGGATCGCCTCACCCCGGTACTCGAGGACGTAGCCCTGGCCACCGCCGGTGCCGATCTTCGCGATCACGGCCAGGATCAGGTCCTTGCTCGTGACGCCGGGGGGCAGCTCGCCGTCCACGGTGATGGCCATGGTCTTGAACGGGCGCAGCGAGAGCGTCTGGGTGGCGAGCACGTGCTCCACCTCGCTGGTGCCGATGCCCATGGCGATCGAGCCGAAGGCGCCGTGCGTCGAGGTGTGGCTGTCACCGCAGACCACGGTCATCCCCGGCTGGGTGAGCCCGAGCTGCGGGCCGACCACGTGCACGATGCCCTGGTCCAGGTCGCCCATCGGGTGCAGCCGGATGCCGAACTCGGCGCAGTTGCGCCGCAGCGTCTCCACCTGGGTGCGGGAGACCGGATCGGCGATCGGCTTGTCGATGTCGGTGGTCGGGACATTGTGGTCCTCGGTCGCGATGGTGAGGTCCGGCCTGCGCACCGGGCGCCCCGCCGCGCGCAGCCCGTCGAAGGCCTGCGGACTGGTCACCTCGTGCACCAGGTGCAGGTCGATGTAGATCAGGTCGGGCTCGCGGCTCGCGCCCTCGCCCTCCCCGCGCGCGACGATATGCTGCTCCCACACCTTCTCGGCCAGTGTGCGTGGACGATCGGCCATTCTTGGATCACCTTCCGTACCAGGGGCTGGTGGATTCGTTTTTGAATCCCAGAATACGAGACGTTAGTATCGTTCTATGAGACAGCATAGCGGCATCGGGGTCCTGGACAAAGCCGTGACGGTGCTGTACGCGGTGGCCGAGGAGCCCTGCGGGCTGAACGAGCTCTGCGCCCGCACCGGGCTGCCGCGGGCCACCGCGCACCGCCTGGCCGTCGGCCTCGAGGTGCACCGCCTGCTGGCCAGGGACAACCAGGGCCGCTGGCGGCCGGGCCCGGCCCTCGCCGAGCTGGCCGTCGGGGCGACCGACCCGCTGCTGGACGCCGCGGGCGCGGTGCTGCCCCGGCTGCGCGAGATCACCGGCGAGAGCGTGCAGCTCTACGCCAGGGACGGCCACTCCCGGGTCTGCGTGGCCGCGCTGGAGCCGCCGGTGGGGCTGCGGGACACCGTTCCGGTGGGGTCGCGACTACCGCTCACCGCGGGCTCGGCAGCGAAGGTGCTGCTGGCCTGGGCCGATCCGGAACTCCAGCGCGACCTGCTCGCCGAGGCGGTCTTCGGCGAGCGCGCGCTGGCCGAGGTGCGCAGGCGCGGCTGGGCGCAGAGCGCGGCCGAGCGGGCGGCGGGCGTGGCGAGCGTCTCGGCCCCGGTGCGCGATGTCTCCGGCGCCGTGGTGGCGGCGATCTCGGTCTCCGGCCCGATCGACCGGATGGGCCGCAGGCCGGGCGCGCGCTGGGCCGCCGACCTGGTGGCGGCGGCGGAGGCGCTGCAGAAGCGGCTCTGACCCGACTGCAACGCGTTCTAGAGTGGCGGCATGGGAGTCAATCAACGCACGCAGATCGTGATGTCCGAGGCGGAGATCACCCGCTTCCTGGAGACCAGCCGGGTCGCCACCTTCGCCACGCTGGGCAGGGCGGGCGTGCCGCACCTGACCGCGATGTGGTACGCCCTCCTCGACGGCGAGGTGTGGTTCGAGACCAAGGCGAAGTCGCAGAAGGCGGTGAATCTGCGCCGCGATCCGCGGGTGACCTGCCTGGTCGAGGCCGGCGACACCTACGACCAGTTGCGCGGGGTCTCGATCGAGGGGCGCGCCGAGGTGGTGGACGACCCGGAGCGGCTCTTCGCGGTGGGGGTGAGCGTCTGGGAGCGCTATACCGGCCCGTACACCGATGACCTGCGGCCGCTGGTCGAGCAGATGCTGCACAAGCGGATCGCGGTGCGGGTGGTGCCGGAGCGGGTGCGCTCCTGGGATCACCGCAAGCTGGGGATGCCCGCCATGCCGCTGGGCGGGAGCACGCTGGGCGAGCCCTCCTGACAGCGCGCGAGGCCCCCGATCCGAGTGGATCGGGGGCCTCGCGGTTGTAGCCCCGACGGGATTCGAACCCGCGCTACCGCCTTGAGAGGGCGGCGTCCTAGGCCGCTAGACGACGGGGCCAGGACTTGCTTCTGCCTCCCTTTCGGGAGGCGGTTGCCAGCTTAGCTGGCGGGAGTCCGGCGACCAAATCGCCGGGTTCCGAACGCTTTCGGCGATCGGCTCTCCGCTGGGGTACCAGGACTCGAACCTAGAATGGCTGAACCAGAATCAGCTGTGTTGCCAATTACACCATACCCCAATGACCAGGCGACCCCGACCTCGCTTCCGGCTGAATGCGAGGGGGCGTTTTCCGGCCGGGAAGAAGAGTACCAAAGGGGCCGGGGTAAACTACAAATCGCCTGGTCAGACCCCTGTTTCAGCCCTCGGGGCGCCACTCCAGCGCGGCGTTCAGCCGGGCCAGCGAGAGTTCCCGCCCGAGCAGCTCCATCGACTCGTACAGCGGCGGGCTGATGTGCGAACCGGTGATCGCCACCCGCACCGGCGCGAATGCCTTCCTCGGTTTCAACTCCAGTTTCTCGATCAATGCGACGCGCAGTGCCTCCTCGATAGCGGCGGTGCTCCACTCGGCCAGCGGTTCGAGTGCGCCGAGCGTGGCCCGCAGTACCGGCTCGGCGGGCTCGCCGAGATTCTTCGACCCGGCCGCGGGGTCGATCGAGAACTCGTCGGCGGGGGCGAACAGGAATCGCAGCAGCCCCCACGCGTCGTCCAGAACCACGATCCGGGTCTGGACCAACTCGGCGGCCGCGGCGAAGACCTTCTCGTCGATTTCCGCGCCGATCCGGCCCTGCCCGGTCAGGAACTCCCGGAGCCTGCGGGCGAAATCTCCGACCTCCAGCAAACGGATGTGTTCCGCGTTGATCGCGTCGGCCTTCTTCTGGTCGAAACGGGCTGGGTTGGAATTCACCGAGGAAATGTCGAAGGCCTCGACCATCTCCGTCATGGAGAACACGTCGCGGTCGTCGGCGAGGCCCCAACCGAGCAGCGCGAGGTAATTCAGCAAACCTTCGGGAACAAAGCCGCGATCGCGATGGGCGAACAGGTTGGACTCCGGATCCCGCTTCGACAACTTCTTGTTCCCCGGCCCCATCACGAAGGGCAGGTGGCCGAACTCGGGGGTGAACTCGGCGACCCCGATCCGGCGCAGCGCGGCATAGAGCGCGAGCTGCCGCGGGGTGGACGAGAGCAGGTCCTCGCCGCGCAGCACGTGGGTGATCCGCATGAGCGCGTCGTCGACCGGGTTGACCAGCGTGTACAGCGGATCGCCCGACCCGCGGGTGAGCGCGAAGTCGGGCACCGTGCCTGCCTTGAAGACGGTCTCCCCGCGCACCAGGTCGTGCCAGCCGAGGTCCTCGTCCGGCATCCGCAGCCGCACCACCGCGGGCCTGCCCTCGGCCTTGTGAGCCGCGATCTGCTCGGCCGTCAGGTCGCGGTCGAAGTTGTCGTAGCCGAGCTTCGGATCGCGCCCGGCGGCGCGGTGCCGAGCCTCGACTTCGTCCGGCGTGGAGAAGGATTCGTACGCCTCACCGGCCGCCAGCAACCTCCGCACGACGTCCAGATGCTGCCCCCGGCGCAGGGATTGGCGGTACGGCTCGTAGGGCCCGCCGACCTCCGGGCCCTCGTCCCAGGTGAGGCCGAGCCAGCGCAGCGCGTCCAGGATCGCGCGGTACGACTCCTCGGTGTCGCGGGCCGCGTCGGTGTCCTCGATCCGGAAGACGAAGGTGCCGCCGTGGTGCCGGGCGAACGCCCAGTTGAACAGCGCGGTGCGCACCAACCCCACGTGCGGGGTCCCGGTGGGCGACGGGCAGAAGCGGACCCGAACTTCGGTCATGGCTCTCTTTCAGCGTTTCGTGGCAACGGGATTGGTCAGCGTACCGATTCCCTCGACGGTCACGGAGACGTTCTGGCCCGCCTGCACCGGACCGACGCCCTCGGGGGTGCCGGTCAGCAGCACGTCGCCGGGGAGCAGCGTCATCACCGTACTGACGAACTCGATCAGCGTCGGAATATCGTGCAGCAGCTGGGATGTGCGGCTGCGCTGGCGCACCTCGCCGTCGAGCTCGGTGACGATCTCCAGATCGCCCGGGTCCAGCTCGGTCTCGATCCACGGCCCGAGCGGGCAGAAGGTGTCGTACCCCTTGCCCCTGGTCCACTGGCCGTCCGACTTCTGCTGGTCGCGCGCCGTGACATCGTTCGCGACGGTGTAGCCGAGGATGACGTCGCGCGCCTTCGCGGCGGGCACGTCCTTGCACGGGCGACCGATCACCACCGCCAGCTCGCCCTCGTAGTCGACCCGGGAAGAACTGGGCGGCAGGATGATCGGGGCGTTCGGGCCGACGATGGCGGTGTTCGGCTTGAGGAAGATGACCGGCGATTCCGGCGCTTCGCCGCCCATCTCCGCGGCGTGCGCGGCGTAGTTCTTGCCCACGCACACCACCTTGCTCGCCAGGATCGGCGCGAGCAGCCGCACGTCGGCCACCGGCCAGCTCCGGCCGGTGTAGGTCGGGCTGCCGAACGGATGCTCGGCGATCTCCCTGGCGACACTCTCGGATCCCTCGCCCTCGATACGGGCGAAGGCGACTCCGTCGGGACTGGCTACTCGACCTAGGCGCATGGCCGCAGTCTATCGACCCGGCGCCACCTGCTCGAACACACCCGACCGAGCGGTCCGCTCCGCCGCGGTGTACGGTGGGCGCGATGTTCATTTTGTGAGATAGTAATCCCGAAATATGGGAATGCGAGGTGCCTCATGATGGCGACGACGGCGGCCGTCGGCGAACGGCGACGCTGGGCCATGCTCGGGCTCGGGGTGTTCGCGCAGGCCGCGAGCGCGGTCTTCATCCACGGCGTGCCGTTCCTGCTCCCCGCGCTCACCGACGGCGGGATGTCGCTGCCGATCGCGGGGCTGCTGGTCGCCATGCCCACCGTCGGGCTGGTCTGCACGCTGATCGCCTGGGGCTGGGTGGTGGACCGGATCGGCGAGCGCAAGGTGCTCGTGGCCGGGCCGCTGATCACCGCCGCCGCCGGCGGTGCGGCCGCGCTCACCGCACACCCGATCGCGCTGGGCGCCTTGCTCTTTCTCGGCGGGGCCGGGGCGGCCAGCACCAACGGCGCGAGCGGGCGGGTGATCGTCGGCTGGTTCCCGCCGCACCGGCGCGGGCTCGCCATGGGCATCAGGCAGACCGCGCAGCCGCTCGGGGTCGGGATCGGCGCGCTGGCGATTCCCGCGGTGGCCGCGCAGCACGGGGTGCCCGCCGCGGTGCTCGTCCCGGCGGTCATGGCGTTGCTGGCGGCGGCCGCGTGCGCGGTCGGGATCATCGATCCGCCGCGGCCGCAGCGCTCGGAGGCCGATCCGGGGCTGCTCGCCAACCCCTACCGGGGTGACGGCACGCTGTGGCGGGTGCACCTCGTCTCGGTGCTGCTGGTGGTGCCGCAGGGCACGCTGTGGACCTTCGCGCTGCTCTGGCTGCACCGGGACGCGGGCTGGTCGCTGGCCGCGGCCGGGCTCCTGGTGACCGGCACCCAGGTCCTCAGCGCTATCGGCCGGATCGGTGCGGGCGCCTGGTCGGATCGGGTCGGCAGCAGGCTCGGCCCGCTGCGCACGGTGGCCTTCGCGGCGGTCGTCTCGATGGCCGCGCTGGCGCTGGCCGCCTGGACCGAGTGGTGGTGGGTGGCGATCCCGCTGCTGGTGGCGGCGTCGGTGATCACGGTGTCGGACAACGGGTTGGCCTTCACCGCGGTCGCCGAGATCGCCGGGCCGTACTGGAGCGGGCGCGGGCTCGGCGTGCAGAACACCGGCCAGAACCTGGCCATGGCGGCGGTGCCGCCGGTCTTCGGGGCCGTCATCGACGCCGCAGGCTTCCCCGCGGTCTTCATCGCCGCCGCCGTGATCGCCGCGGTAGCGGTCCCCCTGGTCCCGCGGGACCGCCGGCACACGGACCACTGAACCGCGCCATCCCGACATCAGCAGCCCCGGCTTACCTGCGCGCGGCGTCCCCGACTCCTCGCGGGAACGCGGCGTCGCGTTCCCGACGCGCTCCGGCCCGCCGCGGGCCTGCGGGGCGGAGCCCCGCTGAGACAGCTGTGCCCCACCCGAACCCGGGTGGGGCACAGATCTGGGAACCCTAGACCGCGGCCGCGATCCGATCCCCGACCTCGACGGTCGAGGCCGAACCGGAGCGTCCGGCCAGATCCTTCGCCACCGCCGACTCGATGCGCCCCGCCTGTTCGGTGTGCCCGAGGTGGGTGAGCAGCAGCGCCACCGAGAGAATCGCGGCGGTCGGATCCGCCTTCGACTGCCCGGCGATATCCGGCGCACTCCCGTGCACCGGCTCGAACATGCTCGGATTGGCGCCGGAGGCGTCGATGTTGCCGCTCGCCGCCAGCCCGATCCCACCGCTCACCGCGGCCGCCAGATCGGTGATGATGTCGCCGAACAGGTTGTCGGTGACGATCACGTCGAAGCGGCCCGGGTCGTTGACCATGTGGATGGTCGCGGCATCGATGTGCTGGTACGCCGTGGCGACGTCCGGGAATTCGGCCCCGACCTCGGCCACCGTGCGCTGCCAGAGCGACCCGGCGAAGGTGAGCACATTGGTCTTGTGCACCAGCGTGAGATGCTTGCGCCGCGCCTGCGCCTTGGCGTAGGCGTAGCGCACCACGCGCTCGATGCCGAAGCGGGTATTGGTGCTCACCTCGGTGGCGACCTCGTGCGGGGTCTCCACCCGGATGGCGCCGCCGGTGCCGGTGTACGGCCCCTCGGTGCCCTCGCGCACCACCACGAAGTCGATGTCCGGCGACCCGGCCAGCGGGCTGGAGACCCCCGGGTACAGCTTCGACGGCCGCAGGTTCACGTGGTGATCGAGCGCGAACCGGGTGCGCAGCAGCAGCCCGCGCTCCAGGATCCCGCTCGGCACCGACGGATCGCCGATCGCGCCGAGCAGGATGGCGTTGTGCTGCTTCAACTCGGGCAGCACCGAGTCCGGCAGGATCTCTCCGGTCGCGTGGTACCGCTCGGCGCCCAGGTCGTACTCGGTGCGCTCGACACCGGGCAGCACCGTGTCCAGCACCTTGAGCGCCTCGGCGACGACCTCGGGGCCGATTCCGTCACCGGGGATGACAGCAAGCTTCATGGTTGCTCCGTTGCTTTCCGAGCCGCTCAGGACAGGTCGATCTGCGCGATCTTGGTGGCCCCCACGGCCTCCGCGATGGCGCCCTGCACCTCGGCGGGCACCTCCTGGCCGACCCGGAGCAGCACCGTGGCGCCATCCTTGTCCGCGTCCTGAGTGAGCTGCGCGGCCAGGATGTCGATCCCGGCCTCGCCCAGCTTGGTGCCGATCTTGCCGAGCGCGCCCGGCTGGTCGTCGTAGTTCAGGATGGCCAGGTTCAGCCCCTCGGCGCGCAGGTCGTAGTTGCGCCCGTTGATGTTGACGATCTTCTGCACCTGCTGCGGCTCGGTGAGCGTGCCCGCGACATTGAGCGTGCGGCCGTCGCCGAACACCGCGCGCAGGTCGACCAGGCTGCGGTGGCTCGGGCTCTCCGACACCGTGGTCACCTCGGCGCTGATCCCGCGGTCCTGCGCGAGCGCGGGCGCGTTCACGAAGGTCACCTGGTCCTCGATGAGCGCGGAGAAGATGCCGCGCAGCGCCGCGAGCTGCAGCACCGCGACCTCCTGGGCGGCCAGCTCGCCGCGCACCTGGACCTCCAGGCTCACCGGCAGCTCGTCGGAGAGCCCGCCGAGCAGGGCGCCCTGCTTGCGCACGATCTCCAGCCACGGCGCGACCTCGTCGGCCACCGCGCCGCCGGTGACGTTCACCGCGCCGGGCACGAACTCGCCGGCCAGCGCCAGCAGCACCGACTTGGCGACATCGGTGCCCGCCCGGTCCTGCGCCTCGGTGGTGGAGGCGCCCAGGTGCGGGGTGACCACGACCTGCGGCAGCTCGAAGAGCGGGCTGTCGGTGCACGGCTCGGTCTCGAAGACGTCGAGCCCCGCCGCGCGCACGTGCCCGGAGGTGATGGCCTCGGCCAGCGCGACCTCGTCCACCAGCCCGCCGCGCGCCGCGTTCACGATGATCACGCCCGGCTTGGTCTTGGCGATCGCCTCGCGGCCGATGATGCCCTTGGTCTCCGGAGTCTTCGGCAGGTGCACGGAGATCAGGTCGGCCCGCTCCAGCAGCTCGTCCAGGGGCAGCAGCTCGATGCCGAGCTGCGCCGCCTTGGCCGGCGACACGTAGGGGTCGTACGCGACGATCTTCGTCTCGAACGCGGCGAGGCGGGCGGCGAAGAGCTGCCCGATCCGGCCCAGCCCGACCACGCCGACCGTCTTGCCGAAGATCTCCACGCCGTTGAACTTGCTGCGCTTCCAGGTGTGCTCACGCAGCGTCGCATCGGCCTGCGGAACCTGGCGGGCGGCGGCGAGCAGCAGGGTGACGGCGTGCTCGGCCGCGGTGTGGATGTTCGAGGTGGGCGCGTTCACCACCAGCACGCCGCGCTCGGTGGCGGCCGGAACCTCGACATTGTCCAGCCCGACCCCGGCCCGCGCCACGATCTTCAGCCGCTTGCCCGCGTCGAGCACCTCGGCGTCGACGGTGGTGGCGGAGCGCACCAGCAGCGCGTCGGCCTCCGGTACCGCGGCCAGCAGGGCCGGACGGTCCGGCCCGTCCACCCAGCGGACCTCGACACCGTCACCGAGCGCGTCGACGGTCGACTGGGCGAGCTTGTCGGCGATCAGGACAACAGGACGGCCAGCTTGGCTCACGGTGGGTTACTCCTGGGGAAGGGGGTTGGTTGCCACCGAGCAGCTTAATAGCCCAGGACAGCGCCGGAGACGCCCCCCTCGGCCGCCACCGCCCGCACAGTGGCCGAACACACCTCGGGCCCCGCACCTGTCCAGGTGCGGGGCCCGAGAGAGACCTGAGGGATCAGGGAACGAGACGCACGTCCTGCGCCTGCGGACCCTTCTGACCCTGCCCGATCTCGAACTCCACCCGCTGACCCTCATCGAGGGAGCGGAAGCCGCTGCCGCTCACAGCCGAGTAATGCACGAAGACGTCGGGGCCCCCGCCGTCCTGCGCGATGAAGCCGAAGCCCTTCTCGCTGTTGAACCACTTCACAATGCCTTGAGCCATTTCATACTTTCCTGTAGACGAGCCGGGAAACTTCTGTTGCAACTCCCGGTCTCGCCGTCCAGCTTGCCAGGTGCGGGGGGATTCCTCCACCTGGAAGAGGTGGGGGAAGTGTGAGGTAAACGACGTGGCGGGGGGTGTCTTCAGGTGCATGACCGGGGAACGACCCCGCGCGGCCGATGTGAAGCTGGCTGTCCGGGTCATCCCTGAGAATTTCTCAGGATTCGCGCCGCGAGTGCGTCGATGTGTTCGATCATGGTGTCCGGTTCGAGCGCCAGATCCAGCGCGTGGCAATGGATCGTTATCCCGCAATTCCGGATCGGGTGCACGCTCTCCGGCTCGTGACCCCTGGCGTAGACGAGATGGCCCTCCGGAAGTCCGAGCACGGCGCAGTAGGCCAGCATCTGATAGATGTCCGCCTCGGGATAGGTGCGATTCCGACCGCCGCCCCGCTCCACCTTGTACTTGGCGTCGATCACCGCGGCCGGCGTCCCTGCGGCGTCGTAGCACACCAGATCGGGCCGCAATCGGATCGTGGAGTTCGTCGTCAGGAGGTGCTGGTCCTGCATCGCGACCCGGAACCCGCACGGCGCGATCGCGGCCCGGAGCGCACCGGTCACGAAGTCCTCGTAGATCCGCCACATGTCGAAGAGGAACGCCCGGACCGTGAGCGTCCCTTCTCCGAGCGCGAACGAGCCGCCGTCGAGAATCACCAGCGAGAGGCGCAGCACATCGTGGTAGGTCCGGTTTCCGCGATCGAACACGAGAGGCGGCCGTGGTTCGCTGCGCGACAGAATTCGCACATCCTGGAGCGATTGCGTGATCTTCCGCAGCTTTCGCAGGGTGGCGACCGGCAGTTCGGGAAGACCCTGCAGCAGCCGCGTCGCCGCGAGCAGGATCTGGTTCTCCGCCGTGTCCACCGTGTATTCGTCGCGTTCGATGTGAATCGGCACCGCGACGCCGAACTGCCGGGTGGCCTGTTCCCGGACGCGCATTCGACCCGTGGGAATCGCGGACACCGTCGTTTCGGTTCGATACCGCCGCAGCGGCCCCCTGGCGAGCGCCCGGGAAGCAAGCTGCACGAAGGACTCGGCGAACGCGGTGGAGAACCCGCTGACGGCCTCGAGCCGGACGAACTCCGACCGCCACACATCGCCGCCGGTGTGGAAACCGAGAAGGAACGGAATTCTCCTCAATTCGGTCACCTTGGGATGCAGCACCAATTGCAGATTCCCGAGCCGGATCGCGCCGACCTTGCCTCTCGGGTTGAGCCGGTACCGCCCCGAGAACAGGGGCGTGACGGCGATGGAATCGAGGGCGCGAATCGCTTCGTACTGCGTCGCGGTGAGCTCGACCTCGGTGTCCTCGTGTTCGATCAGGTCGATCGATCTCACTCGGTGGCGCCCCAGTCACCGAGTTTCGTGCTCATGCGGCTCTCGATCTCGGAGAGCGCGTAGCGCGCGTCCACGTCGACGTCGGGCTCGTTGAGGTGGTAGTCCTCGAGCAGCGGGATGATCCTGGTCTGCCAGGTGATCTCCATCTTGTGCCTGGACCGCGCGGCCGGCCCCATGAGGTACGAGGGCCCGAGTTTGAAGTCGTCGTCGTCGATCGAGCTGTTGAGCACGTCCAGGAGTTCGGCGATCACCCGGGAGTGGCCCTCCTTGTCGAGCCATTTGCGGAGCAGCTCACTCGTCGGTTCGCGGCTCGGATGCAGGTGTACGAAGGAGAAGCGCCGGCGCATTGCGGTGTCCAGCGAGGCCACCGAGCGGTCCGCACGGTTCATCGTGCCGATCACGACGATGTTCTCCGGCAGTCGGAAGGGCATCCGCTGCCCGGAATACATCAACTGGATGGTCTCGTCCCGGTACTCCAGCAGGTAGTACAGCTCGCCGAAGATCTTCGAGAGGTTGCCGCGGTTGATCTCGTCGATGACGAGAGCGTGCAGCCGATCCGGCTCCCGCTGCGCCTGCTCGGCAACCTGTCGCAAGGGGCCGTGGTGCAATTCATAGGTGATCTGGCCGCCTTCGGTCGAGGCGGGGCGCAGCCCCTCGAAGAAGTCCTCGTAGGAGTAGGTCGGGTGGAACTGCACCACGGTCACCCGGTCCCCGCACAGGTGCTCGGCCAGTTTTCGAGCCAGGTACGTCTTACCCGTGCCCGGCGGCCCGTAGAAGATGAGCTGAGGTCGGTCCCGCAGCAGGTCGATGGAGCGCTGCAACCAGTCGACCGGCATGAGCAATTCGTCCGCCAGTTCCTCGGTCGCCGGTGCGAACTTCTCCGTCACCGGCGGGGCCGTATCGGCCTCCCGCGCTCCGTCTTCCACCCAGCCCAGCTTCAGTTCTCGATTGAAGATTCGCACGAGTTCGATGGCGTCCGCGCGGCTCAACTGGAGCGACTGGCTGCTCTTCGGATTCGACTGCCGACCTTCGGAACCGAACGTCGAGAGGTGCACCAGCGGGTCGCCGTTCTCGTCGCCGATGACTTGCCACTGGCAGGTCACCGCGTTCTCGGGCTTATGCGCGGCCACCCGCTGTGTACCCTCGACGATCCTGCGAATACGGGCCATCGCCTGCCACTCCCTCCGGTCCGGTACGCGAAGGCAAGCGTATCTACTCTGCATGAACGAGCGCGCTCCGATCAGTGCGCGAGTTCGGACCAGGTGATTTCCATCGGGAAAGGAAAGGAGGTGCGGATTCCGTTCGCGTCGGCGACGGTCCACTCATCGACGACGAGATAGTTGGCGAGGCGGAGAGGTCGCGCGCCACCGGGAAGGGGTCCGTGACCGGCCGCGAGCGCATAGGCGCGGACCATCTCGATCGCGGTGCCGGTGCGCGCGGTGGCCACCTCCCAGTAGCAGGGAATGCCGGCGTCGGAGTATGGCCCTTTCCTGGCTTCCATATCGGATCGGGTCTTCGATGGCGAGAGGATCTCGCCCACGAGCAAGACGTCGGCGCGCACCCGGCGACCGAGACATCCAGCATTGCGATACACGACGAAATCGGGTACCAAGCAATCGAATTCTCCTGCGACAGAGAACAAATGGCTTGGGTTGCGTCCAGCAGAGTGGTGTACGGCCTGACGCCAGCAAAGTCTGAGCGTGTCGCAGCCGGACGAGGAACGGTCACCGCGTGATTCTTCAAGAGACCGCCAAAGTCACTCGAAGGAGAACCACGCGATGACCGATCTCCAGCCTATCGACCCATCCAAGTTGCTGTCGGACCAACTCGCCGCCGCCAGCCCTGATCTGCTGCGGAACATGATGTCGACGTTCATCCAGGCGTTGATGAGCGCCGAAGCCGACACGATCTGCGGGGCCGGCTACGGCGAGCACAGCGACGACCGGGTCAATCACCGCAACGGCTACCGCCACCGCGACTTCGACACCCGCGTCGGCACGATCGACGTCGCGGTCCCCAAGCTGCGCACCGGCAGCTACTTCCCGGATTGGCTGCTCGAGCGCCGTAAACGCGCCGAGCGAGCCCTGACCAGCGTGGTCGCGACCTGCTACCTGCTCGGGGTCTCCACCCGCCGGATGGAGAAGCTCGTCGAGTCCCTCGGGGTCTCCCGGTTGTCGAAGTCGCAGGTCTCGATCATGGCCCGTGATCTCGACGCCCAGGTCGAAGCGTTCCGCACCCGCCCCCTCGACCAAGGCCCCTACACCTTCCTCGCCGCCGACGCGCTCGTGCTGAAGGTCCGCGAGAACGGCCGCGTGATCAACGTCCACGCCCTCGTCGCCACCGGCGTCAACGCCGAGGGCTACCGTGAGATCCTCGGCTTGCAGGTCACCTCCGGCGAGGACGGTGCCGGCTGGCTGGCGTTCTTCCGCGACCTGCTCGCCCGCGGGCTTTCCGGGGTCGAGCTGGTCACCTCCGATGCCCACGCCGGGCTGATGGCCGCGGTCGGGGCCACGTTGCCGGGGGCGTCCTGGCAGCGGTGCAGAACCCACTACACCGTGAACCTGATGTCGATCTGCCCGAAGAGCTCCTGGCCGTGGGTGCGGACACTGCTGCACTCGGTGTTCGACCAAGCCGACGCCGAATCGGTTGACGCGCAATACGATCGAATGCTCGACACACTCGCCGAGAAGCTCCCCCGAGTCGCCGCCCACCTCGATACCGCACGAGCCGACCTGCTCGCGTTCACCGCCTTCCCCAAGCAGATCTGGCGCCAGATCTGGTCCAACAACCCCCAGGAACGGTTGAACAAGGAGATCCGCCGCCGCACCGACGTCGTCGGGATCTTCCCCGACCGCACCGCGATCATCCGCCTCGTCGGCGCCGTGCTGGCCGAGCAGCACGACGAATGGATCGAAGGACGCCGCTACCTCGGACTCGACGTCCTCACCCGCTCCCGCGCACGCACCGATGCCACCGTCGAACAGGAGGCAACCCCCGCCGAACTGACCGCCTGACCCATCAGGATCACGCGGAGACTGTTCCCCTTACACCACGCATTTGGACTTGACCATGGCTTGGCCGGGCACCGACCGCACTCCCATCGGGGGTCGAGCCCGTGAGTGCGCTCAGTAGACAATCGGCGACATTTCCCCGGGCCAGGAACTCGTGCACGGGTACAGGATAGGGCTCCCCGGCACTCCACCGAACGCACGGATTTCAGCGGCGCCTACCATGCACGGGCGCTACACAGACAGGACGCTCAGTGCGGCACGTCGATTTCGCCGCTGGCCGCGGCCCGCCACTTGACCGCCCACGGCGCGCGGCGATGCTCCTCGGGCAGGGCCTCGACGGCTGCGACGACTTCTGCCGATGCCTGTTCGGTCAGTCCGAGTGTGCGCAGCACTCGGGCGCGCTGGAGGCCGTAGAAACCCGGCGTGTACCGGTAGCCCGCCTCCGGCGGCGTCTCGTCCTCCGCCGCGGCCTGCGCGTGGTCGGCGTCGGCCAGCGCCGCTTCAGCGGCACGGGGCTCCCCGGTGAGGGCCAGCACGCGGGCGCGTTGGAATCGTTCGTACACGCCGAGCAGGGGGTGCGCGCCGGGCACGGCTACGGCCGCCGCGCTCAGCGCGCCGGCGGCGGCGTAGTTCGCGCTCTCCGCCTCCACGTAGGCACGGAAGCTCAGCGCGTGGGTCAGCCGGTCCGGGTCGCCACACTCCTCGGCGAGCTTCAGTGCCGTGCTCAGGCTGCGCCGGGCCGCCGGGTCGGCACCCGCGGCGTGTTCCAGCCAACCACGGAATTGGCTGACTTCGGACGCGAGCCGGGCGGCAGGGGCCGCGATGGACCCGCGGCTCTCCCCGGCGAACTGCTCCGACATCTCCGCCATGCCGCGCACCGCGGGCAGCACGGCCACCGCGCCCACACGATCCTCCAGGCGGCGAATCGCGGCCAGCATGTCGGCTACGTCGTCCAGCGCCGAGGCGTCCACATGCTGCGGGCTGGCCGTGGCCGACGCCAGCCTTCCCACATCGGTCCCCAGGGTGCACTCGTACGCGGCCACGATCTCCGGCGTGACCGGGCGTTGGCCGTTCTCCACCTGGGAGAGGTACCCCGGGGAGTAGTGGGCGCGCCGGGCCAGCGCGCGCAGCGAGACACCCGCCGCCTCCCGGGCGGTGCGCAGCGCCTTGCCGGATTGCATCGCGTCCCCTCCACGCTTCAGCAGCGAACACCTGCGAACAGCGTAGGGATTCCGGCCCCGGAGGCGCACGCATAGCGTCGATTTCGGCTTCGTCGCCGGGCAAGACCGTGAGGCCAGGCAACGTCCGGATCCAGCTCCGGCGGCGGGTGCTCACCAATTGAAACGACAGGGGGTGTCGGGCTGTGGGGTTCGGGACATCGAAGGCGGAGACGGCCGTACTCTCCGTGCTCGCGCCGGGCGGGATGCTGACCGCCGCACAGATCCAGCGGGACGCGCAACTGACCGGCTGGGGCGCGCGCCGCGCGATCGGGCAGCTGGAGTCGCGCGGGCTGATCATGGCCGCGCCGTACTCGGCACGGTGGTCGATCACCCCGCGTGGGCTGGCGACTACGCGGGGTGATCGGTGATCGGCGACGGCTGGACCACCGTGGGCATGGCCGTGGCTGTTGGCCTGCCGCTGGCAGTGTTGATCGTCGCCCTGGTGTGGCCTTCGGACTAGAGGTCACCGACACGCCCGCCCGCACCGGCGGTACCCCACCGAAGCTGGGTTACCAGCCCTTCTCTGCCGCCAACACCTCTCCCGAAGCAATCGCGTCCACCAGCCGCTGGTGGTCGATGATGGTCTGGTCAGCGTACGCCAGCGCGAAACGACTCATTGCACGGTCGAATACGTCCGAACTGCCGAGGTAGGAAGCGATGGCGACCCGGTCACCGGAACGAGCATGGGCTCGGGCGAGGGTACGGCCGCAGAGCGCGCCGTAGGCGCGGAGGACGCCGGGGGTCATGGTGTCGACATCCGCCGACCCCTTCATGTCCCGCAGCTGACGCCAGTAGAAGAAGCGCCCCTCCGGCCCGCTGCACCAGCCGAGGAAGATGTCCGCGGTGGACTGGATGACTCGCTGGCCGTGCACCACCCGGCGCCCCTGATGCCGGTACCGACTCGGCTCCAGGTGCGCCGCGAGTACGGACTGTTCGGCCTCCTTCACCTGGAGGAACAGCGGATCCCCGGTATCCCGGTCGGCGAGCAGGACGATGAAGCAGCGCGTCCCGACGCTGCCGACGCCGACGACCTTGCGTGCCGCGTCGACCACGCGATAGCGGTCGAGGAGCACCTGCCGATCCTCGGGGAGTGACTCGCGGTAGGCGTGGAAGACGGCGGTGACGACGTCGGCGTCGATCTGCTCGACGGGGACGAGCAGGGGTGGGCGGTGGCGGATGCGGGGGCCGTCCGGCCCGGGCTCGGTGAGTTTGCCGACGGCTTGCAGGGTGGTGCGGGCGCGGGCGGCGTCGAGGGTGTGTTCGACTCGGCGACGGCGGGCGGGTTTGCGGATGAGGGCGAGGCCGGATTCGGCGTCGGTGCGCTGGTACCAGACCGAGAGGCCGTCCATGGCGGCGTACTCGCGCATGGCGGCGCGGTAGGCGCCCGCGGCGGATTCGGCGCAGCGGAGGGCGCAGGTGTCGTCGAGGCCGTTGGCTCGGGCGGCTACGGCGAGGCCGGCGACCAGGCGTTTGACGTCCCATTCGAAGGGGCCGGGGAGGGTTTCGTCGAAGTCGTTGAGGTCGAAGACCAGGGCGCGCTCGGGGGAGGCGAAGAGGCCGAAGTTGACGGGGTGCGCGTCGCCGCAGAGTTGCACGGTCAGGCCGGTGTGCTCGGCGGCGGCCAGGTCGGCGGCCATGACGGCGGGGGCGCCGCGCAGGAAGGGGAACATGCCGCTGACCATGCGGGCGTAGCGAATGGGGACCAGCTCGGGCACGCGGGTGGCGGCCTGCTGCTGGAGGATGGCGATGGGGTCGAGGCGGTCGGCGGGGGGCGACCACTCGCCCAGCGCCGAGCGCGGGACGCGGCGCCGGACCGCGCGGCGCATCTCCTTCGCCGCGGCGCGGGCGGGCGGTGCCGAGCGATCGTTCGGGGTCTTGCCGCCGGAGCCATTGCGTTCGGTGGAGACAGCCGAAGTCGTCATCGGGACAGTGTCCGCCTCGCGGATTGGCACCGCAAGGGCTCGGCAAATATGGGGCTACCACTGCTGGCGGCGGGCCGTCGCGCGGCACCCGGGTATCAGGGTCGTCTCATACGAAGGGATGAAACTCTCCCCGAAGCAGGGAACACCCCTGGCTTTTGTCGCGCATGCGGAGCAGGGTGAAAGGAGCAATCCCGCCCCGCCGGAGCGAAAGGAACAACCGTGTTCGCCACATCAACCCCCCGCAAGGCACTGGTCCGCCTGGTCGTCGCAGGCGCGCTCGCCGCGGCGCCGGTGCTCGCGCTCGCCGCGCCCGCCGCCGCCGACTCGGTCTCGGGCCCGGTCGTCACCGAGGTCCGCCACGACCGGTACGACCGGCATCAGCGCAACGATCCGTGGCGCGATCCGTTCGCGCGCAACCCCTTCCAGCAGCAGTGCAACTGGTGGAATCCGAACGCTCCCTGGTGGGAGCGGTGCGACAGCAACCCCTGGAACAACAACCCGTTCAACAACGGCCCCTTCAACAACAACCCCTGGCAGCAGCCGTTCAACCGCAACTTCGGGCCGGGCACCTTCGGCAGCAGCTGACCGGCCCCGGCCGGGGGCGGGGCTCCGGCGCGGATGAGACAGCACAGGGCCCGGTCGCCGCAGCGACCGGGCCCTGTGCGTGCGGAGGATCAGGCGGTCTCGGTGATCGGCCGGTCGACCCAGCTCATCAGCCCGCGCAGCTTGGCGCCGGTGACCTCGATCGGGTGCTCGGCGTTCTGCTTGCGCAGCCCCTCGAGCTCCTTGTTGCCGCCCTCGACATTGGCGACGAGGCGCTTGACGAAGCTGCCGTCCTGGATGTCTTTCAGGATGTCCTGCATCCGCTTCTTGGTGTCGGCGTCGATCACCCGCGGGCCGGACACGTAGCCACCGAACTCGGCGGTGTCGGAGACCGAGTAGTTCATCCGCGCGATGCCGCCCTCGTACATGAGGTCGACGATCAGCTTCAGCTCGTGCAGCACCTCGAAGTAGGCCATCTCCGGCGCGTAACCGGCCTCGACCATGACCTCGAAACCGGTCTTGACCAGTTCCTCGGTGCCGCCGCAGAGCACGGCCTGCTCGCCGAAGAGGTCGGTCTCGGTCTCTTCCTTGAACGTGGTCTTGATCACGCCGGCCCGCGCGCCACCGATGGCGGCGGCGTAGGAGAGCGCCAGCGCCTGGCCCTCGCCCTTCGGGTCCTGGTCGACCGCGATGAGCGCGGGCACGCCCTTGCCGTCGACGAACTGGCGGCGCACCAGGTGGCCGGGGCCCTTGGGGGCGACCATGGCGACGGTGACGAAGGCCGGGGCCTTGATCAGCCCGAAGTGGATGTTCAGTCCGTGGCCGAAGAACAGCGCGTCGCCGTCCTTCAGGTTCGGCTCGATGTCATTGGTGAAGATCGACGCCTGCGCGGTGTCGGGGGCGAGCACCATGATGACGTCGGCCCACTCCGACACCTCGGCGGGGGTACCGACGGTGAGCCCGGCCTCCTCGGCCTTCGGCCGCGACTTCGAGCCCTCGGCGAGCCCGACCCGGACATCGACACCGGAATCGCGCAGGCTCAGCGAGTGCGCGTGGCCCTGGCTGCCGTACCCGATGACCGCGACCTTCCGGCCCTGGATGATCGAGAGATCGGCGTCATCGTCGTAGAACAGTTCGACTGCCACTGTGGTTTCGTCCCTTCTGAAACGGTGAGTCCCCGCGCGGCGGGGAACGATTGTTGAACTAGCGGGTCGCGGTGATGGACTTCGGACCGCGCCCGAGCGCGACCACACCGGACTGCACGATCTCGCGGATACCGTACGGCTCGAGCATCCGCAGCAGCGCGTCGAGCTTGGACCTGGTCCCGGTCGCCTCGACGGTCAGCGCGTCCGGCGAGACGTCGATGACCTTCGCGCGGAACAGCGTGACCGCCTCGATCACCTGGGTCCGCACGCTGGCATCGGCGCGCACCTTCACCAGGATCAGTTCGCGGGCCACCGAGGCATCGGGATCCTGCTCCACGATCTTGATGACGTTCACCAGCTTGTTGAGCTGCTTGGTGACCTGCTCGAGCGGCAGGTCCTCGACGGTGACGACGATCGTCATCCGGGAGATCTCCGGCACCTCGGTGGCGCCGACGGCGAGCGACTCGATATTGAAGCCGCGCCGGGAGAACAGGCTCGCGACCCTGGCGAGCACGCCCGGCTTGTCCTCGACCAGGACGCTCAGCGTGTGCGTAGTGCTCATGGCTGTTCCTGTCCGTTCTGGCCGTGGGTCAGCGCCTCGTGGATGACGGCGGGCTCGCCGACCTGCTCGTCCTCGTCGAAGAGCGGGCGGATGCCACGCGCGGCCATGATCTCGTCGTTGCTGGTGCCCGCGGCGACCATCGGCCACACCTGGGCGTCCTTGCCGACGATGAAGTCGATCACCACCGGCCGGTCGTTGATCGACTGCGCCTCGCGGATCGCGGCCTCCACGTCCTCTTCCCGCTCCACCCGGATGCCGTGGCAGCCGAGCGCCTCGGCCAGCTTGACGAAGTCCGGGATGCGCAGGGTGTGCGTGCCGAGATCGGTGTTGGAGTAGCGCTCCTGGTAGAAGAGCGTCTGCCACTGCCTGACCATGCCGAGGTTGCCGTTGTTGATCAGCGCGACCTTGATCGGCACGCCCTCCACCGCACAGGTGGCCAGCTCCTGGTTGGTCATCTGGAAGCAGCCGTCGCCGTCGACCGCCCAGACCTCCTTCTCCGGCGCGCCCATCTTGGCGCCCATGGCCGCCGGGACGGCGTAGCCCATGGTGCCGAGGCCACCGGAGTTCAACCAGGTGCGCGGCTTCTCGTACTTGATGAACTGCGCGGCCCACATCTGGTGCTGGCCGACGCCCGCGCAGTAGATCGCGTCCGGTCCGGCGAGCCTGCCGAGTGCGTCGATGACGAACTCGGGAGCGAGCGAGCCGTCGCTCGGCGGGGTCCAGCCGAGCGGGTAGGACTCGCGGAGTCCGCCCAGGTAGCCCCACCACTCGACGAGCTCGAGCAGCGGGGTGCGCGCGGCGGCCGGGTCGCCCTTGAGCGTCTCGATCAGCTCGGCGATCACCTCGCGGCAGTCGCCGACGATCGGCACGTCGGCGTGCCGGTTCTTGCCGATCTCGGCCGGGTCGATGTCGGCGTGGATGACCTTGGCGTTCGGTGCGAAGGAGTCGAGCTGTCCGGTGACCCGGTCGTCGAAGCGGGCGCCGAGCACGATCAGCAGGTCCGACTTCTGCAGCGCGGCCACGGCGCCGACGGTGCCGTGCATGCCCGGCATGCCCATGTTCAGGGTGTGCGAGTCCGGGAAGGCACCGCGCGCCATCAGCGTGGTGACCACCGGGATGCCGGTCAGCTCGGCCAGCTCCAGCAGCTTGTCCGAGGCCTCGGCCTTGATCACGCCGCCGCCGACGTAGAGCGTCGGGCGCTTGGCCTCCAGGATCATCCTCGCGGCCTCGCGCACCTGCTTGCCGTGCGGCTTGGTGACCGGGCGGTACCCGGGCAGCCGCAGCTCCGGCGGCCAGGTGAAGGTGGTCTGCGCCTGCAGCACGTCCTTCGGGATGTCGACGAGCACCGCGCCGGGGCGGCCGGAGGCGGCCAGGTAGAACGCCTCGGCCATGATCCGCGGGATGTCGACGCCGTCGGTGATCAGGAAGTTGTGCTTGGTGATCGGCATGGTGATGCCGGAGATGTCGGCCTCCTGGAAGGCGTCCGTTCCGATCAGCCCGCGGCCGACCTGACCGGTGATGGCGACGATCGGCACCGAGTCCATCTGGGCGTCGGCGATCGGGGTCACCAGGTTGGTGGCGCCCGGGCCGGAGGTCGCCATGCAGACGCCGACCTTGCCGGTGGCCTGCGCGTACCCGGTCGCGGCGTGGCCGGCGCCCTGCTCATGCCTGACCAGCACGTGCCGTACCCGGGTGGAGTCGAAGAGGGGGTCGTAGACGGGAAGGATCGCACCGCCGGGAATGCCGAATACCGTGTCGACCTCGAGCTCCTCGAGCGACCGCACGACGGATTGCGCGCCGGTGACCCGCTCGGGCGGGAGCTGGCGACGCGTCGTCGCGGTTGCAGTCGCGACGGGTGTCTGCGAAGTGGCCGAAGGCGCAGGCTTGCGGGCCGAGGGCCCGGGCCTGGCGGTAGGTGCGCTCACCGTCTTTCCTCACTGCTTGTGGTCTTGAACCCCGAACACAAAAAAGCCCCCGATCAGCATGGCTGTTCGAGGGTGGCGCGTCGCAACGCGAGCTGTCGTAATCGACTAGGAAGTCGTGCTCAACGCTGGACGCGCCGGCCGAGTACGAGAAGCTCGATTGGATTCACGCGTTCGACGTTAAGCGCGCGTGAACCGTCGAGTCAAACAGCCGACCCTCGCGGTCCCATTATGTGGGAGCACAGTGGTTGCTCGAGTCCGCTCGGCCGAATGCGAGGATGGGGGGGTGTCATCACCGCATCAGTCCGTGCCACCACCTGCATCGTCCCACATCGCCGCGGCGGGATCCGCCACGGGTGGGCGCTGGCGGCGGATCGCGGCGGTCGCGGTGCCGCTGCTCTACCTGGTGTTCCTCGCGGTGGCCTTCGCGCTGGACTGGCCGCACTGGCTGCGCTGGGGGGTGATCCCTCTGGTAGGGGTGCTGAGCTGGCTGCTCTGGCCGCGCTCGCCGCACGGCGTCGAGCCCGGAGTGCGGGTGATCCGGGTGCCGCAGCTGGCCTACATCGGCGTGCTCGTCCTCACCTTCTGCGTCTTCTTCGCCTTCGTCGGCTGGCCGGCCGGGCTCTGGTGGCTGCTGCTGCTCCCGGTCGTGGTGCTGGCCTGGGTGGAGCGCACCCGGACCACGGTGACCCCGGACGGGCTGGAGCTGCGCACGATCTTCTCGTCCCGCTCGGTGGAGTGGTCGCGGGTGGCCGGGGTCCGGCTGCCCAAGCGCGGGTTCGTGCGGGCCCGGCTCACCGACGAGTCCGAGGTCAAGCTGCCCGCGGTGGGGTATGACCGGCTGCGCGAGCTGATCGCGGCCTCGGACGGGCGGATCCCGGATGTCTTCGCCCAGGCCGAGGAGGCGATCCGGGAGCAGTCGGCGGCCGAGCGGGCCGCGGCGGCAGCCGCCGCGGACGACTCGGCGGAGCCGTCCGCGAAGGGCGAGTGAACCGCGGCCGGTGACCGGCGGTCCGTCGGGGCCGCACGACCGGTGACCGGCGGTGCGCGGGGGCGCGAGTACCGTTGAAGCGCCGCAGGTGCGGCCGTCGTGTTCTCCCCGACCGGCCACCCGCGGTCGCTCCAGCCCGCGACCAGACGAGGACGCCCATGCCACCGCTTCGTTCCCGCACCACCACCATCGGCCGCAATGCCGCGGGCGCCCGCGCGCTCTGGCGGGCGACCGGGATGACCGACTCCGACTTCGGGAAGCCGATCGTCGCCATCGCGAACTCGTACACCCAGTTCGTGCCCGGCCACGTGCATCTCAAGGACGTCGGCGAGATCGTGGCCGATGCGGTGCGGGCGGCCGGCGGCGTTCCGCGCGAGTTCCACACCATCGCCGTGGACGACGGCATCGCGATGGGCCACGGCGGGATGCTCTACTCACTGCCCAGCCGCGAGATCATCGCCGACTCGGTGGAGTACATGGCGAACGCGCACACCGCCGACGCACTGGTCTGTATCTCGAACTGCGACAAGATCACGCCGGGCATGCTGAACGCGGCCATGCGGCTGAACATCCCGGCGGTCTTCGTCTCCGGCGGGCCGATGGAGGCCGGGAAGGCGGTGGTCGTCGGCGGGGTCGCGCAGGCGCCGACCGACCTGATCACCGCCATCTCGGCGAGCGCCAACGCCGCCGTCTCCGACGAGGGGCTCAGCGAGGTCGAGCGCAGCGCCTGCCCGACCTGCGGCTCCTGCTCCGGCATGTTCACCGCCAACTCGATGAACTGCCTCACCGAGGCGCTCGGGCTCGCGCTGCCCGGCAACGGCTCCACGCTCGCCACGCACGCCGCCCGCCGGGCGCTCTTCGAGCGGGCGGGCACGGTCGTCGTCGACATCGCGAACCGCTGGTACCGCGAGGACGACGCCTCGGTGCTGCCGCGCAGCGTCGCCAACGCCGACGCCTTCCGCAACGCCATGGCGCTGGACGTCGCCATGGGCGGCTCCACCAACACCGTGCTGCACACCCTCGCCGCCGCGCAGGAGGGCGAGATCGACTTCGACCTCGGCACCATCGACGAGATCAGCCGCCGGGTGCCGTGCCTGGCCAAGGTCTCGCCGAACTCCGATTACCACATGGAGGACGTGCACCGGGCCGGTGGCATCCCGGCCATCCTCGGCGAGCTGCGCCGGGCCGGGCTGCTGGCGGAGAACGTCTCCACCGTGCACACCGCGAGCTTCGACGAGTGGCTCGACACCTGGGACATCCGCTCCGGCAAGGCCTCGGCGGAGGCGCTGGAGCTCTTCCACGCCGCGCCGGGCGGAGTGCGCACCGTCGAGCCCTTCTCGACCGAGAACCGCTGGTCCTCGCTGGACACCGATGCCGCCGGCGGCTGCATCCGCGATCTAGAGCACGCCTACACCGTCGAGGGCGGGCTGGTGGTGCTGCGCGGCAATATCGCGCCGGACGGGGCGATCCTGAAGACCGCCGGTATCGACGAGGACCTGTTCTCCTTCCAGGGACCGGCCGTCGTGGTCGAGTCGCAGGAGGAGGCGGTGTCGCTGATCCTCGGCAAGAAGATCCAGGCGGGGGACGTGCTCGTGGTCCGCTACGAGGGGCCGTCCGGTGGGCCGGGCATGCAGGAGATGCTGCACCCGACCGCGTTCCTGAAGGGGGCCGGGCTGGGCAAGAAGTGCGCGCTGATCACCGACGGGCGGTTCTCCGGTGGTACCTCCGGGCTCTCCATCGGGCACATCTCGCCGGAGGCGGCCAGCGGTGGCGTGATCGGGCTGGTGCGGAACGGGGATCAGATCCGGATCGATGTCGCCACCCGGACGCTGGAGGTGCTGGTCGACGACGCGGCGCTGGCCGAGCGGCGGGCCAAGATGGAGGCGGCGGAGCGGCCGTGGCAGCCGGTGGACCGGGTGCGCCCGGTGACGACGGCGCTGCGCGCCTACGCGGCGCTGGCGACATCGGCGGACAAGGGTGCGGTTCGGCGCGTGCCGTGAAACGGGAATCGGCACCCCTCGGGTGAGGGGTGCCGATTCGGCGCGGGGTGGCGCGCGCACAGGGCCGCGCCCGGTGTGCGGAGGCACATGATGCCGGGCGGCCCCGGGTTGCTCGCGAAAGGCGCGCGGGTGGCCCACCGGCCCCTGCGGGTCAGCCGGCGAGCGGGTTGCCGCCGTGTAGGTACCACCAGGTCAGGGCCGCCGCGCCGATGGCGAGGAGCAGGATCAGGAGTGAGCCCCAGCTGGGGCGGGTTGCCCAGCCGCGGCCGCGGTCGAGCGACCAGCGCCCGGGGCCGGCGAGCAGCACCGCCACCGTCGCACCCGCGAGAATGCTCTCCAGCTCGATCGCGCCCGGCCCGGCCTTGTACTGGAAGCCCGGGTACATGCCCTGCTTGAAAGCCAGGGCGTCGAGGATCACGGCGAGTACCGCGCCCGCGGCGAGCGGCGTCGCCAGGCCGAGCACGAGCAGCAGACCGCCGCCGATCTCCCCGGCGATGAGCAGCGGCGCGGCCAACCCGGCGTTGTCCCAGCCGCCCTGGGTCAGGAAGTCCTTCGTGCCGTCGAAACCGGGCCCGTGGAACCAGCCGAACGCCTTCTGCACACCGTGGTAGACGAAGGTCACGCCGACCACGAGCCGCAGCACGAACAGCCCGAGGTCGAGGGTGCCGCGCCGGTCGTCGCGGGTGCGGCGCAGGCGGTCCGGATCGGTCGGGGCGTTGGCGGCGGGCGGGATGCTGGCGTAGGAGTAGGTCGCGTCGTCGGCGGGCGGCTGCGGCGCGGTGGTGGGCAGCACCTCGGTGCGTGCCTCGGCATTGGGTAGATCGTCCGGGTCGAGCCCGAGTTCGTCGTCGGTCCGCGGGACCTCCTTGCCCAGGTTCGGGCGGGCGAATTCCTGCGTCACGTGCTGGTCCATGGGGCTGCCGACATTGCCGACGGCGCCGGTCTGCGGGATGGGACCTGTGGGCGACCGGCCGGTGTCACCGGAATCCGGTGCGCCCTTCGACTTCTCCGTCACAACCGTCCACCCTAGGCCGATTCCGGCGACGCGCGGAATGGTTCCCCGCGGTGTGTCCGGTTCGGGGGTGGAGCGGCGGCCGTGGAAGTTCTTCCGTAACGTCTGAACCATGAATGTGGTTGCGGTCGGCCGGGTGGCGCTCGGCCTGGTGCTCGCTTCGACCGTGCTCGCCGGCTGCGCCCGCTTCGACGACTCCGCGTCCAGCCCGTTCACCCCGGAGCCGACCTTCGGCGGCGCCCAGATCGGGCCGAGCGAGACGCAGCCGCCGTCCTCGACGCAGCGGCCGACCGGGCCGTGCATCGACCCCGACCCCGCAGTCGTCGCGACCTGCCTGGATCCCACCGCTGGGCTGGTCGCCGTCGGCGACGGCGCGCTCGTGGCGGAGCGGCGCACCGGGCGCATCCTCAAGGTGGTTCCGGAGCAGCCCGCGGTCGAGATCGCCAGGATCGACGTGGACGGCTCCGGGGACGGCGGGCTCAGCGACCTCGCGCTCTCCCCCACCTACCGGGAGGACGGGCTGATCTACGCCTACATCACCACCGGGTCGGACAACCGGGTGGTGCGGATCGCGGCGGGCGGGCCGCCCAAGGAGATCCTCACCGGGATCCCGAAGGGAGCCACCGGCAACCACGGCGCGCTGGAGTTCGTGACGCCGGAGCGGTTGCTCGTGCTCACCGGCGACGCCGGGAATCCCGGTGCCGCGCAGGCGCCGGGCACATTGGCGGGCAAGCTGCTCGGCATCACCAACCCGCGCTCCGGCGGCGGGGTGCAGCCGGAGACGCTGCTCTCCGGGATCGGCACCGCGGGCGATGTGTGCCGGGACGCGGTGGACGGGGTGTGGGTCACCGACCGCACCGCCACCGAGGACCGGTTGCAGCGACTCGGCCCGGACAACACCGCGATCACCGCTTGGACCTGGCCCGATCGCCCCGGCGTCGCCGGCTGCGCGACCACCGCCGACGGGGTCGCGGTGGCGCTCGGCAATGCCAGGGCGCTGGCGCTGGTGACGGCGGATCCGGCGTCGCGTGCGGTGACGACGGCGCCGACGCTCTTCGCGCAGGACAAGTACGGGCGGCTCAACGGGGCCACGCCGGGGCCGGACGGTGCCGTGTGGGTCGGCACCGTCAACAAGGACGGCGGGCAGCCAGGGCCCAATGACGACCGGGTCGTGCGGATTCCGCCGCCCGCCGGTGGCGGAGGCGGTCCGGACTAGCGTCCGGAAAGGGGGTTTTCCGGGGGCCGAGCCCCCGGACCCC
>NZ_JBHSAX010000004.1:146481-296393 GCF_042650385.1 Nocardia jiangsuensis
TACCGGGGCAGCGAACTACCTCAGGCGCAGGCGGCGAGGACGAGTTCGCGGACTCGGGCGGCGTCGGCCTGGCCGCGCGTCGCCTTCATGACGTCGCCGACGATCTTGCCCGCCGCCTGCACCTTGCCGGAGCGGATCTTGTCGGCGATGTCGGGGTTCGCGGCGAGCGCCTTCTCCACCTCGGCCCGCAGCGCGCTCTCGTCGCTGACCATGCCGAGCCCCCTGGCCTCGACGATGGCGGCGGGCTCGCCCTCGCCGTCGATGACCAGGTCGACGACCTGCTTGGCCACCTTGTTGTTCACCGTCTTCGCCTCGACCAGCCCGATCACGGCGGCCACCTGGGCCGGGGTGATGGGCAGCTCGTCCAGCGCGACCCCGCGTTCCTTCGCCTTCTCGGTGAGGTAGGCGACCCACCAGGAGCGCGCCTCGTTGGCGGGGGCGCCCGCGTCGACGGTGGCGATGACGAGGTCGAGCGCGCCCGCGTTCACCAGGTCGCGCATGACCTCGTCGGAGAGCCCCCAGTCGGACTGGATGCGGGCCCGGCGCAGCCACGGGTACTCCGGGATGGTGCCGCGCAGCCGCTCGACCCACTCCGCGTCCGGCGCGATCGGCTCGAGATCCGGCTCGGGGAAGTAGCGGTAGTCCTCGGCGGTCTCCTTGCGGCGCCCCGGCGAGGTGGAGCCGTCGGCCTCCAGGAAGTGCCTGGTCTCCTGCACGATCTCGCCGCCGTCGGTGAGCACGGCGGCCTGCCTGCGCATCTCGTAGCGGACGGCGACCTCGACGCTGCGCAGCGAGTTCACGTTCTTGGTCTCGGTGCGGGTGCCGAAGACGTCGGCGCCGATCGGCATGAGCGAGACGTTGGCGTCGCAGCGCAGCGAGCCCTGGTCCATCCGCACATCGGAGACGTCCAGCGATTTCAGCAGGTCGCGCAGCGCGGTGACGTAGGCGCGGGCCACCTCGGGGGCGCGCTCCCCCGCCCCGGTGATCGGCTTGGTGACGATCTCGATGAGCGGCACCCCCGCCCGGTTGTAGTCGAGCAGCGAGTGGCTGGCGCCGTGGATGCGCCCGGTCGCGCCGCCGACGTGCAGCGACTTGCCGGTGTCCTCCTCCATGTGCGCGCGCTCGATCTCGACCCGGAAGGTGCTGCCGTCGTCGAGCACCACGTCCAGGTAGCCGTTCTGCGCGATCGGCTCGTCGTACTGGCTGATCTGGTAGTTCTTCGGCTGATCCGGGTAGAAGTAGTTCTTCCTGGCGAACCGGCCCCACGGCGTGATCGTGCAGTTCAGCGCGAGCCCGATCCGGATGGCGGACTCGACCGCCTTCTGGTTCACCACCGGAAGCGCGCCGGGCAGCCCGAGGCACACCGGGCACACCTGGGTGTTCGGCTCGGCACCGAATTCGGTGG
This sequence comes from Nocardia jiangsuensis, assembly GCF_042650385.1. Classification (NCBI taxonomy): domain Bacteria; kingdom Bacillati; phylum Actinomycetota; class Actinomycetes; order Mycobacteriales; family Nocardiaceae; genus Nocardia; species Nocardia jiangsuensis. The sequence goes on from NZ_JBHSAX010000004.1 coordinate 147,887, forward strand.
GGCAGCCGCAGAACATCTTGGTCGCGGTGGACAACTCGACGTGGACCTCCATGCCGAGCACCGGCTCGAAGCGGGAGAGGACGTCGGCGTAGTCCAGCAGATCGACCGTGGGTGCGCTCATGGGCCCAGTCTAAATAAGGCTCAGCGCGGCGGAATCCGGGTGGTCAGCCAGTCGGTCACGAAGGTGAGCGCGGCCGGGTCGATGGTGGTCTCGATGGCCGCGTACTCCGACGGCGAGCCGGTGTTCGCGGGCTGCAGCAGGTGGTTCAGTCCGGGGAAGGTGCGCACGGTCGGGTCGGGGGCTCCGGCGAGCAGGTCGCGCATGGGCTGCTCGCTCTGCGCGGGCGGCACCTGCAGGTCCTTGCCGCCGAAGACGGCGAGCGTCGGCACCCGGACGGCGCGCAGCGCGGGCGCCGGATCGTAGGCGAGGAAGGAGCGCATGACCGGCGCCTCCTGGGCGTCCAGCGCGGCCGGGGTGCTGCGCTGCTCCGGCGGCAACCCCGCCTCCTGCCGCTCGGTGGCGGCCCGCGCCCCCGCGGTGTCGCCGGCGACGAGCAGCGCCGACCACTCGGCGACGTACTCCTGCTGCGCCCGCGCCTCCTCCGGGGTGGCGCCTGCCGCGGTGAGCAGCAGCCCGTTCTGCTCGATCAGCACGTCCCGGCCCGGCACCGACGGCCCGGCCATGAGGACGAGGAAGTCGATCTGCTCGCCCTGCTTCGAGGCGGCCAGCGGCGCGAGGTAGCCACCCTCGCTGTGCCCGAAGAGCCCGATCCGGCCCTGATCGATCTCGGAGCGGCCGCGCAGGAAGGCGGTGCCCGCGGCGATGTCGTCGGCGAGCACGTCGTAGGTGGCCGTGTTCAGGTCGCCGCCGGTGCCGCCGACGCCACGGTCGTCGGTGCGCAGCACGGCGTACCCGGCGCGGGTCAGGGTGTCGGCGACGAGCAGGAAGACCCGGTGGCCCATGAGCTCCTCGTCGCGGTCCTGCGGGCCGCTGCCGGTGATCAGCTGTACCGCGGGGAACGGGCCGGTGCCATCGGGCAGCGTCAGGGTGCCTGCGACGGTGATGTCGCCGCTCGAGTAGCTGACGTCCTCGGAGCGGTACGGGAACGGCGGCTTCGGCTCCTGCGGCCGGGCGGGCGGCGGCAGCGCGCCGCGCTCCAGGTTCAGCGGGAAGCTCTGCCCGGCCTGGGTGAAGTCGCCGGTGATCCGGTCGTCGGCGTAGCGGCCCGCGAACACCGGGTCGCCGGGGATGTTCCGGAGTTCGAAGCCGACGTTCTCGGGATCGGTGGTGACCTCGGTGAGCGGCGCGTCCTGGACACCCTGCACCGGGATGTCGATGGTGGCGCCGCCGTCGGCGAAGGTGACCCCGACGGGCAGCGGCTGCCCCGGCACCTCGATCGAGCCGTGCCACTCCCCCGAGACGGGATCGGCGGGCGCGCTGTCGCCGGAGCACCCGGCGACGAGGGCGAGGACTGCGAGCAGGACTATCGGGAGCAGCCGTCGATCGCGCATGCCTCCAGTCATACCCGTTCCGAGCCGGCCCGGGCGAGCGTGGTGCACGCTCGGGCGCGGCGCGAGAGCCCGCGTCCCGGCCCGAGCGCGGCGCGGAGCTCGAGTCCGTGCCGGGCGCGGGAGCACGGGTCCGGCTCTACATCCCGCGCGCGTACGCGATGGACTCGGCGATGGCGTCCATGTCCATCCGCAGCGATGGATCCTGCTCCCGCACCTCGGCGAACTCGAGCAGCGCGTCGGCGACGGTGCTGCGCCCGGCGACGCCGATCAGCTCCTGCCGGACGTACTCGCCGAGCGGGAGCCCGGCGGCCTCGGCCCTGCGGGCGAAGACCGCGACCGCCTCGGCGGGCAGGCCGTAGTGGCTCCACAGCGCGACGGCGTCCGGCTCGGCGAGGCTCGGCTCCGGCACGCCGCGCTCGGCGCGGAACTCGACCACGCCGTCGATCGGCACCCGGCGGCGCGCCAGCGCCAGCAGTTCCTGGCGGAGGTGCTGCTCCGGCGAGCGGCCGTCGGCCCTGGCCCGGCGGCGCAGCACCGCCGCGGCCGGCTCCGGTAGTTCGTCCACACGCAGATCGACCATGGCGGACAGGCTAACGGCCCCGGCCGCGGCGCGCAGCCCCCGGTCCGCCAAGCCCCCTGCGCGCTCAGCCGAAGAAGGCCTCGGCCTCGCGGTAGCGATCGGCCGGAACCCGCTTGAGCTGTTTGGTCGCCTCGGCCAGCGGCACCAGGTCGATGGCGGTGCCGCGCAGCGCCACCATCTGGCCGAATCGGCCCGCGTGCACCGCCTCGGCGGCGTGCAGCCCGAACCGGGTGGCGAGTACCCGGTCGTACGGGGTCGGGCTGCCGCCGCGCTGCACGTGGCCGAGCACGGTGGTGCGCACCTCCTTGCCGATGCGCCGCTCGATCTCGACGCCGAGCTGCTGCGCGACGCCGGTGAAGCGTTCGTGCCCGAACTCGTCGATGCCACCCTCGCGCAGCGCGAAGCCGGAGTCCTCGGCCGGGTGCGAGCCCTCGGCGACCACGCAGATGAAGTGCTTGTCGCCGCGCTGGAAGCGGCGCTTGATCATGGCGCAGACCTCGGCCACGTCGAACGGCTCCTCCGGGACGAGGGTGAGGTGCGCGCCCGCCGCCATGCCAGCGTTGATCGCGATCCAGCCCGCGTGCCTGCCCATGACCTCGACCAGCATGACGCGCTGGTGCGATTCCGCGGTGGTGTGCAGCCGGTCGATGGCCTCGGTGGCGATGGAGAGCGCGGTGTCGTGGCCGAAGGTGACGTCGGTGCAGTCGATGTCGTTGTCGATGGTCTTCGGCACGCCGACCACGGGGACGCCCTCGTCGGCGAGCCAGCTGGCGGCGGTCAGGGTGCCCTCGCCGCCGATCGGGATCAGGGCCTCGATGCCGTTGTCGTCCAGCGTCCGCCTGATCTGGCCGAGCCCGGCGAGCAGCACGTCCGGGTTGGTGCGGGCGGTGCCGAGGATGGTGCCGCCCTTGGTGAGCAGCCGGTCGGTGCGGTCGTCGTTCTGGATGACGATCTTGCGGTCCTCCAATAGCCCGCGCCAGCCGTCCTGGAAGCCGACCACCGCGTCCCCGTAGCGGCCGTTCGCGGTGCGAACGACGGCTCGGATCACGGCGTTCAGTCCCGGACAGTCCCCGCCTCCGGTCAAGACTCCGATGCGCATGGCGTTCATCTTGCCCGGCAGCGACATCCGGCGCCGCTCCGCCCCCGTGAACCCTGGGTAACGCCGGATCAGCGCCTGCACTTCCCGCTCGGCAGCTCCCTCAGGTGCGCGGCGAGCACCGCCGCCATCCGGTTCAGCGTCTGCATGCCGTCGCTGAAGGCGCCGGAGTCGGGCTTGGCGGCGAAGGCCACCGCGACCTGCCCGGCCGGTCCGTCGACCAGGCCGAACTGGCGCACCAGGTAGCCGCCGGACGGGTCGGGGCCCCAGCCGCCCTTGAAGTCGGCGCCGGCGATGCTGCCCATCCCCCAGCGGTGCGCGGGCACGATCTCGGCCATCAGCGAGGTGACGCCGGCCGAACCGCTCAGGCAGGGCAGCTCGGAGGCGAATTTGACCTGGTCGGCCAGGCTCCACTCGGCCTGGCCGAAGGCCGAGTGCTCGGCGCGGGGGCGGGTGGCGGGCACCGTGGTGGTGGTGTCGCCGCCCTCGCGCAGCACCGCCTCGACGGCGCTGGCCGCCTCCTGCCCCGAACCGAGCGACTGCCAGAGCGCGTCCGCCGCGGTGTTGTCCGACTCGGTGATCGCGGCGGTGGCGGCGTAGGTGTTGGTGCCGGGCGCCCTGCGCTGCGCGGCCAGCACCAGCGGAACCTTGATGGTGGACCAGGCCGGGCCGGTGCTCCAGGTTCCGAAGCTCAGCGCGGAGGTGCCGCCGACCGGCATGGCCGCGAGCCCGATCGTGCCGCGGGTGCTCGCCTGGAGCTCGGCGAAGTCGGCGGCGAGGGTGCCGGGCAGCGTGTACGACAGGTCGTGCTGCTCGGTGCGGGCCGCGGCCTCGGTGATGGTGGTCTCGTCGGTCCCGGAGACGTTCGTACCGGTCGCACACGAGGTGAGCAGGGCGGCCGCCGCAAGCACGGCGCAGCCGATGGCCGCGCGGACACGGCCGGATCGATCAGCAGACATTCCTCGACACATTCTCGTTGCGAAACTTCCGCACAACGTACTGTGTCCGCGCCCGGCACGCCGCATCTATCGGCGGCCGGGCCCGCCCTCCGGGATGTGCTCGCGGATCGCTCGGCCTCAATCGCGCAGCGGCCGCCAGGTGGCCACGCCCCAGATCACCACCACGTTCAGCGCGATGACCAGGATCGACCACCACGGGTAGTAGGGCAGCCAGAGGAAGTTGCCGACGATCGAGACCGCCGCGATCACGATCGCCGTCGCCCGCGCCCAGCCCGCCCCGGTGACCAGCCCGAGTCCGGCGATCACGAGCAGCACGCCGAGCACGATGTGGATCCAGCCCCAGGTCGTGAGGTCGAAGGCGTAGACGTACTCCGGGCCCGCGACGAACACCTCGTCGTCGAGCACCGCCGAGATGCCCTCCAGCAGCGAGAGCGCGCCGACGGTGAGCAGCAGGATCGAGGCGCCGATGGAGGTGCCTGCGGCCAGGCCCTGCCGCAGTGTGTGGTCCTGCTCGTTGTGGGTTTCGGTCGTGTGCGTCATCCGCGACCCCTTCCGTTGGTGGACGCGCCCTCACCCTCCCGCCGGGGCCGGTCCCGGCGCCTCATCCGTTTCGGGTGAATCCGGGGCGCGCCCGCTGCTGCCGATGAGCACGTCCACCCAGCGGGTGGACGGATCGATGTCGAGCAGCAGCGCCTTGGCGAGCAGGGTGAGTGGCACCGCGAGCAGCGCACCGAGCGCGCCGAGCACCCACCCCCAGAACACCAACGAGAGGAAGGTGACGGTGACGCTCAACCCCACCGCGTCGCCGACGAACTTGGGCTGGATGATCGACTGGATCACGAAGTTGATCACCGAGTAGACGACGAGCACCCAGAGCATGAGGGTGGGGCCGCCCTCCAGCAGCGCCAGCGCGGCGGGCGGGATCACCCCGATGACGAAGCCGATGTTCGGGATGTAGTTGGTGACGAAGGAGACCAGCGCCCAGAGCACCGGAAGCGGCACCCCGAGCAGCCACAGCGCCGCGCCGTCGAAGACCGCGACCACGAAGCCGAAAATGGTCGAGACGACCAGGTAGGAGCGGGTGCCGTGCACGAAGGTGGCGAAGGCGGCGGCGATGTCGGGGCGCATCCGGGTGACCACCGCCATGCGCGGGCCGATGCTCATGCCGTCGAAGGCCATGAACATCAGCAGCGCCAGCACGAACACCAGGTTCGTGAGCACGCCGAGCAGCCCGCCGAGCACGCCGTCCACCGTGGCGACGACGGTGCCGACGTCGATCTCGCTGAGCGCGGCATGGATCCGGTCCTGCGAGATGCCCGCGTTCGCCAGCTGTTCGCGCGCGGTGTCGAGCAGGGCGGTGAGCTCGTCGGCGTAGCGCGGCAACTCGGAGCCGAGCTGCGCTGCCGAGAAGAGCAGCGCGGCGACCAGCGCGACCAGCACCACGACGACGGTGCCCAGCGCGGCGAGCAGCCCGAGCCAGGCCGGGCCGCCGCGCCCGCGCACCCAGCCCTGCACCGGCTGCACCGCGACGGTGAGCATGAGCGCGAGGAAGACCGGGCCGAGCACACCGGCGAAGGCCCGCATGCCGACCACGACGACGACGGCGCCCGCGCCCGCGAGCAGGACGATCAGCCCGCGGGGGATCGACCAGCCCGCGGCCTCGTCCGGGGACACGGCGGAGCACCTACCCCGCGGCGATCGGGTCGGGCCGGCTCGGTGCGGCGCGAGAGCAGTCCACCCGGTTTCCGGCCACGGGAGCGTCCTTTCGTCCGCGGACGCGCTCCGGTGGCGCACCCGCGGCCGAGGCTAAGCGCGGCGCCGGTGCCGCCGCCTCGCCCGAATCGGGTGAAATCCCCGGTCAGTACACGTAGACCACGGCATTGTCGCCGCCGGTGCAGGTGACCACCTTGCCGTCCGGGGTGCAGGTCATCGTGTAGCGGCGGCCGGTGACCGGGCTGATCGCCTCCACCGACTGCGGGGTACCGCCTGCCGCGCTGTACGCCTCCTGCACCGCCTCGGCGAAGCCGCAGCTGGTGGCGCCGCTCCCGGTCGCGGTCCGGGAGTACGGCGTGCTCGCCGAGCCCTGCTCGCACGGCGAGGCGCCCGCGGGCAGGCTGACCGCGCCCGCGCTGGTGGTCGCGGAGGTGGTCGAGGTGCGCGAGGCCGAGGTGGTGCTGCTCCCGGTCGTCGTGCTGCTCTTCGGCGCGGTGGTGGTGGTCGGGTCCGGCCTGGTGGTGGTGGCCGGGCCGGTGGGGGCGGCGGCGCCGGTGAGCCCGGCGGTCGGGGCGACGGCGGTGGCGTTCGGGCCCGCCGCGGAGGGCACCGCGCTGTCGCCGCCGGCGAAGCGCTGCCAGCCGATGGTGCCGACGACCGCGATCGCGAGCAGCACGACGACGGTGGCGAGCACCGGCCCGAGCGCCGCGCGGGCGCGCGACCTCGGCTTCGGCTCGTCCTCGTAGTACCCGTCGTCGGCGTAGCCGTCGGGGTCCTGCGGGCCGTACGGGTCGTAGGAGCCGTAGCGGTCGTCGTCGTAGTTCGGGTCGCCGTACCCCTGCTCGGAGTACCCCTGCTCGCCGTAGCCCTGCTCGCCGTAGCCCCGTTCGCCATAGCCCTGCTCGGGGTAGCCGCCGCGGTCGGCATAGCCGTCGGCGTGGCCGGGCTCGGCGTACCCGGCCGGGCCGAGGTACTCGGTCCGCGGGTTGTCGCGGTCGTAACCGACCGGGTCGACGGCGGGCTCGACGGCGGAGTACGCCTGCTCCGGGATGTAGCGAGTGGTCTCGGCCGCCGGTGGGGGCGGCTCAGCGGCGTAGCGCGTCGTCTCGGCGGCCGGCCGTGGTGGCTCGGCGGGGTACCGGCGGGTCTCCGGGGCGGCGCCGGTGACCGGCGGGATGTACTGGGTGGTCTCGTTCGCCGTCGCGTCCGGGGGCTGGTAGCTCTCCGGCGGCAGGTACTGCTGGCCGCCCGCGTACAGGTGCGCGTCCGGGAAGGCGCGCATCTGGCCGCTGCCAGGCGGGGGCTCCGGCGCCGGGTCCGGCTCCGGCGGGAGCGAGAACTGCACCTCGCCGAGGCGCACCTCGGTGGCGCCGCTCGGCCGCACCACCTTGTGCTCGCCGGTGGCGTCGGCCTTGCGCTCGGATTCCGGGAGCAGGTGGTCGGGCACCCGGACCACGAGCGTGGCGCCGGTGGCCGGGTTCGGCACCGGGGTGCCTGCCGGGACGGGCCTGGCCTCGGCCGGGTCCGCGGCGGCGTCCGGCGGGGTCGGCTGCGGCGGGATGGGGTGGCCGCCGGTGGGCGGGCGGCCGGGGCCACCGGGGTAGGGGCGTGGGCCGGGCGGGGTGATCGGATGTCCTCCGGTACTCGAAAGGTGCGGCGGGGCCGGCGCGGGGCCGGTGCCGGTGCCGCGGAGCGCGGCGGGGGGCTGTGCGGCGTCGTCCGGCGCGCTGTCGCCGCCGGAGGGGGCGCCGGGACGTTGCGCGGAGACCGCGGCGGAGCCGAAACCGGGTGATCCGGCAGCGGCGGCAGCGGCGGGCCCGCCGGCGCCGAAGCCGGCGGCGGGCGTGGCGAACGGGTTCACGGTGCCGTTGCCGCGGAGGGCGGCCGGCTCGGGTTCCGGCTCGCCGAAGGCGGAGAACTGCGGTGCGGCGGCGGGCTCGGGCGGCGGCGCCTCGGCGGCTCCGGTCTCGAACCAGGACTGCGGGGCCGCGGCGGCCGGGCGCACCGATCCGGCCGCGCCGCCGACGGCGGCGCGCGCGGCGCGGGCCAGGTCGAGCGCGCCCGCGTACCGCTCCTCGGGCCGCTTGGCCAGCCCGCGCGCGATGACCTCGTCCAGCCCGGCGGGCACACCGGCCCGCTGCGGGCTCGGCCGCGGCGGCGGCTCGGTGAGGTGCGCGCGGATGAGCGCGTTCAGGGAGCTCGCCGGGTACGGCGGCGCCCCGGTGAGGCACTCGTACAGCACGCAGGTCAGCGCGTAGATGTCGACGGCGGCGGTGACCGGACCGGCGTCGAAGCGCTCCGGCGCGGTGTAGGCGTAGGAGTCCAGCCCGACCCCGACCATGGTGACGGCGGCGTCGCCCTCGGTATCGGCGATGCCGAAGTCGGTCAGGTAGGCGAAGTCGGTGGCGGTGAGCAGGATGTCGGAGGGCTTGACGTCCCGGTGCACCAGCCCGGCGGTATGCGCGGCGTCCAGCGCGGCGGCGATCTGCTCGACGACGCCGACCGCGCGCTCCGGCGCCATCGCGCCGTTCGCGGCAAGCACGGCGCGCAGGTCGACCCCGGCGATCAACCGCATGTCGAGGAAGAGCGTCCCGTCGATCACGCCCCAGTCGTGGATCGGGACGACGTGCGGGTCGGCGAGCCGGGCCGCCGCCTGCGACTCCCGGCGGAAACGGACCTGGTAGACCGGGTCGCGCGCGAGCTCCTCGGTGAGCAGCTTGACCGCGACCGTGCGGTTCTTGACGGTGTCGAAGGCCTCGTACACCTCGCCCATACCGCCGCGGCCGAGCACCGACCGCAGTTCGTACGGCCCGAAGCGGGTGCCCGTCCGTGTTCCGTGTGCCACGCCGTCGGTCTCCACCCCGTCCTTCCCTCACCGTCCGGTTCCAGACGCGCCGCGCGTCAACCTGTGGATTCTCCTGGGGAAACCACCCCGTGGTCAAACGCGAAGACGATAGCGGCCGCGCGGTCGCGCAGGGCGAGCTTCCCGAAGATGTGTCCCACATGACTTTTCACCGTGACCTGGCTGATGCCGAGCGCCCGCGCGATCTCGCCGTTGGCGAGGCCGCGGCCGATCAGCTGCAGCACCTCGTACTCGCGGGCGGTGAGCTCGGCCAGCCGCCCCGCGCCCCGGTCCACCGCGGGCCGGACCCGCCGGTACCCGTCGAGTACGCGGTCGGTGACCGACGGATCCAGCCAGGAGCCGCCCGCGGCGACCGTACGCACGGCTCGGATCAGGTCCTCGGCGGGCGAGTCCTTGAGCAGGAACCCGGCCGCGCCGGCGCGCAGCGCGCCGGAGAGCAGCTCGTCGTCGTCGAAGGTGGTGAGCACCAGCACCGGGGGCGCCGCGGGGTCGTGCCGCAGCGCGCGGGTGGCGTCGATGCCGCCGACGCGCTTCATCCGCAGGTCCATGAGCACCACGTCCGGGCGGGCGGCGGCGACCGCGGCAGGCACCTCGTCGCCGTCGGCGCACTCGGCGAGCGCGAAGCCGTCCCTGCGGCGCAGGATGCGGCGCAGCCCGCCGCGGACCAGTTCCTGGTCGTCGACGACGAGCACGGTGACCGGATCGTCCGGTCCGGCCGCCGTCATCGCCGCTCCCGGCCAGCGCGCCCGCCGCTCATCGGCCCTCGAGGGCGCCGCGCACCGGGCAGCAGCCGCCGGAACGCGCCTCGGCCAGCGGCACCCTGACCCTGACCGTCCAGTACCCGTCCCGCGCGCCCGCGCTGAGCTCGCCGCCGAGCAACTCCGCGCGCCTGCGCATGCCGGTGACGCCCATGCCTGCGGGGTCGCCTGCCCGGCCGGACGGCAGCGAGTTGCGCACGGTGAGCGTGACGTGCCCGGCGCCGATGGTGAGCCGCACCGCGCCGCAGGCGCCCGGCGCGTGCTTGGCGACATTGGCGAGCGATTCCTGCCCGATCCGGTAGAGCCCGAGCCCGGCCGCCGCGGAGACGGCGTCCGGATCGCCCTCGGTGCGGAAACTCAGGTCCAGCCCGGCCCGGACGAAATCGCCGACCAGGTCGGCCAGCTCGCCGACGCCCGGTTCCGGCGCCGGGGAGGCCGGGCGGGTGTCGAGCAGCCCGACCGTGCGCCGGATGTCGGCCATCGCCTGCCTGCCGAGCCGCTCGGCGTCGACCAGCGCCTCGGTCGCCTCGGTGACGTCCTCGTCGGTCTGCAGCGCGCGGCGGGCCGCGGTCAGGTGCAGCAGGGTGATGCTCAGCGAGTGCGCGATCACGTCGTGCACCTCGCGGGCGATCCGGCGGCGCTCCTCGTCGGCCGCCTGCGCACTGCGAATGGCCTGGTAGGCCCGCTCCTGATAGAGGAACCGGCGCTGGTTGCGCAGCATCTCGCCGCACATCCAGCCGAGCAGGACGCCGACGCAGTACATCGGCAGCCCGGCCAGGCCGGTGTCGATCCCGGCCCAGCCCAGGTTCCCGGCCAGGTCGAAGCCGATCAGCAGCGCCAGCGCCACCAGCGCGCTCGGCACGCTCAATCGCTTCGGGGTCACGGCGGCGATCTCGCCTACCGCGACCACCAGGATGAACGGCGCGAAATCGCCCTCGACGGGCTGTGCGAGCAGCGCCGCGGTGGCGGCCAGCGCAGGCAGCCCGAGCGTGGCCGGGGTCGGCTCGACGGCGGTGAAGGTGAACAGCGCGAGCGAGCCGAGCAGCAACCCGACCGCGATCACCGGCAGCACCGTCGGCAGGTAGGCGTGCCGCTGGAACCCGGCGGCGATCGCGATGGAGAGCATGGCCGCGTCGGCGAGCAGGATCACCGAGGGCGGGTAGTCGACCGGCGGGTTGCCCAGCCTGGCCCGGATCGCGGCGACCGTCCGGTCGCGTAGCGCGGGCAGCCGGTCGCGCACCGCGGCACTCCGCCGCACCGGCCCGGGCACTCCCATCCGCCCAGGTTACCGCCGGAGTGACGGCTCGCACATCGTGCCCGGGCCGGAGCCGCCTCCACCCGTGGGCGGAGCGCGGAAAACGTCCCGGGGCACGAGGACCGGCGGGCGCCGCGCACCGTACGGTGGAACGGCACCGTCCCGATCAGGGGGACCCATCCGGCCCGATCCGCCGCCCGACCGGCTCCCGGATGCTTCGATCGGAGGGGAACGGGCAACACGCGGGGAATCCCCCCGAGCGAGGGAGTACGCGATGACGCAGCCGGCCATGCTGGAGCTGAGCGGAGTCGGCAGGCACTACCGGGTCGGTGATCAGGTGGTGCGTGCCCTCGACGGCATCGACCTCCAGTTGCGGAGCGGCGAGTTCACCGCCATCGTCGGGCCGTCCGGCTCGGGCAAGAGCACGCTGCTGCACCTGCTCGGCGCGCTGGACCGTCCCGACACCGGATCGATCCGGTTCCGCGGCACCGAGATCGGGGCGCTGGACGAGGAGAAGCAGGCCGAATTCCGGCGCAGCCAGGTGGGTTTCGTCTTCCAGTTCTTCAACCTGCTGCCCACGCTGACCGCCTGGGAGAACGTCGCCATTCCGAAGCTGCTGGACGGCACCGGGTTACGCCGGGCCAAGCCGCGGGCGCTGGAGCTACTGGACCGGGTCGGGCTGGCGGACCGCGCCGAGCACCGTCCCGCGGAGCTCTCCGGCGGGCAGATGCAGCGGGTCGCGGTGGCGCGGGCGCTGGTCATGGAGCCGCCGCTGATCCTCGCCGACGAGCCGACCGGCAACCTCGACTCCCGCACCGGCGCCGCCATTCTGGAGCTGCTCGGCGAGATCGCCGGGAACGGGAACGCCGTCGTCATGGTGACCCACGACCGGAGCGCGGTGGCCGCGTGTGATCGCGCGATCACGTTGCGCGACGGGCGGATCGGGTCCGACGAGCGGGCCGGGGCGATCACGGCATGAGCGCGTCAGGCCCGGAGGCGGGAGCGGAGCGTACCCACGCAGGGCCCGCGTCCATGCCAGGAGACGCATCGTGAGTGCTGGGTGGGATCGGCTGCGGCTGTTCAATCTGGGGGAACTGCTCGCGCATCGGGGGCGGACCGCGCTCTCCCTGATCGTCATGGCCGTGTCGGCGGCGCTGCTGGTGGCGGTGCTGAGCATCTCCGGCTCGGTCACCGGGTCGGTGGACTCGCTGACCAGGAGTCTGGCCGGCGCCGCCGAGCTGGAGGTCACCGGCGTGACCGACGCCGGGTTCGAGCAGTCGCTGCTCCCCCCGATCGCCGCGACGCCCGGCGTGGCGCACGCGGTCCCGATGCTGCGCACCCAGGTCGGCACCGGCGCGAACCGGCAGCTGCTGATCGGCGCCGACGCCAGCATCGGCGCGCTGGACAGTGCGCTCACCGCGCCGCTGGCGGGTCAGGCGAGCAAGTTGCTCACGGTCCCGCGCGGCGTCCTGGTCGGCGCCGCCACCGGCCACGCCGAGGGCGACTCCTTCCCGCTCGGCCTCGGCGAGGTCACCGTCGCCGGGGTCCTCGACGACGACACCTCCGCCGAGCTGAACGGCGGCCACCTGGTCGTCGCCCCGCTCCCGCTGGCGCAGCTGGTCACCGACCGGCAGGGCAGGCTCGACTCGATCCAGGTCGTGCTCGCCCCCGGCACCGACCCCGCCGCGGTGCGCTCCGCGCTCACCGACGCGGTCGGCGGCCGTGCGGTGGTCGCCGATCCGGGGCTGCGCACCGTGCAGGCCAGCGGCGCCATCCAGATCGTGCGCTACTCCACGCTCATGTCGTCGGCGGCGGCGCTGATCGTCTCGGCCTTCCTCATCTACAACGCCATGAGCATGGCGGTGGCACAGCGCAGGCCCACGCTCTCGCTGCTGCGCGCCATGGGCGCGGCACGCGGCCCGATGGTCCGCGACCTGCTCGCCGAGGCGGCGGTCATCGGCCTGGTCGGCGGCGCGCTCGGTGCCCTGCTCGGCACCCTGATCGGGCGCGGCGCCATCGCGGCGCTGCCCGCCGCCATCCTGGAGTCGGTCGAGGCGCGCACCGAGTACCTGGTGCCCTGGTACGCGATTCCGCTCGCCGTCGCAGCCTGCGTCATCGCCGCGGTCGTCGCGGCGGCGGTCGCGGCGCGGCAGGTCTACCGGGTCGCCCCGGTGGAGGCGCTGGTTCCGCTCGACGCCGGGACCGCTGAGGCGGATTCGCGGGGGCTGCGGATCGCGGCGGGAGTGCTCGGCACCGTGCTGGTCGCGCTCGCGATCGTGGTCGCCACCACCGACCTCGGGCGGTATTCGCTGGCGGCGGTCTCGCTCTCGTTCACCGCCTCGGTGCTGCTCGCCTTCGCCGCGACCCGGCCGATCGTCCGGGCCACCGCCGCGGTGGCCGGCCTCTTCGGCGCCCCCGGCACGCTCGGCGCGACCACGCTGGAGCGGGCGCCGCGCCGGGTCTGGGCCACCGCCATGACGGTGCTGATCGGCGTCGCGGCCACGGTCGCGGTGGGCGGCGCGGGCACCAACATGGTCGACTCGGCCACGACGACCTTCGACCAGCTCGCGGAGAACGACTTCTACATCAGCCCGGCCTCGCTGGAGCAGTTCCCCACCGGCCCGCTGCTCCCCCCCGCGGTGCGCGACGAGGTGGCGCGGCTGCCCGGAGTGGCCGGTGTGCGCCCGGCCCAGATGGCCTTCGCCACGCTCGGCACCGGCCGGATCATGCTGCAGGGGTACGCGGCCACCGACCCCGGCTCGCCGAACTGGCGCGGGGTGCGCCCCGACGTACTGCCCCGGCTGGCTACCGGCGACGGCGTGGTGATCTCGCGCGATATCGCCCGCACGCTCGGCGTCGGCGCGGGCGACCGGATCACCCTGCCGACGCCGAGCGGCGCCCGCAGCGTCACGGTGCTGGAGGTGATCCCGTACTTCTCCGCCATCTCCGGCGTGGTCATGCTCGACCTCGACCACATGCGCGACTGGTACCAGCGCCCCGGCGAGACCATCCTCGCCGTCGACCTCGCACCGGGCGCCGACCCCGCGGCGGTACGCGCGGAGCTGGAACGCGCGATCCCCCCGGAGCTGTACGTGACCTCGGGGGACGACTCGGTGGCGGCGATCTCGTCGAGCATGCGCCAGGGGTCGGCGCTGAGCACCATGATCCTGTGGATCGTCGTCCTGGTCTCGACGGTGGCGCTGCTCAACACGCTCATGCTCTCGGTGCTGGAGCGGCGCAGGGAGCTGGGGGTGCTGCGGGCCATCGGCACCGGACGCCGCTTCCTGCTGCGCTCGGTGCTCGCCGAGGCGGCCGGGATCGGGCTGGTCGGGGCGGTGCTCGGGCTCGCGGTCGGGGCGGCGGTGCAGTACCTGGCCACGCTGGCCATGGGGCACGCCATGACCATCGACATCGTCTACCGGCCCGGCCCCATCCCGGTGCTCTACGGGGCGATCGCGCTCGGGCTCGCTATGCTCGGGGCGATTCCGCCCGCGCTGCGCGCGGCCCGGATGCCGGTGGTGGAGGCGCTGGCGGTCGACTGACCGCTACAGCGGGGCCCCCTCCCACCAGTCGTCGACCACGGCCTGCGCGGAGGGTCCGGGGCCGGTGCCGCTCGCCTCGCCGTGGTTGGCGACGGAGATCAGGAAGCCCGCGCGCTGCGGGTCGTCGCCGAAGCTCACGATCAGCCTGGCGGTGCTCTTCGGCTGGGTGAACGGGCCCGCCGGGTCGGGGCGGAGCCAGCGGTGCAGCGTCACCGGGGCGCCGTCCTTGCGCTCGACGGACCTGGCGTGCGCGGGCAGCGAGTCGATCACCGCGCGGGCCGCGGCGGGGGCCGGGAACTGCAGCACCACGTAGCTCAGCGAGCCGGGGTCGGTGCCGTCGCGGTCGCAGCGCCAGGCGCGGGTCCAGGTGCCGACGCTCAGCGCGAGCTCCTCGAAGCGGATCCGGTCCTCGTCCGGGGTGATCAGGACGCAGCGGGCGCCGAGGTACCCGGTGCCGTCCTCGTCCCTGCCCGCCGGGACCAGCCGCGGGAAGGCGCGGCGGCTCACCGCCAGCGGGTCGGCCTCCGCCGTGGCCGTCTGCGTCGGCTGCGTCGTCTGGGCCGGGGTCGGGGCGATCGCACGGCCCTGGGTGGTCGACGAGCCCTCGTCGCCGTCGGTGCGCAGGACCACGAACAGGATGCCGACGAGCACCAGCAGGGCCACGACGACGACCACGAGCCAGCCGAGGAGCAGGGTGCCGATGATCCGGCGCCCGCCACCCCGCCGCCGTGGGGGTCGTGGGCCAGGGGGGATCCCCTGGCTGGGTCCCGGCGGAAGTGCACCGCCGTTCCCGTTCCGCGGGGGCCCGTCTCGGGTAGGTCCACCTCGGAGAGACCCGCCTTGCGGCGCGCCGGCCTGGGGAGGGCCGCTCTGCGGAGGTCCGGCCTGCGGGGGCCCGCTCTGCGAAGGTCCGCCTCGCGAGGGGCCGGCTTGCGGAGGTCCGCTCTGGGCGGGGCCGCCTTGCGAGGAGACACCTTGCGCAGCGCCGGCCTGCGGAGGGACACCTTGCGCAGCGCCGGCCTGCGGAGGGACGCTTTGTGCGGGTCCGGCCTGCTGGGGACCACCTTGCGGGGGTGCACCCTGCGGAGAGCCGCCTTGCGGCGCGCCGGGCACGTTCGGCGCAGGGGCTCCGGGGGGCACCGCACCCGCACCGGGTGCGTTCGGCGCAGGGGCCGCCGGTATCGGTCCGACGGCTGGGCCGTTGGGCGGTACCGGCCCGCCCTGAGCCGGGCCGGGCGCCCCCGGCGGGATCGCTCCCCCCTGCCCGAGCGCACTCGGCGGAGGCCCCGCGGGCACCGGCCCGGCCTGCGCCCCCGGCGCACCCGCGGGAACTCCCCCGAACCCTGCCGCGGCGGCAGGCGCCACCGCCGCGAAACCGCCACTCCCCGGCGCGTTCAACGCCGCCCGCGCCGCAGCGGCGAACTCCCCGCAACTCCCGTACCGGTGCGCCGGATGCTTCGCCATCGCCTTGGCGATCACCAGATCCATGGCGGGCGTGATCCCCGGCCGCCGCGGCGCGATCGGCGCGGGAACCAGGTTGAGGTGCCCGTGGATGATGTCCGCCGGGTTCGGCGAGTCGAACGGCCCGATCCCGAGCAGCAGCCAGTACAGCGCGCAGGCGAGCGAGTACTGGTCGGTGCGGTGATCGAGCGGATTGCCGGTCATCTGCTCCGGCGAGGCGTAGGCCAGGGTGGCGGTGAACATCCCGTCCTGGGTGAGGTGCGTGGAGTCCTCGCGCAGCCGGGCGATGCCGAAGTCGGTGAGGAACACCCGCTCCCCCTGCCCGCCCTGGGAGCGGGCGAGCATGATGTTCCCCGGCTTCACGTCCCGGTGCAGGATGCCCATGCTGTGCGCGTAGTCGAGCGCCGCCGCGACGCCCTCGATGATCTGCACCGCGCGCTCCGGCGGCAACTCGGTGACGTCGACGGTGCCCGCGTCCACCCCGTCCACGTACTGCATGGAGATCCAGAGCTGCCCGTCCTCGGTGCCGCGGTCGTACACCGCGACGATCGAGGGGTGGTCCAGCTGCGCCACCAGATCGGCCTCGCGCTCGAAACGCGCCCTGACCTCGGTGTGCGTGAACAGCTCCCGGTTCAGCAGCTTGAGCGCGATCAGCCGGTCCATCCTCGGCTGCCGCGCCAGGTACACCGAGCCCATGCCGCCCGCGCCGAGCAGCCGCTCCACGCTGAATCCCGCGAACACCTCACCGCGCTCCAGCAACACGCCCCCTTCCGGTGACACCCAGGCTGAGAGCCTACCCGCAGCCCCCACCACCACGGAGTTTCGGTTTCGAGCGAAAATCGGTGAAACTGATTCCGCGGGGCGTGCCCCGCGAGTTGTCGAATGGCTTGTCGTGCACCGCCGGAGATCGAACGCACTACGCGGGTGGCAGTTGGTGGTGGGGAGGACGCGCGTGGTGTGGTCGAAGTGGCGGGCCGGTGGCCGAGGGCGACTACGGCGCAGCGCCGGGTGGTCGATCCGGACCCTGATGGTGACGGTCGTCCTGGTGAGTTCCTCGTGCGCGCTGCTCTCCGGCAGAACGGATTCCTCGCCCGTCACCGTGGCCACGCAGACCGGCGCGGCCGACTGGCGGGCGCGGGTCACCTACCGCCCGAACGCGCTGGTCGCGGACTTCAACCGGCTCGAAGCGGATCTCCCCGGCGAGGTCGGGCTCGCGGTGCTCCCGGTCGGCGGCGGCCGGATGACGGTGCTCGGTGACTGGACCTCGGGTGTCGCCTGGTCCACCATCAAGGTCCCGCTGGCGCTGGCCGCGCTGCGCAGGGACGAGGACGCCGCGTACGAGGCGGCCGAGGCCGCGATCACGGTGTCCGACAACGACGCCGCGTGGGAGCTGTGGCAGCAGCTCGGCGACGATGCCGAGGCGGGCGCCGCGGTGCAGGAGGTGCTCGACGAGGCCGGGCACTCCGCCACCGGCAACGCCGTCACGCACCCCGAACTGGACGGCTCCTCGTACGGCAGCACCGAGTGGAGCCTGACCGATCAGGCCATATTCGCCGCCCAGCTGCCCTGCCTCTCCGGCAGCGAGATGGTGACCGCGCTGATGGGGTCGGTCACCCCCGACCAGTCGTGGGGGCTCGGCCGCTTCTCGACCGCCCAGTTCAAGGGCGGCTGGGGCCCGGACGACGACACCGGCGAGTACACCGTGCGCCAGTTCGGCACGGTCGGCACCGTCACCGGACAGGTCGCGGTCGCCATGGCGGCGCGCGCCGACTCCGGCAGCTACGAGGACGGCACCGCGCTGCTCGACACCCTGGCCCAGCTACTGGCCAGGCACATCGGGACGCTGCCGAGCGGCGGCTGCTCGCACTGAGCGCTCACCCCGGGGTGACCAGCCCGGATTCGTAGGCGAGCACGACGGCCTGCGCCCGATCGCGCAGGTTCAGCTTCGAGAAGATCTTCGACACATGGGTTTTCACCGTCTGCTCGGCCACGAAGAGCGTCTCCGCGATCTCGGTGTTGGACATGCCGCGCGCGACCAGCTCCAGCACCTCGCGCTCGCGCGGAGTGAGCTGCTTCAGGTGCGGCGCCGGCTTGACCCGGCCTGCCCGGCGGCGGGTGACGTCGGCGATCAGCCTGCGGGTGACGGTCGGGGCGAGCAGCGCCTGCCCTTCGGCGACCACCCGGACCGCACGCACCAGCTCCTCGGCGGGCGCGTCCTTGAGCAGGAAGCCGCTGGCGCCGATGCCGAGCGCCTCGTAGACGTAGTCGTCGATGTCGAAGGTGGTCAGCATGAGCACCCGGACCGGCGGGTCGAACCCGGCGGCCAGGATCGCGCGGGCGGCGTCGAGGCCGTTCATCTCCGGCATCCGGACGTCCATCAGGACCACGTCCGGGCGCAGCCGGGCGGCCTCGGCCACCGCGGCCCTCCCGTCCGCCGCGTCACCGACCACGCTGATGTCCGGCTGGGCCGCGAGCAGAGCGCCGAACCCCTGCCGCACCATCGCTTGGTCGTCGGCGATCAGCACCGTTATTGCCACGTGCCCACCCTAATTGCCCCGGGGTGCGCGCCCCCGTTTCCGGGGGTCCCGGTTCACCGCTTTCCGAGCGTCGCCGGCTGCGGTGCCACCGTCACCCCCGCGGCGAGCGGAAGCCGGGCCCGCACGTCGTACCCGCCACCGGGGCGTGCCCCCGCCACCAGTTCGCCGCCGACGGCGACCGCGCGGGCGTGCATCCCGGCGACTCCGTGCCCGCCGTTCCCGGTGGGGCCGGGCGTCCCCGGCCCGTTGCCGATCCACACCGCGAGTTCGGTGCCGCACACCACGTCCACCTGCACATCGGCCCCGGCCGCGTGCCTGGACGCGTTCGACAGCGACTCCTGCACGATCCGGTAGAGCGCGAGCCCGACCGTCTCCGGCACCCCGCTCAGCTCGCCCCGCACCGTCCAGGTGAGCGGCACACCGGCCCGCCGGGTGGCGTCGAGCAGGGCGGGCAGGTCGGCGGCGCTCGGCTGCGGCGCGTGCTCGGGCAGCTGGCCGTCGCTGCGCAGCACGCCGAGCATGCCGCGGATCTCGTTCAGCGCCTCGCGCGCGGTGGCGCCGATGGACTCGAACTCGGCGCGCGCACCCTCGCTCACCCCGTCGACCCGGTACGGCGCGGTCTGCGCCTGCACCACCACCAGCGACATGTGGTGCGCGACCACGTCGTGCAGGTCGCGGGCGATCCTGGCCTTCTCCTCCAGAACGGCCCGCCTGGCCCGCTCCAGCTCGTTCTCCTCCTCGAAGGCGGAGAGCTGCCGCCGGGAGAGCACCAGCCAGCGGATGAGCAGCGCGAAGAGGACGAGCGCGCCGAACCCGAGCGGCCAGCCCAGCTCCGCCCCCGGACCGGGCATGGTCGCGCCGACCAGCAGCGACGTCGCCAGCCACGCCACCCCGACCAGCGGCAGCGGCGCGCGCAGCCCGACCGCGAAGAGCAGCACGATCAGGCAGATCAGCTGCACCACCTGGAACGGCAGGTCACTGCCCGGCTGGTGCGGCACCGCCGCCGCGATGAGCAGCGCGGAGCCCGCCGAGACCGCCCAGCCCAATGCCGGGTTCACCCGGACCAGCAGGATCGGGAAGGCGGCGAGCGCGGCGAGGAACGGCTGCACCGGCGGCGTGACCACGTGCGTGACGTGCAGCGTCGGCCAGGCCACGGAGTAGAAGGTGACGACGACGATCGCGGTGCAGGCGTCGACCCACAACTCGGCGGGGATACCCCGAATCCGCCGTTTCACGCCGTGCTCCGCCGCGCGGTTACCCTGATTTCCCTCATGATCTCGACAGTAGGAACTCCGGTGGGGACTGTCCTCACTCCGGCGGATGACGCAGCCCCCCTACCCGGGTACGGGCCCCCCGACCCGCTCCCCCACCGGAACCGGGGCGGGAAGCGACCCGAGCGGGAGGTTACGGCCGGATCGACGTCCCTAGCGTCGACCGGCATGAGCAGATGGAAGCGCAGCACCCCGCATCGACGGCTCGCGGCGGTCACCGCGACCGGGGCGGTGCTCGCCCTCGTGGTCGCGCCGGCGCTGACCCTCACCGCGGGCGAATCGGCGGCCAGCGCACCCGCGCCCGCCGAGGACACCGAGGCGGCCGCCGCGGTGCTCGCGCTGAGCGCCGACGAGCTCGACATCGCCGTGCCGCAGGGGTTCCCGGAGCACTTCGGCTACTTTCCCGCCCTGCTCGACGGCCTCGTCGTGCGCCCGGACGGCGGCTGCTCCTCCCCCGTCACGCTCCCCGCCGAGTTCGAACTGCCGTGCAAGGGCCACGATCTCGGCTACGACCTGCTGCGCTTCGCCGACCGGCGCGGCGCCCCGCTCGGCCCGTGGGCGCGCCGCGACCTGGACGCCGCGCTCACCGCCCACATGCACCGGGCCTGCGACGTCCGCCCGGACGAGTTCTCCCGCACCCGCTGCCACTTCATGGCCGACGTGGCGAGTGCCTTCGTCAGGGCCAACTCGCACCGGCAGGACTTCGGGGTCCCGGTGGTCGAGGAGGTCACGGTGCCGGACCCGGAGGGGAACAATGCCGGCATGCTCGCCGGAGCCGGGGTGCTCGCCTCCGGCGCGGTGGCGCTGCGCTTCTCCCGCCGCGGGACGAAGCACGGTGCGGAGGTGCGGCCGTGATCGTCGAGTACGCACCGCGGGTCGCGGCCGTCGCGCTCCCCGACCGCGCCGATGCGCTGCCGCGCGTGTCGGCAACGCTCGCGACGGGCTTCGCCGTCGTGGTCTCGCTGGCCCCCGGCCTGCTGCCCCGCAGCCCGCTCACCCAGGCGTTCCTCACCGCCCTGTTGGTCGCGCTCGCGCTCGGCGCACGGGCGGTCCGGTACCGCGACAGCACGCCCGACGACCCGTCCGAGGTGGCCGATCGCGGCGCGGTCCTCGCGCTCACGGGGTGCGCCGTGCTCGTCGGCTGCACGGCGGCGGGGCTGTGGCAGAACACGCTGCGCGCCGCCATGGACGCGCCCCCGATCACCCCGGTGCACTGGGCCCTGTGGGCGCTGTTCAGCACCGCGCTGCTCGCCGCACCGGCGCTGCTCGTGCGCGGCGTGCGCCTGGCCCCGCGCCGCGCCGCCGTCGGCGCACTCGCGCTCGGCGTCGCCACCGTCGTCCTGGTTCCGCTACCGCACGGCGCCCGGGCCGCGGCGACCCCGAATGCACCCCTGCCCTACACCCGCTCGGGCTCCGCGCACTCCACCGTCCCGTGGGACTCGCTCGGCACCCAGGGCCGCCGCTTCGTCGCCGACGGCAGCGCCGACGCGGTCCGCGTCTACATCGGCCTCGACTCCGCCCCCACCCTGGACGACCGCGTCACCCTCGCACTCCGCGAACTGCGGCGCACCGGCGGCCTGGCCCGCCGCCACCTGGTGCTCGCCGTCCCCACCGGCTCCGGCTGGCTGGACGCCAGGGCCGCGCAGGGCATGGAGACCCGCTTCGCCGGCGATGTCGCGGTCGTCGCCCTGCAGTACTCCGCCGCACCGAGCTGGGTCACCTTCGTCACCGGCCGGGAGCGGGCGGCGGAATCCGCGCGCGCCCTCTTCACCGCGCTGGAGCGCGAGCTGACCGCGCTCCCCGACCCGCCGCGGCTCTACGTCTACGGCCAGAGCCTCGGCGCCTGGGGCGGCAGCGCCGTCTTCGCCGACGATGCCGACCAGCAGCGCCGCACCTGCGCGGTGCTCTGGGCCGGCCCACCGGCGGGCGCGGTGCACCGCTCGGGCGCCACCGTCCTCGCCAACCGCTCCGACCCGGTCGTGCACTGGTCACCCCGATTGCTCTGGCACCGCCCCGATCTCACCGCCACCCGCCCGGACGCCCCGGTCCCCGAGTGGCAGCCGGTCCTGTCCTTCCTGCAGACCGGAGCCGACCTGCTCGGCGCCCTCGACGCCCCCGCGGGCCACGGCCACCGCTACGGCACCGACCAGGGCACCGCACTCGGCGACTGCACCGCGCACCTTGCCCCGAAGTGAAACTTGTTCTAGTTTCGCCGCATGGCCTTCGTCCTCGATCACGTCGTCGAGATCGACGCCCCCGCCGCACTGGTCTGGGATGTCGTCACCGACCTGCCGCGCTACGGCGAGTGGAACCCCTTCGTCCCGGAGTGCCGCAGCACCCTGGAGCCGGGCGACCCCATCGACATGCACGTCCGGCTCCGCGGCGCGAAGCCGCGCAGGCAGCGCGAGTGGATCGTCGAGCACACCCCGGGCAGCATGCTCGCCTACCGCATGAAACCGGTCCCGCTCGGCACCCTGCACAGCCTGCGCTCGCACACGGTGACCGCGCTGGACGCCGGGCGCACCCGCTACGCCTCGCATTTCCAACTCGACGGCTGGCTGCACCCCGTCGTCGCCACCCTGCTCGGCGCCGACCTGCGCCGCGGTTTCAGCGGCATGACCGACGGCGTCAAGACCCGCGCGGAGGCCCTCCGCGCGGGCTGACATCGCGGCGATCGCGGCAGCGACATCGCGCGCCCGACCCGCGGTCGACGGGGCACCGCCTGGCGCGGGCGGACCCGCCGTCAGGCGATCGGCCCGCGCGCGACCTCGTACGCCGCGCCGACCCGGTACAGCCGGTCGTCGGCGAAGGCGGGCGCCATGATCTGCAGCCCGACCGGCATGCCGTCCTCCGCGCTCAGCCCGGACGGCACCGACATGGCCGGGTGCCCGGCCAGGTTGGTGGGCAGGGTGCAGAGATCGGAGAGGTACATGGCGAGCGGGTCGTCGACCTTCTCGCCGAGCTTCCACGGGGTGAACGGGCTGGTCGGCGAGATCAACACGTCGACCTGCTCGTAGGCACGGTCGAAGTCCTGCGCGATCAGCGTGCGCACCTTGAGCGCCTGGCCGTAGTAGGCGTCGTAGTACCCGGCGGAGAGCGCGTAGGTGCCGAGCATGATGCGCCGCTTGACCTCGGGGCCGAACCCGGCCGCCCTGGTCAGCGCCATCACCTGGTCGGCGCTGTGCTTGCCGTCGTCGCCTGCCCGCAGGCCGTAGCGCATGGCGTCGAAGCGGGCCAGGTTCGAGGAGACCTCGGACGGCATGACCAGGTAGTACGAAGACAGCCCGTACTCGAAGTGCGGGCAGGACACCTCGACCACCTCGGCGCCCAGATCCTTCAGCACCGCGACCGCGGCGTCGAAGGAGGCGAGCACGCCGGACTGGTAGCTGTCCGAGTGCAGCTCCCGCACCACGCCCACCTTCACCCCGGTGAGATCGGCGCGCGCGCCCTCGCGGGCGGCGGCGACCACGGCCGGGATCGGCACGTCGCGGGAGGTGGAGTCGCGCGGGTCGTGCCCGGCGATGACCTCGTGCAGCAGCGCGGTGTCGAGCACGGTGCGGCCGCACGGGCCGCCCTGGTCCAGGGAGGAGGCGCAGGCGACGAGGCCGTACCGGGAGACGGTGCCGTAGGTCGGCTTGGTGCCGACGGTGGCGGTGACCGCGGCGGGCTGCCGGATCGAGCCGCCGGTGTCGGTGCCGATCGCCAGCGGCGCCTGGTGCGAGGCGAGCGCCGCCGCCGAGCCGCCGCCGGAGCCGCCGGGAATCCGGCTGGTGTCCCAGGGATTCCGGGTCGGTCCGTAGGCCGAGTTCTCGGTGGAGGAGCCCATGGCGAACTCGTCCATGTTGGTCTTGCCGAGGATCGGGATGCCCGCGGCGCGCAGCTTGGCCGTCACCGTGGCGTCGTACGGCGAGATCCAGCCCTCGAGGATCTTCGAGGCGCAGGTGGTCGGCATGTCCGTGGTGGTGAAGACGTCCTTGAGCGCCAACGGGACTCCGGCCAGCGGCGAAGCCGGCTCCTCGCCCGCGGCCAGGCCCGCGTCCACCACCCGGGCGGCGGCCAGCGCCGCCTCCGGCGCGACGTGCAGGAAGGCGTGGTACTCACCGTCCACCTCGGCGATCCGATCCAGGTGCGCGCGGGTGACCTCCTCCGAGGAGAGCTCGCGGGCGTGGATCCTCGCGGCCAGCTCGGCGGCGGAGAGCTGCGTGGCGTCGCTCATTCGCCCTCCCCCAGGATCTGCGGCACCAGGAAGCGCTGCTCCTCGACGGCGGGCGCGCCGGAGAGCGCCTGCTCCGGGGTGAGGCACGGCCGCACCTCGTCCAACCGGGTGACGTTGGCGACCGGGTTCGGCGTCGCGGTGGCCGGGACGTCCGCGGCGGCCACCTCGGAGATGGTCCGCACGTGGCTCAGGATCGAGTCCAGCTGTCCGGCGAACTGATCCAGTTCGTCGTCGGACAGCGCGAGCCGGGACAACCGGGCGAGGTGTGCGACCTCGTCGCGGGAGATGGCGGGCACCGCGGGACCCCTTTCGGCGTCGGGGATGGTGGGTTCGAGCAGGTCGTCCCCGGCACGTGGCGCCGGGGGCGAGAAGACCCGTCCAGCCTAGTCCGCGCGGTTCCGCGAGTTCCCGCGCCCCGGCCTACCAGCGCCCCCCGGCGAAATCGACTGTGGCGTACATCACTGCGCCGAGTTCGGGTCGATAACCGCGCCTCCCGGGTGTAAGTATTGCGTGACCCGGGTATCCGTACAGAGCCTCGGCTACCACGAAAGGAACGCGCGTGTCTTACCTGCTCCGCGTGCAACTTCCGGATCGCCCGGGAAGCCTCGGTGCACTCGCGCTGGCACTGGGATCGGTCGGGGCCGACATCATCTCGCTGGACGTGGTCGAGCGCGGTGCCGGGTTCGCCGTGGACGACCTCGTGGTCGACGTTCCGCCCAACGCTCTCCCGGACACCCTGATCACCGCCGCCGAATCGATCGGCGACGTCATCGTCGACTCGATCCGCCCCTACTCCGGCCTGCTCGACACGCACCGCGAGCTGGAGCTCATCGACCAGGTGGCCAGCGCGCGCGACGACCGGCTGCAGGTGCTCGTCGACGGCGTCCCCCGGGTGCTGCGGGTCGGCTGGAGCACCATCATCGACACCGGGCTGCAGGGTGCCTACCGGGTGGTCGGCAGCCAGAGCGCGCCGCAGACCCAGGCGGGCTCAGCGCCGTGGCTCCCGCTGGACAAGCCGACCGTGCTCGACCCGGAATCCGAATGGGTGCCGGAGATCTGGCGCGACATGGACACCAAGCTGGCCGCCGCGCCGCTCGGCCACCACGGCCGTGCGCTGCTGCTCGGCCGCCCCGGCGGCCCGGACTTCCGCCCCTCCGAGGTGGCCCGGCTCGGCTACCTGGCCGGGATCGTCGCCGGGGTGCTCTAACCCGGCCCGACGATCTGCCAGCGGTCCGGTTTGCCCGCCGGGTAGATCACCGGGAGCGTGTCGCCGATCGCGGGCCAGTAGGCGCCGTCCCACACCAGCCGCCGGTAGACCTGCGTGCTCGCGACGCCGGGGCCGGTGAGAGTGCCGGTCACGGTCACGAACTGCTCGCCGAAGGCCTCCGGCCGCGGGCTCACCCCCGTGATGTGGAGCGAGCCCTGCTCGGGCTCGGCGATCGGCATGCCGCGCCTGCCCCGCCGGTAGAGCACCACCAGCGCGACCAGGGTGGCCGCCATGATCAGCAGCATCGCGAACTCCAGCACGCCACCCACCGTACCCGGGCATTCCGGGCGCTCAGCCGGCGGCGAGCTCGCTGGTGCCGCGCTCGGTGCGACGGATGGTCCAGCCGCGCCCGGTGTCGAGCGGCTCGCGGCTGGTGAAGATCAACTGGGCGCCACGGGAATTGATCTCGGGGGCGCGGAAGAGCCCGATCAGGCGCCGCGCGGTGGCCGCGGGGAGCGCGGCGTCGAGGTCGTCGACGGCGAGCACCCGGCCGGTGTCGATCGCATCGAGCACGGCGGGAAGCAGCCGCAGCAACGCCAGCGCCGACGCCGGTTCGTCGGCGAGCGCGAAGGGCGCGTCGATGCCGGCGTGCAGCAGCCGGACGCCGGGGCCGGAGCGCGCCGCCATCCGGGCGAAGAGCGCGTCGCGGGCGCCGCGCAGCGCGGTGAGCTCCCTGGCCAGCCCGGTCTCGGTGAGCCCGTGCTGCTGCAGCAGCAGGTCGGCGTGGCCGGGGCGGGTGGCGCAGAGCTCGAGCTGTTCGGCGCCGCCCGCGAGATCGCGGTCGAGTTCGGCGAGGTACTCGGCGTAGCGCGGGTCGGGCTCAGGCAGCAGCAGATCGGTGATGCCGAGCCCGGCCTCGCCCGCCAGCTCCAGCAGCCGCACCGCCCCGCGCGGCTCCCGGGAGAGGTAGCCGCCGAGCCGCAGCGCGACCGCGGCCGGGTCGAGCGGGCCGCGCTGCACCTCGAGCAGCGCGGCGAACCAGCGGTAGGCGGGCACCAGCGCCTCGGCGTTCAGCTGCCCGGCCAGCGCGAGCAGCAGCGCGTTCGGCCGGACCAGCGGGACCAGCGCGCCGAGGCCGAAGCGCGCGGCCTCGAACGTCGGGCCGATCCGCACCTGCTCGCCCTCGCGCTCGAAGACGATGCGCCTGCGGCCCCGCGGGTGGGTGTGCAGCCACTCGGCCGCGACCTCGGCGTCGCTGAGCCGGAAGCCGTAGCTGTACGGCACGCCCTCGGCGACGAAGCCCGCGACGAACTCGGTGGGGCGCTCCGGGAAGGCCGGGTGCGGGGTGCGCGGCGGGCCCGCGTAGGGGTCCCAGCCGGTGACCGAGTGCAGCACCGCGTCCCGCATGCGGTCCAGCGCGTCGATCAGGTTCGACTTCCCGGCGGCAGGCGCGCCCGCGATCCCGGTGACCGGCACCGCGACCGGGCCGCTGCCGCGGGCCGGCCGCAGCTCCTGCGGATCGGCCAGCGACCTGTGGTTCGTCACCAGGAAACTGCGCAGCATCGGGCTATCGTCGCAGCCTGTGCCCGGCGGGCAGCGGCCGGGCGGGGTAGCATCCCCGGTGCCACGGCCGGTGCCGCTCCCGTGGCTGCATCCTGCCGGACCCGTCGCGAACAGGTGGTCGCCCCATGAATCGAAATGCTGCCGTCACCGCCGTTGCCGCGCCGCGGCCGGATTCCGCCGCGGTGCGCGTCGTCGCCGGTGGCTGCGCGGTCGCCGCCGTCGCGCTCGGGCTCGTGCTCGCCGCCCCGGACGCGAAGGCCGATTTCGAGTGTCCCGAAGGCAATGCCCGCATCTTCTTCCACGACTCGACCTACACCTGCCAGTCCGGCAGCACCGGCTACGGCATGAGCCCCGCGGTGGTGAAGGTCTGCTCGAACAACGGCTCGAATGTCGTGGTCGAGGTGCAGAGCGAGCGCAAGAAGCTGCGCCGCACCGTCGAGCTGAGCAACAACCACTGCGCCAAGTTCGACCCGCGCGGCACCACCGGCGTCACCGTCTCCGTGAGCTAGTCCGCCGCGGCCGGGCGCACCGCGTCCGGCCCGGCCGCGAGCAGGGTGCGGAAGCCGTCCTCGTCCAGGATCGGCACGCCGAGCTCCTCCGCCTTCGCCGCCTTGCCGCCCGGCGCCTCGCCGACCACGACGAACGCCGTCTTCTTCGACACCGACCCCGCCGCCTTGCCGCCGCGCGCCAGGATCGCCTCCCTGGCCTCGTCCCGGGAGAAGCCGTCGAGCGAGCCGGTGACCACGATCGACAGCCCGGTCAGGTTCCGCTCGATCCCGGCGTCCCGCTCGTCCGCCATCCGGACCCCGGCGGCGCGCCACTTGTCCACGATCGCCCGGTGCCAGTCCACGGTGAACCACTCGGCCACCGCGGCCGCGATGGTCGGGCCGACGCCGTCGGCGGCGGCGAGCTCCTCGAGTGTGGCGGCCCCGATCCGCTCCATGGTCTCGAACTCGGCGGCCAGCGCCCGCGCCGCGGTGGGCCCGACGTGCCGGATCGACAGCGCGACCAGGACCCGCCAGAGCGGCCGCTCCTTGGCCGCGTCCAGATTCTGCAGCAGCCGCCTGCCATTGGCCGAGAGGCTGCCGTTCTTGTTGACGAACAGCGGCGTGCCGAGCAGCCGCGGCTCGTCCAGGTCGAAGAGGTCGCCCTCGTCGGTGATGGCGCCGGAGCGCAGCAGCTCGACGGCGGCCTCGTAGCCGAGCGCCTCGATATCGAAGGCGCCGCGCCCCGCCACGTGGAAGACCCGCTCCCGCAACTGGGCCGGGCAGGAGCGGGTGTTCGGGCAGCGGATGTCGGCGTCGCCCTCCCGCTCCGGAGCCAGCACCGTGTCGCACTCCGGACAGCGCGTCGGCATCTCGAACGCGCGGGCGTCGGCGGGCCTGGCGTCCACCACCGGGCCGAGCACCTCGGGGATCACATCGCCCGCCTTGCGGATGGTGACCGTGTCGCCGATGAGCACGCCCTTGCGCACCACCTCGGCGGCATTGTGCAGCGTTGCCATGGAGACCGTCGAGCCAGCGACCGAGACCGGCGCCATCACCGCGAACGGCGTCACCCGCCCGGTGCGGCCGACATTCACCTTGATGTCGAGCAGCGTGGTGGTCGCCTCCTCCGGCGGGTACTTGAAGGCGATCGCCCAGCGCGGCGCGCGCGAGGTGGAGCCGAGCCTGCGCTGCAGCGCGACCTCGTCGACCTTGATGACCTGACCGTCCAGCTCGTGCTCGATATCGTGCCGGTGCTCGCCCCAGTAGGCGACCCGCTCGATCACCGCGTCGATCCCGCGCACCCGCCGGGTGTGCGGGGAGACCGGCAGCCCCCAGGCGGCCAGCGCGTCGTACGCCTCGGACTGCGAAGCGGGCGCGTAGCCGCGGATCCGGCCGAGACCGTGGCAGATCATCCGGAGCCCGCGGCGCGCGGTCACCGCCGGGTCCTTCTGCCGCAGCGACCCGGCGGCGGTGTTGCGCGGGTTCGCGTAGGGCGGTTTGCCGTCGGCGACGATGGCGGCGTTGAGCGTCGCGAAGTCCGCCAGCCGGAGGTAGACCTCGCCGCGCACCTCCAGCAGCTCCGGAATCGGGAACGCCTCGCTCGGCGTGAGCACGTGCGGGATGTCGTCGATGGTGCGCGCGTTGAGCGTGACGTCCTCGCCGGTCCGGCCGTCACCCCTGGTGACGCCGTGCTCCAGCGTCCCGTTCCGGTACACCAGGTTCAGCGCGACGCCGTCGATCTTGACCTCGCAGAGGTAGTGCAGGTCGGGCCCGGTCTCCGCCTCGATCCGGCCCGCCCAGGCGCGCAGCTCGTCCAGGTCGAAGACATTGTCCAGCGAGAGCATGCGCTCCAGGTGGTCCACCGGCGTGAAGTCGGTGGCGAAGCCGCCGCCGACCAGCTGCGTCGGCGAATCCGGGGTGCGCAGGTCGGGGTGCTCGTCCTCGATGGCCTCGAGGCGGCGCAGCAGCGTGTCGAACTCGCCGTCGGTGATGATCGGCGCGTCCCGCACGTAGTAGCGGAACTGGTGCGCACGCACCTCGTCCGCGAGCTGCTGCCAGGCGCGCTGCTCCTCGGCCGTGGCCGGAGCGGGGGCCTCGGGTTCGGTCACAACTGGCACGATAGTCCAGGGGTATGACCTCGCCCGGGCGGATCGCCGCACGTCGGTGCGGTGCGAACCGATCAGCTCGACGATGCGCGAACCAGGACTACGAGATCTTCAGCCGATCGCAAGGCGGAAAATCAGTCGAGCGCGAAGCAGGCGACATACGCGTACGCGGACCTACTCCGCCTCCAGCGTCTCCGGTTCCTCGGTGTAGGCGCGGGCGATATCGGCGGTGAGATCCAGTGCGCGGCGCGCCCACTCGGGGGTCGCGCCCGCCAGCCCGCAGGCCGGACTCACCAGCACCCGCTCGGCCAGCGTGCGGCGCGGGAACCCGAGCCGATCCACCAGCCGGACCCCGCGCGCGGCGAGTTCCCGCCAGCCCGGCTCCCCCGCGGGCGCGGTACTCGGCACCAGCCCGAGAACCAGCAGCTTCCCGGCATCCAGCGTTTCACCGATGCCGTCCAGATCGGCCGTCCGCAGCACCGCGACATCGAGCGCGAGCGCCGCCGCCGCACTGCGGCGGAACAGCGCGAGCGGCGGCGCGGCACAGCTGTGCACGATCACCGGCGCGGACTGCGCCCGGATCACGGTGTCGAGCAGGTCGAGCGCCTCCGGTTCGGGCAGCGGGCGCACCGAGTCGAGCATGCTCGTCCCCGGCAGCGACCCTTCCAGCACCGCGGCGGCGGAGGGTTCGTCGAGTTGCAGTACCACCGGCGCGTTCAACCGCTTCGCCACCTCGGCGGCGTGCCTGGCCAGCCCCTCGGCCAGTGATTCGGCGAGGTCGCGGCGGGCACCCGGGTCGGTGAGCACCCGGTGCCCGTTGACCAGCTCGACCTCGGCAGCCAGCGTCAGGGGACCGGCCACCTGCAGCTTCACCGGTCGCCCGATGCCGGGCGATCCGGCCCGCTCCCACGCCTCCTCCAGCGCGTCCAGATCGGCGCGCAGCAGGTCGCGCGCGTGCCGGGCGACACCACCCGGCCTGGCGGCGAAGCGGTATCCCCGCGGGGTGGTGTCGAACGGCAGATCCACCAGCAGGGCACACCCCCGCCCGAGCAGATCGGCCCCGACCCCGCGCTCGGGCAACTCGACCAGGTGCGCCAACCCGGGCAACTCCCCCACCACGGTCGCCGCCGCCTCCCGCGGATCGGTCCCCGGCCAGGACCCGACCCCGGTGGCGACCCCGCCACGCAGCACGGCCTCGACGGCGGCGCTCACCGCGCCTCCGCCAGCGGCGCGGCGCTCTCGGTGCCCGCGATGGTCCCGCTGCCGATGACCTCGTCACCGGCGCTGTCCGGCCGGTAGAGCACCGCCGCCTGACCGCGCGCCACCCCGGTCAGCGGCTCGCGCAGCCGCACGGTGAGCCCGGTCGCGGTGGCCTCGGCCACCGCGGGCGCCGTCCCGCCGTGCGCCCGCACCTGCACCACGCAGTCGATGGCCCGGTCCGGCGCGGCGCCGGAGGTCCAGATCGCCCGCTCGGCACGCACCGTCCAGACCTGCAACTCCTCGGCCGAGCCGACCCGGACCTCACCGGAGTCCGGATCGATCCCGGTGACGTAGCGCGGCTTTCCGTCCGGTCCTGGCCCGGGCAGCCCGAGCCCCTTGCGCTGGCCGATGGTGAAGCCGTGCACCCCCTCGTGCTCCGCGAGCTTCCGGCCGTCGGCGTCGACGACGGCGCCGGGGCGGATGCCGATCCTCGCCCCGAGAAACGCCCTGGTATCCCCCGACGGGATGAAGCAGATGTCGTGGCTGTCCGGTTTGTCCGCGACCGCGAGCCCGCGCGCGGCGGCCTCGGCGCGGATCTCCGGCTTCGGAGTGTCACCGACCGGGAACATCGCCCGGCTCAGCTGCTGCGCGGTCAGCACCGCGAGCACGTAGGACTGGTCCTTGTCGGCATCGACGGCCCGCCGCAGCACCCCGTCCGCCAGCCGCGCGTAGTGGCCGGTCGCGACGGCATCGAAACCGAGCGCGACCGCCCGATCGGCCAAGGCCGAGAACTTGATCTTCTCGTTGCAGCGCAGGCAGGGGTTCGGCGTCTCACCCGCGGCGTAGGAGGCGACGAAATCGTCGATCACGTCCTCCTTGAACCGATCCGCGAAATCCCACACGTAGAACGGAATCCCGAGCACATCGGCGGCGCGCCGCGCATCCCCCGCGTCCTCCTTCGAGCAGCAGCCCCGCGACCCCGTGCGCAGCGTGCCGGGGGTGGCCGACAGCGCCAGGTGCACCCCGACCACGTCGTGCCCGGCGTCGACGGCGCGCGCCGCCGCCACCGCGGAGTCGACACCGCCGCTCATCGCGGCGAGAACCCGCATCAGTACGCTCCCTTCGCGCTCGTGAGCCCGGCCGCCCTGGCCCGCTCCACCACTCCCGGCAACACCGTGAGCAGCGTCTCCACATCGTCCTCGGTGGAGGTGTGGCCGAGCGAGAAGCGCAGCGAGCAGCGCGCCTGCCACGGCTCGACCCCCATCGCCACCAGCACGTGGCTCGGCCCCGCGACCCCTGCGGTGCAGGCCGAGCCGGTCGAGCACTCGATCCCGGCCGCGTCCAGCAGCATGAGCAGCGAATCGCCCTCGCATCCGGGGAAGGTGAAGTGGGCATTGCCCGGCAGCCGCAGCGCCCCGGCCGGGCCGTTCAGCACCGCCTCCGGATCGACCGCGCGCACCCCGTCGATCAGCGCGTCCCGCAGCGTCCACAGCTCCTTCGTGCGCGCGGGCAGCTCCGCCGCCGTCTGCCGCAGCGCCGCCGCCAGCCCGACCGCACCCGGAATATCCGAGGTCCCGGAGCGCAGATCGCGCTCGTGCCCGCCACCGTGCAGCAGCGGAACACACGGCACCTGCCTGCCGAGCAGCAGCACGCCGACCCCGTGCGGCCCGCCGACCTTGTGCCCCGCGAAGCTCGCCGCGGCCAGCCCGACGGCACCGGTGTCGATCGGCAGCTGCGCCGCCGCCTGCACCGCGTCGCTGTGCAGCGGAACGTCGAACTCCCGCGCCACCGCCGTCAGCTCGGCGATCGGCGCGATCGTCCCCACCTCGTTGTTCGCCCACATCAGCGTGACCAGCGCGACCTCGTCGCCCTGCTCGTCCAGCGCCGCCCGCAGCACCGCGGGCGTCACGAACCCCTCGCCGTCCGCCGCCAGCCAGGTGACCTCCGCGCCCTCGTGCCGCTCCAGCCACTCCACCACGTCCAGCACCGCGTGGTGCTCGGTGGCGCCGACCAGGATCCTGCGCCGCCGCGGCTCGGCATCCCGCCGCGCCCAGTAGATGCCCTTGATCGCCAGATTGTCGCTCTCGGTACCCCCCGAGGTGAAGATCACCTCGGACGGCCGGGCGCCCAGATCCGCCGCGATCGACTCGCGCGCCTCTTCCAGCATCCGGCGCGCCGCCCGCCCCGATCCGTGCAGCGAGGAGGCGTTTCCGACCCGGCCGAGGGCAGCGGTCATCGCCTCGAGGGCGGCGGGGTACATCGGTGTGGTTGCCGCGTGATCGAGGTAGACCGTCTTGGGCACCGCGCGTGCGGGGGTGCCCGGGCAAGCCGACTTCATGACCAATAAACCCTATCCCACCACGACCTGGGCATCTGTGGCGTATCCCCCGGTCCTCTACGATCTGTCTACGATTCGGCCCACTGTCTGTAAGCGGATGCGGTCACGACGATATTCCCCGCGACTTTCGGCAACCTGCAACCTCGGGGCACCTGCACTGCCCTTCTCCAGCCCAGGGCGAAGAAACCGACGATCCGGCCGAGGAGAACAAGCGGCTGCGCGAACAGGTCACCGAACTCGAACGGGTCAACGGCATCCTGCGTTCTACGAGTGCCTATTTCGCCCAGCCCTCGGGCACCTACGGATCACTGCGGGTCCACGCGATGCTCACCCGGCGCGGGACCGGGGTCGGGCGGGTCACGCGCGGCGCCGGCCCGGTCCACCACAGCGGCCGTGGCTCGACCTGTACCGCGCTTCGTTCGCGAACCGGTTGACCGACAACGGGATCGCCCGATCCATGGGCTCGGTCGGTGACAGCTACGACAACGCCCTCATGGAGAACTTCTTCGGCCGGCTCACCCGACGGGTTCGAAGCCATCTACTACCACCCGGTCCCGACCTCCGACAGAAGCGGGAGAACCTCACATGCCGACTGTTGCGGCGATTCGATACACAACCCAAAAAGGGGATTTACGGGGGGTCGAGACTGGAAAACAGTTCAGGACCGGGCCTGACCTGCTATTTGAATGGAGTTGAGGGGACTCGGACCCTTGACCCCCACACCACCAGGCACCTACCATCCCCCGAGGGCTCGTCCCGCTCCGTTCACGGCAATTCACCTCTCGCACCCCGAACTTGCACATGACTGCGTCACGGGTTGGAGGTTCAGTGGACAGCGGCCACGGCTAGCCTGCAGGGGCTCCCTGGTTCACCCGATCGACACTGCTCGACCTCTCGCTGATGCACTCCTGATCGATTACTCGATCCGGACGGCATCGCGCGCAAGTCAGATCGTTCGCCGAAAGGACTGAGGGACTGTGCACTACATGGACTCGAGCTCGGCCGCCTTTTCACCCGGCGGTAGGTGGTGACCGGCGCGATGGAAATCCTCGAATTGACCGACGACTTCTACCAGGATCCGCATGCGACCTACCGGGCGCTGCGTGAGCGCGGTCCCCTGCACCGAATTCGATTGGACGGTGTACTCGGCTGGTTGATCGTCGATCACGAGGTAGCCAAACAGGCCTTCGCGGAGCCGACCATCAGTAAACGCATCGGGTCGCCCGAGGGACAGGCTGTGCTGGCCAAGAACGGTGCAGCCGAGTTGTTCAACACCGCCATCAGCGACAACATGTTGTTCGCCGATCCGCCACAGCACACCCGGCTGCGCCGTCTCGTGGTCAAGGCATTCGCCGGTCCCGCCATCCGCGATCTCCAGCCGAGAATCACCTCGATCGCCGACACCCTCCTCGATGACATCAGCGGTCGAACGAGCGTCGACCTCATCGACAGCTACGCATTCCGGCTGCCGACCGCGGTGATCTGTGAACTGCTCGGAGTCCCCGACGCCGACAAGGAAGAGTTCCGCTCGTGGACCGCCGTGGTCGTCAGCGACTCGGCCACGATCGAGGAACGCACCGCCGCCGGGGTCAGCTACCTGACATACCTGACGAATCTGATCGCCGAACGCACCGACGACCCCCGCGACGACCTGCTCTCCCAACTGATCATCGCGAAAGACCACGAAGACCGCCTGGACGAGCACGAACTCATCGCCATGCTGCTCCTGCTGTTGATAGCCGGGCATGAGACCACCGTCAATCTCATCGGCAACTCGGTACTGGAGCTGCTCCGCGATCCGGCAACGGCCGAGCGGTTGCGCACCGATCCCGAAGCGATTCCCGCCTATCTCGAGGAGATCCTGCGCTGTCACGGGTCGTTGCACGTGGCGACGGCTCGCTACACCACCGCCCCGATCACACTGAGCGGTACGGATATCGACGCGGGCGAATTCATCCTGATCTCGCTCGCCGCCGCCAATCGCGACCCGGCGCGGTTCGCCGATCCGGACCGGATCGACCTCGAACGACCCGAAAGCAGGCACATCGCCTTCGGACACGGCATCCATCACTGTCTCGGCGCCACCCTGGCCCGCGTGGAGGCCACCACCGCGATCTCGCGACTGCTGGCCAAGTTCCCGGAGATATCGCTCGACGGGGAATTCAGCGATCTGAGGTGGCGAAAGAGCCTCCTGATCCATGGCTTGACCAGCCTGCCGGTCCGACCGGCCGCACCCACTGGACCTCATCCCGTGTCCAGCGCCGACGCGGACCGCCGCCCGTTGTTGGTCTGACCCCGGTCGTCGAGACAAAACAGGTCAGGCCCGGTACCAGACCGAGCCTGACCTGTGGTTTCAGGGAGCACCGAGTCAGCGGACAACGGCGGCTTCGTCGGCGAGCGCTCCGAACCGGCCTAGGCGGGGACGACCAGCACCACGAGGACGATGCCGTCGGCTCCGTAGACGTACATGGTGTCGGACAGCTCGAAGGTGTACGGATCCAGCCGGACCGTGGCGCCGTCCACCACCAGGTGCGGCGGCGCCGACGACCAGGCAGCCGGGTCGTAGACCACCCGCGAGATCGGCCAGGATTCGGGCTGGAGCGCGGTGATCAGATCGGGCAGTTCCGCGCCGAGGTCGCCGGATCGCGGCCACCAGGTGGCATCGACATAGCCGCTCGGGTCCGGATGCTGAGCGAAACGGGACGCGGGGGCAGGTGGCGGCGTCATCGGACGCTCCCGTCGGGGCCGGGGGGAAAGGCCGGTTCGTCGATCCGGCGACGACGCAGCCTCTACTGGTCAGCGCGCGGGTTGCCGCCGGATACCGCCGACCCTACGCCTCGCGCGCGGCGGGTCGGGGCACCGACAGGCGGGGAGGCCGATGGTGTCCGGGAGGTTTCGCAGGAGAACTCGGGCCTCGTCGTCGAGACGGTGACTCGTCGTTCTCCGACCGGACCACAGCACCTGTGGCCGAGGGCTCGGCACGAATCGGCGGTCAGTCCCGTAATGCCTGCTCGCGCAGTCGGTTCAGCGTCCTGGAGAGAATACGGGAGACGTGCATCTGGGAGACTCCGAGTACTTCGGCGATCTCGTTCTGGGTGCGGAACTCGAAGAAGCGCATCCTCAGCACCCAGCGGTCGCGCTCGGAGAGCGCCGCGATCAAGGGCTCGACCGCGAGGTAGTCCTCCACAACCTGGTACTCGGGCTCCTCGGCACCGAGCGCGCCTGCCAGGGCCCGGGGCGGCCCCTGATCGTCGTCGAGGGCAGCCGCGTCGATCGGCACCGACCGGTACGCGTTGTGGGCGATCAGGGCGTGGGTGACCTCGACGGTGTCGACACCGAGTTCCGCGGCGATCTCGCGCGCCTTCGGCGGCCTGCCGAGCCGGTGGGTCAGGGCCTCGGTCACGGGGCCGAGCGCCTGGTGGATTTCTTTCACCCGGCGCGGAACCCGGATCGCCCAGGCGTGGTCGCGGAAATGCTTGCGGACCTCGCCCATCACGGTCGGCACCGCGAAGGCGAGGAAATTCGCGCCGCGCTCGGGATCGAAGCGATCGATCGCGTACAGGACCCCGATCCTGGCGACCTGGACCAGGTCGTCGAGGCTCTCCCCGCGGCCGGAGTAGCGGCGGGCGATGTGCTCGGCCAGCGGCAGGCACCGCCGGATCGCCAGCTCCCTGAGCATGGTCCGGCGCGGGTCGGCGGCCGCGAGGGCGGCCACTTCGGCGAGCAGCGGCTCGAGATCGTCGTAGCTGTCGCTGCCGCGGTGCCTGCGCGACGCGGGAGCCGGCGCCGCCAGGAATTCCGAACCCGTGTGGGTGTCGACGCCGGGGCTCATCGGCCTGCCTCCTCGGCAGCGCGGGCGAACACAACCGTGTCCGAGGGTCGATATCTGTTATCCGATGGCGGTTTCCGCATCGTGTACTCCCTGCGAGAGCAGCATCCGGCGCGCCGAATATCTGGGCGGCGGAAACTGTCGAACGTCCGGTGAGGGAGGCGGTCTCGCTGTTGAATCCGGCGTCCCGGTGACGGCGTCGGCAGGCTCGCGGCGAATGATCGACGCCGCGTCGTCTACCGTGCGGAGATACTCGATCTGTCCCGCAATGACACCATCTGTAGTCGTGCGTTGTACGACTGCCGGGGTCACGGACAGTGAGGAGAATTTCGGAATGTGAGGAACAGCCGTGTCCTCGAGGTCAGTCTAACAGCGATCGCCCCGGTATGTGAGACAGCGCCGATCGGGGGTACAGCTCGTCGGGTAACCGGCGATCGACGCCGGTACCCCGACCCTCGCTGGACGCGGCTCGGTTCCGGTCGCGTCGTCAGGGAGGGGAAACAGTGCGAGCAAGGAACGGGCGACACGACGGAGATCGAGGTCGCACGCCCCTGCGGAGAGGTCCCTGCCGGTGACCGGGAGTGACCGGGCGAACAGCGCGGGCGACGACCTCCGCGCCGCTCTGCTGCGCGCCATGGGCGAGAGCGGCGGCGGCCTGGCGGCGGTCACGCGATTGGCCCGGCTGGCGCTGGAGTCGTTGCCGATCGACGGGGCCTCGGTCTCGCTGATGGCCGACACCGGGAACCGCGAAACCCTCTACACCAGTGACGACGTCATCGCGGAGATCGAGAACCGCCAGTTCGGCCTCGGGGAGGGGCCGTGCTTCGAAGCCTTCGAGACCCGCCGCCCGGTGCTGATCGCCGATCTCGATTCCCCCGATGGCGCCCGGTGGCCGATCTTCGCCGCCGAGCGGGGCGAGCGCATCGCCGCGGTCTACGCCTTCCCTCTGGTCACCGGCGCGACCTGCCTCGGAGTCGTCGCCCTCTACCGCGCGCGGCCGGGATGGCTGTCTACCGCCGACCTCGCCGTCACCCTGCGCATCATCGACGCCGTCACCGTCGCGCTGCTGGAAATGGGCGCCGAGCACCGCACCGCGCCCTGGACCGACCTGCCTGCCAACCACCCGCACATCCACCAGGCGACGGGCATGCTCATCGCGGCCTTCCAGATGCCGGCCCAGCACGCCCTGGCGCGGCTGCGCGGCTACGCCTTCAGCACCGGACGCCCGCTCGCCGAGGTCGCCGACGACCTCGTCACCCGCCGGCTCGACCCGCACGACCTCGATCAGTGCTGAACCGGCCCGGACACCCGACAACGACTCGGACGACGTGAGTTGCCGAGCACTACGCTCGACACAGAGGAAGGAGACCCGGATGCCTGAGACGATCAAGACATCTGGCGAACGAGAAGCCAGGTTGGTCGACGCCTTCGTGCGGATGGCAGACACCCTGGTCGACGACTACGATATCGCCGACGTCCTGCACGAACTGGTGTCGCACTGCGTCCGCCTGTTCGACGCCGCCGCCGCCGGTATCGTGCTGTCCGACCAGCGCGGCAGCCTGCGGGTGCTGGCCTCGTCCACCGAACAGACGCGAATGCTGGAACTGTTCCAGCTCCAGACCAGCGAAGGGCCGTGCTGGGACTGCGTGCACACCGGGCAGCCGGTCTCGATCGCCGACCTCCGCGCCGAACGCGACCGCTGGTCCTCGTTCGTGCCGCGCGCGCTCGACTACGGATTCGTCTCCGTGCACGCCATCCCGATGCGACTGCGCCGCGACACCATCGGCGCGATGAACCTTTTCGGCCGCGAACCCGGCCACCTGCCCGCCAGGGACCTGCGCACCGCCCAGGCCCTCGCCGACACCGCGACCATCGGCATCCTGCAGGAACGCGCCATCCACCGCGGCGAAGTCCTGACCGAGCAACTCCAGGCCGCCCTGACCAACCGCATCGCCATCGAGCAGGCGAAGGGAGTGCTCGCCTACGCGGGCGGCGTCGACATGGACCAGGCGTTCCAGGCGCTCCGCGGCTACGGCCGCAGGCGCAGCATCCGGCTCTCCGACATCGCCAGGCAGCTGGTCACCGGAGCCGTCACCCCCGACACCGTGCTCGCCGACCTGTGACCGACACCGAACCCGGTCGGTAGCGGGCCCCGCTACACACCGCCGATATGGGGCCACGAGAAGACGACGGTCACCGCGTACCCGCCGCGCCCCGGATCCGGCGGGCCGCAGTCGAGCACGACGCCGCCTGCCAGCGCGCGCACGATGTGCCAGCCCAGTCCGCCTGCCACGGGCTCGACGCGGGTGTCGGCGGTGATCCGAACCCCGATCACGGTGTCGTGCCCGGTGTACTCGCAGCGCACGACGGCATCGGGCGTCGCCGCCGCGACCAGCAGCGAGGCGATCTCGTGCACGGCGAGCTCGAGATCGGCGGCCTCGCTGACCGCCACTCCGAGCCCGAGGCCGACAGCCCGGTTCAGTGCGCGCCCGATCCCCAGCTGCTCGGGTCGCGCGTCGAACTCCACCGCTACGACCGAACTCGACGCCACCACACACCAATCTCCACGACCTGACGAACCGTCGGCATCGTGCTACCCCGTCGGCCACCACAATCCTGCTCCGGCCCGACCTCTGCGCTTTCCGGCTATCCGGAGACCGAGCGGGCACACCGGGCCCCCGACGCCCCGAACCATGACCGATCCGCTTCGCGGCGGCGGCCGCGGCCCAGTGCTGACCTGCGGATTTCTCTCTGCCGGTAGGTAGACTGGTTCGGTGAAGCAACTGACCATCGGTGTAGTTGCGACCTCCCGCAAAGAGGACGAGCACCGGTTGGCGATCCACCCCGCGCACTTCGATCGGATCGACGTCGGGTTGCGCGCCCGCGTCTTCCTCGAAAACGGCTACGGTTCCCGGTTCGGCTACTCCGACGCCGACCTGGCGCCGCTGGTCGGCGGCTCGCGGACGCGCGCGGAGCTGTTCGCCGAGTGCGACGTGCTGCTGCTGCCGAAGCCGGCGGCCGAGGATCTGCAGAACCTGCGGCCCGGCCAGGTCGTGTGGGGGTGGCCGCACTGCGTGCAGGACGCGGAGATCACGCAGCTCGCCGTCGACCGCGAGCTGACCCTGATCGCCTGGGAGGAGATGCACCACTGGACGAAGGAGGGCAACTTCAGCGTCCACGTCTTCCACAAGAACAACGAGCTGGCCGGCTACTGCTCGGTCCTGCACGCGCTGCAGCTGCGCGGCTCCACCGGCGACTACGGGCGGCGGATGCGCGCCGCCGTGATCAGCTTCGGCGCGACCGCCCGCGGCGCC
This sequence comes from Nocardia jiangsuensis, assembly GCF_042650385.1. Classification (NCBI taxonomy): domain Bacteria; kingdom Bacillati; phylum Actinomycetota; class Actinomycetes; order Mycobacteriales; family Nocardiaceae; genus Nocardia; species Nocardia jiangsuensis. The sequence goes on from NZ_JBHSAX010000004.1 coordinate 187,694, forward strand.
GTCCGGGCGCTCTCGGCGCTCGGGATCAGCGATGTCACGGTGTTCACCCAGCGCAGCGTCGCCGCGGTCGCCTCGCCGTTCGCCTCGGTGCGGATGCAGCATTTCCAGCGGGATCCGGCCGATTCCGGCCGCGTCCTGGCACTGAAGGCGCCGGACCCGGGCCCGCTGGCCCAGGTGCTCGCCCAGTACGACGTGATCGTCAACTGCATGCTCCAGGACACCGACGAGCCACTGGTGTTCGTGCACAACGACGATCTGGAGCTGTTCGCGCGCGGCACCCTGTTCGTCGATGTCTCCTGCGACGCGGGCATGGGCTTCGAATGGGCCCGCCCGACCTCGTTCGCCGACCCGATGTTCACCGTCGGCGCCGACCTGCACAACTACGGCGTCGACCACAGCCCCTCCTACCTGTGGAACTCCGCCACCTGGGAGAACTCCGAGGCGCTGCTGGAGTACCTGCCGACCGTGCTGGCCGGCCCCGACGCCTGGGACGGCAGCGAGACGATCCGGCGCGCGATCGAGATCCGGGCGGGGCGGATCCGGAATCCCCGGATCCTCTCCTTCCAGGGCCGCGCCGCGGCCTACCCGTACGCCGTCGGGTGAGCCGGGTGTCCCCGCGTACCAGGCCGGACACGCACACTGGACGCATGGAGAAACGAGGGGACGCACGGCGGAAATGGCCGCGGCCGCGGACGCTGGTGCGCGCGGGAGCGATCTCGGCCCTGGCGGTCGCCGTGGTGGCGGCGAGCTCGATCGGCTGGGTGCGGTGGCGCGGGGCCGGGACGGACCACACGGTCGCCTCGGTGCCCGCGGCCGATGTGGCGATCGTGTTCGGGGCACAGATCTACGAGAAGGCGGGCGAGCCGTCGCCGTATCTGGCGGCGCGGCTGGATATCGGGCGCGAGCTGCTGGCGGCGGGCAAGGTGAAGGCGCTGCTGGTCACCGGCGACAACGGGACGCCGGAGCACGACGAGCCCACCGTGATGCGGGACTACCTGGTGCGCACCGGGGTGCCGGAGCGCAAGGTCGCGCTGGACTACGCGGGGTTCGACACCTACCAGTCCTGCGTGCGGGCCAGGGAGATCTTCGGGGTCACGAGCGCGATCGTGGTGACCCAGGACTTCAGCATGCCGCGCACCATCGCGCTGTGCCGCACGGCGGGGATCGAGACCGATGGCGTCGCCGACAGCGGGCAGCCGCGCAATGGAATCTGGTGGAAGTGCTGGGTGCGTGACCAGTTGGCGGCGGGCAAGGCGGCGATCGCCATGATCACGCGGCCCGCACCTCGTTTCCTCGGGGACCGGGAGACGAGCGTGCGGGACGCGATGAACGCCCCGTAGCGGGTCACCCGGCGCGGCCGCTACCCGCCGATGTAGTGCTCGCCGAGCACGGCTTCGGGGCTTACCCCACCGGTGACCAGATGCTTCGCGATCTCGGAGAGCCGGGCGCCGCGACGCCTGCCGTAGCGCCGCAGTGCCTGGAACGCTTGGTCCATATCGATGTCACCGGCGTGCACCAGCACGCCCTTCGCCTGCTCGATGGTGGTGCGGTTGGCGAGTGCGGTCTTGAGTTGTTGGGCCAGTACCTCGCCGCGACGGATGGCCCGGTCCTGGAGGATTCCGATCGTCGCGGTGTCGGCGAGCGCCTGGACCGCGCGGAGGTCCTGCTCCGGCATGGCGCCAGGCACGCGGCCGAACAGATTGAGCGCGCCGATGGTCTCGCCGCGCAACCGCATCGGGATGGCGTGCACGGACGCGAACCCCTCGTCGAGGGCGCGGGGAACGAACAGCGGCCAGCGCCCCGCCGCGGCGGTGAGGTCCGGGATCAGGACCGATCCGCCGGTGTGCACACAATCCCAGCACGGCCCCGCGCTGGTCTGCAGCTGGTAGAGCTCGAGTACGCGCGTCTGCTCGGTCGATGACGCCAGCACCTGCAGGCTGCCCCGCTGGTCGGACAGGACGATGCCCGCGGTGGCGGCGTCGAAGAAGCGCACGCAGTGGATGACGAGATCGTGCAGGACGTCGACCACGTCGTAGTCGTCGACCAGGGTGTCCGCCATGTGGACGAAGGCGTCGACGAGCCGCGCTTCGCGCTCGTCCGTCGACAACGGGGTACCGGTCATCTACGGTGACTCCTTCGTTCGTGCCGTGCGCTCGGTGATCGGGCTGTCGTCGATATCGAGCTCTTGCCGCTTCCCCCGGCGATCGTCGGCACCACTCTCGACCATAGGGGCATACCCACGAAATGGGCACCTACATGCGGAGACGCGCGATTTCCTCGTGCTTCTGACGGCGGCGGCGGCATGTCGAACGCCGGTCGGAGGGCCCGCCCGGCGAGACGTGGCGCGGCAGTGCGAACGATGTCGAGCGGCAGATCGCACCGGAGGCTCTAGACTGGTGGAGTGGGGCTTCGCCCCTCGCTCTCCTGTCCCTGACCCCGGCAGTCGAACACCGTGTGGCACCGAGACCACACCCATCTCGATCTGCAGGAGTACGGATGCGGACACACCGCGATCAGTGGCCGGTTTCTCCCGCTCTGCCCGGCCGCCGCCTCGCGGCCGGCCTCGCGTGGAGCCTGGTCTGCACCTATCTGATCGCGGAGATCGTCACCGCCACCGCGTGGCAGCAGATGCCCTACAGTTTCCGCCACGACACCATCAGCGATCTCGGCGTCACCAGTTGCACGCAGCATGCCTGCTCCCCGCTGCATCTGATCATGAACGCGACCTTCGTCGCGCTGGGATTGGTGACCATCGCCGGAGCCATCGGTTTCCGTGACTACATCCCGCACGGCCCGCGGCAGTGGTCGATCGTGGCCCTCGCCGTCGTCATCGGCACGAGCACGGCGGCGACCGGCATCTTCCCGTCCAACGACGGCATCGTGGTGCACGCCCTCGCGGTGCTGCCCGCGCTGGTCTCCCGGCACATCGTGCTGATCCTGCTCGCGGTCTGGCTCTGGAAACAGCGCAGGCTCGCGGCGGTGTGGTCGGCCTGCTGCGCCTCCGTCGGGATCGCGGGCACGGTCCTGATGGTCGTCGGGCTCGAGATCGGCGTCACCGAGCGGCTCGTCTTCTATCCCCTGCCGACCTGGATGGTCGTCATCGGGGCGGCCATCGTGATCGTATCGCTCCGAGACGCGGTGCGGCGGCGCCCCGATCGTGTCCCCGTGAATCCGGTCCGCACTTTACCGACCTGAAGTTTTATTTGGTTCCGAACTCTGGACGGCGTAATGTCGAATTCATCGGAACGCGACGCTTCGCTACGAGGCCGGTCGCTGTCAGATAATTCTCGGGTGCCATGACCCAGCATCCCTTTTCAGGCCAGTCGATGCGAGCCTCTTTTCGCATACCCAGGCCGATCCGCGTTTTTTCGCACTGAGTTTTTACCTCCGGGTAATTTCACTGTCAAGGGATGTGTTTCCTATGGTCATGCCGAATCATGCTGCTCCACCGCCACGAGCTTCGACGCGCAGGCGAATAGGGCTGCTCCTCACCGGTGGTGCGCTGACCGCGGCGGTCGCCGTCTTCGGCGCCCTGGGCGAAACCCCCCTCGCCGGCGCCGCGCAACCGCCCGTGGGGCTGGGCACGGCGACGTCGTTCGCGGTACTGGCCGGCGCCGCCGTCACCAATACCGGACCGTCGGTGATCTCCGGCGACCTCGGGGTCAGCCCGGGAACGGCGGTCACCGGTTTCCCGCCCGGCGAGGTGAACTCCGGCACCATCCACGCCGCCGACGCGGTGGCTCTGCAGGCTCAATCCGATCTCGTCACGGCCTACAACGACGCGGCAGGCCGCACCCCGCCGAATATCGTGACCAGTGATCTCGGTGGACAGACCCTGGTGGCGGGGGTGTACAAGGCCGCTTCGGCGATGTCGCTCACCGGCACCGTCACCCTGGACGCGCAGGGCGATCCCAACGCCGTCTTCATCTTCCAGGCCGGATCGACGCTGATCACCGCATCCAACAGCACCGTGGCGCTGATCGGCGGCGCTACCGGGTGCAACGTGTTCTGGCAGGTCGGCAGCTCGGCCACCCTGGGTACCAACACCACCTTCGTCGGTACCGTGATGGCCCTGACCTCGATTTCGGTCCAGACCGGCACCAATGTCAACGGGCGGATGCTGGCCCGCAACGGGCAGGTCAGTCTCGACACCAACCGGATCGTCAGGCCGCTGTGCGACACCCCGACACCGACGACGACAACCACGACAACGACAACGACAACCACGGCGACGACGACGCCCGACGTACCGACCACCACGGTGGTGCCAACGGTTCCCGGCCTGCCCGGGGTGCCGGTGCCCACCATTCCCGGTGTGCCGACCATTCCGGGGCTGCCCGGCGTTCCCGCCATCCCCGGACTGCCCGGCGGACCCGGCGGACCCCCGATTCCCGGTCTCCCGGGGACCCCGGGTGGACCGGGTGGACCCGGCGGGCCGGGTGGACCCGGCGGACCTGAAGGACCCGGCGGACCCGAAGGACCCGGCGGTCCTGAGGGACCCGGCGGACCTGAAGGACCCGGCGGACCCGAAGGACCCGGCGGACCCGAAGGACCCGGCGGACCCGAAGGACCCGGCGGACCCGAAGGACCCGGCGGTGAAGGCGAGCAGGGCGGACCGGAGGTCGCGCCGGGACCGGGAGCCACCCCGAGGGGTGCACCCGACACCGGTGAGGGCGGCACAGCGAACCAGCTGATGGGGCTCGGCCTGCTCGTCGTACCCGGCGTCGGTCTGGCAGCGAGCCGGATCGTCCGCAGGCATCGGACCCCGCCCCCGCAGCACGGCCGGAACCGACGGTGATCCGATCCGCCTCGCCCGAGCACGCGCGCCGCTCGCCGGTGTCCCAGCGACACCGGCGGGCGGCGGTGGGGCTGCTGCTCCTCGCCGCGACCGGTCTGCTCACGGGCCTGCGGCAGGCTCCGCCGCCCGCGCTCGAACCCGGCCGGATCGCCCCGGTGTCACTCGCGACAGCGGTGCCGGTGAACCTGGATATCCCGGCTATCGACCTCACCGGGCCGGTGATCGAGATCGGCCTCGATCCCGATGGCACCGTCGAACTTCCACCCGCCAACGAGATCACCGGCTGGTACCGCTACGGCCCCGCGCCGGGCGAACCGGGCGCCGCGGTCATCCTCGGGCACGTCGACTCCTACACCGGGCCCGCGGTGTTCTTCCGGCTGTCCGCACTCCGCCCCGGGGATCAGATCCATGTGACCAGGGCGGACGGATCGGTCGCGCATTTCCTGGTGCACAATGTGTCCAGCTACCCGAAGTCGGAATTCCCGACGCGGGAGATCTACGAGTCCAAGGGCTTCAGCGCGCTGCACCTGGTGACGTGCGGGGGCGAATTCGACACCACCGCACGGAGCTATCTCTCGAACGTCGTCGTCTACTCCGCCCTGATCGGGATGACCCCACCTCGGTGACCCGGCCGCGGGGCGCCGAGCTCCGGGTCCCGTACCCGCGTCGAGCCCGCCTCGATCCAGTCGCGGTGCGGGGAGCCGCTTTCCCCGCGTACCGCGCGCTCGACCCGGCGGGCCAGCTCGCGGCGGTCGGAGCCGGGCAGTTCGCGGGGTTCCAGCACCACCTCGGCGACCAGGCCGCGGGCGCGCAGCACCCGCGCGGCGGAGGTCGTGAAGCCGTCGTCGCCGATGAAGGCGGGGACGGTGCAGGAGGCGCCGCTGCCGTCGCGGTAGGCGAGGCGGACCGGCTGGACGGGGGTGCCCGCGTCGATGGCGGCCTGGAAGAGGGCGGGGCGCAGAGAGCCGTAGGCACGGCCACACCAGGTGGTGCCCTCGGGGAAGGCGGCTACGCGGTCGCCCGCTCGCAAGCGGTCGCGGAGCCGGGCGACGACCCCGGGGAGTTCGCGGAGGCTCTCGCGCTCGATCGGGATGACGCGCATCCGGATCGCGAGTTTGCCGAGGAGGGGCCATTCGAGCATGTCGGCTCGGGCTACGAAGCCGAGGGGCTGGACCGCTGCCAGGACCAGGACGTCGGACCAGCTGACGTGGCCTGCGATGATCAGCGCGCCCTGGGCGGGTTCGGCGAATCGCGTCCGCTTCGCGGCTCGACTGGGTTCGCTGCCCGCGGTGGGGTGCGGAGCGTTCGGGTCCGGCTCGGTGTCGGCGAAGCGGTTGTCGATCACCGACAGCCGGATGCCGAGCACGCTCAGCATGGCGCGGGCGTACCCGCGGTGCAGCGGCTCCCGGCGGCCCGCGGGGGTGAGGCCGTTGACGACCGGAAAGCTCAGCAGCAGCCCGGCGACCCCGGCAACCCTGGCCGCCACCCGGACGCGGCCGACTCGATCCCCCTCGTCGATGCACCCGCTACCGCACGGGCAGGCGGGCATCCAGGCGTGCACGGGCGCCGACTTCGGCGCGGCGAAGATCTCGGTCACCACGGCGATCAGCCTCCGAAGCCGGCGGCCGCGTCCTGCAGCCGATTCAGGTAGCGGGTGTTGATGGTCGAGAGGCCGAGCATCACGACGAAGTCCGCGACGGCGAAGTCCGGGTCGTGCGCGGGCTCGCCGCAGACCTCGGCGCCGAGGCGCAGGTAGCCGCTCATCAGCGGCGGCAACTTGGGGCGGCGGGGGGCGGGCAGCTCGTCCAGCGTCCGCCCGTCGACCACCACCGGGTTGTACGGCCGGACCCGGCGCTCGCTCGCGTGCTTCGCCATGACCTGGTCACGCACGCCGCGCACGTTCACCCCGGCCGGGTCTTCCGGGCGGTCCCGCATCGGGACCGAGACGCAGCCCATGACCCATTCGTGCCCGGTGAGCTGGATGTAGTGCAGGATGCCCGCCCACATGAGGGTGACCACCGAGCCGTTGCGGTGCGCGGGCAGCACGCAGGCGCGGCCCATCTCGACGATCCGGTTGCCGTGCGGGTCGAGCGCGCTCAGGTCGAATTCGGTGGCGGTGTAGTAGCCGCCCGCGGCTTCGGCCTGCTCCGGCGGCAGCATGCGGTAGCAGCCGACGTACTCGCCGGTGGCCTCGTCGCGGACCAGCAGGTGGTCGCAGAATTCGTCGAAGCGGTCGGCGTCGAGGCCGGTGCCGGTGTCGGGGATCGAGAAGCCGGGCTCGTCGGCGAAGACGCGGTAGCGCAGCCGCTGCGCGGCCTCGCGGTGCTCGGCGTCGGAGGAGACGACCAGGGCGTAGCGGGCTCTCTCCACCCCCGCGTCCGACGGTCGAGCCGGGGCTGTCAGCACGGACGAGATTGTCATGTACCCGATGAACTCACCCGGAAACCGCGTCGCGGCGTCCGCGTGGTGTCAGGAGCGTGCCCGTTCGGTTAACGAGATATTCGTCACTCCGGCTGTTCACCGGCCCGTCGGTGCCGGTTCGCCCGTCCGTGCCGCCGCCGATGCCGGGTGCCCGAAATGCGACGATCGCGCCGCCCAGGGGACGGCGCGATCGGTCGCGTGGGTCAGGCGGCCAGGCGTTCCCGCTCCAGCGCGGCGATCTCCTCCGGCTCGACCTCGTCGAAGCCGGGGCGGCCGGTGCCGATGAAGGCGATCAGCCAGGAGACGACGGCGGCGAACCGGTTGCGGAAGCCGACCAGATACAGCAGGTGCACCGCGAGCCACATGAACCAGGCGATGAAACCGCGGAAGGTGATGCGCTCGTTGAGCTTCACCACGGCGCTGAACCGGCTGATCACCGCCATGCTTCCCTTGTCCCAGTAGTGGAACGCGGTGCCGGGCTGCTTGCGCCTGGCGATGACGTCGGCGACGTGCCTGCCCTCCTGCATGGCGACCGGCGACTGCCCCGGGTAGCCGTTCAGCGAGGTCATGTCGCCGATGGCGTAGATGTCGGCGTAGCCGGCGACGGTCAGGTCCGGGTTCACCAGCAGCCTGCCCGCGCGGTCGGTGGCGACGCCGGTGGCCTCGGCGAGCACCGTCGCGAAGCCGCCCACCTGCACGCCCGCCGACCAGACCACGGTCTCGGCCGGGAGCGGGCGCTCCACCCCCGCCTTGTCCTTGACGGTGACCTCGCCGTACTGGATATCGGTGACGAAGGTGCCGAGCAGTACCTCGACGCCGCTCCCGGCGAGCGTCTCCTTCGCGTACTCCGAGAGCCCGCCGCCGAAGGGCGGGAGCACGGCGCCCGCACCCTCGACCAGGGTCACCGAGATCTCCTGGTGGTAGTGCCGCGCGGCCAGCTCCTTCAGCTGCCCGGCGACCTCGACGCCGGTCGCGCCCGCGCCGACCACGACGAAGCTGAGCAGCTTGCGCCTGGTTTCGGCGTCGGCGTGCTTCGCCTCCGAGAAGACCCGCTCGATCTGGGCCCGCAGCGCCTTGGCGTCGTCGATGGTCTTGAGCGAGAACGTCTTCTCCGCGAACTCGTCGCGGCCGAAGTAGGACTGGCTGGCGCCGGTGGCCGCGATGAGCGAGCCGTAGCGCAGCCTGCGCTGGATGCCGTTCGGGGTGGCGTAGGTGAGCACCGCGGTGGCCGGGTCGACGGCGACGACCGTGCCCTGCCTGACATCGGCCTCCTCGTGCCTGCGCAGCACCGAGGCGATCGGCGGGGCGATCTCGCCGGACTCCAGCACGCCGGTGGCGACCTGGTAGAGCAGCGGCTGGAAGAGGTGCTCCCTGGTGCTGGAGATCAGCACGAAGTTGATGCCCGCCTTGGCGAGGCGCTTGGCGGCGGCCAGGCCGCCGAAGCCCGAGCCGACGATGACGACATCGGCGTGTTCGACGTTCTCGGTGCCGAGCGGAGTGGTGTCCGCCCCGCCGGCCAGGACGGGTGTGGTGTCGGCCAACGGCTGTTCCATGATCGGTGTCCCCTCACCAGGTGCGGTGTTCGTTTCCTTCTCTCATTACCAACCGTCATTCATATCGGAGATATTTCACCCGATGGGGCGCATAATCGGGATGACTCTTATCTGACTCGCTCATGAATAGGGGACTTTGCGTGGAGCTGCGTCAGCTGGCATACTTCGTCGCCGTCTGCGAGGAGCTGAGCTTCAGCCGCGCCGCCGCGCGCTGCTTCATCTCGCAGTCGGCCATCAGCCACCAGATCGCCCGGCTGGAGCGCGACCTCTCGGTCCAGCTCTTCGAGCGCACCACCCGCGCCGTCGTGCCCACCGACGCCACCACCCGGCTGTTGCCGCTGGCCAAGCAGATGCTGAGCCTGGAGTCGGCGATCAGGGCGGCGGTGCGCACTACCGGCAGCCGGATCCGGCTGGCGGCGAACATGTCGTTCGCCACCCGTTCGCTCTCCGCCATCGCCGGGGCGCGGGAGGCGCATCCGGGGGCGGAGATCGAGTTCGTGATCAAGCCGTTCCGGCAGCGGATCTCCGCGGTCGCGGACGGGGACTGCGATCTGGCGCTCATCCGCGGGTCGGTGGACCAGCCGGGGATAGCGGTGGAGCAGTTATGGGTCGAGGAGCTCATGCTGGCGGTGGCGCCCGCGCATCCGCTGGCCTGGCGCACCAACGTGACGTTGCGCGAGCTGAGCGACTTCCCCCTGCTGTTGCCGCCGGAGTCGGAGCAGGTGCTGCTGCACACCGTCATCCGCTCGGCCTTCGCCGAGCTCCCGGTCGGGCCGACCTTCGGGCCCCCGATCCCCGCGGACCACACCGCCACCATGGAGCTGATCAACCACCCGGACGCGTGGACCGTGCTCTACGCGCACAGCCCCACAGACGGGATCGCCACCGTCGAGCTCGCCGACCACCGGCTGCGGGTGCCGGTGAACGCGGTGATCCGCACCGAAGCGAGGAAGTCCCCGGTTCTCGAGACCCTGCTCGCGGCGCTGCACAGCGCGTGATCCGCACGCCGCGTGCGGGGGTCCCGCATGCCCGGCCGACCCCCGAACGGCCGGAAGGCCCGGCTCCACAGCGGAGCCGGGCCTTCCCAGGGCGAAAATTCAGCCCCTGTGCTTCTTCACCTCGTCGGTGAGCTGCGGCGCGACATTGAACAGGTCGCCCACGATCCCGTAGTCGGCGATCTCGAAGATCGGCGCCTCTTCGTCCTTGTTGACGGCGACGATGGTCTTCGAGGTCTGCATGCCCGCCCGGTGCTGGATCGCGCCGGAGATGCCGAGCGCGACGTACAGCTGCGGGGAGACCGTCTTGCCGGTCTGCCCGACCTGGAACTGGCCCGGGTAGTAGCCGGAGTCGACGGCGGCGCGGGAGGCGCCGACGGCGGCGCCGAGCGAATCGGCCAGCGCCTCCACCACGGAGAACTTGTCGGCCGAGCCGACACCGCGGCCACCGGAGACGACGATGCTCGCCTCGGTGAGCTCCGGGCGGTCGCCACCCTCGATGGGATCGCGCGAGGTGATCTTGACGACCCCCTCCTCCTGCGCGGGCACCTCGACGGTGACCTTCTCACCGGCACCGGCCTGCGGGGCCGCCTCGATGGCGCCGGGGCGCACCGAGATCACCGGCACGTCGCCGGTGGCCTTGGCGTCGACGGTGAAGGCGCCACCGAAGATGGAGTGCACCGCGGAGCCGTCGGAGTTCACCGCGACCACGTCGCAGAGCAGCCCGGAGCCGATCCGGGCGGCGAGCCGGCCGGACACCTCCTTGCCCTCGGCGCTGGCGGCGGTGATGATCGCGGCGGGCGAGGCCGACTCCGAGAGCGCGGCGAGCACGTCGACCTTGGGGGTGACCAGGTAGCCGTCGGCGTCGTCGGACTCGGCGACGTAGATCTTCTCGGCACCGGCCTGGGTCAGCGCGTCGGCCAGCTTGTCGGCGGTGCCGGGGGCGGCGACCACGACGGCGGCAGGCTCGCCGAGCGCGCGGGCGGCGGTGATGAGTTCGGTGGTGACCTTCTTCGGGGCACCCTCGGCGTGCTCGACCAGCACGAGTACTTCAGCCATGTCTTCTCTCTCCTGAAAAGTCCGTGTGCGGGCGGGTGACCCGGATCAGATGACCTTCTGCCCGACCAGGTACTTGGCGATCTTGGTGCCGCCGTCGCCCTCGTCGGTGACCTTCTCGCCCGCGGTGCGGGGCGGCTTCGGGGTGGCCGCGGTGACCGTGCTGCCCGCGTTCGCCACGCCGACCGTGTCCGCCTCGACGCCCAGGTCGGCGAGGGTGAAGGTCTGCACTTCCTTCTTCTTCGCGGCCATGATGCCCTTGAAGGAGGGGAAGCGCGGCTCGTTGATCTTCTCGTTCACGCTGACGATGGCGGGCAGGTTCGCCTCCAGCTTGAACACGCCCTCGTCGGTCTCCCGCTCGCCGGTGACCTTGTCGCCGTCGACGGTGAGCTTGCGGAGGTGGGTCAGCTGCGGCAGGCCGAGGTACTCGGCGATGATCGCCGGAACCGTGCCCATGCGGCCGTCCGTTGCCTCGTTACCGGAGATGACCAGCTCGACGCCCTCGATCTGGCCGAGCGCCGCGGCGAGCACGTACGAGGTCTGCACCACGTCGGAGCCGTGGATCGCCGGATCGTTGATGTGGATGGCCTTGTCGGCGCCCATGGAGAGCGCCTTGCGGATGGCCTCGGTGGCCCGGTCCGGACCGGCGGTCAGCACGGTCACCTCGCCACCCTGCGCCTCCTTGATCAGCAGCGCCTCTTCGACCGCGCGCTCGTTGATCTCGTCGAGGACGGCGTCGGCGGCTTCGCGGTCGAGGGTGTAGTCACCATCGCTGAGCTTGCGCTCGGACCAGGTGTCGGGGACCTGCTTGATGAGTACGACGATGTTCGGCATCGGTCTTCGTCGACCTCCTTCTGGGGCACGGGTCGGCGGTCGCCCGGTCTGGCGGCGCCTTTCGAATGGCTCGATCGAGGAGATTACCCTACGTTAAGTTACTCGTGGGTAACTTACTCCGAGCGTACCTGTGGAATGCCCGACCAGTAACGTCGGAACGATGACCGAGGCTGTGATCCCTGCCGCATCGGACGCCGATGCGCCCCTGCCGCTCACCGGCGAGCGCACGGTGCCCGGAATCGCGGAGGAGAACTACTGGTTCCGCAGACACGAGGTGGTCTACGCGCGGCTGCTCGACCGCTGCGCGGGCCGCGAGGTGCTGGAGGCCGGCTCCGGCGAGGGGTACGGCGCGGACATGATCGCCGGCGTCGCGCGCCGGGTCACCGGCGTGGACTACGACGAGTCGGCGGTGGCGCACGTCCGCGCGCGGTATCCGCGGGTGGAGATGGTGCGGGGAAACCTGGCCGCGCTGCCGCTGCCGGACGCGTCGGTGGACGTGGTGGTGAATTTCCAGGTCATCGAGCACCTCTGGGATCAGGGGCAGTTCCTGCGCGAGTGCCTGCGGGTGCTGCGCACCGGCGGCGAGCTGCTGATCAGCACGCCGAACCGGATCACCTTCTCGCCCGGCCGGGACACCCCGCTGAACCCGTTCCACACCCGCGAACTGAACGCGGCCGAGCTGACCGAGCTGCTGGTCGAGGCCGGGTTCACGGTGGCCGAGATGACCGGCGTACACCACGGCTCCGCGCTGAAAGCGCTGGACGCCAAGCACGGCGGCTCGTTCATCGACGCGCAGATCGAGCGCGCGCTGGCCGGTGAGCCCTGGCCGGAGACGCTGACCGCCGACGTCGCCGCGGTCGGCATCGACGACTTCGCGCTGCGTGCCGACGACATCGACGCCAGCCTGGACCTGGTCGCCATCGCGGTGAAACCGTGACCGCTTCCGTCCCGGGGCAATTCACGCTGGTGCTGCACTCGCACCTGCCGTGGCTGGCCCACCACGGCCGCTGGCCGGTCGGCGAGGAGTGGCTGTACCAGTCCTGGGCCGCCTCCTACATTCCGGTGCTCCGGGTGCTCGAAGAGCTTGCCGCCGAGGGCCGTTCGAGCCTGCTCAGCCTCGGCGTGACGCCGGTGCTCGCGGCCCAGCTGGACGACCCGCACTGCCTCGCGGGCATGCACCACTGGCTCGGCAACTGGCAGCTCCGAGCCGACGAGGCGGCGCTCGCGGGCAAGGTGGCGCTCGGCCGGTACGAGCACCTGCTGGCCACCGCCGCGCTCGCCGACTTCGAGACCCGCTGGCGGCACGGCGCCGCGCCGCTGTGGCGCGCGCTGGCCGGGGCCGGGACGGTGGAACTGCTCGGCGGCCCGCTGGCGCACCCGTTCCAGCCGCTGCTCGAGCCCCGGCTGCGCGCCTTCCAGCTGGACGAGGGGCTGGCCGACGCCCGGCTGCGCTGGGGACACCGCCCCGCGGGCATCTGGGCGCCGGAGTGCGGCTTCACCCCGGGCATGGAGCAGGGGTACGCCACCGCCGGTGTGACGCATTTCATGGTCGACGGCCCCGCGCTGCGCGGCGACAGCAGCCTGGGCAGGCCGGTGCTCGACTCCGACGTGCTCGCGTTCGGGCGCGACCTGCCGGTCAGCTACCGGGTCTGGTCGCCCAAGTCCGGCTACCCCGGACAGGCCGCCTACCGGGACTTCCACCACTACGACCACGGCACCGGGCTGAAGCCGGCCAGGGTGACCGGCAAATCGGTGGCCGGACCGGACAAGGCGCCCTACGACCCCGCGCTCGCGACCGTCGCGATCGAGCGCGACGTGGCCGATTTCGTCGGCACCGTGCGCGAGCGGCTGATCGCCGAATCCGACCGGATCGGGCGCCCCGCGCTGGTGGTCGCCGCCTTCGACACCGAGCTTTTCGGACACTGGTGGCACGAGGGGCCGCAGTGGCTGGCCGGCGTGCTGCGCGCGCTGCCCGAGGCCGGCGTGACCGTCGGGACGCTGGCCGACGCGCGGGCGAACGGCTACGTCGGGGCGCCGGTCGAACTCGCGGATTCTTCCTGGGGATCGGGCAAGGACTGGCGGGTATGGGCCGGTGAGCAGGTGCGGGACCTGGTCGAGCTGAACGCCGACGTGGTCCGGCTCACCCTCGACACGCTGGACAAACTGCATGCCGGGCGCGGCGGGCACGGGCTGCGCGACCGGGTCGCCGACCAGCTGGTGCGCGAGGCGATCCTCACCGTCTCCAGCGACTGGGCGTTCATGGTCAGCAAGGACTCCGCGGCGGGCTACGCGCGGGAGCGGGCACACCGGCACGCGCACGCCGTCCGGGAGATCGCGGGGGCGGCCACCGCGGGACAGCTCGCCAAAGCCGACCGGTTGGCGGCAGGATGGAACGCGGCCGACGGGCTCTTCCCCGCTCTCGACGCGCGACGCCTGGCCGGCCGGGCCTAGAAGGACGTATATGAAGATCTTGATGGTGTCGTGGGAGTACCCGCCGGTGGTCGTCGGCGGGCTCGGCAGGCACGTGCACCACCTGGCGGTCGAGCTGGCCGCCGCGGGCCACGAGGTGGTCGTGCTCTCCCGCCGCCCCACCGGCACCGACGCCACCAGCCACCCCACGCACTCGTTCGTCGCCGAGGGCGTCCTCGTGGTCGCGGTCGCGGAGGACCCGCCCAGCTTCGACTTCGGCACCGACATGCTGGCCTGGACGCTGGCCATGGGGCACGCCATGGTGCGCGCCGGGATCGCGCTGCACAAGCCCGGCATCGGCGAGGGCTGGGTGCCGGACGTGGTGCACGCGCACGACTGGCTGGTCGCGCACCCGGCCGTCGCGCTGGCCGAGTTCTACGACGTCCCGCTGGTGAGCACGCTGCACGCCACCGAGGCGGGCAGGCACAGCGGCTGGGTCGCGGGCCGGGTGAACAAGCAGGTGCACTCGGTGGAGTGGTGGCTGGCGAACGAGTCGGACGCGCTCATCACCTGCTCGGGCTCGATGCAGGACGAGGTGGAGCGGCTGTACGGGCCGGAGCTGCCGCCGGTCACGGTCATCCGCAACGGCATCGACGTGGCGGCCTGGCAGTTCCGCGCCCGCGCCCCGCGCACCGGCCCGCCCCGGCTGCTCTACGTCGGGCGGCTGGAGTACGAGAAGGGCGTGCAGGACGCCATCGCGGCGCTGCCCCGGATCCGCCGCGCGCACCCGGGCACCACGCTCACCGTGGCTGGCATCGGCACCCAGTTCGAGTGGCTGCGCGAGCGAGCAAGGGTGCACCGGGTGGCGCGCGCGGTCAGCTTCACCGGGCAGCTCGGCCACCAGGAGCTGCTCGGCTGGCTGCACGGCGCGGACGCGATCGTGCTGCCGAGCCGCTACGAGCCGTTCGGCATCGTGGCGCTGGAGGCCGCCGCGGCCGGTATTCCGCTGATCGCGTCCAGCGCGGGCGGGCTCGGCGAGGCGGTGCTGGACGGCGTCACCGGCGCCTCCTTCGAACCCGCCGACGTGGACGGCCTCGTCGACGCGGTGCGCGCGGTGCTGGACGATCCGGCCGCCGCGCAGAGCCGCGCCGTCGCGGCGCGGGAGCGGCTCACCGCCGACTTCGCCTGGGACGTGGTGGCGACCGAGACCGCGCAGGTCTACGCCACGGCCAAGCGCCGGGTGCGGATTCCCCTCGGCCGCCCCTCGATCGTGGAGCGGCCGCTGCCGGAGCGCGACCCGGAGTAGCGGCTAGGACTCCATCTTCTTCACGACGCGCTGCACCGTGAGCCAGGTGCGGGTGGTGATGTCCTTGCCGTAGGCCTTCTCCAGCCAGACCATGAAGTCCGGGGTCTTGCCGGGCTCACTGTTGTCGATCACGGCGAGGAAGGCGCGGGCGTCCGCGTCGTACCCGATCACCTCGGTGCGCGGATCGTCCAGCTCGGGTAGCTCGGTGGTCGCGCCGTGCTTGCAGAAGGTGGCGATGAGGTAGCTGCCGCGCCCGTGCTCGCGGCCGTCGAAGGGGTCGCGGTCGAGCAGCGCGCGCAGCTCGGCGTGGCTGCGCACGATGGTGCCGCCGCCGATGCCGAGTTCGGCGCGCAGCGCCTCCTGGATCCGGTCCTCCAGCGCGGGCACGTCGTCGTCCGCGGCATCGAAGACGATATTGCCGCTGGCCAGCACCGAGCCGACCTTCGTGTAGCCGAGCGACTCGAACACGCCGCGGAGCTTGTCGTTGGCCATGTTCTTGTTGCTCGGCATGATGCCGCGGAGCAGGGCGGCGTACCCGGTCATGCCGCGCCGCCGCCGACCCCGCTCTTCTTGCGCTCGATATCGGCCAGCGCGGCCAGGTACTTCTCCCGCTCGGCGGCGCCGGCCTCCCAGGTCACCTTGCGGTTCTTCACCACCCGGGCCGGGGCGCCGACGGCGATGCTGTAATCCGGGATGTCGCCCCTGACCACCGCGTGCGCACCGAGCACGCAGCCGCGGCCGACCCTGGTCTCGCGCAGCACGGTGACCTTGGCGGCGATCCAGGTGTCCGGGCCGATCCGCACCGGGCTCTTGACGATGCCCTGGTCCTTGATCGGCAGCGTGATGTCGTCCATCCGGTGGTCGAAATCGGTGATGTAGCACCAGTCGGCGACCAGGGTGGACTCGCCGATCTCGATGTCGAGGTAGGCGTTGACCACGTTGTCCTTGCCGAACACCACCTTGTCGCCGATGCGCAGCGAGCCCTCGTGGCAGCGGATGGCGTTGCCGTCACCGATGTGTACCCAGCGGCCGATCTCCAGCCTCCCCAGCTCGGGGGTCGCGTGGATCTCCACCCCCTTGCCGAGGAACACCATGCCGCGCAGCACGACGTGCGGATTGGCCGCCTTGAACTTGAACAGCCGGTAGTAGCGCACCAGGTACCAGGGCGTGTACGCCCGGTTGGCGAGCACCCAGCGCAGCGAGGCCGGGGTCAGGAACCTGGCCTGTTTCGGATCGCGGCGCCGCGATCCCCGCCAGCGCGAGTGCAGCGGCGCACCCCACATGCTCGTCACGAAGTCTCCTCCGTCGATCGGTCTTCGGATACCACAGACTAGTCTTGCCATCGGCCGGTCTCGGCGCCGGCAACGACCACGAGGGGAGAGCAGCAGGTGCGAAGCGGCGGTGCACGTTCGGCGTCCCGGTTGGCGGCTCCCGCTCCGCGCTCGCGTCCGGGCGCACGCACGCTAGCCGCGGCTCCCGGCGCGCGCCGCGCGGCGGCGCTCGCTGCCGCGGCGCTGGCCTGCCTCGCGCTCACCGCCTGCGGCACCGACGTCGACGACATCACGCAGGGCCCCGGCTTCGGCTGGACCGCCGCGCACAACGACGGCCGCAACAGCGGCACCACCGCGGTCGAGGGCTCGCGCCAGCTCGGCCCGGCCTGGCAGCGCCCGCTCGGCGGGCCGGTTGCCGCGCCGGTGACGGTGGGGTCGCAGGGGCAGATGTTCGTCACCACCCGCACCGCGAACTGCGCGATCTTCTCGTTCCAGATGAGCGGCCGCAAGCGCTTCTGCAACCAGCTCGGCCCGAACGCGATCGCCGCGCCCACGCTGCTCGATTCGGCCAACAATGTCTACGTCGGCGACGACAGCGGCGTGAACTCGGACAATTTCCTCGGCCAGCCGCGCTGGCGCACCCCGGTCGCCGGGGTGCCGGTGACCATGCAGTTCACCGGTGACGGCCACGTCCTCTCGATCACCCAGACCGGCCAGGTCGACGTGCTGGAGCGGCAGACCGGCAAGCGCATGGTGCCAACCGTCCAGCTGCTCGGCGAGCCGGACTTCCTGCGCGCCCCCGACCTCACCTGGCCCGCCGCCGGGCAGGGGCTGGACGACTGCGCCACCGGCGGCCCGCGCTGCGCCGTCTCCACGCAGGCGGCGGTGGACGGCGCGAGCGGGCGGATCTACGCGACGGTGTGGGAGCCCGGCCGCCCGGCCGCGGCGCTGGTGGCGCTGCGCTACACCGGCGACCGGATCGAGCGGCTGTGGAGCGCCGAGCTGCTCACCGACGGCGCCGCCGCCGGGCCGACCGTCTCCGCCGACGGGAGCACCGTCTACGTGGGCGACAACAGCGGCAGGCTGCTCGCCATCGACACCGCCGACGGCCGCACCCGCTGGGCGCACGAGCTGGGCTGGACTCCGCGCGGCGGGCTCTCGGTCGACGCCGACGGGCTGCTCGTCCCGGCAGGCGACGACGGCTACCTGATCGCCCTGCGCGACACCGGCGACGCCGTGGAGACCGTCTGGGAGCGCAAGGATCTGGCGCTGCGCGGCACCCCGGTGCAGACCGCGGGCGGCACCGGCTACACGGTGGCCGCGATCGGCGACGGGCTCACCCTCATCACCTTCGACACCGAGACCGGCGCGACCGTCGACTCCGACGTGCTGCCCGACGCGCAGGGCAGCACCACCGGCACCGCTGTCGGGCCGAAGGGCGAGGTGGTGACGGCGACCAGGATCGGGGAGCTGTTCGTCTTCACGCCGGTGTCGCAGGGGTAGCGGTACAGAGGAAGACCGCGGCGGCGCGGCCGATCCTGGTGACCACCAGGGTGTAGGGGGTGCGGCCGCTCGGGGCGAGGGTGCGGCGCAGGCGGTCCGGGTCGAGGTCGACGCCGCGGACCAGGATCTCCAGGGGGCCGCAGTCGCGGCGGCGCAGTTCGGCGCGGAGGGGTTTCTCGCGCAGCTCGAAGCGGTCGACGACGCGGAAGCCGCGGGTGCCAGGAGGCACGGTGTCGCCGGTCAGGTAGGCGATTCGGGGGTCGAGCTGCCAGAGGTCGTTGGCGGCGGCGTACTGCCGGACCAGCCCGGCTCGGACAACGGCGCCGTCCGGGTCGACGATCCAGGCGCCGGGTTCGCGCTCCGGGATGTCGTCCGGGTCGGCGTCGGTCAGGGTGGTCGATCGCTGCCCGGTCCGGAGCACCGTGGCGCGGCGAGTGATCCCCGGTTCGGTGAGCCCCGGTGACCAGAGGCAGGCTTCGCGGACGCCACCGTCCAGCGAGACCAGCTCGATCTCGCCGGGCCAGTCCAGGCGGGAGAAGTCCAGGCCGGGCGCGCACTTCACCACCAGGTCGCGGCCCGCGTAGGCGGTCAGCAGGTCCGGTAGCGGCGGTTGCAGTGCCGCGGGGTCGTGCGTCCGCTTCCCGCCCGCCCGCCGCCCCGGATCGGCCACGATCACCGCGTCGCGGCTGCACGGGACCAGCGCATCCGCGCGGACGAGCACCACCGGCGCGAGTGCCGGGCGAGCCGCCGCGGCGGCTCGCTCCGCAGCGGTGCCCGCCCCGCGGGCACCGTCCCCGGCCGCGCCGGGCGAGGTCTCCGCCGTGGCGGCGAGGTTTTGCGCCGCCATGTCGAGGCGTACCGGATCGAGATCGCTGCCGAGGACGGCGGGACAGCACCGCGCGAGGGCGGCGAGTTCGCCGCCGATCGAGCAGGTGACGTCGTGCACCGCGCGCCCGGCGAGCCGAGCGGCCCGATGCCTGGCGACAGCGCTCGGCGTCGCCTGCTGCAGCGCGTCGTCGGTGAACAACCACTCCCCCGCGCCGTCCAGCTTGACGGCGGCGCGGCGGCGCAGCCGCACCGTCTCCACCAGGGCGGCGGCCGCCGCACCGTGCGCGCGCCTGACCCGGCCGAGATCGGTGAGCAGCGATCCGTCGGTGAGCGGCAACCCGTCCGTCTCGGCCAGCGCCGCGCGCCCGGCCGCGCTCGCCAGGAACGCGATATCCGGGCGCGCGAAGGAGTATCCCAACTACTGGGCCGGTGCGCCCGGCTTCACGCCGGTGATCATGGCGTTGTAGAAGAAGCGCCGCGGCACGATCCGGTGCAGCACCTTCTCGTCCAGCGCGCTCAGCTTGAGCCACGCCTTGTACTGGAACAGCCGGTACCGCATGGTGAGCTTCTCGTCCGGAACCGCCGCCTCGAAGGTGCGCACCGGCCAGCCCCAGAGCGCGGCCGCGAACTCCTCGGTGTGCGCGAGCGCGTCGACCGCGCCCGCCCGGCGGGCGATGGCCTCGAGCTCGCTCGGCTCGAAGGTGTGCAGGTCGACCACAGCCTCCAGGGCAGCGGCCCGCGACGACTCGTCCAGCTCGGCCTGCGGGCGCCGCCAGCCCGCGAGCACGGGCAGCTTGGTGATCGTTGTGGTGATCTTCCAGGTGATCCGACCGAGCCAGCGGGCGTAGAAGTTGCCCGCGGTGGTCGGCTCACCGGCGAAGACGAAGCGGCCGCCCGGCTTCAGCACCCGCAGGCACTCCTTCAGCGCCAGCTCCACGTCGGGGATGTGGTGCAGCACGGCGTGCCCGACCACCAGGTCGAAGGTGTCGTCCTCGTACGGGATGGTCTCGGCGTCGGCCACCCGGCCGTCCACGTCCAGCCCCAGGTGCTCCGCGTTGCGCAGCGCGACCTTCACCATGCCCGGCGAGAGGTCGGTGACCGAGCCGCTCTTGGCGATCCCGCCCTGCATCAGGTTCAACAGGAAGAAGCCGGTGCCGCAGCCGAGCTCGAGGGCGCGGCCGTAGGGCAGCTCGACCTGGCCCGCCGCGAGGTCGAAGCGACCGCGCGCGTAGTCGATACACCGCTCGTCGTAGGAGATCGACCACTTGTCGTCGTAGGTCTCCGCTTCCCAGTCGTGGTAGAGGACCTGGGCGAGCTTGTTGTTCTCCCGCGCGGCTTCCACTTCGGCCTCGGTGGCGTGTGGGTTCGGCGCGGGGTCGTCGGGGCGTACCGTCATGAGTTCAGAGCCTACCGTCCGGTTCCCGGTACCTGGTTCGGGCCGTCCGCCGCGTACGCGCCCGCGGCCCGCTGCGGCTCCCCGGTTCGCGCGAGCCCGATCCATGCCGAGATCGCGTGCGAGGAGTGCTGCGCGGGCGCCTCCAGCACCGACTTGGCGGCGGCCACCGCCGCGCCGGGCAGGCCGGCGAAGCGCTCGGCCCAGCGGTGTGCGGCGTCGTAGACGTCGTCCGGGGCCACGACCTCGTCCACCAGCCCCAGCCGCAGCGCCTCGTCGGCCTCCACGTAGCGCCCGCTGTAGACGAGGTCGCGGGCGGTGCGCAGCCCGACCGTCCGGATCAACCGGTCCATCCCGGCCGTCGGGACGGTGCCGCGGTGAATCTGCGGCAGCCCCAGCTTGACATTGTCGCCGACGATCCGGCGGTCCGCGCCGAGCGCCAGCTCCAGCGCGCCGCCCAGGCAGTAGCCGGTGATCGCGGCGACCGTCGGGCACGGCACCGGCGGCAGACAGTCCAGGTGCTGCGCGTGGTCGCTCGCCAGCGCGGCCGCCTGGTCCGGGCTCCAGGTCGCGATCTCGGCCAGGTCGTCGCCCGCGCTGAAGATTCGCTCGTCGCCGTAGACGACCAGCGCCGCCACCCGCTCGTTCTTCCCCGCCCGCTTCGCCGCCACCGCGATCTCGCGGGCGAGCTGCAGGGTGATCAGGTTGGCCGGGGGCCGGGAGAACCGCAGCACCGCAACCCCGCGCTGCTCGGGCAGCTCCAGGGTGGTGAACTCCGCGGGCGTGTTGTTCGACATGGCTGGCGAGATTACCCGGCCGAACTCCCGGTCAGCGCGCCGAGCCGCGCAGCTCCATGGGGTCCGGCACGTCGGCGAAGTACCGTTCGTGGTCCGGGAATTCGAGCACCGTGCGGCCGCCCGGGTGCACCACCAGCGGCTCGATCGGCTCGATCACCGGCTGCGCGGCGAGCACCGCGGCGGTGTCCGGGTACCGCTCGATCGCCACCAGCTGCGACCAGGTGGGCGGGAGCAGCACGTCCTGGCCTGCGCGCCAGCGCGCCAGCGCATCGGCCGGAGTGCGCCAGTGCACCAGTTCGGCCTCGGAGGTGGCGCCGTCCGCGCGCTGCCCCGCCGGCAGCACCGCGACGAAGAAGCGGGTGTCGTAGCGGCGGCGCTCGATGACCGGGGTGACCCAGTTGGCCCAGGGCCGCAGCAGGTCGGCGCGGAGCACGAGGCCGGTCTCGGCCAGGAAGGCCGCCAGCGAGGTCTCCCGCGACTCCAGTGCGTGTCTGGCGTCCCGGTACTCGGTGGTGTCGGAGACGACGGTCTCGGCGGTGGGGCCGGCGAGCAGCACGCCGCACTCCTCGAACGTCTCCCTGACGGCCGCGCAGATCAGCGCCTGGGCACGCGGGCCGGTGGTGCCGAAGCGCTCGGCCCACCAGTCCGGGCCGGGCCCGGCCCAGGCGATCTCGGCGTCGGCGTCGGACGGGTCGACCCCGCCGCCGGGGAACACCGTCATCCCCGCGGCGAAATCCATGCCGGTGACCCGCCGCTGCAGGAAGACCTCGGGCCCCGCGGCGCCGTCGCGCACCAGCAGGACGGTCGAGGCGTCCCGCAGCGGGGCGACGGGCTCGGGATCGTTCGGCTCGCTCACCAACTCACCCTAGCGCTTGTTCGGACAGGTCAGCGGTGCCGGTGCTTGCCGGAGCGCCGCGCCCGGCGCGCGAACCAGCGGCCGTCGACCTGATCCAGTGCGATGGACTGCCGGAAGGCCGCGCTCAGGTTCTCCGCGGTGAGCACGTCGGCCAGCAGCCCCTGCGACACCACCTCGCCCTCGCGCAGCAGCAGGCCGTGCGTGAAGCCGGGCGGGATCTCCTCCACGTGGTGGGTGACCAGCACCATGGCCGGGGCGTCCGGGTCGCCGGCCAGGTCGCCGAGCCGCTCGACCAGCTCCTCGCGGCCGCCGAGGTCGAGCCCGGCGGCAGGCTCGTCGAGCAGCAGCAGCTCCGGGTCGGTCATCAGGGCGCGGGCGATCAGCACCCGCTTGCGCTCGCCCTCCGACAGCGTGCCGTAGGTGCGGTCGGCGAGGTGCTCGGCGCCGAGGCTCTCCAGCATGTCGAGCGCGCGCTCGGTGTCCACCCGCTCGTACTTCTCCCGCCACCGGCCGAGCACCGCGTACCCGGCCGAGACCACCAGGTCGGCGACCTTCTCGTCGGCGGGCACCCGGGCGGCGACAGCGGCGGAGGAGAGGCCGATGCGCGGGCGTAGCTCGGTGACCGCGACCTTGCCCAGCACCTCGCCGAGCAGGTTCGCGGTGCCCGCGGTGGGGTGCATCTCGGCGGCGGCCATCCGGAGCAGGGAGGTCTTCCCCGCTCCGTTCGGGCCGAGCACCACCCAGCGTTCGTCCAGTTCGACCTGCCAGGTGACGGGGCCGACCAGGGTGCGGCCGGACCGTCGGATGGTCACGGCGTTGAAGTCGATGAGGAGATCGGGATCCGGTTGCGACACGGGCTCCATCTTGGACCACGGGCGGCGGCCGCGCCCCGCCGCCCTCGGCGCGGTGTGCCCGAAGTTCTCCGGTGGCGCAGGATGATTGCCCGCGGGCGCGTCGGGGGCGGCGGTGCCGGGGCGCTGTCTGCCGCGGTGCCCGCGGGCCAGGCTCATCCGAGCGCGGGCGGCACGGCGATCACCGTGATCGAACCGGGCGCTACCTCGGTGTACCCGGCGTCCCTCACCGCAACGGCGCCACCACCGGCGTGCAGGGCGAGCAGCTCCCGCCACCGCTCCGGCCCGGCTTCGCGCACCGCGCAGCGGAATTCGTCGCGGGCCCAGCGCGCCGCCGCGGCGAGCGGGAGCGCACCGGCGAGCAGCATGCTCGCATGCCCGACCTGGGCGGCAGCCTTGCCGACCGTCATCCCGAGCTCCCGGTTCACCCAGAGCGCCGGCACATCGGCCGCGGGCTCCTCCGGTTCGTCGGCGAGCAGCTCGGTGCCGCCGATCTGCAGCCGCTTGATCCGCGGGTCCACCGCGCCGACCGGGCCGGGCACCAGCGCCCGCGCCTGCGCGCCGCGCACGGTCAGCGTGATCCCGGGAACCTCCTGCGCGGCCCGCCACTGCGCCCCGCGCGCCCGCCGCGTGACCTTGCGGATGCGGGCCCGCTTCCAGGCGAGATACCCCTGCTCCCACGGCCCGCCCGGTGCGGAGCGCTCGTCGAGGCAGAGCGCGACCGCGACGGCAGCGGCGGCCGCGAGCAGGTCGCTGCGGGCCGGTGGCTCGATCTTGGGCAGATGCAGCACCATCTGCATGGCCTGGACCTGCGCCGGATCGGCCGGGTCCGGGGCATCGCCGTAGCCGCGCGCGAGCTCGGCGTGCAGTGCGGTGAAACCCGCTGTGGGGCTTCCGTTCTCGTCCACCCCGAGTTCGGGGCCGACCGGCGTGCACGTCCCGCCCGCGCCGATCTCGCCTCGCGTATCGAAACCGACGTCCTCCACCCTCGACCTCCGTCCGTCACGCAAGCGAAACTCCGTGAGAATACGTGGCCGAGCGGGCACCCGCCGGGTGAACGGCGGGTCAGCCCAGCGGAACCCGGCGCAGCAGCCCGTCGCGGGCGTCGGCCGCCTCGACCTCGTCGCGGGTCACGCCGAGCACGAAGAGCACCGCGTCCAGGAACGGGTGCGAGAGCGCGGCGTCGGCCACCTCGCGCAGCGCCGGCTTGGCGTTGAAGGCGACGCCGAGCCCGGCGGCATTGAGCATGTCGATGTCGTTGGCGCCGTCGCCGACCGCCACCGTCTGCTCCATCGGCACCCCGGCCTCGGCGGCGAAGCGGCGCAGCGCGGTCGCCTTGTAGGCCCGGTCGACGATCTCCCCCGTCACCCGGCCGGTGAGCTTCCCGTCCACGATCTCCAGCGTGTTGGCCTGCACGAAATCCAGCTCCAGCTCGTGCGCGAGCGGCTCGATCACCTGCCGGAAGCCACCCGAGACGACCCCGCAGCGGAACCCGATCCGGCGCAGCGTCCGGATGGTGGTGCGGGCGCCGGGGGTGAGCTCGATCCGCTCGGCGACCTCCTCGATCACCGACTCGTCCAGCCCGGCCAGGGTGGCGACCCGCTGCCGCAGCGATTCGGCGAAGTCGAGCTCGCCGCGCATGGCGGCCTCGGTGACCGCGCGCACCTCGTCCTCGACGCCCGCGTGCGCGGCCAGCATCTCGATCACCTCGCCCTGGATCAGCGTGGAGTCGACGTCGAAGACGATGAGCCGCTTGCCGCGCCTGGCCAGCCCGGCCCGCTCCACGGCCACGTCCACCTGCTCGGCCACCGCCACCTCGGCCAGCGCGGTGCGCAGCACGGCGTCCTCGTCGGGCGCGGTGACCAGCAGCTCCATCCCGGTCACCGGGTAGTCGGCGATTCCGCGGATGGAGTCGATATTGGCGCCGAGCTGGGCCAGCCTGCGGGAGACGGCGCTGAACGCCCGCGCGGTCACCGGCGCGCCCAGGATCACCACGGCGTGCGTGGAGACCGGCTGCCTGCCGATGGCGGCATCCACCTCGACGTCGACGTTCATGCCGACGGTGTTCATCGCCTCCTCGACCTCGTCCTGCAGCAGCTCCGGGTCGGCCGGGCAGGTGACGAGGACGCCGAGCGTGAGCCTGCCGCGGATCACCACCTGCTCCACGTCGAGCAGGTGCACGCCGTGCCGCGACATGGCCGCCAGCAGCACGGAGGTCACGCCGGGGCGGTCGGGCCCGGTGACGGTGACGAGAACGATGGTGTCGGCCACGCGGTTGCTCCAGGGTCGGTCGGGTGCGCTCACGAAACGAGTGTGCACCCGCCGGGGATCGGCGGGTGCACACTCGGGTCACACGGTTACTTGGAGAGCGCCACCCGCTCGTCGGACTCGGCCTGGTGCTTCGTGGTGCCCCAGCCCACGTGCGCCTCTTCCCGCATCCGGTCGATCATGTGCGGGTAGTGCAGCTCGAACGCGGGGCGCTCGGAGCGGATGCGCGGCAGCTCGTAGAAGTTGTGCCGCGGCGGCGGGCAGGTGGTGGCCCACTCCAGCGAGTTGCCGTAGCCCCACGGGTCGTCCACGGTGACCACCTCGCCGTACCGGAAGCTCTTGAAGACGTTCCAGATGAACGGGAGCATCGAGGCGCCGAGCACGAAGGCGCCGATGGTGGAGATGGTGTTCAGCGTGGTGAAGCCGTCGGTGGGCAGGTAGTCGGCGTAGCGCCGCGGCATGCCCTCCGCGCCCAGCCAGTGCTGCACCAGGAACGTGGTGTGGAAGCCGATGAAGGTGGCCCAGAAGTGCCACTTGCCCAGCCGCTCGTCCATCATCCGGCCGGTCATCTTCGGGAACCAGAAGTAGATGCCGGCGAAGGTGGCGAACACGATGGTGCCGAAGAGCACGTAGTGGAAGTGCGCGACCACGAAGTACGAGTCGGTGACGTGGAAGTCCAGCGGCGGGGAGGCCAGGATGACGCCGGAGAGGCCGCCGAAGAGGAAGGTGACCAGGAAGCCGAGCGAGAAGAGCATCGGTGATTCGAAGGTCAGCTGGCCGCGCCACATGGTGCCGATCCAGTTGAAGAACTTCACGCCGGTCGGCACCGCGATCAGGAACGTCATGAAGGAGAAGTAGGGCAGCAGCACCGCGCCGGTGGCGTACATGTGGTGCGCCCACACCGCGATCGAGAGCGCCGCGATGCCGAGCGTCGCGTAGACCAGGGTGGTGTAGCCGAAGATCGGCTTGCGCGAGAAGACCGGGAAGATCTCCGAGACGATGCCGAAGAAGGGCAGCGCGATGATGTAGACCTCGGGGTGCCCGAAGAACCAGAACAGGTGCTGGTACAGCAGGATGCCGCCGGTGGCCGGGTCGTAGATGTGGCCGCCGAGGTGCCGGTCGTACGCGAGGCCGAAGAGCGCGGCGGTGAGCAGCGGGAACGCGAGGATGACCAGCACCGAGGTGACGGCGATGTTCCAGGTGAAGATCGGCATCCGGAACATGGTCATGCCCGGAGCGCGCAGGCAGACGACCGTGGTCAGCATGTTGACACCGCCGAGGATGGTGCCGAGGCCGGAGACGGCGAGACCGAGGATCCACAGGTCGGTGCCGACGCCGGGCGAGTGCAGGATGTCGGTGAGCGGCACGTACGCCGTCCAGCCGAAGTCCGCCGCGCCGCCGGGGGTGACGAAGCCCGCGGTCGCCATGGTCGCGCCGAACGCGTACAGCCAGTAGCTGAAGGCGTTCAGCCGCGGGAAGGCGACGTCGGGGGCGCCGATCTGCAGCGGCAGGATGATGTTCGCGAAGCCGAACACGATCGCCGTCGCGTAGAAGAGCAGCATGATGGTGCCGTGCATGGTGAACAGCTGGTTGAACTGCTCGGGCGAGAGGAACTGCAGGCCGGGGCGGGCCAGCTCGCCGCGCATCAGCAGCGCCATCAGGCCGCCGATGAGGAAGAAGCTCATGGAGGTGGTCAGGTACATGACACCGAGGACCTTGGGGTCCGTGGTGGTGACCATCTTGTAGAGGAACGACCCCTTCGGCCCGGTACGGGCTGGATACGGCCGAGACGCTTCCACCTGTTTGACCGGCTGGGGCTCAACAGCAGTCACTGATCCTCCTCGTTCGCGTGCGCTCCCCAGATCGTAAACCTTCTGGCCGGGGCGGTCCGACTCCGGTCCTACTCTGTGTCGTATTTCCGTTCCGGGCCGATGCGCAGGTGGGTGCTACCCGCTCCGCCTGTACCCTCACCCGCATGCCGGTGAGTGCCCGCGTCCGCACCCGATTCCTGTCCGCCAGCCCGCGCACCCTAGCGGTGCTCGCGGCGGGCACGCTGCTGCTGGCGGGGTGCGGTCAGCAGACCGACGATGCCAGCACGATCATCCGCACCACCACCAATATCGCGGGGGCGGGCGTGGTCGGGCTGGAGCGCGACACCAGCCGGGCCTGCCCGCTGCCGAGCCGCCCCGACCCCGGTCCCGGCACCCGCGCGGTGACGCACACCGGCGGGGTCGCCCAGGTGCCCGCCGACCCGCAGCGCATCGTCGTGCTCGGCACCCCCGCACTGGACGCCGCCTGCGCGCTCGGGCTGTGGGAGCGCGTGGTCGGCACGACCAGCCCGAACGGCCCGCAGCCCGACTATCTGGGCTACGGGGTCAAGCGGATCGCCTCGGTCGGCCCGGACGGCGCCCCCGACCCGGCCCGGATCGCCGAGCTGGACCCGGACGTCGTCATCGGCACCCAGGGCCAGGGTGACTACGCCGCGCTCGCCGCCGTCGCCCCCACCGTGCTGGCCGGGAGCGGCAGCGGCTGGGCCGCCGAGTTCGTCGGGCTCGCGGCCGGGCTCGCCCGCGCCGACGTCGCCGAGGCGGCGCTGGCCGGGTACCGCGCCGACGCCCCCGCCATCGGCGCCGAACCCGCCGTCGCCGCCGCGCAGTCGCAGGCATCGGTGGTCCGGTTCGGCGCGGACAGCATCACCGTGCAGGGCACCGACACCTTCGCGGGCGGCGTGCTCACCGACATCGGGGTGCGCAGGCCGCAGAACCAGCGCGGCGCCTCCTTCACCGTCGGCGCCGACGACCTGGACCAGGTCGAGGGCGACGTGATCTTCGTGCTCTTCGACGGCGAGGCGGGCCGGGAGTACGGCGAATCGGTGCTCCGCTCGGACGCCTGGAAAGAGCTCGGCGCCGCCACCGACCAGCGGGTCTTCGCGGTGGAGGACTCGGTCTGGCACGGCAGCGGGCTGGTTGCCGCCCGCGCCCTGCTCACCGACGTGCGGCAGAACCTGAACGGCTACGTCACCGGGTGACGTAGCCGCCACCGGCTCAGAACTCCCAGTCCTCGTCTTCGGTGTTCACGGCCTTGCCGATGACGTAGCTGGAGCCGGAGCCGGAGAAGAAGTCGTGGTTCTCGTCGGCATTCGGCGAGAGCGCCGAGAGGATGGCCGGGTTCACGTCGGTCTCGTCCTTCGGGAAGAGCCCCTCGTACCCGAGGTTCATCAGCGCCTTGTTGGCGTTGTAGCGCAGGAACTTCTTGACGTCCTCGGTGAGCCCGACCTCGTCGTACAGATCCTGGGTGTACTCCGCCTCGTTCTCGTACAGCTCGAAGAGCAGCTCGAAGGTGTAGTTCTTCAGCTCGTCGCGCTCCGCCTGCGAGACCAGCTCCAGGCCCTTCTGGTACTTGTAGCCGATGTAGTAGCCGTGCACCGCCTCGTCCCGGATGATCAGCCGGATCATGTCCGCGGTGTTGGTCAGCTTGGCCCGCGAGGACCAGTGCATCGGCAGGTAGAAGCCGGAGTAGAAGAGGAAGCTCTCCAGCAGCGTCGAGGCCACCTTGCGCTTGAGCGGATCGTCGCCGTTGTAGTACCCCAGCACGATCTCGGCCTTGCGCTGCAGGTTGCGGTTCTCCTCCGACCAGCGGAACGCCTCGTCGATCTCGCGCGTCGAGCAGAGCGTCGAGAAGATCGAGCTGTAGCTCTTCGCGTGCACCGACTCCATGAACGCGATGTTGGTCAGCACCGCCTCCTCGTGCTGCGTCACCGCGTCCGGGATCAGGCTCACCGCGCCGACCGTGCCCTGAATGGTGTCCAGCAGGGTGAGCCCGGTGAAGACCCGCATGGTGAGCTGCTTCTCGTCCGGGGTCAGCGTCGCCCAGGACGGGATGTCGTTCGACACCGGCACCTTCTCGGGCAGCCAGAAGTTGCCGGTCAGCCGGTCCCACACCTCGGCGTCCTTCTCGTCGGGCACCCGATTCCAGTTGATGGCCGACACCCGATCGATCAGTTTCATGCTGCAGCCTCCGGTCCTCGTCGTAGTCCTCAGAACACTACCTCTTGTGGACCGGTCGCTTTCGTAGCACAAGAACTTGTGGCATGAATGTCGCGAATCCACTGCATAGAGTGGCTCCGGGCGCCGGTCGCAGCGGCCGCGCCGGGAGGGGAAAGCCGTGTTCCGGAGGGTACTGTCACTGGTCGCCTGCTGCGTGGCGCTGTCCGGTTGCGGGCAGCCCGAACCGGACTACTGGTCGCAGCCGCCCGCCGGTGACGCGGAGCTGCGGGCGCTGCTGGAGCGGGCCAGGGCCATCGACGTCTGTGCGCTGCTCGGGGCCGGGGAGCTCGCCGAGGCGGGGTTCGGCGAGACCCCCGTTCCCGTCTGGTTCGATGGCTGCGGCACCATCTCGGACGATCCCGCGGTCGGCGTAATTTGGCAGGTCACCACGGCGAACGGCCCGCTGGAGCCGCAGGGGGATGCCGTCGCCACCACCATCGACGGCGCCCCGGCCGTCGTGCGCGAGACCGCCCCGGAGCCGGGCGGGCCGCGGCGCTGCGAGACGACCGTGCAGCTCGGCGCGGTACTCGAGCTGGACCTGGACCTCACCTCGCGGGACGCGGAGAACTGCGCTCCGGCCACCCGGCTCGCCGCAGCGGCCGCCGCGCGCTGGCGGGCGGAGCCGCGCCGGGCGAGCACCCCGTTCGCGAACACCGATCCCTGCGCGGCCACCGCGGCGCTCGGCGTCCGGCCCAGCGCAGTCCGGCTGTGGGAGTGCGGGTTCGAGTACCGGGGGCAGCGGTTCCTGCTGACGCTCGGCGAGGTGGGCGAGCAGCAGCTCGGCGCGGAGCGCTTCGAGATCGACGGGCACCCGGTGCACTGCGAAGAGCACGAGCCGGGCGCGTTCGTGAACCCCGCGCGCGTGCCCATGGGGCCGCCGCTGCCCGCTACCGTCTTCGATGACGAGACCGGGCCGCGCCGGGCGGTACTGAGCCTCTCCCCGATCCAGTTCGATGGCCCGGCCGAAGTCGTGACCGAGGTCCTCCGCGCCGCCGTTCCGCTCGCGGCCGGGTAGAGCGCGTCATCGGATGCCATCGCCGGACGGCGCCACTTCGGACGAAGGCAGGTGCCGCGCTCGGGTTCCCGGCCGGGCGCGCCGCCGGTCGATCTCGGCCCCGATCAGCGCTCGCGCCGCCGGGCCCGGCACGGATGAAGTGGGCGAGGTCTGGTCAACGGCCGGGCGGCCGACCGCCCGGCGGCATTCCGCCGGGACCGCCGCCGGGTGCCGCCTGCCGGGACTGCGTGTTCTGCGACTTCTCCGCCACCCCGACCGTGATGGCGACGGTCATCCGATCGTTCGGCGAGCCGGTAACGGTCGCGAGTTCCGCGTCCCACCCGTCGCCGAAGACATTGTCGGAGTCGAGCGAGACCCGGGAGAGGTTGCTGACGCTCCGCGCGTACCCGGAGTCGGCGGCGAAGACCTGCTCGCTCGCATCCTGCGGGAGGGCGATCTGCGAGGTGAGGCGGGCGTTCTCGCCCGCGACGGCGACTTCGAGCGAGTCGTAGACCTCGAAGTGGATGTGCGGCCAGCGGCCGGAGTAGCAGGCCGGGAAGATCGAGGTGAAGGTGACGGTGCCGTCCGCATCTGCCACCTGGACTCCGCGCAGGTAGTTCTGCTCGGTGATGTTCTTCCCGTACAGCGAGTACTCGCCGTCGCGGTCGCAGTGCCACACGTACACCGCCATGCCGGTACCCGCCGCGCCGGACTTCGCCAGGTCCTTCAGGGTGATCCGCAGCGTCATCGGTACCCCCTCGGCGGTGCCGGTGAATCCGCCGAAGCTGGTGGTGATGTCGCTGCGCACCACGCCGGACCGCACCAGCACGTTGGGCCCGTTCGAGCCGTCGCCCGGGTACGGCCCGGCCGTCTCCTGCGGTGCCGCGGCGACGGACGTACTCGCCGTCGTGGTCGGGGTCGTCGAGGTGTCCGAGCCGGACGCGCACCCGGCCGCGGCCAGCCCCGCCGCCCCCGCACCGAAGAAGAACAGCGCCCGTCGGCGCGTCATGGTGCGCAGGTCGTGCGCCAACCCCAGATCGTGCTCGTGCCGCTCGCCCATGCGAACCCCTTTCGTCGTTTCCGCTGATCAGGAGCGACAGTAGGGGCCGGGTCCGGCACGGAGCCGGCTGCGCGCTGGGAGAATCCTGTGTGTCGGCGGGCTCAGATCCCGAGCACCAGCTTGGCGATGCTGAAGTAGAGGATCAGCCCGGTGGCGTCGACCAGCGTGGTCACCATGGGCGCGGAGACGACCGCGGGGTCGATGCGCAACCGCTTGGCGAGCAGCGGCATCATCCCGCCGATGGTCGCGGCCCAGGCGCAGATCAGCACCAGCGTGAGCCCGACGACGACGGCCACCTTCGGCCCGACGAAGACCCCGCCGATCAACACACCGGCGACGGCGAGCATGCTGCCGAGCACGAACCCGACCCGGCACTCCCGCCAGATCACCTT
This sequence comes from Nocardia jiangsuensis, assembly GCF_042650385.1. Taxonomy (NCBI): domain Bacteria; kingdom Bacillati; phylum Actinomycetota; class Actinomycetes; order Mycobacteriales; family Nocardiaceae; genus Nocardia; species Nocardia jiangsuensis. The sequence continues at coordinate 219,325 of NZ_JBHSAX010000004.1, forward strand.
GAGCAGGTCACCGCCGCGCACCTCGCCGACCGCGACCGCGCGCACGCACGCCGTCGCCGCCTGGGCTCCGGCATTGCCGCCCGCGCCGATGAGCAGCGGGATGAACAGCGCGAGCTGGGCCGCCTGCTCGAGGGTGCCCTCGAAGAAGTCGGTGACGCTCACGGTCAGGGTGGCGGCGACCAGCAGGAGCAGCAGCCAGAGCGCGCGGTAGCGCGCCAGCTGGAAGACCCCGGCCGCCATGTAGTGCCCGGCCCAGGGCGCGGAGCCCGCCTGCTTGGCGACGTCTTCGCTGTCCGCGGCCTCGATCACCTCGACCGCGTCGTCGATGGTGAGCAGCCCGACCAGCCGGTCCTCGCTGTCCACCACCGGCAGGTCGATGACGTTGGTCTCGCGCATCACGCGGGCGGCGCGCTCGGCGGAGTCGGTGGCGCGCACGAAGGCGGGCTCGGTGCGCACCAGGTCGGCGACCAGCGCCTCGGGGCCGCTGAGCACGAGTTCGCGCAGCTCGACCACGCCGGTGAGCCTGCGGCCGGTATCGACGACCGGCAGCGTGTACACGGTTTCGGCGCGGCCGCCCTTGGCGCGCACGGTCTGCAGCGCGGCGGCCACGGTGAGGTCGCGCGGGAGCGCCACCACCTCGGGGGTCATGTAGAGCCCGACCGACCCCTCCGGGTAGCCGAGCAGCCCCGCGGTCATCCGGCGTTCGCGCGGGCTCAGCCCCGCGAGCACCTTCTTGGCGACGGTGGCGGGCGCCTCGCGCAGCATGCGGGCCCGGTCGTCCGGGGCCATGTTCTCGATCAGGTCGCGGAAGCTCTTGTCCCGCAACCCTTCCAGGATCTGCTGCTGATCGACCGGCTCGAGCTCCTCGAAGACGGCGAGCGCGAGATCCTTGTCGAGCAGCCGGAACGCCATGCCCGCGCGGACGGCGTCCATCCGGGCGAGCTGGTCGGCGATGGCGTGCGGCGAGTGGTTGCCGAGCCAGTCCAGCGCGGCGTCGGCGCGGCGCGTCTCCACGAGTTCCTGCACGGTGTCCGGCAGCGAGAGCGCCGGGCGTACGTCGATGACATCGGTTTGCGACATGGGAGATCCCCTCGGCACGAGGCAATGGGTGAGCGAGTTCTACGACTGCGTCACACCGCGAAGCGCTATCCCACGCGCGCACCCGGCCGGAAAAGCCGAGGGATCGGAAAGATCAGAGCGAAGGGGCGGCGCCGCGCGGCCTTCGACTGGGAGGTTCACTGCACATGACAGTCCACCTCCTCGTTCCGGGTGCGGGGCGAGTGCCGCCGCGGGAATCAACGTGGGCGAGAGTACACCGCCGCGCCGCGGATTTCACCTCGTGGCGCGGGCGCGGTGACGGCGCTCATAGCGTGCGCGCGGCTTCGACATCGGGCCAGGTAGGGGTGTGGGTAACCCGATTGGCGCGGGTTCGCGCCGTGCCCGTAGAGGTAGAGGTGCGGAACCAGGCCGCGCAGCGCGCGGTGCACGTCGAGCCGGTCGTCGATCATGTGCGTGGTGCCGAGCACCGCCTTCTCCTGGCGGGCCCGGCAGAACCGGAGATCGCCATCCGGCACACCGGTGCGGGGGGCGTACGCATGGCGTCGGCGTGGCGGCCGTCCGGAATTCCCGCGGTCCGCCTTCGAATTCTCTAACCGGCGGCGACCACGGTGTCGGCGACCTCGGTGCGCAGCCGGCGCAGCCCGTCCCGGATCCGGCTCTTGACCGTGGAGAGCGGAATGCCGAGCTGGTCGGCGACCTCGGGGTAGCTGCGGCCGCCGTAGTAGGCGAGTGTGATGGCCTCGCGTTGAATCGGGGTGAGCACCCGCATGCCGTCGGCCACCGAGTTCGCCTCCAGCCGGCGGGTGACCGATTCGGTGACCACGTCGTGGTCGACCGGCCGGTGCGCGTGCCCGAAGACCAGGTCGCGCGCCGACGCCGCGGCCTCCCGGCGCACCCGGTCGACCGCGCGCCGGTGGGTGAGCATCAGGAGCCAGCCGAGCGGGCTCGACCTCCCGGCGTCGTACCGCGCCGCCGTCAGCCACACCTGGAGGTACACCTCCTGGGTGATCTCCTCCGCCGCCGCCTCGCGCCGCACCACCCGCAGCGCGAGGCCGTAGGCCCTGGCGCTGGTGGCGCGGTAGAAGCCGGTGAAGGCGGACCGGTCGTTGTGCGCGACGGCCGCGAGCAGCGCGTCCAACTCGGACCGTTCCCCCGGCTCACCCGACGTGTGCGCTCGCGTCATTTCCGCTGGTCCCTTCGTTTCGGGCGCACCCGCACACCCCGTGTGCGCGCGTACTGCCCGCGTGCAACCGCCGCAAACTCCGGGATCGGTGGACCGATCCGGCCCCGCTCTCGGCCGTGATCGGAATTGCGCGCGCGGAGCGCCGAATCGTTGCCCGCGCGGCGCCGGCTCGACAGAGTGGAGGATGGGCGCGTGTGCGCCCGACACGCGACGACACACGAGGAGAGTGCTGTGCGCTTCGGAATCTTCGTCCCGCAGGGGTGGCGGCTGGATCTGGTCGGCATCGACACCGCCGCGCAGTGGGGGGTGCTGCGGGATCTCGCCGCGCGCGCGGACGCGAACCCGGTCTGGGAGTCGCTGTGGGTCTACGACCACTTCCACACGGTGCCGGAGCCGACCGAGGAGGCCACGCACGAGGCGTGGACGCTCATGTCGGCCTTCGCGGCGACCACCTCGCGAATCCGGCTGGGTCAGATGTGTACCGCGATCAGCTACCGCAACCCGGCCTACCTCGCGAAGGTCGCCGCCACCGTGGACGCCATCTCCGGCGGCCGCACCGAGATGGGCATCGGCGGCGGCTGGTACGAGCACGAGTGGCGCGCCTACGGGTACGGCTTCCCCACCGCCGGTGAGCGGCTGGGCAGGCTGGACGAGGGCGTGCAGATCTTCCGGCAGGCCTGGACCACAGGCAGCGCCACCCTGGACGGCAAGTACTACCAGGTGGACGGCGCCCGGGTGTACCCGCTGCCGCTGCAGGAGGGCGGGATCCCGCTGTGGATCGCGGGCGGCGGCGAGAAGAAGACGCTGAAGATCGCCGCAAAGTACGCGCAGTACACCAACTTCGCAGGCAACGACCCGGCGGAGTTCACCCACAAGTCCGAGATCCTGCGTGGGCACTGCGCCGACGTCGGCACCGACTACGACGCCATCGTGCGCAGCGCGAACTTCAACGTCGTGGTCGGCGCGACCGAGGCCGAGGTCGCGGAGCGCAAGAAGGCGATCGCCGACCGGCTCGCGCCCGTGCTCGGCGCGGAGAAGGGGGCCGGGTACATCCAGAATCTGACGGCGGGCGGCGCGGCCGTCGGCACGCCGGAGCAGATCATCGAGCGGCTGACAGCTCTGCGGAAGCTGGGGCTCGGGTACGCCATCTTCAACTTCCCGGAGTCGGCGTACGACACCAGCGGGATCGAGCTCTTCGAGAAGGAGGTGCTGCCCGCGCTGGCGTAGATCGTTCGAAGCGATGGGGGCGGAACCGTTTTCGCCCCATCGCTGTCGGTGCCTTGTTCTACGGTCTGCGTCATGTCCGTGAACATCGATGTGTTCTTCAGGGTTCGCAACTCGAGGGACGAGCGCGAACGCGCCGGCGTGGCCGCAATACTGACCGACGTTCTCGAAAGCGAACGCTTGGCTCTCGACGTGGCCATCACCCTGGGGGAGGAAGCCGACGACCTGTACGTGCAGGCGGACTCCGATGATCCGGTCATCTTCAGCGGGTTCTATCGGTGGGTTCCGGAGTTCGAGCGGACGCTCACCGACCGGGTGGTCGCGCTCGTGCCGCACGCCCGCCTGGATTTCGGGTGGGAGTACGTCGATGAAGACTGACTCCCTGCCGGAGCAGGTGCCGGTCGTCCACCGAAACCTGACCGTGACAGTCGGTTCCAGGACGTTCGCCACCTTGACCCGGGACCACCTGCACTACTGGCTGAACAGGCTTCCGCATGCCCGCGGCGGGCCGTTCATGACAGTGATCAGACCCGGCCGCGCGGGTTTCATCCAGACCTATCGCAACAGCGACACCGACTATCTGCTCGAGGTACACGGTCACTCCGACACCGAATTCCTCGGGACCACCGTGGCGGACCTCGCGACGGTCGAGCAGTTGATCTGGGACTGGCTCGAGGGGGACCTGCAGCGCCTGGATGCCATCGCGTGGAACCGTGAGCGCTACTTCTGGTCGGAGTCGCCCGGCGCACCCTGATCGCCGTAGCAGGCGGCCATGGCCGCGGCCCGCTCCCGCAGCGCGCCGCGCAACGATTGCGGGGAAACGACCGCCGCGGCCGCGCCGAGCTGCCACAGTGCCCATTCGGCGTGCCTGAGATCTTGGAAAGCGAGTTCCAGGCAGAGGCGACCGTCCGGGTCGAGGTGCTCGGCGTGGACGGCCAGGGCGGTGTCCGTCAGCTCCGCCCGGCGGTCCGGGTCGACCCGAACCGCCACGACGAGCTGGTCGCCGCCGGTGCGGAAACGACTTCCCCTGTCTCGCCAGACTCGCTCGAGGTCGACGGCTTCCGGCCGTTGCGCCGGTTCGTCCAGTGCCTCGGCTGTGAGCACCCTGGACAACTTGTAGGTGCGGTCCTCCCCCGCCCTGAGGGCGAGCAGGTAGCCCTGGTCGCGTGCGGTGACCAGGCCGATCGGGTCCACCGTGCGCCATCGGGGATCAGTGCCGGCCGCCGCGTAGTGGATGCGCAGCCGGCGCCCGGTGACGACCGCGCGGCGGATTTCCGCCATGACCTGAGCCGGGATGTCGTCGCGGGTGCGTCTGCGCTCGAGCAGATCCGTCTCCGGTTCGTGCAGGAGTCGCCGGGCTCGATCGCCCGCAGCGGCCGCATGGCTCTCCGGCAGCGCATCGGCCACTTTCCGCAGCGCCGACGCGAGCGCGGGCCCCAACCCGAAAGTTCCCGCTCCGGAGGTGAGCAGGGCCAGCGTCTCGTCGTGGTTGAGCCCGGTGAGCTCGGTCCGGAAGCCGGGGAGCAGTGCGAACCCGCCGTGCCGCCCGCGCTCGGCGTAGACCGGGACCCCGGCGGTCGACAGCGCCTCGATATCGCGCAGCACGGTCCGGGTGGAGACCTCCAGTTCGCGGGCGAGCGCGGGCGCGGTCATCCGGCCGCGGCTGCGCAGCAGCAGGACCAGCGAGACCAATCGGTCGGCGCGCACGGCTCGAAAATACCCGACAGCGGTTGTCGTGATTCGTTGCGAGGCTGGTCCGCATGGAACGAACCGCGATCAACCCCGTCACCTGGTCCCTGCCGCTCGGCTTCAACCAGGCCGAGCTGGTCACCACCCCCACCCGGACCCTCTACTGCTCCGGCCAGACCGCCATGAACGCCGACGGCGAACCCCAGCACCCCGGCGACCTCGCCGCCCAGCTCGCCCTGACCCTGGACAACCTGGAAGCCGTCCTCGCCGCCGCCGGCATGGGCCTCCCGAACCTGGTCCGGCTGAACGTCTACACCACCGACGTCGACCTGCTCTTCCAGCACTACGGCGTCCTCGCCGCCCGCCTCGGCGCGGCGGGCATCGCCCCCGCCACCACCATGCTCGGCGTCACCCGCCTCGCGGTTCCCGGCCAGCTGGTCGAGTTGGAGGGGACCGCCGTGGACTGAGTTACACCGCGACCACGGTCAGCAGCGGATCCAAGCCCTTGAAGTCGGCTGCATTGCGGGTGAACAACGGCAGGTCGTTCGACGAGGCGATCGCGGCGATCATCAGATCCATCCGGCGCGGCTTGGGGCTTCGCCCCGCGGAGACGATCAACTTCGCCATCGAGGTGAATCGACGCGCTGCCGTCGCGGAGAACGGCAGCGCGTCGACCGCGTGCTCGATCTCCAGGAGGCGCTCGGTACGGAGCGCCAGCGTCGTCGGATCCGCCGCCAGGGCCACCCCCAGCCCCAGCTCCGCGAGCGTGACCGTGCTGATCCTCGACTCGGTCGGCAGGTCGGCCTCGGAGAGGAGGGGGAGATCGATCAGCGTGCAGGTGTCGAGCAGGCCGACGGGGTACCGGAACCTCGCCCCCGGCTCAGTCATCCAGCCGCTCCTCGCCGAAGACCGCGTCGATCTCCGCCCGCTCCCCCGCCCCGCTCGCTTGACCGGCGAACCTGGCGAGCCGCCGCTGTAGCTCGGCGGTCGTCAGGGTGCGCGGCCGGGTGATGGGCCGCAGCTCGCCGACCGGCTGCCCGTTGCGGGTGATGACGAAGTCCTCACCCGCTTCGAGCGCATCCATCACTCCCGCACTCCCGTTGCGTAGTTCGGCCTGGCTGATCGTCCTGGTCATCTCTTCAGAGTAGCCATGGATGCTATAGGTGGCTATAGCGATCGAGAGGACCGATCGGAGAGGGTGCAGGCCCGGTCACAGCATGCAGCTGACGCAGCCCTCGACCTCGGTCCCCTCGAGCGCCATCTGCCGCAACCGGATGTAGTAGAGCGTCTTGATCCCCTTGCGCCACGCGTAGATCTGCGCCTTGTTGAGGTCACGCGTGCTGGCGGTGTCCTTGAAGAACAGCGTCAGCGAGAGCCCCTGGTCCACGTGCTGGGTGGCGGCGGCGTAGGTGTCGACGATCTTCTCGTAACCGATTTCGTAGGCGTCCTCGTAGTACTCGAGGTTGTCGTTGTCCATGTAGGGGGCCGGGTAGTAGACGCGGCCGATCTTGCCTTCCTTGCGGATCTCGATCTTCGACGCCACCGGGTGGATGGAGCTGGTGGAGTGGTTGATGTAGGAGATCGAGCCGGTGGGCGGGACGGCCTGCAGGTTCTGGTTGTAGATGCCGTGCTCCATGACGGAGGACTTCAGCTCCAGCCAGTCCTGCTGGGTGGGGATGTGCACGCCGGCGTCGGCGAAGAGCTGCCGGACGCGGTCGGTCTCCGGTTCCCAGGTGCGCTCGGTGTACTTGTCGAAGTACTCGCCGCTGGCGTACTTGGATTCCGGGAAGCCGCCGAAGTACGAGCCACGCTCGATGGCGATCCGGTTCGAGGCGCGCAGGGCGTGGTACACCACCGTGTAGAAGTAGATGTTGGTGAAGTCGATGCCCTCGGGCGAGCCGTAGTGGATGTGCTCGCGGGCCAGGTAGCCGTGCAGGTTCATCTGGCCGAGGCCGATGGCGTGCGAGGCGTTGTTGCCCTGCTCGATGGAGGGCACCGAGTAGATGTGGGTCTGGTCGGAGACGGCGGTGAGCGCGCGGATCGAGACGTCGATGGTGCGCGCGAAGTCGGGCGAGTCCATCGTCTTGGCGATGTTCAGCGAGCCGAGGTTGCAGGAGATGTCCTTGCCGACGTGGTCGTAGGACAGGTCGTCGTGGTAGGTCGACGGCGTCGAGACCTGCAGGATCTCCGAGCACAGGTTGGAGTGCGTGATCTTGCCCGCGATCGGGTTGGCGCGGTTCACGGTGTCCTCGTACATGATGTACGGGTAGCCGGACTCGAACTGCAGCTCGGCGATGGTCTGGAAGAATTCGCGGGCCCGGATCTTGGACTTGCGGATCCGCTTGTCGTCGACCATCTCGTAGTACTTCTCGGTGATGTTCACGTCGGCGAACGGCTTGCCGTAGATGCGCTCGACGTCGTACGGCGAGAAGAGGTACATGTCCTCGTTGTTCTTCGCCAGCTCGAAGGTGATGTCCGGGATCACCACGCCGAGCGAGAGGGTCTTGATCCGGATCTTCTCGTCCGCGTTCTCCCGCTTGGTGTCGAGGAAGCGGTAGATGTCCGGGTGGTGCGCGTGCAGGTACACCGCGCCCGCGCCCTGCCGCGCACCGAGCTGGTTGGCGTAGGAGAAGGAATCCTCCAGCAGCTTCATGATCGGGATGACGCCGGAGCTCTGGTTCTCGATCTTCTTGATCGGCGCGCCGTGCTCGCGGATATTGCTGAGCAGCAGCGCGACCCCGCCGCCGCGCTTGGAGAGCTGCAGCGCGGAGTTGATCGAGCGCCCGATGGACTCCATGTTGTCCTCGATGCGCAGCAGGAAGCAGCTCACCGGCTCGCCGCGCTGCTTCTTGCCCGAGTTCAGGAAGGTCGGGGTGGCCGGCTGGAAGCGGCCGGTGATGATCTCCTCGACCAGCTCGACGGCGAGCTTCTCGTCGCCGTCGGCGAGGGTGAGCGCGACCATGCAGACCCGGTCCTCGAAGCGCTCCAGGTAGCGCTTTCCGTCGAAGGTCTTGAGCGTGTACGAGGTGTAGTACTTGAACGCGCCGAGGAAGGTCGGGAACCGGAACTTCTTCGCGTAGGCCTGCTCGAACAGCGCCTTCACGAAGGGGCGGCCGTACTTCGCCAGCACCTCGCCCTCGTAGTAGTTCTCCTCGACCAGGTAGTCGAGCTTCTCGTCGAGGTTGTGGAAGAAGACGGTGTTCTGGTTGACGTGCTGCAGGAAATACTGCCGCGCGGCCTCCCGGTCGCGGTCGAACTGGATGCGTCCGTCCGCGCCGTAGAGGTTCAGCATCGCGTTCAGGGCGTGGTAATCGAGGCCCTCTCCGGCGTCTCCGCCGCGGACCGGGGGCTGCTCCAGGCGGGCTGACTTTCCGGCCGGTGCTGTCGTTGCTGTTGCCAAAACAATCCCAATCCTTCGCGGACGCGGGCCACGTCCTCTGCGGTTCCCATGAGTTCGAAGCGGTAGAGGTACGGAACCGCGCACTTGCGCGAGATCACCTCGCCCGCAAAGCAAAACGTCTCGCCGAAGTTGGTGTTACCCGCGGCGACGACCCCGCGCAGCAGGGCGCGGTTGTGCGGATCGTTGAGGAACTGGGCCACCTGCCGTGGCACGAATTCCCGGTCGGAGCGGCGGCCGTCGAGGTGCTTGCCGCCGCCGTAGGTGGGGCAGATCAGCACGTACGGCTCGTCCACGCGCAGCTTCTCGGAGAGGTGCAGCGGGATGCGCCGGGCGGGCAGCGCCAGTTTGGTCACGAAACGGTGGGTGTTCTCCGATGCGCTGGAGAAGTAGACGAGTCCGGTCACGACACCCTCCTGGAAATGGGCCGCCCGACGGCCCTGCGGCTCAGGCCGCGACGGTGGCGAGCGCCTTGATCCGGTCCGGCCGGAAGCCGGACCAGTGCTCCTCGCCCGCCACGACGACGGGCGCCTGCAGGTAGCCGAGCGCCATCACGAAATCACGGGCGTCGTCGTTCTGCGAGATGTCGACGATGCTGTAATCCACCCCGGCCTTGTCGAGCGCCTTGTAGGTGGCATTGCACTGGACGCACGCGGGCTTGGTGTACACGGTGATGGTCATTGATGTCCCTCTCATCCACGGCCGAATGTCCCTGCGCAAACTTTGGATCCCGGCACGAACATCCCCTTGACAGTTCCCGCCGGGGGCGGTGGACGGGGTGTGCGATTCGGTACGGCAGACACTACACCTAGTGGCCGACAGAACCGAGCAGCACTAGACCTGGTGAGTCACATCCGTGGAATTAACTCCCAGGACACGCCGAGGACGCTTCCCAAAACATGTGATCCAGATCACAAAACACGCTCTCGGCAGCACCTCAGCAAACTCTCGCCCCGCCCGCATCGCCAGTCACAGCGGACACAGCGCGGCGCCCCGCCCACCCGAGGTGGACGGGGCGCCGGGACGGAGTGGAATCAGGCGTCGACGCGCTGGCCGGCGGCGGCCACCAGCTCGTGCAGGGTGGCGCCGAGCTGGGTCAGCGCCTCGGCGTCCTCGCGCGGGTGCGCGGCGCCGAAGCGCTCGCCGATCCCGCCGAACCGCGCGTGCGCGGCCTCGACCACGGTGCCGCCCGCGACGCCGACCGCCTTGACGGTGTCGCCGTGCGCCCACGCCGCGGCGTTCGAGCTGATCGAGGCGCTCACGATGGCGACGGGCTTGCCCTTGACGGCGCCGGAGCCGTACGGGCGGGAGGCCCAGTCGATGGCGTTCTTGAGCACGGCGGTGATCGTGCCGTTGTACTCGGGGGTGACCAGCAGCAGCGCGTCGGCGGCGGCGACGGCGTCGCGCAGCGACTGCGCGGCCGCGGGCACCGAGCCGGGCACATCGATGTCCTCATTGTAGAACGGGACGTCGCCGAGGCCCTCGTACAGCGACACCGATACGCCCTCGGGGGCGGCGTGCACCGCGGCCTCGGCGAGCTGCCGGTTGACCGAGGCGGCGCGCAGGCTGCCGACGAGGACGAGAACGCTGGTCTGGCTCATGACGACTCCTGATGTACTGGGATAGATTCCGTCTGTCCGCAGTAGTAACCGGACCACGGTCCGATTACTTCCCCCGACCCGGAGCCAGCCTTGTGAGCTATGACACACCGAAGGATCGGGCGCCGCTCCCGCTGCTCGGCGCGGTGCCCGAGGTCCCGGTCGAGCGGGCCGACGCCGCGCGCAACCGCAGGCTGCTGCTCGACACCGCGCAGCGGCTGGTGCGCGAGAAGGGCGTGCGCAGCCTGACCATGGACGAGCTGGCGCGCCGCGCCGGGGTCGGCAAGGGCACCGTCTTCCGCCGCTTCGGCACCCGCTCCGGGCTACTGGTGGCGCTGCTCGACCACTCCGAGCAGAAGTTCCAGGGCGCCTTCCTCTTCGGGCCGCCGCCGCTCGGCCCCGGCGCGCCGCCGGTGCGGCGGCTGGTCGCCTTCGGCCGGGCCCGGCTGCTCGACATCGAGGTGGAGGGCGAGCTGCACCGCGCCGCCGAGCTGGGCGAGGCCGAGCAGCGGTACCGCAACCCGCCCTACAACGTGAGCCGGGTGCACGTCACCACGCTGCTGCGCGAGGCGGGCGCGCCGGGCGATCCGCGGCTGCTGGCCGATGCGCTGCTCGCTCCGCTGGCCGCGGCGCTGGTCATGCATCAGCTGCACGACCTCGGGTACACCCGGGACGAGATCGCGGACAACTGGGAGACGCTCGCCCGCAGGGCGAGCGTGCCGGAATGAGGAGCGACATGGCAGGGCTGCGCGAACAGATCAGCGCCGAACTCGGGGTCCGGCCCCGGATCGACCCGGAGGCGGAGATCCGCAGGCGCGTGCAGTTCCTGAAGGACTACCTGAAGTCGACGCGGGCGAAGGGGTACGTACTCGGCATCAGCGGCGGGCAGGACAGCACGCTCGCCGGGCGGCTGGCCGCGCTGGCGGCGGCGGAGCTGCGCGACGAGGGGGTCGAGGCGGCGTTCGTCGCGGTGCGGCTGCCGTACGGGGTGCAGGCGGACGAGGCGGACGCGAAGGTCGCGCTCGACTTCATCCGGCCGGACCGCTCGGTGGTGGTGAACGCGAAGCCGGGGGTCGACGCGCTCTCCGCCGAGACCGCGCGCGGGCTCGGGGTGGACGGGCTGCGCGACTTCGTGCGCGGGAACGTGAAGGCGCGGGAGCGGATGGTGATCCAGTACGCCATCGCCGGGCAGGAGAACCTGCTCGTACTCGGGACCGATCACGCGGCGGAGGCGATCACCGGCTTCTTCACCAAGTACGGCGACGGCGGCGCGGACGTCACGCCGCTCACCGGGCTCACCAAGCGGCAGGGGGCGGCGCTGCTGCGCGCGCTCGGGGCGCCGGAGAGCACCTGGGCGAAGGTGCCGACCGCCGATCTCGAGGACGATCGGCCCGCGCTGCCCGACGAGGAGGCGCTCGGGGTTCGGTACAGCGAGATCGACGACTACCTGGAGGGGGCGGAGGTGAGCGATGCGGTCGTCGAGCGGCTGGAATCGCTCTTCATCGCTACCAGGCACAAGCGGAATCTGCCCGTCGCTCCGCTGGACACGTGGTGGCGGTGACCCGCTCCACCTCGGCGAGGCGGGTGCGGAGGAAGGCGCGAACCGGTTCGGTGGGCGCGGTGGGGATGGCGGCGCGGTAGTGCGCGGCCGCCTCCTGGTAGCGGGCGGCACGCCGGTAGGTGTCGGCGTAGGCGGCGGTGAGCAGGTGGGTGCCGGTCAGGCGGGGGTGCTCGGCGACGGCGTCCAGTTCGGCGATCCCGGCATCGGGGCCGTCGCGGAAGCCGATGGCGATCGCTCGGTTGACCAGGACCGGGGCGGCGGCGCCCGCGGCGGTGATGGCGTCGTAGCAGGTGACGATCCGGGTCCAGTTCGTCTCCGGCCAGGAGCGGGCGGTGGCGTGGGCGGCCGCCATCTCGGCCTGCGGGAGGTAGGGGCCGGTGGCTCCGGCGGCGGCTCGGAGGTGCCGGAGTCCGGCTTCGATGCGGGTGGTGTTCCAGTGGGCGCGGTTCTGGTGTTCGAGGGGCACCAGGGCGCCGGTGCGGGTTCGCCTGGCGGCGCGTCTGCTGTCCTGGAGCAGCATGAGTGCGTTGAGGGCGTTCGCCTCGGCGGCGTGGGGGCCGGGGAGGGCGCAGATCAGTTCGCCGAGGCGGAGTGCCTCGTCGCAGAGATCGTCACGGACGGCGTCCGGGCCCGCGGTGGCGAAGTAGCCCTCGGAGAAGACCAGGTGGATCACCGCGAGCACGACCGGGACGCGCTCCGGGAGGCGGTGCCGCGGTGGGAGTTCGAGTGGGATCCGCGCGCGGCGGATCTTGGCCTTGGCGCGGGAGATGCGCTGGGCAACGGTCGGCTCCGGGACGACGAAAGCACGGGCTATCTCCGCGGTGCGCAGGCCGCAGACGAGGCGCAGGATCAGCGCCACCCGCGCCTCGGGTGCGAGGGCGGGGTGGGCGCAGGCGAAGAGGAGGCGCATGCGTTCGTCGGCGAGGGGGTTGGTCGCTGATGCGCCGGGTGCGGCGCCGTCCCGCGCGGGGCCTACCGGCGCGAAAGCATCCGGCGCAGGTCCGTCCGGCGGGAAGGGGGCGGTTGCGGTGGCGAGGAGCGCCGCTTCCCGTTCCTTGCCTGCCCGCGCGGCTTCCCTGCGGAGCCGGTCGAGGGCGATGCGGCGGGCGACGGTGGTGATCCAGGCGCCGGGGCGGTCGGGGACGCCCTGTTCCGGCCAGTGGCGAACGGCTCGGGTGAAGGCCTCCTGGACGGCGTCCTCGGCGCTGCCGAGGTCGCCGGTGTCGCGGGCGAGTACCGCGACGGACCGGCCGAACTCGGCGCGGTAGATCGCGTCGAACCGGCCGGCCCGCCCGGTCATCCGAAGGCCAGGACCGGGCGCAGCTCGGTGGCCCCGCCGGGGCCGAGCGGGATCCCGCCCGCCAGCTCGACGGCGGCGGCGCGGTCGGCCGCGGTGAAGAGGTAGAGCCCGTCGAGCACCTCCGCCGCCTCGGCGAACGGCCCGTCGGTGAGCAGCAGCTCGCCCGCGGGGGCGCGCAGCGTGGTGGCGGTGCCGGGCGGGTGCAGCGCGACCCCGCCGGTCAGCGCCGCGCCCGCGGCCTCGGCGAAGGCGCCGTGCGCGGCGGCGGCGCGGTCCCACTCCGCGGTGTCCGGTGCGATCACCGCCTCCGGCCGCTCCCAGAGCAGCGCGGCCCACCACTGGGCGCCGGGCTCGGCGTGCGGGAAGTACTGCGCCACGGGCCGCAGCTCGACGGCACCCGTGCGCACGGCGGGCAACTTCCCGGCCACGTCGATCGCCTCGTCCAGATCGGCCACGTCGAGGACGTAGAAGCCGCCGACCACCTCCGCGGACTCCGCGAACGGGCCGTCGGTCACCAGAATCCGCTCATCCTGCCTGGTCAGCCGTACCGCCTCGGAGGTGTCCGCCAGCGCCGCGCCACCGGCGACCGCCGCACCGGCCGCGGCGTCGAAGGCCGCGTACCGCTCCACCTCGGCGTCGAACTCCGGCGTTCCCGGCGTGGCATCCGGCCCGCCCTCGGCCCCGAGCAACACTGCCAAGTAGTACATATCGGTCATCCTTCCCGGTTTCGGAAGAGCACGGAACCCCTCCTACCAGGACGACGAAGACACCCGCCGCACCTCGACAGTGTGATCTGCGTCACCCGCCAGCGAAGGGCGGGAGGACGTCGACCATCGGGGTGAGCACTGCGGCGCGATCCCGGGTGAGCTCGTCGCCGACGAGGTAGGCGCAGGCGTCGAGCATGGCGTCCAGCTCGGCGCCGTAGGCGGCGGCGAGCGCCCCGCGCAGGTCGGCGACGGTGGCGCCGACGGGCAGCGCGAGCGTCTCGCTGTGCTTGCCGACCGCGTCGGCGATCGCGGCGAAGTAGCGGACCTCAACCACCGATCGCTCCCATCGTGCGTTCCGGGGGGACGAAGTCGGCGGCGTCGATGCCGTGCCCAGCCCACTTGTTCCACATCGCCCCGCGCCAGATCTCGGCGAGCCCGGCGTCGTCGACGCCGGTGCGCAGCGCCCGGCGCAGGTCGAATTCCTGATCGCTGAACAGGCAGGAGCGCAGCATGCCGTCGGCGGTGAGCCGGGTGCGGTCACAGCTGTCGCAGAACTTGCGGGTCACCGAGGCGATGATGCCGACGGTGGCGGGGCCGCCGTCGACGCTCCAGGTCTCGGCCGGGGCGGACGGGTCGGAGCGGCCGACCGGGACCAGGTCGAAGCGGGTGCCGAGCACCTCGAGCAGCTCGGCGGCGGTGACCATCGCGCCGCGGGCCCACTCGTGGTCCGCGTCCAGCGGCATCTCCTCGATGAAACGCAGCTCGCAGCCCTGGTCGAGGCACCAGCGCAGCAGGTCCGGCGCACCGGCCAGGGTGGCGCGCATGAGCACGGCGTTCACCTTGACCGGAGTGAGCCCGGCGGCGTGCGCGGCCCTGACTCCGGCGAAGACCGAATCCAGCCGGTCCCGGCGGGTGAGGCGGTGGAAGTCGCGCGCGTCGACGGTGTCCAGCGAGATGTTCACCCGGTGCAGGCCGGCGGCGGCCAGCCCGGCCGCGCGGTGCGCCAGCCCGACCCCGTTGCTGGTGATCGCCAGCGGCACATCGGGGACGGCGGCGTGACACCCGGCCACGATCTGCTCCAGATCCCGCCGCATGAGCGGCTCACCGCCGGTGAACCGCACCTCGCGGATGCCGAGCTCGCGCACCGCGAGCGTCACCAGACGCACGATCTCGGCCGCGGTCAGCAGCTCCTCGACCGGGATCGGCGGCAGCCCCTCCTCCGGCATGCAGTAGGTACACCGCAGCGAACACTTCTCGGTGATGGAGACGCGCAGGTCGCGAGCGGTGCGGCCGTATTTGTCCAGCAGCAGCGGGGTA
Source organism: Nocardia jiangsuensis (assembly GCF_042650385.1). NCBI lineage: Bacteria > Bacillati > Actinomycetota > Actinomycetes > Mycobacteriales > Nocardiaceae > Nocardia > Nocardia jiangsuensis. Next base: position 234,360 of record NZ_JBHSAX010000004.1, read on the forward strand.
TCGGGGCGGCCGGCCAGCGAGGGATGCCCGGACCGCACGGCTGGGATCCCCATGTCGACCAACGTCACCCCTCCATTATGACGACGGCCGCCGCCGGGTGACCGACTAGGCTGAAACCCATGAATTCCCGGCCCGCTCTCGCCCCGGCCCGGTCGGTCGACGAATACCGGGCCACCGTCGCGGAGCTGCTGCGACCGGCCGGGCCGCGGCCGGTGCGGCAGGTCGCGCCCGGTGCGGCGCTGCACGCGCTGCTCGCCGCCGATGTGCACAGCCCGCTGGAGCTGCCGGTGTTCCGCAACTCCGCCATGGACGGGTACGCGCTGCGCGCGGAGTCGGTGCTGGTGACGCCGGTGACGCTGCCGCTCGCCGGGGTGCTCGCGGCAGGTGCCGACGCGCTCCAGCCACTGCCCGCAGGCGCCGCGGTGAAGGTCATGACCGGCGCACCGGTGCCGCCGGGCGCGGACTGCGTCGTCCCGGTCGAGGACACCAGCTCGGACGGGGAGACGGTGACCGTCTCGCGCGGCCGCGGCGTGGGCGAGTTCGTTCGCGAGGCAGGCACCGACGTGCGGCGGGGTGACCTGCTCGTGCCCGCCGGGACCCGGCTGGCGCCGCGGCACGTCGCCGCGCTCGCCGCGGTCGGGCTGGTGACCGTTCCCGTCGTCGCGCCGGTGCGGGCGGCGGTGCTGACCACCGGTGACGAGCTGATGCCCGCCGGGGTGCCGCTGCGGCCGGGCACGATCTACAACTCCAACGGCGCCGCGCTGGCCGCCGCGCTCACCGACAACGGCGCCGAGGTGGTGTCGGTGGCGCACAGCACCGACGACCACGGCGAGTTCCGCGCGCTGCTCGGCGCCGCGGTGGCCGCCGCGGATGTGGTGCTCACCAGCGGCGGGGTCTCGCAGGGTGACTTCGAGGTGGTCAAGGAGGTGCTCGGGCCGCTCGGCGGGGTGTTCGGCGCGGTGGCGGTGCAGCCGGGCGGGCCGCAGGGGTACACCGTGGTGGACGGGGTTCCGGTGCTCAGTTTCCCGGGCAACCCGGTGAGCACCGCGGTCTCCTTCGAGGTGTTCGCGCGGCCGGTGCTGCGCGAGCTGGCCGGGCTGCCGCCGGTGCCGGAGCAGTGGCTGGCGCTGCGCGACCCGATCCGCTCGCCCGCCGGGAAACGGCAGTACCTGCGCGGTGCGCTGACGGCCGCGGGGGTGCGGGTGGTGGCCGGGCCCGGCTCGCATCTGGTGGCCGGGATGGCAAGGGCCGACGCGCTGGTGGAGATTCCGGAGGCGGTCACCGAACTGCCCGCCGGTGCGGTTGTGCGAGTCTGGTCACTGTGAGCGATCTGTCGCACATCGACCGAGAGGGCCGCGCGCACATGGTCGATGTGAGCGCGAAGGCCGAGACCGCGCGTACCGCCACCGCGGCGGGAGTACTGCGCACCACGCCGGAGGTGGTGGCGCTGGTGCGCGCCGACGACCTGCCGAAAGCCGACGTGCTCGCCACCGCGCGGGTGGCCGGGATCGCGGGGGCGAAGAAGACCTCCGAGCTGATCCCGCTCTGCCATCCGATCGCGCTGACCTCTGTGAAGGTGGCGTTCGAGTTCCTGGCGGACGGGATCGGGATCGAGGCGACGGCCAAGACCACCGGGGTCACCGGGGTCGAGATGGAGGCGTTGACCGCCGTCGCGGTGGCGGGGTTGACGTTGCACGACATGGTGAAGGCGGTGGATCCCGCGGCCGTTCTGGACGGGGTCCGGCTGCTCACCAAGAGCGGTGGGAAGCGCGGGAACTGGTCCCGCGAAGGCGAGGTGGCCGGCGTCGGCGCGGAGCCGGCATTCGCCGCGGTGGACGAGTCCGGCGCGCCGGCCGCCACGGGCGCGACCGCGGGCGCGAGTGCGGTCGCGGGCGCGACTGCGGGCGTGGCCGACAGGACGGCGGATGCCGGAGACGCCCTGGCGGACGACGTCGCCGGAAAAGTGCGATCGGACTCCCCCGCGGGCATCGCGGAACCGCCCGGCGCGCCCGCGCGGAACGCGGTGGTTCTCGTCGCCTCGACCGGCGTCGCGGCGGGGACGCGGGAGGACCGGACCGGGCCGGTGCTCGCCGACTGGCTCACCCGGCTCGGCTTCGCGGTGCGCGGCCCGCTGGTCTACGCGGACGCCGAGATCGCGCTCGGCCTCGCCGACGCCCTCCGCTTCGAACCGGAGCTGGTGATCAGCACCGGCGGCACCGGCGCCGCCCCCACCGACGCCACCCCCGAGGCCACGCTGGCCCTGCTGAACCGGGAGCTGCCCGGGATCGGCGAGGCCATCCGGCGGCACGGCGCCGCGAAGTTCCCGCTGGCCTCGCTCAGCCGGGGCGTCGCCGGGCTGGTCGGCCGCTCGGTGGTGGTGAACCTGCCCGGCTCCCCCGGTGGCGTCCGGGACGGCATCACCGTGCTGGAACCCCTGCTCGACCACCTGCTCGCCCAGGTGGCGGGCGGCGGCGCACACAAGGAGTAATCCCATGTCGACGACTGAGCCGCAGCACTCCGGCGACGTCCGGCTGGCCCGGATCAGCGAGCAGCCGCTCGACCCGGCCGCGGTCGAGGCCGCCGTGCTCGGCCCCGAGCACGGCGCCGTCGTGGTCTTCACCGGCGCGGTGCGCAACCACGATCACGGTCAGGCGGTCTCCGCCCTGGAGTACTCGGCGCATCCGAAGGCGGAGAACTTCCTCGCCAGGTGCTGCGCGGAGGTCGCGGCGGCGTCCGGACTGCCGGTGGCGGCGGAGCACCGGATCGGCGCGCTGGCCATCGGGGATCGCGCCATCGTGGTCGCAGTGGCGGCGCCGCACCGCGCGGAGGCCTTCGCCACCTGCGCGGAGCTGGTGGACCGGATCAAGCTCGAGGTGCCGATCTGGAAACGGCAGATGTTCGCCGACGGGCTCTCCGAGTGGGTCAACGCCTGCGGGTGAACCTGGGCGCGACGGCTCGGCTCGAAGGTGGGCCGATGCCTCCGGTCGAGCGGCCGGATTCCGCCGCCCGGGGCGGATCAGGTCGCCGCTCGGCAACGAAAAGGGGCATCCCCGGCGTTCTACGGGCGGGATCGGACAGGATGGGCTGACCGGGTGTCCACCCGGCCGGTGCCGGCGACGAGGAGCAGGGGTGAGCACGGACCAGATTCTGCTGCACAGGTTCGTCATCGAGCAGCTCGCGGCGGCCGGGGTCGACCCGCGCCGGCTCGCCCGCGAGGCCGGGCTCCCCGAGTGGGCGCTGACCGGCGACTCCGGCCACCTGCCGAGCCCCACCTTCTCCCGGCTGTGGGAGGTGGCCGCACACGCGCTCGGCGACCCGGACGTCGCGCTGCGGGTGGGCGGCAACTTCCAGCTGAGCAGCCTCGGGCTCTACGACTACCTGTTCTCCTCGGCGCCGACGCTCGGCGCCGGGCTGGCCACCTCGGACCCGTACGTCACCGCGGTCACCACCAACCACCGGTTCCACCTGCTCGCCGACAACGAGCGCGAGGTCACGCTCTACCTGGACATGCTCGACGGCGAGGGCCCCGGCCGGGACCTGACCCAGCTGTGGGGGCTGATCGCCTCGCTGACACGGGCGCGGCGCGCGGTGCGCGGGCCGATCGTGCCGATCAAGGTCGGGCTGCGGCAGCGGGCGCCGAGCAGGCAGGCCGTCTACCAGGAGGCGTTCGGCACCGGCGCGGTGGAGTTCGGCGCCGCCTACGACGGCATCACCTTCCGCGCGACGGACATGGAACTCCCGCTCGCGACCGCCGATCCGGCGCTGGCCGCGGTACTGCGTCCGCTGGCCGACGCGCTACCACCGCCACCACCGCTGCGCGCGGTCTGGCCGCGCCGGGTGGCGGCGGCGCTGGAGCGCGCGATGGACGAGGGCGACGTCTCGCTGGAACGGGTGGCCCGCGCACTGGCGCTCAGCCCGCGGACGCTGCAGCGCAGGCTGGCCGAGGCGGGCACCACCTGGCGCCGGGAGCTGGACCGGGCCCGCGACGCGCGGCTGCGCCGGGCGGTGGCGGTCGGCCCGATGAACCGGTCGCGGCAGGCTGAACTGCTGGGCTACTCGGACGCGGCGTCCATGCGCCGGGCGGCGCGGCGCTGGTCGGCGGCGCGCCGGGAGCACTCCCCGCTCACACCCTGAGGTAGCTCGCCGCGATCCGCCAGAAGGACTGCGGCTCCAGGATCTCGAAATCCCAGCTGTCGATCACGCTCTGCACCGAGGTCACGATGGCAGGCACGTCGAAGTCCTCGCGGGTGGCGGTCCCCTTGGCCTCCAGCGCGGCGATCACGTAGGCGGTGGCGCTCTCGCAAGTCTGCACGAAGCTCTCCCATCGGTCGCACGACACGGCGCCCACAGCATTGGACGTCGAATCGACCGCCGCGAAACGAGCCGGAGATGCGCGAGTCCGGCGCGGCGGTCCCGTGGACGAGTCTTGTCGGCGTGTCGCCGGGCCACCAGCACCGAACGCGACAGCCGCCGCCCGAACACGCCAAGATCAGGCGGGTTCCGGGGTGTAGCGCCAGAGCCCGAGCAGGGCGTCGGCGTCGAGCGGCTCGGTGGCGGTGTGCTCGGTGGCGGCGAGCCGGGCGCGCAGCGCCGCCTCGTCCAGGCCGGTGCCGATCAGCACGATGTCGGTGCCGCGGCGCTCGCCCCGCGCCGAGGCCACCGGCTCGACGGCGACGTGCCTGCCGACCAGGTGGAAGGTCCACTTGCGGCGCTCCCCCGCCACCGCGACGGCGGCCACGCCCTTCGCCCGGAACAGCCCGTCCGGCGGGTCCTCCAGGAAGGCGACGAGGGCGCGCGGGTCCAGCGGGCGCTCGGTGCGGAAGGCGATGCTGCGGTAGTCGTCGTGCAGGTGGGGGTGCGGCTCGTCGGCGCAGGGCTCGGCGAGCAGGGCGTCGAAGCTGAGTTGCTCGGGGCCGTCGGTGCGGCGGCGGACCGGTTCGTCGAAGAGGAGCCCCGGCGCTACGCGGCCGTGCGTGGTGGCGTGGATCGGCACCTGGCCGACCGTTTCGGCGATCCGGGCGCGCAGCGCGTCGGCGTCCCGGGCGCGGTCGATCTTGTTGAGCACGACCAGGTCCGCGAGCCGGAGGTGGGTCAGGAGCTCGGGATGCCGCGCGCTGGTCTCCGGGAACTGCTCGGCGTCGACCACCTCGACCAGCCCGCCGTAGCGGATGCGCGGGTTGGCGCTGCCGATCACCATGCGCACCAGGTTGCGCGGCTCGGCCAGGCCGCTGGCCTCGACCACGATGACGTCGACGGCGTGCCTGGATTCGGTGAGCCGGGTGAACATCTCGTCCAGCTCGCCCAGGTCGACGGCGCAGCACACGCAGCCGTTGCCGAGCGAGACCATGGCGTCGACCTGGCCCGCGACCAGCATGGCGTCGATGTTCACGGCGCCGAAATCGTTGACGACGACGCCTATCCTGGTGTCGCCCGCCGCGCGCAGCAGGTGGTTCAGCAGGGTGGTCTTCCCCGATCCGAGGAAGCCGGCCACGATCAGCACGGGAATCCGCTCCGCCATTCCATCCACCCTAGTGAACGTGGGAGCGCCGTTCAGTTCGCGGGTTCGGTGAGGGCGCCCGCCAAGCGGTAGGCGAGATCGATGAGCCCCGTGGTGATGTCGCGCTCGTCCAGGCCGAGCGCCTTCGCCAGCGGGCGGAGCAGCTCGAGGACCTGGGTGATGGGGCCATCGGCCGGGCCGGGGGGTGCGGAGTCCCACGGGTCGACGCCGCGGGCGCGCGGGAGGGACGGGGTCCGCGCCGTCCCGGTCGGGGGCACCGTCGTGGTCGGGGTGGAGGTCCCGTCGGGTGCCGCGCCCGGCTCGGTGCCGTCCGGCGCGAGGGTCGGTGCCGCGCCGCCCGGTGCCGCGCCGGCGCGGGCGGGGTCGGTGGGCTGACCGTTGCCGGGGGAGAGCCCGAGCAGGTAGCCGGCGATGCCGGTGGTGATGGCGATGGCGTGCTGCAGCTGCCCCTCGGCGCTCTCCAGGACGGCGGCGTCCTCGGGATTGGCCCCGTTGCCCATCTCGAGGAAGACCGCGGGAACGTGGGTGAGCGCGGGGCCCGCGATATCGGCCCTGGTCTGAATGCCCTCCATGGCGCCGCCGTAGGTGGCGGGCGAGAAGCCCGCGCGCACGTAGGCATCGCGCATGGTGGTGCTGGCCGCGCGCCCGGCGCCGGACTGGGCCCGGTCGGCGTTCGGGTCCGGGATCGGCAGCTGCGGCACGATCAGGTGGAAACCGCGCTGGTCGGCCGGGGCGCCGTCGGCGTGGATGCTCACCGCGAGCGCGGCGCCGGAGCGGTTCGCCGCCGCTGCCCGCTCGTCGACGCAGCCGCCCCAGCCGGTGTCGTCGGCGCGGCTCAGCACCACCCGCGCCCCCAGGCTCTCCAGCGAGGCCTTGACCAGCTGGGTGACCTCCCAGTTGACGGTGTGCTCGGGCACGCCGTTGACCGTGGTCGTGCCGGTGGTCTGGCACGGCTTGGTGCCGCCGCGGCCGTTGTCCACCTGCCGGGAGAGGTCCTCGGCGTGCTCGGAGCCCTGGTGGCCGGGGTCGAGGAAGACGGTGCGCCCGGCGAGCTCGTTGTTCGCGGGCTGCGCCTGCACAGCGGCGGGAGCCAGCGCGAACGCCGACGCGGTGAGGATCGGCGCCAGGACGACGCGGGTCGTGCTTCGCAGAATGCTCGGCTTCATGTGCGGTCGGCGCTCCGCGAACGGAACGCCCCTCCCTTCCCATTGGTCACACCACACCCACAGGTCACTTCCGTGACTATCCTACGTACCACCGACCGGTGTGTCCTAAATCTCGAAAAGGGCAATTCATACCCGGACGCTCTGGTACATCTGACGGGTATGCGCACCACAGCGGCGCTCGTCGCCGGAGCCCTCCTGTCCGTCGCGAGCCTGGTCGGAGCGGGTACCGCCGCCGCCGAGCCGATCACCGTCATCCCGGTCGACGGCCTCTACCTCGTCGGCGAGGAGATCGTGCCCGGCTGGTACGAGGCGCCGGGAACGCCCGACCAGCGCTACGGCTGTGACTGGCGCAGGCTCTGGACCACCGAGGGCGACCTCTTCGACATGAACCACGTGATCGGCAACGACTTCACCAGGAAGACGCCGGTGCGCGCGGAGATCAAGGCGACCGACGTCGCCTTCCTCACGGTGAACTGCGGTCCGTGGCGGCTGATCCCGGCGCCGCCACGGACCGGCTCGGCGGGTCAGGCCTTCGCCCCCACCGGGTTCGCGTCGGTGGCGGCGTCCGGCACCTCGGTGCCGCGCAGCGAGGTGCCCGCCGTCTCGCGCAGGAAGAACCAGGCGATCAGCCCGATCACGCTGGCGCCCATCATGTAGGCGGCCGGGAAGAGCGACCAGCCGGTGCCCTCGATCGCGGCTTCGTTCACCAGCGGTGCGGTGCCGCCGAAGAGCGCGGTCGAGACGTTGTAGCCGAAGGCGAAGCCCGCGTAGCGCACGTGCGTCGGGAAGATCGCCGGGAAGGTCGAGCTGATGGTGGCCAGCTGCGGCAGGTAGAGCAGCCCGAGGACGACGAATCCGACGACCGCCCAGGCGATCCCCTGCCCCATCAGCCAATACATGGGCAGCGCGAAGACGATCAACCCGAGCAGCGAGACCAGCCACATGGGCCGCCGCCCGACCCGGTCGGAGAGCGCGCCGAAGAACGGGATGGCCAGCATCATGATCAGCTGGCCGATCAGCATCATGGCGGTGGTGGTCGACTCCGCGACGCCGACGGTGTTCTGCAGGTAGGTCGGCTGGTAGGTGAGCAGCGTGTAGTTGACCACGTTCAGCGCGACGACCAACCCCATCAGCGTGAGGGTCTCGCGCCGGTAGGTGACGACCACCTCGCGCAGCCCGGTCGGCGGCCGCTTCGCCTTCGACGCGGCGACCTCCTCGAAGATCGGCGACTCGTCGAGCCGCGAGCGCAGGTACCAGCCGATGGCGCCGAGCGGGAGCGCGATCAGGAACGGGATCCGCCAGCCCCAGTCGTGCATGGCGTCGGTGCCGAGCGCGAGCTGGCAGGCCAGCACCACCGCGGAGCCGCCGACGAAGCCGCCGAGCGTGCCGAACTCCAGGAAACTGCCGTAGAAGCCGCGCTTGCGGTCGCCGGCGCACTCGGCCATGTAGGTCGCGGCGCCGCCGTACTCGCCGCCGGTGGAGAAGCCCTGCACCACGCGCAGCATGATGAGCAGGATCGGCGCGAGCACGCCGACCTGGCCGTGCGTCGGCAGGACGCCGATCGCGCCGGTCGCGGCGGCCATCAGCAGGATGGTGGTGGCGAGCACCGCCTTGCGGCCGATCCGGTCGCCGAGCGGGCCCCAGACCATGCCGCCGAGCGGGCGCAGCACGAAGGAGACGGCGAAGCCGAGCATGACGCCGAGCGTCCCGAGGTCGCCGGGGAAGAACGCGTCGGCCAGGTAGGTGGCGGTCGCGGCGTAGACGCCGTAGTCGAACCACTCGGTGGCGTTGCCCATGGCCGAGGCGGCGACGGAGCGCTTGAGCGTCCCCGGATCCGCCGGTCCCGTTGCCGGTGGCTTGCTGTCGGTCACCATCGTGTCCTTCCCAGCCCGCGGCTCGGGCCTCGCTTCGGCGAGGAGTACCCGTTATCGCGTACAGCACTCCGTGATCATTTCCGGGCTCCGGAGTCTCGGCCCTTAGCAATTACTCAGCTACCATCGGGTACGTGGTGTTTCGACACCGTGGACCGAGCTGGAGGGTCGTCGCGATGGCGGAACCGAACACCTGGCAAGCCCTGCTGGAAGCATTCGCCGAACAGGTGCGCCGACGCGCCGAGATCGACGGCGCCCCCGCACCCGGCCCGCCGCCGCGACCCGGCGCGAGCCCGGCCGAGCTGGCCGCCGCCGAGCAGCGGCTCGGCAGGCCGCTCGACCCTGGACACCGCGCGCTGCTCGCCACCGCGGACGGCTGGGACGGCTACGCCGACGGCGCCGCGCTGCTCGGCACCCCCGACCTCGGGGGCGAGCGCCACGGGTCGGCCGTCGCGGTGCTCGCCGACTTCTTCGCCGAGAGCGAGGGCCGCTTCCCGGCCGCGCTCGGCATCGACCCGGACCCCGCCGTCCACACCCCGGTCGGCGACAGCGCCGAGGACGGCTACAACCGGAACCTCTACCTCACCCCCGACGGTGCCGCCTTCGAACTGCGCGCCCGTCGCCCGGTGCTGCACCCCGGCCTGGGCGCGCTGCTCCGGCACCGGCTGCGCGAGTACACCGAGCGGGTCGACCGGCTCATGTGGGGGCCGGAGCACGGGCCGTGGGGCCGCGACGTGCACCTGGACCCGCCGCCGGTGGACCGGATCATCGCGGTCATGACCGCGCTCGGCCGGATCGCCGACCCCGAGGTGCCGGTGCAGGCCGGGCCGCCCGCCACCCCGGAGCGGCTGAACCGGCTGGAGCGCGCGCTCGGCGTGTCGCTGCGCCCGGAGCACCGCGCCGTGCTGCTCGCCGCGGACGGGTTGCGCTACCCGGGCGGGCAGGTGCTCTCGGTGCCGGAGATCAGGGAGAGCGTGCTGGTCGCGCAGCACACCGCCGCGGGCGACGGGCGCAAGCGGGCCGCGCGGGCGCGGATCAGCAGGGTGCCGCGGGTGCCGTTCGCGCTCGCCGGGATCGCGCTGCTCGGCGTCGACGTCCGGGACGGGCTGGTGCACGATCTGCTCACCGGGCAACCGGTCGCGGGGCCCGCGGGCGAGCGGGACGGGACGGTGCTCGGGCACCTGCTCACCGAGTGCGAAGCGCTGTGGCGGGCGGCCGGGCGGCCGCCGCTGCACACGCTCTGCGTGGTGCTCTAGACGCGCCGATGCCTAGGGACGGACGAGGGTGAGCACCGTGACGTCGGACGGGGCGGCGGTGCGGACCGGCGGGCCCCACGCACCCGCGCCGCGGGTGACGTAGAGCTGGGTGTCGTCGTAGCGCTCGAGGCCGAACAGGGTGGGGTTGGCCAGCCGGGCCAGCAGGTTGCCGGGGAAGACCTGGCCGCCGTGCGTGTGGCCGGAGATCTGCAGGTCGACGCCGTGCGCCCGAGCCTCGTCGACGAAGGCGGGCTGGTGCGCGAGGAGTACGACCGGGCGCGCGGGGTCGCGGCCGGCCAGGGCCTTGTCCAGGTCGGGGCCGTTGCCCTCGTCCTCGCCGGCCAGGTCGTTCACCCCGGCCAGGTCGAAGCCGGGCAGCGCGACGCGCTCGTTCAGCAGCACCCGCATGCCGAGCCGCGGCAGGTAGTCGACCCACTGCTGGGCGCCGGAGATGTACTCGTGGTTGCCGGTGACGAAGAAGACGCCGTGCGGGGCGCGCAGGTCGGCGAAGGGGGCGACGTCCGGGCGCAGGTCGTCGACGTCGCCGTCGACCAGGTCGCCGACCACGACGATGGCGTCCGGGTTCGTGGCGTTCACCGTGTCGACCACGGTGCGGGTGAAGCCCGCGGCCAGCACCGGGCCGATGTGGGTGTCGCTGACCACCGCCAGCCGGAACCCGGCGGCCTCGGGCGGGAGCTTGGCCAGCGGGACGTCGACCTCAAGCACGCGCGGGCCGCGCAGCACGCCGTAGGTGCCGAACCCGACGGTCGCCACCGCGGCCGCAACGCCCGCGCCCGCCAGGGCCTGCGCGATCAGCCTGCGGCGGGTCAGGTCGGTCGCGGTGGGCTCGGCGGCGCCGACGGTCGGCCCGCCCGCGGTCGCGACAGCACCCTCGCCACCCGCCCGGGCGGCAGAATTCTCGCCACCCGCCGCCGGAGCGGCGTCGCTATCGCTACCGCGCCGGGTGGCGCGGAGCAGGAGCGGGCGCAGGACCTCGCCGATCAGGACCGCGAGCAGCAGGTAGAGGAAGAGGACGGCCCAGAGGTAGCCAGGCCAGGCGATGGCGCGGACCGCGCCGATCGGCAACCCGGCGCGGGCGCCGACGAAGGTCGCCAGGGTGAGCAGCGGCGCCACCACGAAGAGCACCGTGCCGAGGCCGCGCGGCACCGAACCGGCGTCGGTGGTGTCCCGCACCAGGCGCAGCCAGAGATACCGGTGCAGGGCGGCGAGGAGCGCGAGCACCAGCAGCCCGACGACGACGAAAACGATGGCCACCGGGCCGACCCTCTTTCCGTTCCGGCCCGTGACCTGCGCACGGACGCCGCCCACCACAGTAGCGACCGCGCAGCGGGACGCACCCGCGGCGGTATCATGCGATCCGTGTCGAATCTGCGGATCAGTGAGGCGGCCGAGCTGCTCGGCGTGAGCGACGACACCGTGCGCCGCTGGATCGAGCAGGGCAGGCTGACCGCGGTCCAGCTGCCCAACGGCCGCAAGGGAGTCGAGGGCAGGGAGCTGGCCGAGTTCCTGCGCGCCACCGCCGAGGCGCCGGAGCCGGGCGTCACCGTCGCCGCGTCGGCCCGCAACCGGTTCCGCGGCATCGTCACCCGGATCGTCAAGGACACGGTGATGGCACAGGTAGAGCTGCAGGCCGGGCCGTTCCGGGTGGTCTCGCTGCTGAGCGCGGAGTCGGTGGACGATCTCGGCCTGGAGGTCGGCAAGGTGGCGGTGGCCTCGGTCAAATCCACGCACGTCGTCGTGGAGGTGCCGGAGCGGTGAGCCGCCGGGTACCCGCCCGGCGGCCGTTGCTGCTGCTGGTCCCCGGCCTGGGCGGGCTGGTCTTCCTGCTCGTCCCGGTGGCCGGGCTGCTGGTGCGGGCGCCGTGGCGGGAGCTGCCCGCCCGGCTGGCGAGCCCGGAGGTGGCGACCGCGCTGCGGCTCTCGCTGGTCAGCGCGACGCTCGCCACCGGGATCTGCCTGGTGCTCGGGGTGCCGCTGGCCTGGCTGCTCGCCCGCGGCGAGCTGCCCGGCCGCGGGCTGCTGCGCGCGCTGGTCACGGTGCCGCTGGTGCTGCCGCCGGTGGTCGGCGGCGTCGCGCTGCTGCTCGTGCTCGGCAGGCGCGGGCTGATCGGGCGGTATCTGGACGAGTGGTTCGGCGTGAGCCTGCCCTTCACCACGGCCGCCGTCGTGCTCGCCGAGGCCTTCGTGGCGCTGCCGTTCCTGGTGCTCGCGGTGGAGGGAGCGCTGCGCTCGTCGGACCCGAGGTACGAGGAGGCGGCGGCGACGCTCGGCGCCTCGCGGTGGTACACGTTTCGTCGGGTGACGCTGCCCGCTGTCCTGCCCGGCGTGGTGGCGGGGGCGGTGCTCTGCTGGGCGCGCGCGCTCGGTGAGTTCGGCGCGACGATCACCTTCGCCGGCAACTTCCCCGGGACCACGACGACCATGCCGCTCGCGGTCTACCTGGCGCTGGAGACCGATCCGGCGGCCGCCATCGTGCTCAGCCTGGTGCTGCTCGCCGTCTCGGTGACGGTGCTGGTCGCGCTGCGCGAACGCTGGCTCGAGGGGGCGCTGTGACGCTGCGTGCCCGGCTCGGGGTGAACCGCGAGCGGTTCGAGCTCGGCATCGAGTTCGAGGTCGCGCCGGGCGAGGTGGTGGCGCTGCTGGGGCCGAACGGCGCGGGCAAGACGACGGCGCTGCGGGCGCTGGCGGGGCTGACCCCGCTCGACTCCGGCGCGGTCCGGCTCGGGGCGCGGGAGTGGGACGTGCCGCCGAAGGTCTTCGTGCCGCCGGAGCGACGCGCGGTCGGCGTCGTCTTCCAGGACTACCTGCTCTTCGCGCACCTCAGCGCGCTGGAGAACGTGGCGTTCGGGCCGCGGGCGCGCGGGGTGCGGCGGGCCGAGGCACGGGCGCGAGCCGCCGCCGGACTGGCGGCGGTCGGGCTGGCCGAGCAGGCCGGGAGCAGGGTGCGGGCGCTCTCCGGCGGGCAGGCGCAGCGGGTGGCGCTGGCCAGGGCGCTGGCCACCGACCCCGAGGTGCTGCTGCTGGACGAGCCGCTCGCCGCGCTGGACGCGGGGACGCGGGTGCGGGTGCGCGCCGACCTGGCCGGGCACCTCGGCGCGTACCGGGGGCACACGGTGCTGGTCACGCACGACCCGCTGGATGCCATGATGCTGGCCGACCGGCTGGTCATCCTGGAGCACGGGCGGGTGGTGCAGGAGGGGCCGCCCGCCGAAGTGGCCCGCCGGCCGCGCTCGGACTACGTCGCCGAACTCGTCGGGTTGAACCTGTACCGCGGGGTCGCGGCGGGCACCGAGGTCGTGGTCGGGCCCGGTGACACCGCTCGGCTCGGCGAACGCGGAGACCGCGCCGCGCCCGCGCGGGACCGCGCCCCGGCACAGCACCCCGACCCCGCTCAGGGAACCTTCACCCTGGCCGAAGCGGCCCAGGGCCCGGTCTTCGTCTCGTTCGCGCCGAGCGCGGTCGCCCTGCACCCGGAGCGCCCGGCGGGCAGCGCGCGCAATACCTGGCCGGTGACGGTCGCGGCCGTCGAGCAGCACGCGCACAGCACGCGGGTGCGGCTGGACGGCGCACCACCGGTCCTCGCCGACGTCACCGCGGCGGCCGTCGCCGAGCTGCGCATCCGGCCGGGCACTCGGCTCTGGGCGGCGGTCAAGGCGACGGAGATGCAGTGCTACCCGGCCTGACTCAGCTCAGCACCGGCCCGTCCTCGGCCGCCCGGAACAGCGGCAGTGCCGCGGCGTTGCTGCGGAAGACGAAATCCCGCGCCCGGCTGTCCACCTCGCCGTCGGTGGCGAGCGAGACCGGCGGCCCGCTCACCCGCACCGCGATCCGGTGCACCTCGCGCCGCACGTAGGTGGGCGAGTGCTCCAGCGTCCCGGTCAGCGTCGACCACACCAGCCTTGTCCGCGAGAAGGGCACGTCGGCGCGGAGGTAGCGCACGTCGAGCGTGCCGCGGTACATCTCCGGCCTCGACATCGGCACCTGGTGTGCCGGGTGGTAGCGGCCGTTGCCGACGAAGAGCATCCACAGCGCGTTCGACTCGCCGTCCACCTCGGCGTGCACCGGCCGCGCGCGCAGCAGCACCCGGATCATGGCGAGCGCCGCGGCCGGCCACTTGCCGAGCCTGCGCTCCCACTGCTCGCGGATGCGGACGAAGTCCGGGTACCCGCCCAGGCTGGCGGTATTGACGAAATCGCGGTGCTCGCCGCCGTCCAGGTCGACCCGCGCGGTGTCGGCGAGCACCACCTCGCCCGCGTTCAGCGCGGCGACCGTGCGCACGGGATCCTCCACCCCCGCGTCCCTGGCGAAGTGGTTCAGCGTGCCGCCGGGAAAGACCGCGAGCGGAAGCCCGTGCCGCACCGCCACTCCGGCCACGTAGGAGACGGTCCCGTCGCCGCCGCTCACGCCGAGCGCGGTGATCCCGCCCGCCGCGATCCCGCGTTCCAGATCGGCGACCAGGTCGCGCTCGGGATCCAGCTCCAGCACCGTCGCCTCGGGCAGCAACCCGATCAGCTCCGCCGCGAACCGCGCGCCCGCGCCGCTGCCGGAGGACGGGTTGACCACGAGCAGCAGCCCGCGCCCGGCGGGCACCGGATCGACGTACTCGGCCGGGCCGAGCATGGCGGGCTCGTCGGCGCGCACCGCCCACCAGCGGTGCGTTGCCCAGGCCAGCCCGACGCCGAGCGCGGCGCCCGCGACCACGTCCGACGGCCAGTGCACCCCGATGTGGACCCGGGAGTACGCCACCGCCACCGCGACCGGCGCCACCACCGCCGCCGCGGGCGGGTACTCCAGCGCCACCCCCGCGGTGAAGGCCGCCGCCGAGGCCGAGTGCCCGGACGGGAACGACGAGGAGACCGGCGGCTTGACCAGCCTGCGCACGAACGGCACCGACTCGTCCGGCGGCCTGCGCCGCGGGAACAGCGGCTTCGCCACGCCGTTGGCGGTGCCGCTGGCCAGCGCGACGGCGAGCAGCCCGCGGGCGCCTGCCCGGCGCACCGGCCGGTTGCCCGCGAGCAGCATGAGCGTGCCGGCCACCAACCAGAGCCGATTGTGGTTCGCGCTGGTCGAGAGGCGCCGCAGCGCGCGGTCGGCCCCGCTCGGCCGCACCTCGGCGCTGCGCTCGACAAGCCACTCGTCCAGACTGCTCGCCATGCCCATCGGCCGCGCGAGACGGCGGGCCCGGTGTAACCCCATGCCGCAGAGCCTAGCGACGAACCGGCACCGGCGAGCCGGCTCGGAAACCTCGTGGCAACATCGTGGACTTCACCCCGATGCACGTGCAATGGAACTTACTGGTGCACAAATGCTTTGAATAAGCGATAAAAGGGCCCTTGCGCAACGTGATCTTTACCCGATTGCCATGCCAACCCCCCGAAAAGCGAATATTATTGCATCACTGCCAGTTTCGATTCGTGCGTGCGCCACTGTCTGGGCGCCTTTCGTGAGCTCTGCCCGGCACCGGCGCACCGGCGAGACTCCGGAGGAAAGCTGCCATGATCCGTCCCGGCCCCGCGCCGCTGCCCGAGCACCAGCAGATCCCCGACGGCGAGGAGCCGTCGACCGCGGTCGTCTGGCCGGACCCGAGCCCGCTCACCTCCTGGTGGGCCGATGTGATGGCCCGGGAACCGGTGACCGAGAGCTGACCCCGGTCAGCCGACGGCCGAGCTGGGCTGTGGAAGCAGCCCGGCCTCGCGGAATCGGAGCAGGCACCGGTCGATCACCGCGGCGTCCACCGCCGGGCAGGTGATGCCGGTGCCCGCCAGCGCACGCCGGGTGGCGGTGTCGTCGAGCACCAGGTCACCGACCCCGGAGTTCAGATCGGCGTAGTTGCCGACCAGCAGCGCCGCTCGCGCCAGGTCGTCACCCGGCGCGCCGCCCGCGGCCAGCCGGTCCGCGAGCACCTGCTGCGCCTCGTCCGGGGTGACGGTGCGCAGCGCGTACCCGAGCCGCTCCAGGCCGTGCAGGATATCCCGCACCGGCGTCGGCGCGGTGTTCACCAGGTGGTACCGCTCACCCGCCGGGATACCGCCGGTGACCAGCGCGGCGAGTGCGCGCGCCACGTAGTCCACCGGCGCCAGCGAAACCGCGGCCTCCGGCGGAACCGCGGGTGCGATGCCGAGCAGCGCGGCGGCCCTGACCATGGTCCAGAGCGAGTCGTCGGCCGCGATCAGCCCGGTGCGGGCGGAGGCGCCGACCAGCCCGGGCCGGTACACCGCGACCGGGAGGCCGCGCTCGCCCGCGCGCCGGACCAGCTGCTCGGCCACCCACTTGCTCGCCACGTACCCGTGCCGGTTCACCTCGTCGGCGGCGAGCACGCTCCGCTCGGTGACCACCCCGCTGCGGTCCGCGCCGAGCACCGCGTCAAGGGTGCTCACCAGATGCACCGGCACCACCCGCGCGGTGCTCGCCAGCCGCAGCAGCTCGCGGGTGCCGCCGACATTCGCGGTGCGCAGTTGCTCGTAGGTCGCCAGGTGGTTGACGAGCGCACCGTTGTGCACGATCGCGGAGAGCCGCGTGGCCAGCTCCGCGAAGACCGGCTCGTCCAGCCCGAGCCGCGGCCGGGCCAGGTCGCCGGGGAGCGCGGTGACCCTGGCCGCCAGATCGGCGGAGTCCAGCTCGTAGTGGTCGAGCGCCCGGCCCAGCCTGCGCAGCCCGTCCGCCGGGTCGGCGGCCCTGACCAGGCAGTAGATCGGGCGGTCGGTGTGGTCGAGCAGCTCGCGCAGCAGGTGACTGCCGAGGAAGCCGGTGCCGCCGGTGAGCAGCAGCGGCCCGGCGGGGTCGGCCGGTTCCAGCCCGCCGAGCTCGATGTCGTCGGCGAGCGCCGCGTCCTCGGCGAGCCGGGCGGCGAAGGCGGCGGGGTCGTCGGCCTCGCTCGCCGCGGCCAGCGCCCGCACGGTGGCCCTGGCGAAGAGCGCGCGCGGCTCGACCCGCAACCCGAGCCGGTCGGCCAGCGCGGTGCGCAGCGTGAAGACCAGCAGCGAGGTGCCGCCGAGCTCGAAGAAGTCGTCCTCGGGGCCGACCTCGTCCAGGTCGAGCACCTCGGCGAAGACCGCGGCGATGGCCTGCTCGCGCGCGGTCATCGGGGCGATCTCGCGGGCCGCGCGGGCGGCGTGCGCGCCGCGCGCGGCGGCCGGGTCGGCCACCGCCTCGCCGCCCGCCGCGGCCAGCACGCCGACCGGGGCGGCCGGGTCGACCAGGGCGGCGGCCAGCACCGCGCGGTACCCCTCGGCGAACCCCTCCACGCTGTCCCGGTCGAAGACCGCGGTGTCGAACCGGAAGACGGCGCGCGGCGGGTTCTCCCTGACGGTGAGGGTGAGGTCGAACTGCGCCGTCGGCTGCGGCACCTCCAGCACCTCGACCCGCAGCCCGGCCAGGGTGAGCGGCGGCGGGGCGGGCAGGTTCTCGTAGGAGAAGACGGTGCGCAGCAGCGGGTGCCCGCCGTCCAGCCGGGGTGCCCGGACGGCCTGCACGATCCGGTCGAACGGGACGTCGGCCTGCTCGAAAGCGTCCAGCGCGGTGGCGCGGACGGCGGTGACCAGGTCGCCGAAGGTGGCCTCCGGGTCGATCCTGGTGCGCAGCGGGACGGTGTTGACGAACATCCCGACCAGGGCGTCCAGCGCCGGGTGGCCGCGGCCCGCCACCGGGGTGCCGATCACCAGGTCGTCCTTGCCGGAGAGCCGGTGCAGCAGCACCGCGTAGGCGGCGAAGGCGATCATGAACGGGGTGCCGTCGGCGATGCCGCCCGCCGGGACGTCGAGCGGGATCTCCACCGCGTCGCCGTCGCCCGCGCGCTCCTCGGCCACCCGGGTCGGGAGCGGCAGGCTGTCCGGCATGTCGGTCAGGACCGTGCGCCAGTAGTCGAGCTGCTTCGCCGCGCGGGAGTCCGGGTCGGCCTGGTCGCCGAGCCGCGCCAGCTGCCAGAGCGTGTAGTCCGCGTACTGCAGCGGCAGCGCGGGCAGCTCGGCCGGGCCGCCCGCGTGCGCAGCGGCGTAGGCGGCGGTGAGGTCGGCGACCAGCGGGCCGAGCGACCAGCCGTCGGCCGCGATGTGGTGCGCGACCAGCGCGAGCACGTGCTGCTCGTGGCCGAGCCGGAACAGCCGCAGCCGGACCGGCGGGTCCACCGCGACGTCGAACGCCTCCGCGGCGAGCGCGTGCAGCTCGTCCCTGAGCTCCCCGGCCGGGGGGCGGGGTTCGAGGTCGAGCCCGGCCAGCACGGCGGAGACCGGGAGCACCTGCTGCCTGGCCCCCGAGCCGGACTCCGGGTAGACCGTGCGCAGCACCTCGTGCCTGGCCAGCACCGCGCGCACCGCCGCGTGCAGCGCGGGCGGCGCCAGCGGGCCGTCCAACCGGACCGCGACCGGGAGGTGGTAGGCGGCCGAGTCCGGGAGCAGCTGGTTCAGCAGCCAGAGCCGGAGCTGGGCCGGGGCGGGCGGGATGACGTCGGGGCGCTCGCCCGCCACCGGCTCCGGGCCGCCGGAATCGGTGCCGAGCAGCGGAGCGAGCCCGGCCACGGTCGGCGTGTCGAAGACCGCGCGGACCGGAACCCGCAGCCGGGCGGCGACGCGGGTGGCGGAGAGCGAGGTGCCGCCGAGCGCGAAGAAGTCGTCGTCCGCGCCGATCCGGCCTTCGGTCTCGAAGACCTCGGCGAAGACCTCGGCCACCCGCTGCTCGGCCGGGCCGGTCGGCGCGCGGAACTCGGTGCGGCCGAAGGTGGGGGCGGGCAACCGTTTGGTGTCGAGCTTGCCGTTGGCGGTGAGCGGCAGGGTGTCCAGGATCTCGTAGGCGGCCGGGCGCAGGTAGGCGGGGAGCCCGCGGCTCAGCTCGGCGCGCACCGCGGCGAGCTCGATCCGCTCGCCGTCGGCGGGGACCAGGTAGGCGACCAGGTGGGTGCCGGTGCGCGGGTCGGTGTGCGCGGTGACGGCGGCGCGGGCGATGCTCCGCAGCGCGGTGAGCGCGGTCTCCACCTCGCCGGGCTCGATCCGGTGCCCGCGCACCTTGATCTGGAAGTCGCTGCGACCGCGGTACTCGAGCGCGGGCTCGCCGTCGACGTCGGTGACGGTGACCAGGTCGCCGGTGCGGTAGAGCCTGCCGCCGGGCGGGCCGTACGGGTCGGCGACGAAGCGGCCCGCGGTGAGCGCGGGGCGGCCGTGGTAGCCACGGGCCAGGGCCGGGCCGCCGATGTACAGCTCGCCGAGCACGCCGGGCGGCACCGGGCGCAGCGCGGCGTCGAGGACGAGGGCGTGGAAGCCGCGCAGCGGGGCGCCGATCGTCACCGGGCGGCCGGCGACCAGCTCGCCGATGGTGGCGATGTCGGTCGCCTCGGTGGGGCCGTAGCCGTTGCGCATGGCGCGGCCGGGGGCCCAGGCGTTCACCAGGTCGGCGCGGATGGCCTCGCCGCCGACGCCGAGCACCTTCAGTTCGGGCAGCTCGGCGGGGTCGAGGGTGGCCAGCACGGCCGGGGTGATGATCGCGTTGCTGACCCGCTCGCGGCGCAGCAGTGCGGCCAGGTCCTGGCCTGCCACGGTGAAGCGGGAGGCGACCACCAGGGTCGCGCCGCCCGCGAGGGCGCAGAGCTGCTCGCCGACGGCCATGTCGAAGCCGGGCGAGGCGTGGTGCAGGGTGATCGCGCCCGGGCGAAGGGCGTAGCGGTCGTGCCGCTCCGCGGCCAGGTTGGCCAGGCCGCCGTGCGTGACGACGACGCCCTTGGGGCGGCCGGTCGAGCCGGACGTGTAGATCAGGTACGCCGGGTGCTCCGGGCGGAGCGGGGCGATGCGCTCGGCATCGGTGATCGGCCGCCGTCCGAGAGCATCGGGACCGGCGAGCGCGTCATCCAGCAGGATGCGCGGCATCTCGGCGGGCAACCGGTCGGCGTACTCCGCGGTCGTGAGCGCGAGCGCGGCGGCGCTGTCCGCGAGGACGTAGGCGATCCGCTCCTGCGGATACCCCGGATCCACCGGGACGAAGGCGCCGCCGGCCTTGGTGACCGCCCACACCGCCGCCACCGACTCCGCCGAGCGCTCGAGCAGCGTCACCACCCTGGTCTCCGGCCCGACCCCGGCCGCGATCAGCTCGCGGGCCAGCCGGTCGGTCCGGGCGTCGAACTCCAGGTAGCTCCAGCGCCGCTCCTCGTGCACCACGGCGGTGTGCTCCGGCGCCCGCCGCACCGCCGCCGCGATGATCTCCGCGAGCGGCCGCGCGGGCACCGGCTCCGGCCCGCGCCACGGCACCAGGGCACGCCGCTCGGCCGGGTCGAGCGGGTCGAAGGCGCCGAGCGTGGCGGCCGGGTCGTCGGTGAGGTGCGCGAGCAGCCGCAGGAAGCGGGCATGGTGCGCGGCCAGCTCCGGCTCGGTGTAGCGGTTCGGGTTGCCCTCGAACTCCACCCGCAGCCCGGACTCCGACCCCGGGTAGATGTTCAGCGTGAGATCCGGCACCGGCCCGGTGGTGAGCAGGTGCAGCGTCCCGCGCGCCGGACCGAGCTCGACGGTGGAGTGGAAGTTCATGATGTTGACCGCGGGCCCGAACCCGGCGCCGACGCCGCCGCGGTCCCGCTCGATGTCCTCGCCGCGGTAGCGCTGATGCCGCAGCGCCCCGCCGACCTCGGTGCGGGTCGCCGCCACCAGATCGGCGGTGATCGCCGCGTCCGGCACCGCGATGCGCAGCGGCACCACATTGCTGACCAGCCCCGCCGCCCGGCGCAGCACCGCATTGGTGCGCCCGGTCACCGGCAGGCTCAGCGAGACCTCCGCCGTGCCGCTGCTCCGGCCCAGGTACCCGGCGAAGGCGCCGATCAGCACCGCCGCGGAGCCCGCGCCGCCACCCGCCGACTCCAGCGCCGCGACCCGCGCCGGATCCAGGTCGGCGCCGACGATCACCGACCAGGGCGCGAGCTCGCCGGGCCGATTCGACAAACTGACCGGATCGGGCAAACCCGTGGCGTGTTCGGTCCAATATTCCCGGTCCGTACGGAACCGCGGAGACTCCCGATACGTCCGGTCCGCGTCGAGCAGCGCCCGCGGCGAGCCGAGCTCGGGCTCCGGCAGCGTCTCCCCCGCGACCAGCCGGCCGTAGAGCTCGGCGTGCCTGCGCGCGACGGTCATCGCACCGAAGCCGTCCAGCACCAGGTGGTGCACCCGGGTGTAGACCAGGTGCCGCTCCGGGCCGAGCCGCAGGATGGACGACCAGGAGGCCTCATCGGCCGTGATGTCGATCGGGCGGCGCTGGTCGGCGCGCATCCAGGCGAGCGCGGCGGCGAACGGGTCGGCGGCGGCGCCGAAGTCGTGGAAGTCGACCTCGTCGTACTGGTCGTAGTCGAGCCGCTGCCAGGGCGTGCCGTCGGCATCGCGGCCGAAGCGCAGGTAGGAGCCGTACTCACGGGCCGTGTGCCGGGCCGCGAGCGCGTACGCCGCGCGGTCGAGCGGGCCGTGCACGTCCACGTACTGGGTGATCGTGAGGGGGACGTCGCCGAGCAGTTGCTGGGCGAACCACACCTCGCGCTGCGCCGATGTCAGCGGCAACGTCGCTTGCGGGCGGGTACTCATGCTTTCCTCGATCTGTCGAACAACGCGGGAAGGGTAGCCTTTCCTGACCCGGAGTGGGAAACCCGATTCTCACCCCCGCCGCCCGTCGTCTTCTAGATTCGGTCACGTGACCACCGACGCTCGCTCCCCCGCCACCGCCCGCATCCACGCCTTCACCGACGACGCGCTCGGCGACCACGATGCCCTCGCGCTCGCCGAGTTGGTGCGCCGCGGCGAGCGATCGCCGGGCGAACTGGCCGCGGCGGCGGCGCGGCGGGCGGAGGCGGTCGCGGAGCTGGCGGCGGTGGCCTACGAGAGCTTCGCCGAGCCGGTTCTCCCGGTGCGGGCGGACGGCGTCTTCGCCGGAGTCCCCACCTTCGTCAAGGACAATTCCGACATCGCGGGCATGCCGAGCAACCACGGGACGGCGGCCATCTCCGCCGCGCCCGCCCGTGGCACCGACGCCTACGTCCGGGAGTTCCTGAGCACCGGCGCCGTTGTGCTCGGCAAGAGCGCACTGCCGGAGTTCGGCTTCAATGCCAGCACCGAGCCGGAGTACGGCGAGCCGACCCGAAATCCGTGGAACCCGGGGCGCTCAGCGGGCGGCTCCTCCGGCGGCGCCGCCGCGCTCGTGGCGGCAGGCGTGGTCCCCTTCGCGCACGGCAACGACGGCGGCGGCTCGATCCGGATCCCGGCGGCGAGCACCGGGCTGGTCGGGCTCAAGCCGAGCCGGGGCAGGCACGCCGACTCCCGGCTGGCCCGGCTGCTTCCGCTGAACATCGTGAGCGAGGGAATTCTCACCAGAACCGTCCGGGACACCGCCGCCTTCACCGCCGCCATGGAGCGGCGGCACCCGAACCGCGCGCTGCCGCCGATCGGCTCGGTCGAGGGCCCGCCGGACCGGCCGCTGCGGGTCGCGGTGCTGCTGGAGTCGGCGGCGGGGCCGGTCGCCGACCCGGCCGTGCGCGAATCGGTGCGCCGGGTCGCGGAGCTGCTGAGCGCGCACGGCCACTACGTCGAGGACGTCTCACTGCCCTTCGTCAAGGCCATCGAGACGGCGTTCCTGCACTACTGGGCGATGCTGGCGGCGGTGGTCTCGGATACCGGAAAGCTGGCCGACCGGCACTTCGACCGGTCCAGGCTGGACGGGCTGACCATGGGGCTGCGGCGCAAGTTCTACCGCGAGGTGTGGCGCACCCCCGGCGCGCTGCGCGTCCTCGCCCGCGCCTACCGCACCTACGAGGCCGAGATGGGCGGCTACGACGCGGTGCTGGTGCCGACGCTCGGCCACACCACCCCGCCGCTCGGGCACCTCGCCCCCACCGTCCCCTTCGACGAGCTGCTCGATCGGCTGCGGCGCTACGTCGGTTTCACCCCGCTGAACAACATCACCGGCACCCCGGCGATCTCGGTCCCGGCCGGGCTGGCGCCTGCGGGCGTGCCGCTCGGCGTGCAGTTCGTCGGGGTGCGCGGCGCCGAGCGGGTGCTGCTGCAGCTGGCCTGCCTGGTCGAGGCAGAGCTGCCCTTCCCGAGGATCACCGCGCCCGGCATCTGACGGCGGATGACCGCACTCGAGCGGGCGAAGGGGGTATCCGGTGTGAGACACACAAAACACGAACGACCGTGTTTGTGAACCTTCCCGCCATCGTTCGCGCGAGTGGAAGATCATTCTCGAAGTTCGATACTGTGCGCCCGTTCACCGTGCTTCATCCGCAGATCGAAGGAAGACCGTGCCCAGAGTTCGAACCAGAATTCTGATCGTCCTGCTGAGCCTGTTCTCGGCTGGTTCGATCGCGGCGCCCGCCCAGGCGCAGCCGCTGTTCCCGACCCCGGATCCGGATCCGTTCTTCACCGCGCCCGCGAACCTGGCCGACTACGCCCCCGGCGATGTGGTGCGCACCAGGAAGGTCGACTCCGGCATGTACGTCGGAACCGATATCCACCAGGTCGCGTTCCGCTCCAGCAACTCGTCGGACGAGCCGATCCTCGGCATGACCACGGTGCTGCTCCCGATCGGTGTGCGGAACCCGCCGCTCGTCTCCTACCAGGCGCTGATCAACTCGCTCGGCACCCGCTGCAACCCCTCCCGCTCGCTCTTCAACGGTGAACTACAGGACGCCCCCGGCGCCATGCTGCCGATCGGCAAGGGCTGGGCGATCAGCATGCCGGACTACCTCGGCCCGCACGTCGCCTACGGCGCCGCGCAGCTGGGCGGCCGGATGACGCTGGACAGCGTGCGCGCCGCCAAGCAGGCCACCGAGCTGGGGCTCGGCGACTCCAAGGTCGCGCTGGCCGGATACTCCGGCGGTGGCATGGCCACCGCGTGGGCCGCCGCCATGCAGCCCACCTACGCCCCCGACCTCGAGCTGACCGCGGTCGCCGCCGGTGGTGTCCCCGCCGACCTGGAGCAGATGGCGCTCTCGCTCGGCTTCGAGCCGCACATCGGTTTCGGCCTCGCCTTCGCGGCCGCCATGGGGCTGGAGCGCGAGTACCCGAACCGGCTGCCGATCAGCGACCAGCTGAACCCGAACGGCCTGTGGTTCCGCGAGTTCACCCACGACGCCTGCCGCCGCTTCCTGCTCTTCCACGGCGCGTACCGGAGCGCGGACCAGATGGCCGCCAGCAAGGCGCTGATGGACTCGCCGGAGGCGCGCGCGGTGCTGCACGAGAACAGCCTGGTGGATTACCCCGGCGCCCCGACCGCGCCGATCATGCTCTGGCAGGGCCGGTACGACCAGCTCACCGCCTTCGAACCGCTGGAGCGGACGGCGAACCGCTGGTGCGCCGCGGGCACCCCGCTCAAGTTCGCGCCCTACGACATCGCCGAGCACATGACCACCGCGGTGGCCGGCTTCGGCGAGGCGTGGAACTACGTGGAGTCCCGCTTCAACGGTGAGGCGACGCCGGTCACCTGCTGATCGACGGGAACACGAGGAACGGCGGCGGGGCGGGTTCGAGACGAACCCGGCCCGCTCCTCGTTTCGCTCAGGCCGTCCGTGTCGGCATCAGCGCGCGCAGGATGTCGGTCAGCGTGATCACGCCGAGCAGCCGCTCGTCCCGGTAGACCAGGGCGAGGTGGTTGCGCGAGTCCTGCAGCGTCTGCAGCACCTGATACGCCGGGGTCTGCGCGGTGAGCACCGGCACCGGCCGCATCAGGTCGCGGGCGCGGGCACCGTCCGGGGCACAGAGCGTGTCCCTGGCGTGCACGACGCCGATGATCGCGCCGTTCTCGGTCACCAGCAGCCGCAGGTGCCCGGCGGCGCGGGCCCGGTCCCGGATCCGCGCCGGATCGGCGTCCGCCGGGACCGAGCTCGGCTCGGCCCCGGCGTCGACCATCTCGCCGACGGTCCGGTCCTCCAGCTCCAGCGCGGCGGCCAGCCTGCGGTGGTCGTGCTGGTCGAGCGCGCCGACCGTCGCCGAGTGCTCGACCAGGTGCCGCAGCGTCTCCGGATCCTGCCGCGCCGCGACCTCGTCCACCGGCTGCACACCGACCAGCCGCAGGCAGCGGTTGGCCAGCCGGTTCAGCGCGACGATCACCGGCCGGGTGAACCACATGAACCCGCGCATCGGAATCGCCAGCAGGATCGCCGACCGCTCCGGGTGCGCGATGGCCCAGGACTTCGGCGCCATCTCACCGATCACCAGGTGCAGGAAGGTGACGACGAACAGCGCCAGCACGAAACCGCCGGCGTCGGCGAGCCCGGACGGCGCGCCGATCGACTCCAGCCCCGGCGTGATCCAGTGGTGCACCGCCGGCTTGGTGATGGCGCCGAGCGCGAGCGTGCAGACCGTGATGCCGAGCTGCGAGCCCGCCAGCAGCACCGAGAGCTCGGTGGCGCTGCGCAGCGCCGCCCTCGCGGCGCGGCTGTTGACCGCGGCGTCCTCCAGCCGGTTGCGCCGCGCCGCGATCAGCGCGAACTCCACCGCGACGAAGAACGCACTCGATGCGATCAGCGCGGTGGTGACCAGCGCGACGATCAGCGGATCATCCATCGGACGGCACCACCTTCACGAACAGCGCGGACGGCACGTGCTTGCCGATCGCGATCACCTCGGCCCGCAGCAGCGCCCGCTCGGGGTCGGGGTGCAGCGGGTCGTGCTCGGCGGGCAGCGGCACCTCGACGGTCTCGCCGACCTCGGGCAGCCCGCCGTGCGCGGTGATCACCAGCCCGGCCAGCGTCTCGTAGTCGCCCGCCGGGAGCGGCCGCTCCAGCACCCGCTCGGCCTCGTCCAGGTGGATGTCGCCGGGCAGCTGCCAGCCGCCGTCCACCCGGCGCACGGTGGCCGGGTCGATCGCGGGGTCGTGCTCGTCGGACAGCTCGCCGACCAGCTCCTCGGCCATGTCCTCGACGGTGACGAGCCCGGCGAAGCCGCCGTACTCGTCCACCACCAGCGCCATCTGCTCGCCCGCCTCGACCAGCCGGTCCAGGACCTCGGTGAGCGGCAGCGTCTCCGGCACGACGACGGCGGGCCGCGCGGCCTCGCCCGCGGTGCCGGAGACGGTGTCGGCCAGCAGGTCGGGCAGGTGCACGATGCCGATCAGGTCGTCGCTGGTCTGCCCGATCACCGGGTACCTGGTATGGCCGCGGCCCATCAGGGCGCGCACCTCCAGCACCGGGTCGCCCGCGTTCACCGTGTCCACCCGGGGCCGGGGCACCATGGCGTGCTCGGCGGTGCGGGTCGGGAAGTCGAGCATCCGGTCCAGCAGCACCGAGAGCCGCTTCGGCAGCTCCCCGGCGTCCCGCGATTCGGCGACGATGTGCGCCAGGTCGCGGGTGGTGGCCGAGTGCTCGACGTCGTGCACCGGCTCGATCCGCAGCAGCCGGAGCAGCAGGTTGGAGGCGGCGTCGAAGAGCTTGATGAGCCAGCCGAAGAGCCGCAGGTACCAGGTGGTGGAGAGCGCGAGCGCGCGCGCCACCGGCTCCGGTTTCGCGATGGCCAGGTTCTTCGGGAAGAGCTCGCCGAACACCATCTGCACGACGGTGGAGAAGGCCACCGCGGCGAGCGCGCCGACGCCGACCGCGATCGCGGCCCCGCCGAACAGGTCGCCGATGCCGCGGCCGATGAGCGGCTCGGCGACGTAGCCGACCAGCAGGCCGGTGACGGTGATGCCCAGCTGGGCGCCGGAGAGCATGAAGGAGGTGCGGCGGGTGACGGTGAGCGCGCGCTCCGCGCTCGCGTCCCCGCCTGCCGCCCGCGCCGTGAGCCGGGAGCGATCCACGGCCATGTAGGCGAATTCCTGGGCGACGAAGTAGCCGGTCAGTGCGGTGATGGCCAGCACGACCACGATGCCGAGGGCGATGGTCGCGACGGTCAGCATCGGAGTGCTCCGGGTTCAGGCCCGGATCGGGGCGGTTCGGGTTTTCGACGGCGCGTGCGGCGCTTCATGACCTGCTTTCGCTCGAGGATCCGCGGGGAGTGCCGCCCTGCGGCGACAGCACCAGAATAGGGCATATCGCCCAACCGTTCCGGTGCCCGAGGCCGTTCGGGGTGTTCGAGACAGTGCCCGCAGCACCCCCGTGGCAAACCTCGCATCCGATCGGGGCGGATCGATCGTCCCGGTATTCGGTACGGTGGCCTCGTGCTTTCGATCCCCGAAACCGTTCTGGCCTCCGATGTGACGAATCTGGCGCTGCTGCCCGGGTTCCTCGACCCGGTGAACCTGCTCAACTCGTTCGGCACCTGGATGCTGATCGGGCTGCTTGTCGTGGTCTTCATCGAGTCCGGCCTGCTCTTCCCGTTGCTGCCCGGCGACTCGCTGCTCTTCACCGCGGGGCTGATCGTCGCGGGCAAGTCCGCCGACATCGAGCCGTTCGCGCCGCTCTGGCTGCTGCTGATCCTGATCCCGGTGGCCGCCGTCCTCGGCGACCAGGTCGGATACTCGATCGGCCGGGGCGGCGGCATGAAGCTCTTCAAGAGCGATGACGCCAAGATCTTCAAGAAGAAGTACATCGTCGAGGCGACGCTGTTCTTCGAGAAGCACGGCCCGATCACCATCGTGCTGGCCCGCTTCGTCCCCATCGTGCGCACCTACGCGCCGCTGGTGGCGGGCGCCGCGAAGATGAACTACCCGGTCTTCCTGACCTACAACGTGGTCGGCGGCGTGCTCTGGGGGTCGGGCGTGACGATGCTCGGGTACCTGCTCGGGCAGATCGAGATCATCCGCGACAACGTCGACCTGATCTTCCTGCTGATCGTGTTCCTCTCGGTGCTGCCGATCCTCTGGGAGATGCTCAAGCGCTTCCGCGGCCGCGGCAAGGACGAGGAGCCCGCGGGCGTCGACCCGGAGGCGACGGCGGTGCTGCCGATCGAGACCGGGCAGCAGCGCCCCTGAGCGCGCCGGTTCAGCGGGTGCGGGCCGGTTCGCCGCCCGCCCCCGTCCGGTAGCTCCGCGCCACCAGCGCCGACCGCAGGTACCAGAGGCCCTTCACCTGTCCCGGATCGAAGCCGGTGAGCTGGCCGATGCGTTTGAAGCGGTGGTCGATGGTGTTGGCGTGCACGTAGAGCACCCGCGCGGTGCGCTGCCGGTTCAGGTTGTTGCTGATGTGCACGCGCAGCGTCTCCAGCAGCTCGGGGCTGTCGTCCAGCGGGTCGAGCACGGCGCCGAGGGTGGCCCGCGCCGGGCCGGGGCGGGTGAGCTGGTACTCCAGCGCCAGGTCCGCGAAGCGGTAGAGCCCGCCGACCAGGTCGAGGCGCGTCACGATGTCGAGCAGCTCGTGCGCCCGGTCCGCCGACGCCGGGATGTCGTCGGTGGCGCTGTGCACCAGGGTGGCCCGGATCGGCACCTGGGCCGCGGCCGAGAGCTGCTCGACGAACTCGTCGGCGCGCTCCGGGTCGAAGTGCCGCTCGGGGATGAGCACGGTGCCGCCGTCCACGCTGAGCAGCGCCAGCGCGTGGTCGCCGCAGCGGCGGGCCAGCTCGGCCTGCACCCGGCGCAGCTTGCGGCGGGCGACGACGGCGCGGTCCAGCGCCGGGTCGGACTCGTCGCGGTGCGGCGGGACGGCGAGCGCGAGCACGTGGTACGAGTCCGCCACCGCGATCCCGCACTCGCGCGCCATCGTCGAGGAGCTGTGCCCGCCGAGCAGCGCGGAGGTGAGCGTGTGCACCGCCGTGTGGTGCTCGTTCACCACGCCGCGCAGCTCCCGCACATAGGCCAGCGCCACGGTGGAGGTGATGCTGTCCACGATCTCGAGGAAGCGGCGTGCGATGTCGACCATGGACCGGTAGTCGCGGACGGTGGCGTTGGCGCTGATCCGGTCGAAGGCCATCTTGAGCCCCTCGTGCACCGCGTGGTGGATGGTGTCGATCGGGATCCCCTCGCGTGCCCACTCGGCGGCGGCGGTGCGCAGCCGGTCGGACTTCTCCGGGGAGGCGTCACCGTCCAGCATCCGCGCGGCGAGCTCCAGGCACACCCTGGTCACCGCGGTGACGTCCCCGCTGATCGCCTCGCCCGGCAGCGTGCCGCAGGTCGCGACGGTGCTCACGAAGTGCCTGACCACCTGCCGCGACATGGTGCGGACGTCGCCGAGGTGGGTGGAGGCCGGGCGGCCGGAGACCACCAGATCGCGCTCCGCCACTTGCTGTTCGATGGTCATACCGTCCTCTCCGGCGGGAATCCCGGGCGCCCGCGAAGACCCTTCATGCTTCCGTGCCCCTCCCCCGCGGCCAAGATCGATTCCGCACCGGATCGGGCGCTCGATGGTGCACAATGCACCGGTGGGATCGGCGGTCGGCTCGGGTGTACGGCAACCTTCGGCACGCGCGCGG
Organism: Nocardia jiangsuensis; assembly: GCF_042650385.1. Classification (NCBI taxonomy): domain Bacteria; kingdom Bacillati; phylum Actinomycetota; class Actinomycetes; order Mycobacteriales; family Nocardiaceae; genus Nocardia; species Nocardia jiangsuensis. The sequence goes on from NZ_JBHSAX010000004.1 coordinate 263,477, forward strand.
GAGTTGATCCGACAGGGAGCCGAAGTCGCGCTCACCGTGCCGCCGGACTGGCTCGAGGAGCTGCACTCCGCCACGCTCGGTGCCGACGGCATCCGCCCCTACGCCGAGAACCCCCTGCTCATGGCCGCGGTGCGCCGGGTGAACCGGGCGAACATGCTGCACTGGACCACCGCGAACATCCGCGACCCCGGCGCCCCCGTCCCGGTCGCGCTGGACCGGGAGCAGCTCGACCTGGCCCGCGGCGCCGCCCGGCTCGGGCTCAACGAGTCGGCGCTGGAGGCGTACCGGGCGGGCCAGGCCGTCGCCTGGCAGCGCTGGATGGCCATCGTCTTCGAGATCACCTCGGACCCACAGGAACTCCAGGAGGTGCTGGAGGTGACCGCGGCCTCCATCGCCCGCTACATCGACGGCATCATCGAGGCGCTGATGACGGTGGTGTCGGTCGAGCGCGCCGCGCTGGACGAGGGCACCGACCCGGCGCGCCGCGAACTCGTCACCCGGCTCCTGAACGGCGACCAGGCCGACGTCGCCGACGCGGGCAGCCTGCTCGGCTACCCGCTGGACCGGTACCACACCGCGGCCATCGCCTGGACCGACGGCGCCGAGTTGCCGGACGCCGCCGTCGCCGAGGCCTTCGCCCGCTCGGTCGGCGCGCCCGAGGTGCTCGCGGTGCCGCACTCCGCCGCCACGCTGTGGCTGTGGGCGCCGGGACCGTCGGTGCCGGACCCGGCCATCCTCAGCGCCGCGCTGGATCGGCTGCCCGGGGTGCGGATCGCCGTCGGCTCACGGGCTTTCGGGCTGGACGGGTTCCGCAGCGGGCACCGGGACGCGCTCACCACCCAGCGGGTGCTGGCTCGGCTGCCCGACCGCAGGCTGGCCGATTTCGCCGCCGTGCAGCTGACGGCGCTGCTCGCGGAGAACACCGAGCAGGCGGCGCGGTTCGTGCAGCAGACGCTGGGGAGCTTCGCCGACGCGAGCCGGGAGCTGCGCGACTCGGTGCTCACCTTCGTCCAGGAGCAGTGCAACGCCTCGCGCGCGGCGACCCGGCTCTACACGCACCGGAACACGCTGCTGCGCAGGCTCGCCCGCGCCGACGAGCTGTTACCCCGGCCGCTCGCCAGCAATTCGGTGCACGTGGCGGTAGCGCTGGAGCTTCTGCTCTGGCACGGGGTCGGCCGCCCGCCGGGCTGAGCCTGCCCGGCCGGCTCGGCGTCGTCGCCCGACTGCGCGCCGCAGCAGCTACGCGCGGCCCACCGGCTCCGGCCGGGCTGTGCTGCGCGCGAGCGCGTTCGGCCACCAGATGCGCGGCCCGGTGATCGCGAAGAGCGCCGGGATCACCACCGTGCGCACCAGGAAGGTGTCGAGCAGAATGCCGATGCCCACCACGATCCCGAGCTGGGTCAGCGTGATCAGCGGCAGCACCCCGAGCACGCAGAACACCGCGGCGAGCACCACACCCGCGCTGGTGATCACCGCGCCGGTGGCGGAGACCGCGCGCACCATGCCGTCGGTGGTGCCGTGCTCGGGCGTCTCCTCCTGCGCCCGCGTCACCAGGAAGATGGTGTAGTCCACGCCCAGCGCCACCAGGAAGAGCAGCGCGAACAGCGGCGTGTTGGTGTCGAAGGCCGGGAAGCCGAAGACGTGGATGCTGAGCAGACTGCCGACCCCCAGCGCGGCCAGCGCACTGAGCACCGTCACCGCCACCAGCAGCACTGCCGCAGGCGCCGCGCGCAGCAGCGCGAGCAGCACCAGGAAGACCACCGCCAGGATCAGCGGAATGACCACCTTCTGGTCGCGCTGCGCGGCATCCCTGACATCCAGCGCCTCGGCGTCACTACCGCCGACCAGCGGCTCCGCACCGGGGATCCCGGCGACCGCGGCGCGCAACCGCTCGACCGTCGCGAAGGCCTCGTCCGAGGCGGGCGCGGCCTCGAGCACCACGCTCCAGCGCCGGAGTCCGGTGTCGGAGTCTCCCGCGGCGGTCACCCGGTCGACGCCGTCGACACCTTCCAGCGCGCCCTGCACCGCGGCGCCGGCAGCGGCCCGCGCGACCACAGTGGTCGGATCGGCCGCGCCGGAGGGGAAGTGCTCGGCGAGCGCGTCGAACCCGTCCACCGATTCCGCGCTGACCCGGAACTGCTCGGTCTGCGAAAGCCCGACCCGAGCGCCGAGCAGCGCCAGCGCGCAGAGCACGAGCGCGGTGAGCGAGGTCGCGGCGACCAGCACCGGCCTGCGCACCACCCCGGCCGCCACCCGGTGCCAGATGCCCTCGGTCGCACTGTCCCGCTCGTCCACCTTCGGCACGAACGGCCAGAAGATCTTGCGCCCGCAGAGCGCGAGCGCGGGCGGCAGCGCACCGAGCACGAAGACCGCGGCCACCACCAGCCCGGCTGCGGCGAGCGCACCGAGACTGCGGGTGTTCGGCAGCACCGCGAGCAGCAGCACCAGCAGCGCGAGCACCACGGTGGCATTGCTGGCCAGGATGGCCGGGCCGGCGCGACGCACCGCGAGCCGCAGCGCCTCCCGGTGGTCGGCGTGCCGGTGCAGTTCGTCCCGGTACCGGGAGACCAGCAGCAGCGCGTAGTTGGTGCCCGCGCCGAAGACGAGCACGCTGGTGATGCCGGAGGTCGACCCGTCGAAGCTGAGCCCGGTGAGCTCGGCCAGCCCGGTGCCGACCGAGGTAGCCACCCGATCGGCCAGCCCGACCACGAGCAGCGGAACCAGCCAGAGCACCGGCGACCGGTAGGTGGCGATCAGCAGGATCGCGACCACCAGCGCGGTCACCCCGAGCAGCGTCACATTGGCGCCGGAGAAGGAGTCGGCGATATCGGCGCCGAAGGCGGGACCGCCGGTGACCTGAACGGTCAGGTCTTGGGGCAGGCCGTCCTTGGCGGCCGTGCGCAGCTCGGCGACGGCGTCGGTGAGCGCGAAGCCGTTGAGCGCGGCGTCCACCGGCACCTGGCCGAGCGCCGCCGCACCGTCCGGGGCGGGAATGATCGGCGCCGCCGGGCCGTCCGCCCGCACCACGCCGGTGGCGCGCATCCGGTCCAGGGCCGCGCCCGCGGCTGCCAGGTCGGCGTCGGTCAGTTGCCCGTCGTCCGTCCGGGTGACCACGGCGATGGCTGCGGCCACGTCGGCCCCGGGGAACTCGTCCAGCGCGACGGCCGCGCGCGCCGACTCGGCGCTGTCCGGCAGCGAATTCGGCGCCTGACCGGCCGAATCGTTCGAGCCGATCAGCCCGATGGCGGCGATGCCCGCCAGTAGCAGCGCTACCAGCAGCAACCATGACTTCTTCGCGGAAACCACGGCCGCGTGCCGGTCCCAGAAACGCACGACGCCACTCTTTCAGAAAATTAACTGTTAAGCAACGTAACGATCTGAGTCACCAGGTGAGCACCGGCTTGACCACCGCGCCGGCGCGCTGCGCCGCCAGGGCGGCCTCGATCTCGGTATACGGGAAGGTGGTAACCAGCCGCTCCAGCGGTAAACGTCCCTCGCGCTGCCAGCGCAGCAGCTTCGGGATGAAGACCTGCGGGATGGAGTCGCCCTCCAGGCAGCCGCGGATCGACTTGCCGTTCAGCACCAGGTCACCGAGGTCGACCGGCGGCACGCCGGCACCGAGCCCCACCGCGACCACGGTGGCGCCGGTCGCCAGCGCCGCGACCGCGCCGCCGAGCACCGCCGGGATGCCGGTGGTCTCCAGCGCGTGCGTGGCGCCGCCGCCGGTGCTGTCGCGCACGGCCGGCGGGATGTCGGTCTCGGCGGGGTCGAGCGCCGCTCGAGCGCCGAGCTCCAGCGCCAGCGCCCGCCTGGCCGCGGAGGTCTCCACGACCGTGATCGCGACGTCGTCCAGCGCGCGGGCGGCCAGCAGCGCGGCCATGCCGACCGCACCCGCGCCGTAGATCACGAAGTGCGAGCCAGGGGCGGGCGCGAGCACGTTCAGCACCGCGCCCGCGCCGGTCTGGAAGCCGCAGCCGAGCGGCGCGGCCAGCGTGAGGTCGGTATCCGGCTCGACCACGACGGTGTTGTCCTCGGTGGCCAGCGCGTACCCGGCCAGGCTGGACTGCCCGAAGAAACCGTCCAGCACCGGCGCGCCGTCCAGCGTCACCCGCGGCCCGCCCTCGGCGCGGCGGCCGAAGTTGTTCAGCGCGGTCGCCTTGCGGCAGTAGGCCGGGCGGTCGGCGAGGCAGTTCGAGCAGCGGCCGCAGTGCCGGAAGGTGAGGACCACGTGGTCGCCGGGGCGCACGTCGGTCACCGCGTCGCCCACCGCCTCGACGATGCCCGCCCCCTCGTGGCCGAGCAGCACCGGCCGGTCGGCCGCACCGGCGGCGCGCGAGATCAGGTCGGTGTGGCAGACGCCGGACGCGGTGATCCGCACCAGGATCTCGGTGCCGAGCGGCGTGTCGACCTGCACCTCGGCCAGCTCGAACGGCGCGCCCGGATCGCGGGAGAGCAGCGCACCGGTCTTCACACCCGCTCCAGCAGGAAGTAGAAGAACTGCCCGTCGGCGAGCACCAGCTCCGGCCGACCGTTCATGATCCCCATGAGGGTGCGGTCGTCCAGCCACTTGAAGTGATCGAACACCGCACGACCGTCGTAGACCATGGTCGCGGTGGTCTCACCGCGGAACTCGATGTTCCACAGCGTCGCCTCGCCCCCGCCCAGCTCCACATTGGAGAAGAGCGACCCGTCCTCCGCCCGGCAGATGAGCGGCTTGGCATCGTTCAGCGCATTGAAGGTCTTCCCGTACCAGCGGCTCTTCGGCAGCGCCCGGCACAGCGGATGCCCGGTCTGGAAGGCATCCCCCTTCCACTCACCCAGAATGTCCTCGGCGCGGGCGGGTTTCAGCCGGGCCCACAGATCGTCCAGCTCCGCCGGGGCGACCCCGCCGCTCTCCGCCCGCAACTGCTGCCACCGCACTTCGCCCATGACCCTGCTCCTCCGGTTCAGAACCGATTGGTTCGGCAGCAGCGTAGAGCCGAACCGGATGGTTCGGCAAGATAGGATCTCGGCATGCGCGCAGCAGGACACGCCACCCGGGAACGCATTCTCACCGCCGCACGCGCGGAATTCGCGCGACACGGCGTAGCGGGGGCACGGATCAATCGGATCGCGGCCGACGCGCATGCCAGCAAGGATCGGCTCTACGCGTATTTCCCGGGGAAGACCGAGCTGTATGCCGCGGTCACCGAGCAGTGGGCCACCGAGACCACGACCAGCACCGCTTTGCGCGCCGAGGATCTGCCCGGGTACGCCGGTCGGCTGTTCGACCACTTCGTCGCGCACCCCGACGACGCGAGGTTGCAGGCATGGGCGGATCTGGAGGCGCTGGATCCGCGGGTCGAGGCGGTGTTGCGGCGGGCGACCATGTCCAAGTTGGAGGAGGTGCGGCGCGGTCAGCGGGACGGGCTCGTCACCGCCGACTTCACCCCCGCTGCGCTGCTCCGGATGCTCACCGATCTGACCCGCACGGCGGCGACGCACGCGGTGCAGGCACGGAAGTCGGACGGCGCGGTCGAGCGGCAGCGCTCGGCCGTCATTCTCGCCGTCCGCCGCCTGGTCGCACCGTAGGCAACCTCGAAGCTGGCCATCGTCCGAACGGCCGGACGCCAGCCACACGGCGGGTGTCTACACCTTGCCCAGCGCCACTCTGCCCCTGGCTCTTCTCTGTGACGACTCGGTGCGACGCGGCGCTGCACTTCAATTGCGGGTCATCGGGTAGTGACGAGTCCACCGGATCGCTCAGGGTCGTGCTCGCGTTCAGGTCGAGCGCATCGAGAGAGAGGCAAGGAATTGCCACTCATCCTCGAACTCGCTGCGGGGACAGGTGCTTCTCGCAGCAGCTTCGGGGATTCGGTGGTGGCCCCCGTATTGCCACCGGGACTCGCCGGTCTTGGCAGCCATCGGCGTGAATAGCGCTGCGATGCAGCGCGTAGCTGGCCCCGACTCGTTCCTGGCGGACCTGTACCGCACGCAGGCTCGCGACATCGATGCCGGTGCCGAGCTCTGTGGGGGCGATCGTGGTAGCCGGGACCGAAGACGTGCAGGCGCAGCCGGTGACCTTCCTCCTGCTATTCAGCCGACGAGCAGGCAGAACGGGTGACCGGCCGGATCGAGCAGTACCCGCCACCGGTCGCCGCCCGGCTGGTGGTCCGGCCTGACCGCGCCGGACTCCAGCGCGGCCTTCTCCGCCGCGTCGAGGTCGGCGACCTCGAGGTCCAGGTGCAGCTGCTGCGGCACGTCCTGACCGGGCCACCGCGGGGCCCGGTACCCGTCGACCTGTTGGAAGCCCAGGTCGCGACCCGAACCATCGGTCAGGGCGACGAACTCCTCAGAGTCGTGACCGAGCTGCATGTCTGTCAGCTCTTGGTAGAACCGAGCCAGAGCCCGGGGATCGGCGCAGTCCAGAGTCACGCCCCGCAGTGTGGCGATCGGCATCGTCGGCTCCATCCATGTTCGCGGGGCCGCGTAGCGGCCGTAGGCAGTCATCCAACCGTGCTGTCGGGGCCGGACTCCACTCGTTTCCATACCGGTTCCTGGGTCACCTGCTCGCCGACAGCCCCGGCATGCAGGCCAGGATCACCCGCCTGCGCGCGCCGCACGAGCACGGTTACGCGCTGCGGCTGCCGGTGAACCTGGTACCGCCGATCGCGCGGCCGGTGGTCGAGACCGCGCTCACCTTCGTCCGCAGCGCCCCGGCGCCCGGGGACCGGCTGATCGTCGACGGAGTCGGACCCACGGCGTGCACCTCGCTCCGGCCCCGCGTGACCTCGGCGCCGCGTGGATCGGAACCACGAGCAGGCCGGCATCCCGCAAACCCAGAGCCAAAACGGGGGTTGCGGGGCCAGGGCGAGAAGAATAAGTCAGGCCCAGTCAATGACCGGGTTTGACTTACTGATCGGAGAAGTGCGCCAGCAGTACGAGAACACCTACATCGGGCGGCCATTGTCGGGAGCAGGCAGATCGGTGATCACCTGTCCGGCGACTACCCGTTTCCAGGCTGACGCCGGGGCACTCTAGCTCCGGCCGGGCGCGTCACCGTAGACGGTGAACCAGATCCCGCGGCCGAGCGCCTCGGCCAGCGCCTCGTCCCCGACTCCGGTGGGCGCGCCGAAGGTGACGGTGATCGACCGCTCGACCATCGAAGTCAGCACGATGGCGGTGGCGGCCGGATCGATGGCCGCGCTGATCCGCCCCGCGGCCCGATCGGCGTCCAACCGGGCCCGGACCATTTCCATGAAGAACGCGAGCCGGGTGTGCCAGTACTCGCGAACATCCCGGTCGTAAGCAGCGAGTTCGTTCAGCGCGAGCAGCAGAAAACGATGTTGGCGAAAACCGGTAATCATCGCCCGCATGGCACGGATGACGCCGGCCTGCTTGTCGGTGTGCGCGGAACTCCACCACTGCTCAGCGGCGGCGAAGAGGTCGGCGGTGGCCAGTTCGGCCATGCGGATCAGCAGGCTGCTCTTGTCGGGGAAGTAGCGGTAGAAGGTGGAGCGGGCCGAGCCGGAGGCGGTGGCGATCCGCTGTACCGCGATCTCGGTGAACGGGGTGCCATCGGCCAGCAACTCCTCAACCGCCGCGAGAACGCGCTGCTCGAACTCCGCGCGCCGGTCGTCGGTACCCTTCCGTGCGGTGCGGGGTACGCGGGTCAGCGAGGGCACGCCGGGCTCGTCATCCGTCGATTCGATTCGCGCATGGGGTCCATTCTGCCCCTCCGCGCGCCGTCGTTGACTTTTTCCCACCCGGCCCTCACCCTTATCGGACATAGTGTCCGAGACTCGGTGACCGACCTCGAAAAGGGCCGTTGACCGGGTGATCTCAGCGTCGAGGCGGTCCCATGTCTGCTCCATCCGTGACGACTATCGACCACGCGGACGTCGTGGTCGTCGGCGCCCGCTGCGCGGGCAGCGCGGCCGCGCTGACGCTGGCGAAGGCCGGCCGCCGGGTCGTCGCCATCGATGCCGCCCGCTTCCCGTCGGACACGCTCTCCACGCACCTGCTCTGGCCCTCCGGGCTGGCCGAGATCGAGCGCCTCGGCGCACTCGACGCCGTCGCCGCGATCGGCGCGCCGAAGCTCACGCACGCCATGGCGGCGATCGCCGGCTACAAGGTGGCGTCGCGCTTCCCCGCGGTCGGCGAGATCGACTACGCCATGTGCGTGCGCCGGACCGGGCTGGATGCCGCGCTGCTGCGCACCGCGATCGCCGCGGGGGTGGAGCTGCGCGAGCGCTGCCGGGTCACCGACCTGCTCTGGGACGGCGAGCGCTGCGCCGGCGTCCGGTACATCGACCCCGACGGCGCCGAAACCGAACTGCGCGCGGCGCTGGTGATCGGGGCGGACGGCAGGCGCAGCACGGTTGCCCGGCTGGCGGGCGTCGAGGAGCCGTTCGCGCAGCGGCCGAGCGGTCGCGACTGCTACTACGCCTACTGGAGGGACACCAGGGACGACTGGCGGCACATCGCCGCGCAGTGGCGCAGCGGCAGCGACCTCGGCACCGCCTTCCCCTGTGACGACGGCCTGCTGCTCTGCCTGGTCCAGCCCGCCGCCACCGGGGAGCGCGCGGGGGCAGGCGCGGCCGAGGCCCGCTACGCCGCGGCCATCGGGAACATCCCGGAGCTGGTGGAGCGGCTGCACGGCTGCACGAAGGTGGGCCGGGTGCGCTCGGCGACCGACATCGCCTCGTACTTCCGCCACTCCAGCGGCCCGGGCTGGGCGCTCCCCGGCGACGCGGGGCACTTCAAGGATCCCGTGACGGCACAGGGCATCCGGGACGCGCTGCGCTACGGCAGGCTGCTCGGCGAGGCCGCCGCCCCGGTGCTCGACCACCCGGAGCGGCTGGACCGCGCGCTGCGCGACTGGGAGCAGACCAGGGTGCGCGACTGCGTCGACATCTACCAGTGGACCAACAAGCTCGCCCGCGGCGAGACCATCAGCCCGCTGGAGCACGCGCTCTACCGGGCCGCCGACACCGACCCCGCCATCTCCGAGACCGTCGTCGCGATCTTCTCCCGCACCGTCGACCCCGGCTCCTTCTACACCCCGCAGCGGGCGGGAAAGCTTGCGCTGCGGGCGCTCTGGAATGCACGCGCCGACCCGCTCCCGGTCCTCGCCGACATCGCGCGCACCGCCCGCGACACCGTCGCCGAGCTCGCCGAGGCCCGCGACATCCGTCGCCGGGCGCACCGCCGATCGCCATCCCCGTCCCGACCCGCCGAACCCGCGCTCACCCCGTCCTCGCCAGGAGACGACCATGCCTGACCTGCCAGCGACAATGCCGTTGCCGGAGCTCCGCCCGTCCACCACCGTTCCCCGCCGCGATGTGCTGCGCGGCGTGCTGGCCGCGGGCGCCGTCGTCGCCGTTGGCGCGGCGCCGGCCGGCCCCGCCCAGGCGAGCCCCGCGCCACGCAGCCCGGCGCTGCACACCGGCGGCCGCTCCGTCGCGGTCTTCGGTGGCGGCATGGCCGGGCTGTCGGCCGCGCACGAACTGGTCGAGCGCGGCTACCGGGTCACCGTCTACGAACCCGCCTACCTGGGCGGCAAGGCGCGCAGCATGGGCGTGCCGGGCACCGGGCGGGGCGGCCGGATGGATCTGCCCGGCGAGCACGGGTTCCGATTCTTCCCCGGGTGCTACCAGAACGTCCCGGACACGATGGCGCGCATCCCGTTCCCCGGCAATCCGAACGGCGTGCGGGACAACCTGATCCGGGTCGAGGGCACGGTGGCCGGCTTCCGCGGCAAGCCGCCGCTCTTCGCCCCGATCGAGATCGGCGCGCTGGACCAGCTGACCCCGGAGCTGCTGGCCAACACCATGATCGGCGCGTTCAGCTTCCTGCCCGAGCTGCCGCCGCACGAGCTCGCCTTCTTCGGCAAGCAGATGACGATGTGGTTCAGCTCCTGCGAGGAGCGGCGGTTCGGGCAGTGGGAGTACGTCACCTGGCAGCAGATCATGCGCGCCGAGGGGAAGTCGCACGCCTACCGGGAGTATCTGGTGAGCGCGCTGACCCGGATCACCGTCGCGGCCAAACCGCACCTGAGCTCGGCGCGCACCATCGGCACCATCGGCGAGGCGCTGGTGCTCGCCGCCACCGGCGCCATCCCGCAGTTCTCCGGCGGTGTCGACCGCATCCTGAACCGGCCCACCAACGAGGCCTGGATCGACCCGTGGGTCGCCTACCTCATGTCGCGCGGGGTGCAGTTCGTGCTCGGGCAGAAGCTGACCCGGTTGAACCTGAACAACGGGGTCATCAGCTCGGCGACGGTCGGCGGCAGGACCGTCGAGGCCGACTACTACGTCTGCGCGATCCCGGTGGACCGCACGGTCCCGCTGCTCACCGGCGACATCCTGGACGCCGACCCGCAGCTCGGCGGCATGAGTCAGCTGCTCACCGACTGGATGGTCGGCATCCAGTACTTCCTGCGCCGCACCACCGGCATGCCGGAGGGGCACATCGCCGCGCTCGGCTCGCCCTGGGCGCTCACCGCGCTGCGCCAGGCGCCCATGTGGGTCGGCGACTTCCCCGCCCGCTACGGCGACGGTTCCGCCGTCGAGTGCCTCTCGGTGGACATCTCGGACTGGGACTCGCCCGGCATCGTCTTCGGTCGCACGGCGAAACAGTGTTCGGCCGAGGAGATCTCGATCGAGGTGTGGGCGCAGTTGAAGGAGTGGTTGAACACCGGTACGGGGTGGTTGCGGGACGAGGACATTCACTCCTGGCACCTCGATCCAGGTGTGAGCTGGTCCGGCGGGGTCGCCTACAACGAGACGCCGCTGCTGGTGAACACCATCGGCTCCTACGACAACCGGCCGAACGCGCACTGCGGGATCCCCAATCTGTTCTTCGGTGGGGATCACGTGCGAAGTCACATCGATCTGGCGACCATGGAGGGGGCGAACGAATCAGGGCGGATGGTGGCGAATGCCGTCATGGACGCGGCCGATGATCCGCAGCCGCGGGCCGATGTCTTCCCGCTGGTCGCGCTGCCCGCGTTCGAGGGGCCGAAGGCATTGGATCGGGATCGGTATCGGGCCGGGTTGCCGCACATTCTCGATTTCTGAGGGGGCCCGGCGAGCAGCGGCAGGGCTACGACCCGGCTGCTCGGCGGCGCCACCACCGGCGCTGTGCCTTCGGTGGCGCCGATGCGGCCGGCTTCGGGATGGCGCGGGCCGCGCGGCATTGCTCCTCGCGCTCGCGCCGCCACTCCGCGACCACCGCCTCGATGTCCACGGTGGACACCGGCACCACCGGTCCGGACGGAATCCGCAGGTATTCGACGATCCGCCGGTTCAGCGCGACGACCTCGGCGCGCACCTGCTCCTCGGTGGTGCAGTCGCGCACCGTTGCCCCGATCCGCTCGGCATCGCGGCGCAGCAGCAGTGGGGTCGGCAGCACGAGGCCGGTATCCGCGCCCTCGCGCTGCAGGTAGCCGCGCAGCCAGGCATCCTCCTGCACCGGAGCCCCCGCACCGGGGATCGGCTTTCCGGAGCCGCGCAGGTTTCGCAGCTCCCCGCGCTCCTCGGCCTCCCTGACCTGCTTGTCCACCCAGGATTCGAAGCTCTGCCGCGCCGGTTTCCGCCCCGCGCTTCCGTCTGCGCCCATGCGTCCAGGGTACGAAAACTGTCGTCCGAACGAGCGACGCCGCGACTTCGCCGCACCCGGCACGATCGGACGGCATGGAGCACGCCGCGATCGTCACGCCGGGCAGGCGCATCGCCGCTTGGTCGCTGGACTTCGGTGTCGTCGTCCTGCTGACCGCCGCGCTCGGCTGGCTGACGCGGTATCGAATCGGCGACTACCTCTCCGATTGGCCGCCGCTCGGGGCAGGCAGCGCCTGGGAGCTCATGGGGTCGGCGGGTGACGTCGCCGCGGCGGAGGTCGAGATCGGCTCCGGTGTGGTCGGCGAGCTGATGTCGCTTGTTCGGAACGCGCCGAGCAGGTGAAAGCCGCCGGTCGGCGCCTCGGCGACCGCCCGCGCGGCACCCGCCCCTGATCCGACCGGACGGCGTCGCCCACGCGGCTCGCGTCGCCGACCGAACCCGGCGGCCGCACAACGACCGCGCGGCTCGGACCAGGCAGCCTCACACCGGCTCAGGAACCCCCTCCGGCTCGAGCACGTCGGCGGACGGCTCCGCGGCGTAGAGCCCTTCGATCTCCGCGGTGTACTTCTCCGCGATCACCCGCCGCTCGAGCTTCGAGGTCAGGGTGAGCTCGTCCCCACCCGCCTCCCAGAACACCGGAAGCACCCGGAACCGCCGAACCTGCTCCACCCGAGCCAGCTTCGCGTTCCCGGCGGCGATACCCGCGGCAATCGCCGCGCGAACCCCGGCATCGGCGGCAAGCGCAGAAGCGGAGGCATCGGCCAGCCCGTGCTGCCCGGCGTAGCGGGGCGCCGTCTCGGCATCGAGCACCACCAGCGCGGTGTTGTACGGCCGCCCGTCACCGATCGCCGCCACGACCCCGATCAGCGGCGTCGCCGCCCCGAGCGCGTTCTCGATCGCGGTGGGCGACATGTTCTTGCCGGAGGCGTTGATGATGAGCTCCTTCTTGCGGTCGACCACCCGCAGGAACCCGTCGTCGTCGATGGTGACCACGTCACCGGTGTGCAGCCAGCCGTCGGCGTCGATCGCCTCGGCCGTCTTCTCCGGCTCGCCGCGGTACCCCTTCATGACCAGCGGCCCGCGCACCAGCAGCTCCCCGTCGTCGGCGACCCGAGCCTCCATACCGGGCAGCAGCGTGCCGACGCTGCCCAGCTTGGCGTCGTCGGGGTGGCTGACGCTGCAGATGCAGGCCAGCTCGGACATGCCCCAGATCTCGGCGATCGGGATGCCGAGCCCGGCGAAGAAGCCGAGCGTCTCCGGCGGGATGGGCGCGGCGCCGGACATGGCCCAGCGCACCCGGTCCAGCCCGAGCTCGGCGCGCAGCGGGCCGAGCACCAGCGCATCGGCGCGCTGCCACTCGACGGCCAGCTCCTCGGGCACCGGCGCGCCTGCCAGCTGCCTGGCGCCGCGCCGCCCGGCGACCTCGAGCGCCCACCGCAGTCCGGCGCGCTTCTGCTCGTCCGGCTCGGCCGCGACCGCGAACTCCACCGCGGCGCGCAGCTTCTCCCAGACCCGGGGCACCGCGCCCCAGATGGTGGGCCGCAACTCGGCTAGCGCGGGCGCGATGCCGGTCGGATCGGCGACGCAGGTGACCTGCGTGCCGAAGACCTCCTGGAAGTAGAGCGCGGTGAGCCGGTCGGCGATGTGCGCGGTCGGCATGTAGGAGGTGATGGTGTCGCCGTACCGGATGCCGAGCACCTCCGCCACCGCGTAGGACTCGAAGAGCAGCGCGGCGTGCGTGGTCTCCACGCCCTTGGGGTTGCCGGTGGTGCCCGAGGTGTAGATGAGCGTGGCGACGTCGTCCGGGCGGACGGCCCGCCAGGCGGCCTCGAAGTCGAACGCCGGGTCGCCGCCCGCGATCAGCGCGGCGACCCCGACGGTGCCGTCGGGCGCTTCGTCGAGGCAGACGATGTGGTCGAGCTCGGCGCCGCCGGCCCGCAGCCGCGGCACGTACTGCGGCTCGCAGATCACCACGCGCGCACCGGAGTTGCCGAGCACGTGGGCCAGCTGCTCGGGCGCGAGCGTGTTGTAGACGGAGAACGAGGTGGCGCCGAGGTGCTGCGCGCCGACCTCCAGCGGATAGAACTCCACCCGGTTGCCCATCATGAGCGCGACGGTGTCGCCCCTGCGGACGCCGAGCGCGGCGAGCCCGGCGGCGACCGCGCGTACCTCGGCGGCGTAATCGCGCCAGGTCAGCGTCGTGGTGTCGCCGGGGGTGCGCAGGGCGATGTCGTCCGGTGCGCGGGTCGCGGTGTGCTGGAAGGCGGCGACCAGCGTGTCGAAGCGGGGGTGATCGGTGGTTCGGGTCACACCGGAGAACGTACATCGCAACACATTGCATTGCAATGTTGCACTCAGCGGACAGGCGACGACCGCGGCCGGATCGCCCCGGCCGCGGTCGCGGGGGAAGACCTAGCGCGGGGCCATGCGGATGGCGCCGTCGAGCCGGATGGTCTCGCCGTTCAGCATCGGGTTCTCCACGATGTGCCTGGCCAGCGCGCCGTACTCGGCCGGGTTGCCGAGCCGCGAGGGGTGCGGCACCTGCGCGCCGAGCGAGTCGATGGCCTCGTCCGGCAGGGTGGCGAAGAGGGGGGTGTGGAAGAGGCCGGGGGCGATGGTGAGCACCCGGATCTTCAGGCTCGCGAGGTCGCGCGCGACCGGCAGCGTCAGCCCGACGATGCCGCCCTTGGAGGCCGAGTACGCCGCCTGCCCGATCTGCCCGTCGAAGGCCGCGACCGAGGCGGTGTTGATGATGACGCCGCGCTCCTCGCCCACCGGCTCGGTGGCGGCGATACGCTCGGCGGCCAGCCGGATCACGTTGAAGGTGCCGATCAGGTTGACGCTGACCACCTTCTGGAAGGCCGCGAGCGGGAAGGCGCCCTGCTTGCCGACGGTCTTGATGGCGTTGCCGATCCCGGCGCAGTTCACCGCGATCCGCAGCGGGCCGAGCTCGGCGGCCGCGTCCAGCGCGGCGGTCACCTGCTCCTCGTCGGTGACGTCGGCCGCGGCGAACACGACGCCGTCGCCGAGCTCCTCGGCGACGGTCTCACCGGGCGAGGAGGGCAGGTCGACGATGACGACCTTCGCACCCTGCGCGTGCAGCTCCTCGACGGTCGCCAGCCCGAGGCCGGAAGCGCCACCGGTGACCAGCGCGACGAGGTTGCTGTCGATCTGCATGGGAGTTCCTTTCCGCTCCGGCCGCGCGTGGTCGACATCGGCCGTGCCACCGAGAGTATCCATCGCGACGGCAACAAGTAAACAGTGATTCGCATAGCGTAAGTGCGAGAATGCCATTTCGGCGGCACCGATGTTCGGCTGCATTCACCTATAACAGGTTCTATTTATAACACACCCCTTGACCTCGAGCGCGGTACAGGTTGCACGGTGGAGCCATGACCGAGGCCACCCAACGCTGGGACTCCGTGTACGACGACGACACCGCACCGTGGGTGATCGGCCGCCCGCAGCCGGCGATCGCCGAGCTCGAGCGCGCCGGCGGCTTCACCGGCCGGGTGCTCGACATCGGCTGCGGCGCCGGCGAGCACACCATCCTGCTGACCGCGCGCGGCCACGACGTCCTCGGCGTCGACTTCTCGCCGAGCGCCGTCGGCTTCGCCCGCCGGAACGCCGAGGCGAAGGGCGTGCCGGAGGCCAGGTTCGCGGTCGCCGACGCGCTCGCGCTCGGCCCGCACTTCGCCGGCGCCTACGACACCGTGCTGGACAGCGCGCTCTTCCACATCTGGGGCACGGAGCCGGAGCAGCGGGCGCGCTACGTCCGCTCGCTGCACGGCGTGCTGCGGCCGGGCGGGGTGCTGCGGCTGCTCGCGCTCTCCGACGCCGAGCCCGGCTTCGGCCCGCGGATCGGCGCCGACATCGTGCGCGGCGCCTTCACCGACGGCTGGCGGCTCGTCTCCCTCGAACCCGCCCGCTACCTGGGCCGGGTCACCCCGGTGGTCGCGGACGATGTCGCCGGGCTCGCGGTCTCACCGGAGGGGCTGGTCGACGCCGCCGCCTGGATCGCCGAGGTCGAGCGGAGCTGAGCGCGCGAGCCGGTCCACCCGCCGCACCAGCGGCAGCACGAGCAGCAGGCACACCGCGGGCAGCAGGAAGGCCGCGCGGAGCGCGGGCCCGGCCGAGATCAGGCCGGGCAGCACCGCCCCGGCCAGCGCGCCCGCGTAGTTGAAGAGGTTGACGGTGGCGACGATCTCGTCCGAGCGCTCCGGCCGCACCTCGCCCGCCGCGCTGAACGCGATCGGCACCAGCGCGCCCGCGCACAGCCCGGCCGCCGCGAACCCCGCGATCGCGCCCGGCACCAGCGGCAGCGCCGCCACCAGCACGCACCCCGCGAGCCCGGCCGCCACCGCGCCGAGCGCCACCGGCGCCCGGCCGAACCGCACGACAGCCGCGTCCACGGTCAGCCGCGCGCCGAGCACGGCGGCCTGGTAGGCGGCGTAGCCGAGCGGGGTCACCGCGGCGACCGCGCCGAGCCCGTCGGCCAGGTACACGGTGCTCCAGGTGGAGACCGCCGCGTCCACCACGAAGGCCGCGAAGATCAGCGCGCCGACGATCCGGATGGCGGGCCACGGCAGCGGCCCGCGATCCTCGCGCTGCCGCACGGCACGCTCCGGGTCGAAGCCGAGCAGCGCCACCCCGACGTGCACCGCCGCCGCGGCGACCAGCGCGAACACCGCGGGCAGGTCGAGCGCGAGCAACCCGGCGACCAGCAGCGCACCCGCGACGGCCGCCGCCGTGTACCCGGCGTAGAAGCGCCCGAGCAGCTGCCGTCCGGCCCGCCGCTGCACCAGCACCCCCTGCATGTTCGAGGCGGCGTCGACCCCGCCGAGCCCGATCCCGTACAGCACCAGCGCCACCGCGAAGAGCGGCAGGCTCCCGAGCAGCGCGGCGCCGAGCAGCGCCACCGCCTGCGCCCCGAGCGCCGCGACCAGCGCCCGCCCGCTCCCCCAGCGCACCGCGATCGCCTCCGCCGCGACCGAGCCGAGCGCCGCCGCGAGGACGGTGCCGAGCAGCAGCACCGACACCACCGTGTCCGAGATCCCGAGCCGCTCCTTGAACTCCGGCAGCACCGTGACGATCGCGGCGTACCCGAAGCCCTGCGCGGCGTAGGCGGCCGCCACCGGCCGCACGCGCTCCGTCATACCCGACTCCCCGCGATGAGCTGGACGTTTGTCCAGATGTCGGGCGAGCGTACACCCGGGCGGTTGCCCGGGTCAGCCGAAAGGCGAGGCCACGTACCAGGAACCGCCGACGACGGCGTGCAGCTCCGCGCCGAGCCCGAACAGCGCCAGCCGCCCCGAGCCGGGAAGCGGCACCCGCTCGACCCGCTCCACCACGTACCGGTCCCCGGCCACCCTGCCGATCGCGAGCCGCTCCCGCTCCCCCGAGTACCCGCCGTACAGCGCGACCCGGTCCCCCGACACCGCGAGCGCCTTCGCCCCGGCGATCTCGTCGTTGCGCCAGAGCGTGGTGCGCCCGTCCGCGATCCGGACGATCGGGAAGTCGGTGTAGTAGCAGGCCCACGCGGTGTCGCCGGCCAGGGTGAAGGCGTAGCAGTCGGCCATGCCCGGCCCGTCGAAGCTCCAGACCGGGCACAGCGCGCGGTCGAAGCGGACTATGCCCGGGTGCCCGACCGGCTCCGGCCCGCCGCCGCCCCAGCCGAAATTGCCGAACACGCCCTCGTCGAAGAAGCTCACCCAGATGGCCCCGGACGGGGACACCGCCACATCCTCGATCCCGTCGCCGAGCACCCCCGTGCACTCCACGGTCCCGTCCGGGAGCACGACCATCGCATTGTGCTCCGGCCCGCTCGCCGACCAGCGGCACCGGTGCCCGACCACCAGCACGGCGCCGTCCGGCAGCAGCCGCACCGACGGGAACGCGATCGTCAGATCGTGGATCGGCACCACCCCGCGCGGCCCCGGGCCGAAAATCACCACCCGCGCCGACACCGGCTCCTCCGCCCTCGTCAGCGGGAACGACGCTCCACCAGGCGATTCCGTGCGCGCGGTGAGCAGCGCCGCCCCCGCGTCGGTGGTCCACAGGGTCACCAGCGTCCCGTCATATCCGGGCGCGGCGTCGAGCAGACGATCATGCCCGTCGACCGGGCGCGGCTCGGCGCGAAGTTCGAACACGTCCGCATTGTGCCGCACCCGGGGAAACCCCCGTGCCGGGTCTCCTCGCCCGCGATGCGGTCGGTGGGGGGTGGGCGGCAGATCCACCACCAAACCAGCGGCAGATCCATCACCGAACCACGATGGCAGCACCGAGCCGCTCGTACCGAGCGGTGTACGCCGACCACCGCGCCCAAGTGGTCGAAAACCGGCTCAGTAGGTCGGCGCGAGCAGCATGCCGAGCACCCGCTTGGCCGCCGCGTTGAACCGCCCGAGATTCACCCCCGGCGTACTGGTGACCACCAGCAGCAGCGTCGAGCTGACCGGGAAGACCCCCACGCACCCGCGATCCGCCTCGAAGACCGTCGACTGCAACCGTCCCTGGTGCAGCAGCCCGGTGAAGTGGTCACCGATCCCGATGGCCGCCGCCGCCATGGCGGAGCCGCGCATGGCGACGGAATCGCCGCCGTCGACGCCGGCCGACGCCGTGTCGGAGGCGACGACCAGCCCGTCCCTGCTGGTCATGACGGCGTGCTCGACCTCGTAGATCTCGTCGCAGGCCCGCTGGAGCAGCCTGCCGACGAATTCCGGGTCGCCCAAAGCGATCTCGGTGCGGTCGAGCGATCTCGTGCCGGGCCGGTGGAAGGGTGCGCTCATACCGTGATCGCCTGTTCGATTCTGCGTAGCTGGTGCCTGGCGAGCGCGAGGTTGCCGCGGGCCTTGTCCAGCGCCAGGTAGAGGAAGAGCTGTTCGTCGTCGTTGCGCACCAGCGGCATGATCAGGTGGTACTGCGTGCCGAGCGTCACCAGGATGTCCTGGACCTCGTCGCCGAGCTGCAGCGCCTCCACCGCGCGCCCCTTGGCCCGCAGCACCTCGGTGTTCAGCGCACCGGCCATCTCCAGATCGAACAGCGAATTCCCGCCCTGCTTCGCCAGCAACATCCCGCTCTGCATATCGACGAGCGCGATGCCGATCGCACCGTCCATGCTCATTCCGTCACGCAGAGCATCTTCGAGCCTCATATTTACCGCACACCCTGAATCGCTCCGCCTTCGGATGATCTCCGAACGCGGAGCGATACCTTTCACTCTTGATCCCACAGAAAAGACATTGCACAGAAGAAACCAGTCGGTTTCCCTTTGTGTCGGCAGCGTAGCAATGCCCCGGCGATCGGTCGAGATGGATGGGAACAGTCACGGAAAGTCACGATCGGGCAACGCGACCGAGACCTTCCATCCCAGACGCGGCACCTCGGCCCGGTGCGCCCTAACCACTGGCAACCAGGCCGTGCGGCGACCGCTCGACCACCCCGCCGAATCGGACATTCCAGCCGCGTCACGGTTACTGCGCACCTGTAGGAAATTGTCCCGGACAGGATCGGCGAGCTAACCACCGGCTGCCGGGATCACATCGCCGAACATTTGCGTTCGCTATCAGGAGTCACGTTTCTCGCCAATGCCGACCACGCGGTATGCCGCTGCCCGGAAACGGTGTGAGGATGCCCGGGTGCATGAAGATATTCGGTGTTCCTATCCGGTCGCCATCACCGCACCCGGAAAGGATTCGGTGGTCGCGGACGCGATCGCCTGGGTGTTGCACGCTTCGCGCGAATTCGGGGGAATTCCGCTGGTCCTCGTGGCCGACGAGGCCAGGGTGCGCACGAGTGCGTGGTTGCGCGCGTTCGTGGCGGACGCGCGGCTCCCGGTCGCGACCGCGCCCGCGCCGGACCGGAACTGGCACGGCGGCGTCGTCCTGGCCGCCTGGCCGCAGGCCGAGCAGCTGGCGACGATCGCCGCCGACCCGCGCACCCGCGGGCTCTGCGTGGTGCCGGACGACATCGCCGAGGTCGGGGTGTGGGCGGAGGCCGCGCACCCGTACCTGCTCGGCGCCGAGGCGGCACCGGAGTGCCCGCCCGCGCTGGACCCGGTGATCGCCGAGGCGCTCACCACGCTGGGCGGGCTGGTGAACCCCTCCGGCACGCTGGCCGGGCTGCAATCGCGCCGCGACGCGGTCGCGCTGCTGGTCATCGCGCACGAGGGCGGGCACCGCTGCACCCGCGAGCAGCTCTATGGCTGGTGCCTGGCGCACGGCTGGTCGCAGCGCGCGGCCCGCAGGCTCGCCGCGCTGGCCGCGCACGTGGCCGCGGGCCGCCGCCCGGCCGCGCCCGCGGGCCCGTTCCGCTCGGACATCCTCGGGCTGTGGCGGGATCGGGCCGCCACCCGCCCGCACGGCTGCCCCTGCGTCGACGGCTGACCGGCCGCCCCGCCGACCTGCCCGCGCGGCGCTGCTGCCCGACAGCCGGTACGGCACTATCGAGGGCATGAGCGCAGACCCCACCCCGGCGAGCACGACCGAATTCCGCGCGCTCGCGCACGCCCGGCTGGACGGGTTCGAGCGCGCGGAGGTGCCGGAGGCACCCGGGCTGCGCCGCGCCGCGGTGGCGCTGTGCGTGGCGGCGGAGCCGGAGGGGCCGCTCTCGGTGCTGCTGATCCGGCGCGCCTACCGCGGCCGCAATGCCGGGCAGTGGGCGCTGCCGGGCGGCCGCCTGGAGCCGGGCGAGACACCGCGGGCCGCGGCGCTCAGGGAGCTGCACGAAGAGCTGGGAATCCACGCCGAGGAGAGCGACGTCATCGGCGCGCTCGACGACTTCCCCGCCGCCTCCGGCTTCGCCATCACCCCGTTCGTGGTGGCGCTGCGCGACCTCACCGAGCTGCGCCCGGCCCCGGACGAGGTGCACTCGGTGCACCGAATCGGGCTGCGCAGGCTGGCCGAGCCGGACGTCCCGCACTGGGTCTCCCCCGAGGAAGCCGTCCCCGGCGGCCTGCCGCCCGGCGCCGCCCCCGCCCCGCCGACCGGAATCCGTATGCTGCAGATGCGTTTCGGCCCCGGCATGACCATCCACGCCCCGACCGGCGCCCTGCTCTTCCAGTTCCGCGAGGTCGTGCTGCTCGGCCGCACGCCCGCCGAATCGCGGGTCGCGCACTTCGCCCAGCCGGACTGGACGCACCACTGACGCGGCCCGGTTGACCGGGAGCACGCCGGGTAATACCGGACAGGACAAGGGGGGATTCGTGACCGTCGTACCGGGAGCACCGCTGGATGCCGTCGTCGCACCGACGACGGCGCCGCTCCGGCGCTCGCGCGGACAACTGGCCAGGTACCTGTTCGACCTGATCTTCGACGACACCCTCGCCGACCACGCCGCCACGCTCACCTTCTACGCGGTGCTCGCGGCGCTGCCGACCCTCACCACCATGCTGGCGATCGTCGGCGCGCTGAATCAGTCGGTCACCGATCCGCTGGTGGACGAGTTCCGCGCGCTCGGCCCCGGGCCGGGCGCGCAACTGCTCATCGATACGCTCCACGAGCTGCGTGGCTCGGCGCTCTCGGCGCCGCTGATCCTGCTCGGTCTCCCGGTGACGCTGTGGATCCTGACCCGGTATCTCGGCGCGCTGGTGCAGGGGATCCAGTCCATGTACGGGATCGTCGGCGACGAGCCGCGCAAGCGCACGATCCTGCTGCGCGCGGTGCTCGCGGCGGTGGCGTTCCCGCTGCTCGCCTGCTGCCTGGTCGCGGTGGTCACCACCGGCGAGATGGCGACCGGAATCGGCGAGCGGCTCGGGCTCGGCGAGGAGGTCGCGGCGACGTGGCCGATCCTGAAGTGGCCGCTGCTGCTCGCGGTGATGACGTTCCTGGTGGTGCTGCTGTACCGGCTGGTGCTGCACGGCCACGGCACCCGCTACCGGCGGCTGGCCAGGGGCAGCCTGCTCGCGCTCGCGGTCTGGCTGACCGCCTCCGCCGGATTCACCCTCTACGTCGAGCATTTCGGCTCCTACAGCAGGCTGTACGGCTCGCTGGCGGCGGCCGTCATCCTGCTGGTGTGGGTGTGGATCACGCACTTCGCGCTGCTGCTCGGCGCTGCCTACAACGCCCCCGACCCGGGTGCGGTGCCGCGGCAGCCGACCCGCAGGCTCAATCGGGACGGAACGGCCAGCCGGTGAGCCGCTCGGCGGCGCGCCGCTCGTAGGGCAGCGCGCCGAGTTCGCGGGCCCGCTGCCGCGCCGCCGCCACCTCGACACTCGCGCCCGGCATCCCGAGCATGCCGCGGATCGTGCCGCTGTACAGCCCGGACGGCCCCAGGCAGACCAGCCCCGGCCACTGCACGATCGCGGCCGCGCCCCACCCGCGGGTGAGCGGCTCCAGCACGGCCGCGTAGCCGCGCACCCGCTCCCTGAGCTCGGGCGCGGTGCGGCCGAGCGCGAGCAGCGCCTCGGCGAGCAGCGGCACCCGGACGGCGACGCGCGGCCCGTGCCAGCGCCCCGGCACGGCCAGCACCGACTCGATCGCGGCCAGCGCGCGCCCGTGCTCCCCGGTCTCGGCGGCGGCCATGGCGACGACCAGCGCGAAGTCCTCGTCGAAGTCGGTGGCCATGCGGTCGGCCTCGGCCAGCACCTCGGCGAGCCTGCCGCGGTGCCACAGCTCGATGGAGCCGCTGGTGAGCAGGGAGGCCTCGGCGAGCATGCGGGCCCGTTCGTCGACCGGGCCGAGGTCGGCGGCGAAGCGCTGCATGAGCGCGCGGGAGCGGTCGTAGTCGCCGCGCAGCACGGCGAGCATGACGTCCCACCACAGCTGGGTGGCGGCGAGGTCGGTGCCGCCGTCGGCGGCGAGCCGGGCGAACTCGGCGGAGAGCCTGCGCACCAGCCGCAGATCGCCCGCCTCCAGCGCACAGACCCGGCGCAGGTGCAGCGCGGTCGCGCGCGCGGTGTGGCAGGCGCCCGCGAGCTCGGCCAGCTCATCGGCGATCTTGGTGCGGTCGGCGAGCGTGCCCGGCTCCCAGGTGCAGACGAACTCGGCGAGCAGTACCTGCGGCCAGGAGCGGCTGCCCGGCGCGCTGCGCGCCTTCGCCTCGGCGAGGGCGTCCAGGTCGCCGGCGATGCCGTGCACGGCCCGGTCGGTGGCCTCGATCGCCTCCACCTCGGCCACCGCGTCGGCGTCGAGCTCCAGCCGGTGCGCCAGCGCCCGGGCCCGCAACCCGGACGAATCCGACTGCACCACGCCGTATCCGGAGAAGTACCCGGCGACGCCGTGCGGCGCGGCGAGCAGCGCGATCCGGGCGAGCCCGGCCGCGTCGGCGTGCCGGGCGGCGCGCTCGAAGCAGCGGGCGGCGGCGTCGAAGCGGCCGCGGCGGTGGTGCGCCTGCCCGGCGAGCAGGTCGAGCTCGACAGCGGTGGCGCGGCTCGCGTGCGGGCGGCCGCGCTCGGCGAGTTCGGCGCACTCGTCGGGGGCGTGGTCGTGCAGGGCCCGGGCGGCGGCGGCGAGGCAGGCCGCCGCGGCGCGCTCGTCGGCGGTGTCCAGTGCGGCGGCGCAGCGGTGCCTGGCCTGCGCGGCCAGTGCGTCCGGCTCTCCGGCGGCGAGCGCGTCGGCGATGCGGGCGTGCAGTGGTGCCGCTCGGACCGGGCCGATGCCGTCGAGCACGGTGGCGCGGATCAGGTCGTGGCCGAAGGTGATCGTGCCGTCGGTGACCGTGACGATTCGGTTCTGTACGAGTTCTGCTGTGGCGCTGTCGAAGTCGGGGTGGTCGGCGAGCAGGCCGACGGGGGCGCTCGTGCCGACGAGCGCGAGCAGCTCGGCGAGCTCCCTCGCCTGCGGCGTCAGCAGGTCGACGGTCACGGCATCGAGCGGGCGCCCGGCCAGCGCTCGGTCGCAGAGCTGGGTGGCGACGAACGGGCTGCCCGCCGCGGCCGCCACGATCCGGTCGCGCAGCGCCGGGTCGGCCGGGAGGGTGGTGCGCACCAGCTCGGCCACCGCGATGTCCGGCAGCGGCGGGAGGTCGACGGTGGTGATCTCGCCGAGCGCGCGGAGCGGCTCGGGGAGCGGGCCGGGGCGCTGGGCGAGCACGAGCAGCACCGGGTGCGCGCGGAGCACCCGGGCGGCGCCGGTGATGATCCGCAGCGAGGCGGGGTCGGCCCACTGCACGTCGTCCAGGACGGCGACCGCGCGGCCGGTCTCCCGCGCGACCCCGGCGAGCAGTGCGGCGAGCGCGCGCGGGGTCGGGATGTCGGGGACGTCGCGGCCCGCCAGCGCCGCCTGGTCGAGCCACGGGGCCAGCGTGGCCAGCGGGTCGGGGCTGCCGGTGCTGATGAAGGCGTGATCACCGTTGCGCCGCAGCGCGTCCCTGATCACGGCGGTCTTGCCGATTCCCGGCTCCCCGCGGACCAGCACCACGGTGAGCCCGTGCCCGGCCCGCTCCCTCGCCCGGTCGAGGAGCGCGGCGACCTCGTCCCGGCCGACCAGGCCGGACGGCAGCGGCGCCGGGGCGGGCGCGCGGAGTTCGTGCTCCACCCGCACGGTGTCCGGCGCGGGGTCGAGGCCGAGTTCGTCGCGCAGCGCCAGGCGCAAGCGCAGCAGCAGCGCGAGGGCCTCCGGGGTGCGGCCGCTGTCGCGCAGCGCGAGCGCGAGCAGCCGGGCGGTTCCCTCCCGGTGGGGGTGCCGCTCGTGCTGCGCGGTGAGCAGGGTGACGGCCTGCCCGGCGCGGCCGAGTACGAGCAGCCCCTCCGCGCACAGCTCGGTGAGCTCGGCGCGCAGCTGGTCCAGCCGGGCGCGCTCCGGGGCCAGCTCGGCGATGTCGGCGACATCGGCGAGCGGTTCGCCGCGCCACAGCGCGAGCGCGGGCTCGAGCAGCCGCACGGTCTCCGCGACATCGCCCGCCGCGTGCGCGGCCCTGGCTTCGCGGGTCAGCAGATCGAGCAGGTCCAGGTCGGTGCCGGAGCCGGAGCAGCGCAGCACGTAGCCGTTCGGGCCGGTCTCGATGGCGAGCTCGGGCACCGGGCGCAGCGCCTTGCGCAGCCGGGACACGTAGCCGTGCAGCGTCACCGTCGCGCTCTCCGGCGGGTGCCCGCGCCAGAGCAGTTCGCACAGGTAGCCCGCGCTGCGGGTGGTGCGCTCGGCGGCGAGGAGCACAAGGAGCTCGGCGTGCTTGCGGGCCGGGATCGGGATGGCGGCGCCGTCCCGGCCGCGCACCGCGAGCGGCCCGAGCACCGCGACGGCGGGCGCACCAGCGCCGGACCAGCCGCGCACCAGCGGCCCCGTCGACCCTTGCCCCATGACTTCCTCTTCGGTTCTCCAGCCCACCGCGGGCCCCTCCCGCGCGACTGTACTTCGCCTCTGCGGCGCCGCGCTGACCTCCGGCGGCGCGCTCTGCATCGCGGGCGGCACGCTGCACCCGATCGTGGCGGGCAAGGGCCACTCGGTCGAGGCGCTCACCAGCCCGGGCACCCCGGTCGCGCAGATCCTGCTCGGTATCGGCACCGTGCTGCTCGTCCTCGGCCTGCCCGGCATGTACGCATGGCTGCGGCCGCGGATCGGCACCGCCGGGTTCGTCGGGCTGCTCTGCTACCTGCTCGGCAATATCGTCACCGCGACCGGGCACCTCACGGTTGAGCTCTTCGTCGCGCACCCCTTCGCCGCCGACCCGGCCACCGCGCACCTGATCGCCGACAACGACCAGATGCTCGACTCCACCGCCTTCGTGCTGTTCAACCAGATCGGCGGGCTGGTGATGCTCGCGGGCATGGCGCTGCTCGGCGCGAGCCTGCTGCGCAACCGCGCGGTGCCGCGCTGGATCGCGGTCCTCACCCTGGTGGGGATGGCCGGGTTCTTCCTGCCGATCCCCGCGGTGCAGGGCTTCTCCGGATTCCTGTACGAGGCGCCGCGCGGTATCGCGGTCGCGGCGATCGGGGTGCTCATGCTGCGCTACCCCGGCGGGTGGCGGGCGGCTCAGGCCGGGGCGGGTGCCCAGCTGTCCGGGCCGAAGACCTCGTAGTGGATGTCCGCCGCCGCGACGCCGCGCTCCAGCAGCGCCCGGCGCATGCCGAGCATGAAGGGCAGCGGGCCGCACAGGTAGGCGCGGGTGCCCGCGGCGATCGCGACCTCGCCGAGGTCGGCGCGGCCCGCGAGGAGCCCGGCGCCGGGCGCGCGGGAGCCGAGCTCCTCGTACCAGCGGTGCATCACCGCGTACGGCAGCCGCTCCACCAGCTCCGCCAGCTCGGCGCGGTGCGCGTGGCTGCTCAGCGCGCGGTCGGCGTGCAGCACCGAGACCGGGCGGGGATCCCCGGTGTCGGCGAGGTGGGCGAGCATCCCCATCATGGGGGTGCAGCCGATCCCGGCCGAGATGAGCAGCAGCGGGGCGTCGTCGTCCGGCAGCACCAGATCGCCGAAGGGCGTGGTGACCTGGAGCGTGTCACCCTCGAAGACATTGTCGAGCACGAAGTTCGAGACCTCGCCCGCCCGCTTCACGGTGATCCGCCAGTCGCCGGCGGCGGGCGCCGAGGAGAGGCTGTACTGCCGGATCTGCCTGGCGCCGTCCGGCAGCCGCACGGCGACCGAGAGATATTGCCCCGGCGCGAATGTCGGCAGGGCGTCCCCGGTGAGTACGAAGGAGACGGTGTCCGCCGACTCGTATCGCCGCTCGCGCACCCGCACCGTCCGCCAGACCGCGCCCGGCGCCACCCCGGCGGCCCGGTAGAGCTCGGCCTCCATGGCGATCAGCGTCTCGGCCATCAGCCAGTACACCTCGTCCCAGGCGGCGGCGACCTCCGGCGTGACGGCGGCGCCGAGCACCTCGGCGATGGCCTGGAACAGGTAGGTGTGCACGATCTCGTACTGCGCGGGCTCGATGCCGAGCGAGGCGTGCTTGTTCGCGATCCGGGAGAGGATCAGCTCGACCCGCGCGGGGTCCGGCTCCAGCTGCAGCGCGGCGAAGGCGGCGATAGCGCCTGCCAGCGCCTGCTGCTGCTGCCCCTGGCGCTGGTTGCCCCGGTTGAACAGGTCGCGCTCCAGCTCCGGGTGCGCCTCGAACATTCTGCGGTAGAAGAGCGCGGTGATGTCGCCGATGGCGGCACCGACCGCGGGCAGGGTGGCGCGGACGGTCTCCGTCGCGGTGGCCGAGAGCATGGCTATTCTCCGATCGTTCGAGCCGCCGGGGTGCTCCGCACCCCGGGGAGTGCGAGCAGCACGGCGCGCGTCGGTTCGCCGGTGAGGTCGCCGACCGTCACGGTGTCCAGCGCGGCGTAGAAGGCATCCTGCGCGCCGCGCAGTGCCGTCCGGAGCCGGCAGCCGTCGCGCAGCGGGCACGGATTCGCCCCGTCGCACTCGACCACCTCGCCCTCGCCCTCCAGCCGGCGGGCCAGCCAGCCGACCGAGGCGGTGCGCCCCAGTTCGGTGATGGCGAGCCCGCCGCCGCGGCCGCGCCGCGCGTCCACCATGCCGAGCTCACCGAGCCGGGTGATCACCTTCGCGACGTGCGCGTAGGACACCGACAGCTCGTCGGCGATCTCCCTGCTGCCCGGCCGCTCCCCGTCCCGCGCGACCGCGAGCCGCATGACGACGCGGAGGCCGAGATCGGTGAACCTGGTGAGCTGCACGGCTCGACCCTACGATAATTCGCATTCGAAATACCAATTATGTGATCGAGGCCGCAGCAACGGTTTTCAGCCCAGCGGACCGTGCCCGAGCGCCACCCGGCCGCTGAACAGCAACTGCTTGGCGCGCGGCAGCGGGTGGAAGAGGATGCCGTGCACGTCGCGGTAGCGCCGCTCGATATCGCAGCCGCGCGAGTAGCCGATCCCGCCGACCGTCTCCATGGCCAGCCGCACGGTGGCGATCAGCTGCTCGGCCGCGACGGTCTTGCGGCTCAGGGTGCGCGCGGCGTAGGCGTCGGTGTTCGCGAAATTCAGATCGTCCGAACCGGCGAACATGGCGGTGACCAGGTCTTCCGCGGTGGTGTGGGCGTTTACCAGCTCGCCGGTCAACTGCAGGACGTGCTGGTCGGTGCGACCGGCGACCAGGCGCAGCGCCGTCTCCACCGCACCGTCGGCGATGCCGAGGTAGGCGGCGGTGATGAGCGGCATGGCGGCGCCGATGACGGTGTTCAGCAACGGCGGCCAGGCATCGACCGGGCGGATCAGCGAGACCGCGGCGTCCGGGACGAAGACGTCCTCCAGGACGACGGTGTGCGAGCCGGTGGCGCGCAGCCCGATGGTGTCCCAGGTCTGCTCGATCCGGACCCCCGGCGCGCTCAGCGGCACCGCACAGTGCAGCACCCGCGGCCCCTCCGGCCCGGTGTCCCAGCGAATGCTGGTCACCAGGATGGTGCCGATCTCGCAGCCGCTGGCCGGCGCCTTGCGCGCGGAGACTCGATAACCGCCGTCCACCCGCTCGGCGGTGCCGCTCGACTCCACCCAGTCCGAGGCGCCGGTGCTCACCAGGATCGCGCCTCCGCCGACCTTGGTCAGTACGCCGGAGGCATCGGCGCCGTGCTTGTGCCGCCACACCTGGGTGGCGACCAGGTGGCTGTGCATGGCGAAGGCGACCGCCGTCGAGGGGTCGTACCTGCCGAGTTCGCGCAGTATCGCGCCGATTTCGGCGTGCGTGGCGCCGCCGCCGCCGAACTCGGTGGGGACGCCGGCGCCGATCAGGCCGCGCAGGGTGTCCGCGGGGGCGATCTCGCCGGTGCGGTCGCGCTCGGCGACGCCGGGGAGCAGGGTCTCGCCGACCGCCTTCGCGCGGTCGAGCCAATTCACGGTGGTGGTTTCGATGGTGGTCATGTTTCGAAGTTAGAAAGCTCCGCGATAACCGGATAGTCCAGGAAATGGACCCGTCCGGTACACGAAACAGACCCCTCCGCGAGGTGCCACCGATGCCCGAACCGACCGCAGGCTACGGCCAGTACTGCCCGATCTCCCGTGCGCTGGAGCTGCTCGGCGAGCGCTGGTCGCTGCTCATCCTGCGCGATCTGCTGCTGGGCAGCACCCGCTTCAACGACCTGGCCCGCGGGCTGCCCGGGCTCTCCCGGAGCCTGCTCGCCAAGCGGCTGCGGCAGTTCGAGCGAGCCGGGCTGGTCGAGAAGGCCGGGGTGCGGTACCTGCTCACCGAGGCGGGCACCGATCTGGAGCCGGTGCTCTTCGGGCTGGGCGAGTGGGGTGCCAAGCACACCTTCGGCGAGCCGGACCCGAGCGAGCTCGACGCCGACCTGCTGGTCTGGTGGATGCACACCCGGTTGGACACCACCGCGCTGCCCGGCTTCCGGCACGTCTTCGCGGTGCGCTTCACCGACGACGTGCGGCGGTTCTGGATCGTGGTCGATCGGGGCGCACCCTCGGTCTGCACCACCGATCCCGGGTTCGAGGTGGATGTCACGATCACCGCGGATGTGGCCGGGCTGTACCAGGTCTGGCTGGGCCGGATGCCGATCGGGCACGCGGTCCGCAGCGGTCGGCTGGACTTCGCCGGGCCGAGCGCAATCACCCGGCGGATGCCGAACGTGTTGCGGCTCAGCCCGATCGCGCCCTACCTCGCGGTGCCGCTGCCGGTCGAGGTGAGTGCCTGATCAGCCCGCGCGGTCGGCGCCGAGGGCGGAGAGCACCTTGTCGGCGAGCTCGGGGCGGCAGATCACCAGGTCGGGGAGGTACGGGTCGGGGCGGTTGTAGCGCAGCGGGCTGCCGTCCAGCCGGGAGACGTGCAGCCCGGCCGCCGCGGCGACCGCGACCGG
Organism: Nocardia jiangsuensis; assembly: GCF_042650385.1. Taxonomy (NCBI): domain Bacteria; kingdom Bacillati; phylum Actinomycetota; class Actinomycetes; order Mycobacteriales; family Nocardiaceae; genus Nocardia; species Nocardia jiangsuensis. Next base: position 292,753 of record NZ_JBHSAX010000004.1, read on the forward strand.
CGCGCAGGAATCCCACTCGTACTGCCCGCCGGAGTGCGCGTACACGTCGGCGACCCCGCGCACCACCGCCATCGCCTTCGCCCCCGCCGACCCCATCGGCACCGGCCGCCCCGCGATCGCCCCGATCAGCGCCGTCACCTGCGCCGACGGCCTGCTCCGGGAGACCGCGACCCGGATCGGCCCCGGCTCCGCGGACGCGAGCACCGGCGGCTCCCCGGTGTGCAGCACCACCCCCGCCGCGGGCAGCGCCACCGCCCCGATCGCGGCCACCCCGTCGATCGCGAGCGCGACGTGCACCGCCCAGTCGTCCCGCCCCGGCTGGCCGTACTCCCTGGTGCCGTCGAGCGGGTCGACGATCCAGACCCGCTCGTACCGCAGCCGGGCCGCGTCGTCCGGCGCCTCCTCGGAGAGCACCGCGTCGTCCGGCCGAGCCGCGCGCAGCCGCTCCAGCAGCAGCGCGTTGGATTGCCGGTCGCCGGCGGCACCGCCCTGATCCCGGATGCCGAGCAGCAGGTCGCCGGCTTCGGCGGCGAGGGACGCGGCCAGTTCGTGGTCGTTCACCCGCATCACTTTCGCCGGGAACGATCGATTTGTCACCTCCCGGGCAGGGTCGATTCATCCTCGAGGATGAGCGTGCCGCGAACGCATCCCACCGCGGGGCCATCCGCGCCCACCCGGAACGGCGATGCGCCCGCCCGCGCCCGCACGCAGAATCGGGTTCATGAGGGCGACCGAACGGGGATCGGAGTTCGCGGCGCGGCCGCTGCTGCTGGTGGCGGCCGTCGTCGGCGTTGCGCACCTGGTGGCCGCGAGTATCGGCGGCGGGCGCCGGGATCGCGCTGCTGCTGGCGCTGCCGACGCTCCGGTGGCAGGCGCGCAACGGCTGGCCGCAGCTGCGCCCGGTGCGGGAACAGACGGCGGTCTGGCGCTGCACCGGCCGCCGCGAACCCTGGCCGGAGCTGTGGCCGCGGCTCCGGCACCTGGACGTCGGCTAGCGCAGGAACACCGGCAACCGCCTGTGCCCATTCGAGATGAAGCTCGGCACCCGCCCCAGCTCGGACTCCGGCACCGCGAGCCGCATCTCCGGGAAGCGCGCGAAGATCGCGGGCAGCGCGACCTCGGCCTCCAGCCGGGCCAGCGGCGCGCCGAGACAATGGTGTGTGCCGTACCCGAAGGCCAGGTGCTCCTTCGCCGACCTGGTGAGGTCGAACTCGTCGGCGTCCGCGCCGTACACCGCCGGATCCCGGTTGGCCGCCGCGTAACTGGCGAGGATCGCGTCACCAGCCGCGATCCGCACCCCGCCGACCTCGAGCTCCTCCACCGCGAAGCGCAGCGGCAGGTGCGCCAGCGGCGCCTCGTAGCGCAGCGCCTCCTCGATCAGGTCGCTCCACGGCACCGCGCCCGAGCGCAGCCGATCGGCATCGGCGGGCCGGGTGAGCAGGGCGTGGATGGCCTGGTCGAGCAGGTTGACGGTGGTCTCGTGGCCCGCGCCGATCACCAGCAGCAGGGTGTCGAGCAGCTCCTGCTCGTTCAGCCTGCCGCCGTCCTCGGAGTCCCGGTAGGTGATGAGCAGGCTGGTCATGTCGTCACCCGGCTCGGCGCGCCTGATCTCCACCAACTCGCCGAGCAGCCGGTACATCTCGGCGTAGTTGGCCTGCGCCGCCTCGGGCGGCAGCGAGGTGTCGAAGAAGCCGTCGACGCAGCTCCGCAGCCCGGCGTGCAGCTGCTCCGGCACCCCCATCAGGGTGCTGATCACCCGGATCGGGAGCGGGTAGGCGTACCCCTCGCGCAGGTCGACCACGCCGCCCGCCGCCGCCAGCTCGTCGAGCAGCTCGTCGGCGATGGCCTGGATCCGCGGCCGCAGCGCCGCCGTGCGCCGGTGCGTGAAGGCGGGCGCCACCAGCTTGCGCAGCCTGCGGTGCTCCTTGCCGTAGGCGCTGAGCATGTTGGTCACCGCGACCCACGGCAGCAGCGGCCAATCCGCCGCGATCTCGCCGGCGATGAACGGGGGCCAGTGCTGCCGCGCGTCCTTGGAGACCCTCGGGTCGACGAGCAGGCTCTTCAGCAGCGCCGCGTCGGTGACCGACCAGGCGGCGATCCCGCCGGGCAGCTCGACCCGGGTGACCGGGCCGAGCGCGCGGATCCGCGCGCCCTCGCCCTGGATATCGGCGCCGGTGGGATCGAGGACGAGGGGTGGCTGTGCCATGGCGGGCTCCTCAGAAACTCTGCAGCGGTGGAGAGGGCGGAAAGGTGACCGGCAGCGCGACCAGGGCCCGGTGGAACGGGCCCGGTCGCCAGGCGAGCTCGTCCGGCCGCACGCCGAGCGAGAGTTCGGGCAGCGCGTCGAGCAGCAGATCGATCGCGTCCTGCACGATCAGATAGGCCACCGAGCGGGCCGGGCAGGCGTGCGGGCCCGCGCTCCAGGCCAGGTGCGAGCGGTTGTCGGTGTAGCGGCCCGCGTCGATGGCCGGGTCGTTGTTGGCGCCGGCCATGCTGATCAGCACCGGCTGGTTGGCGGGCAGCCAGACGTCGTCGATGAGGATCGGCTGGCGCGGGTAGGTCATGCAGAAGTTGGCCAGCGGCGGGTCGGTGAAGAGCACCTCGTCGAGCGCGTCCCTGGTGGAGAGGCTGCCGCCGAGCATCTTGCCGCCGAACCGCTCGTCGGTGAGCATGAGCCGGACCGTGTTCACGATCAGGTTCATCATCGGCTCGATCCCGGCGCCGTAGAGCGTCAGCAGCTGCTGGATGGCCTCGTTGTCGTCGAACCCGGCCGGGTGGTGCACCACCCGGGACGCCATGTCGGGGCCGGCTTCCCTGCGCTTGAGCAGCACGAGCTCGTGCAGCCCCGCGGTGAACATCGCCGCGCCCTTCTCGGCGTGCTCGACGTCGAAGACCAGCGCCATGCCCTCGGCGATGGTCTGCCCGATCTCCGGCGGGCAGCCGACCAGCTCGTTGACGACCGCGAAGATCAGCGGGAACGCGTACTGGCTGACCAGGTCGGCCGCGCCGACCTCGCAGAAGCTGTTGATCAGCGGGGTGGCGATGCGCTCGACGGCGCGCTGCGCCGCGTGCATGTCCACCTCGGCGAGCGCGGCGACGCTGGCGGCCCGGTACCTGGCGTGCTCGGCGCCCGCGCTGCGCAGCGCGTTCGGCCGCCACTCCAGCATGGGGAGCACCGGGCAGTCCCGCGGGGCGTCGCGCTGCCACATCCGCGGGTCGGCCGGAAAGTGGTCGGGGTCGTTGAGGATCTGCACCGCGGTGCGGTACCCGATCACCAGCGTGGCGGCGACGCCGGGCGAGAGCTCCACCGGTACCAGCGACCCGAACCGCCTGCGCATCTCGCGGTACGCGCTGTGCGGGTCGGCGGCGAACTCATCGGTCCAGAGCGGATACCTCGGCCCCTCGGTGTCGAACGGCGACCCGTGCGGGACGGGGCACCCGGGTGCGGCTTGGCTCATTGCTGAAACTCCAGACGATGGAACAGGAATTCGACGAGGGTGATCAGCGAGCGCAGGCAGGCACCGCGATCCCTGGCGTCGAGGTGGACCAGCGGGGTGCTCGGAGCGAGGTCGAGTGCGTCGCGGACCTCCTCCAGCGGATAGGTACGCGACCCGTCGAACTCGTTGATCCCCACCGCATAC
>NZ_JBHSAX010000005.1:0-107604 GCF_042650385.1 Nocardia jiangsuensis
CCGGAAGCTAAGCCTGCCAGCGCCGATGGTACTGCACTCGACAGGGTGTGGGAGAGTAGGACACCGCCGGAACAAATTGTCAGAGCAGGGGATCCACCGAGGTGGGTCCCCTGCTCTCGTTTCGGGCCCGATCGCACCCGCCGGCAGGCGGGTGCTTCGTGCTGCCCGCAGCATGGTTGAATTCAAGAGCGAACATACTTCTCCCGGCGGGACCGGGAATTCGGAAAGGGAACATCGTGCCGGAACGGAACGACGACCGGAAGCCCTTCCGACGTGACGCCTCGCAGGGCGACTCCGACCGGCGCGGTTCGGGTGATTCCCGCCGAAACGACAACAGCCAGGGCGGTTTTCGTCGGAACGACGACCGCGGTGGCAGTTCCCGTCCGGGCGATCGCGACAGTCGGCCGAGCCGCGGTGGAGATTCCGACCGCCGCTCGCGCGACGGCGGCGACCGGTCCGGTGGTTTCCGGCGCGACGGCGGTTCCTCCCAGGGCGGGAACAGCGGGTTCCACCGGGGCGGCGACAGCTCCGGCAGCTCGAGTCAGGGCGGTTACCAGCGCGGCGGGGACCGTGACGGTGGATATCGGGGCGGGGGCGACCGGAGCGGTGGTTTCCGGCGGGATGACGATCGCCCGGGCCGGCGCGACGATCGTGACAGCGGGCCGCGCCGCGAGGGCGGCTTCCGTCGGGACGACCGGGGTACCGGTGATCGGCAGGACAGCCGTGGTGGCGGTTTCCCGCGGGGGAACGACGGCGGTCGCCCCGGGGGCGACAGTGCCGGTGGTTTCCGCCGGGACGATCGCGACAGCGGGTTCCGCCGTGACGACCGCGGTGGTGCCGATCGCGGCGGCGGTTACCAGCGCGGCGGCGATCGCGACGGTGGATTCCGTCGAGGTGGCGACAGCGACAACCGGGGCGGAGGTTTCCGTCGGGACGGCGGCGACCGAAGTGGTGGCTTCCGGCGCGATGGTGACAATCGCGGCGGCGACAGTCGTGGCAGTGACAATCGTGGCGGCGACAACCGCGACGGAGGCTTCCGTCGCGGGGGTGATAGTCGCCAGGGTGGTTTCCGCAGCGGGGGCGACAGCCGTGACGGCGGTTCCCGCGGTGGTGGCAACAGCGGCCGTGACGGTGGCTTCCGGCGCAGCGACGATAGTGGCAATCGCGAGGGCGGTTTCCGCCGTGGCGGCGACAGCGACAACCGTGCGGGTGGCTTCCGGAGTGGAAGCGACGGTGGAGCCCGGCGGGATGATCGCGGGGGTGGGTTCCGCGGCAATGACCGCGACACCGGCAACCGGCGTGAGGACCGCGGCAGCGGGTTCCGGCGCGACGACCGGGGCGGCGATTCCCGTGGTGGCGATCGGGGAAGCGGCTATCGGGGCAACAGTGATCGCGACGGCGGGTTCCGGCGCGGTGGTGACCGCGAGGGCGGCTTCCGCAACGACGACAACAGGGGTGGTGCCCGGCGCGACGATCGCGAAGGGGGCTATCGCAAGGACGACCGCGCGGGCGGTTCCCGCGAGGGCGGGTTCCGGCGGGATGATCGCGACAGCGGATCTCGCGGGGGCCACGGCTCCGGCGGCTCGAATCAGGGCGGCTATCAGCGTGGTGGGGACCGTGACAGCGGGTTCCGGCGTGGTGATCGGCCGGAGGGCAAGGGCGGGTTCCGGCGGGATGGCGGGAACCGGTCCGACGACCGTGGCGGGAATCGGCAGGGCGGTTACCAGCGTGGGAACGATCGTGACGGTGGTTTCCAGCGCGATGGTGATCGGCCGGCGAGCAACCGTGCCCGGGAGTTCCGGCGGAATGATCGCGCCGACCGGGCCGATGATCGCGCGAGCGGTGCGGGGGCCGAGGAGCAGGCGAACGACTTCGGTGCTCGCGCGGACGAGCTCGCTCCCACGAACGAGCGCGACGACCGTGCGGACAGTGTCGCCGGCCAGGTGGACGGCCGGGATGATCGCGCGGACGATGATCGCGCGGACGGCGGCGAGGAGCGCGAGCGCGGCGCCGACGATCGCGAGCGCGCAGGCGACGGTGACGAGCGCAGTGCGGACAACGACGACGCTCGCGCCGATGCCGATGCCGATGCCGATGCCGATGCCGATGCCGATGCCCGCGCCGGCGGTGCCGATAATCGCGGAAGCGGCGGCAGTGACCGTGCTGGCGTTGTCGATGATGGCGAGCGGGGCGTCGGCGACCGCCGGGACACCGGTGAGCACCGCGAGCGCGGTGCCGGCGGAGACGCGGTCGGTGACCGCGAACGTAGCGCCGATGGCGGCGTAGCCGGTGACAATGACCGCCCGGACGGTGCCGGGAACCGCGTGGACGGTGTCGACCGGGCCGCAGCCGGTTCCGGCGAGCCCGGCGATGGCGTGAGCGGTTCGGCGGCAGGTACCCGGGCCGGTGGCACCGGCGCCGCGGGCGAAGCGGCGCCGGCCAGCGAGGAAGCACCGACGGACGAGGCGGACAGCGGACCGCGCGGTGGCGGGGCCGACGCGGCCTCGATCGCCGGCGGCTCCGATGTACCCGCGGCGCGGTCCGACGACTCCGCCCCCGACTCGAACGGCGCCGCGCGAATCGCGCCCGCGAACAACGCCGGGGAATACCGCAGTTACAGCCGCTCCGGCGGTGACGACCGCCGCCGCGGTGGCGAGGGAGCCCGCGTCGGCCGCTCCCTCGACCGCCGCCCCCCGCGCCCGGAGGAGCCGGACCTCCCGGACGACATCCAGGCCTCCGACCTGGACCCCACCATCCGCCGCGACCTGCTGAGCCTGGACAAGGGCAATGCCGAGACGGTCGCCAGGCACCTGGTGATGGCCGCCGCCCTGATCGCGGACGATCCGGAGCTCGCCCTCGCGCACGCCAGGGCGGCGCGGCAGCGGGCGGGGCGGATCGCGGTGGTCAGGGAGACCGCGGGCGTCACCGCCTACCACGCGGGCGAGTGGGCCGAGGCGCTCTCCGAGCTGCGCACCGCGCGCCGGATGTCCGGCGGCTCGGGGCTGCTGGCCGTGATGGCCGACTGCGAACGCGGCCTCGGCCGCCCGGAGCGGGCCATCGAACTCGGCCGCAGCGAGGAGGCTCGCGCGCTGCAGGGCGAGGAGGCGATCGAACTGCGCATCGTGGTGGCAGGCGCGCGCATGGATCTGGGGCAGGTCGACCAGGCCGTGGTGACGCTGCAGACCGCCGAGCTGGATCCGGCGCGCAGCGGGTCGGCGCACGCGCGGCTGTTCTACGCCTACGCCGACGCGCTGGTGGCGGCGGGACGGACCGACGAGGGGCTCACCTGGTTCCTCAACGCGGCCGCCGCGGACCTCGAGGGCGATACCGACGCCGAGGACCGGGCCGCGGAGCTCACCGCCGAGAACTGAACCTGTCGGTGGCCCCCGCTACAGTGCGGGGGTCTCGTCGAGGAGCCCGGGCACGCCCGGGTGGCCGGTCCGCGTCCGCGGCTCGTCCGGATTGGTGACGACCGGGTCCCGTCGCGGCACCCGGGTGACGATGAGCACGGCGGTACCCGTGCTCGGTTCTGCGACCATGAGGACGAGACGGCGGCGCATCCGCGCCGCGCGCGCCCGCAGCGGGTGCGTCCGATGGACCGGTTCGGCCGGATCCCGGCGCCGAGACGAAACGAGGGTGGAGTGACCCGGCTACGAGACGGTTACCGAGCGCTGCTGCTCGATCTGGACGGCACGCTGTATCGCGGCGCCGCGGTGATTCCCGGTGCCCCCGATGCGCTGCCCGCCGGCTCCGCGCAGCAGCTCGTCTACGTCACCAACAATGCCAGCCGCAGCCCGGGCGCGGTGGCCGAGCACCTCACCGAACTCGGTTTCGCCGCGGGCACCGACGACGTGGTCACCAGTGCGCAGGCCGCCGCGCGGCTGCTCGCCGAGCGGGTCCCCCCTGGCGCCGATGTGCTGGTCGTCGGCACCGACGCGCTGGCGGCCGAGGTCAGCGGTGCCGGGTTGAATCCGGTGCGGCGCTTCGATGATCGGGTGCCGGCGGCGGTGGTGCAGGGGCATTCGCCGCAGACCGCCTGGCCGGATCTCGCCGAGGCCGCCTACGCCGTCCGGGCAGGCGCGCACTGGGTGGCCGCCAATACCGACCGCACCCTGCCGAACGAACGCGGCCTCGCGCCGGGCAACGGCTCCCTGGTCGCCGCGCTGCGCGCCGCGACCGACACCGAGCCGGAGGTGGCGGGCAAACCCTTCGCGCCGCTGCTGGAGGACGCACTGACCAGGGCGGGCACCAGGGCCGCGCTGGTCGTCGGCGACCGGCTGGACACCGATATCGAGGGCGCCAACCGGGTCGGGCTGGATTCGCTGCTCGTGCTCACCGGCGTGAGCACCCTGGACGAACTGGCCACCGCGCCGCCGGAGCACCGGCCCACCTATGTCGCGCTGTCCCTGGACGCGCTGAACCACCCGATCGCGGCGGACGAGGTGGAGCTCGGCTCGTCCGCGCTGGGCGAGCTGCTCGGCGCCGAGCCCGCCCGCGCCTTCCGGGTGCGCGGCGGCGCGGGCGACCGGGTGGCGAACGACGGCGCGACCGGGGGCACCACCCCGGGATCGGCGGCGGCCGGGGGCGGTGCGGCCACGGGCAACGGCTCCGGAAATCCGATAGCGTTGAGCCCACGATGACAACTCCGACGCCGCGTCCGCACCCCGGCCCGCACGGCCACCGCCAGGGGATGCCGCTGCCGGGCGGCCACCTGCCCGGCGCGGGGCCGGAGCCCGCCGACCCCGCCCTGGTGCGGGCCGAGGTCGGGGAGTTGCTCGCCGAGCTGGCGGCGGGCGCCGGGCACGCGGACGCCGGGGTCGACCTCATCCGCCGGGCGAAGATCCTGGAACAGGCGCACGACGTGCTGGTCGAGGCGCTCGCCACGGTGGACAAGATCTGAGTGGCCAGGCGTGCGCGCGTTGACGCCGAGCTGGTCCGCCGCGGCATGGCCCGCTCGCGCGAACACGCGGTCGAGTTGATCACCGCTGGCCGCGTCCTGATCAACGGCTCGTTGGCCTCGAAAGCGGCGACGGCGGTCGAGGCCGGTACCCCGCTGCTGGTCCGCACCGAGCCGGACGAGGTCTCCTGGGCTTCGCGGGGGGCGCACAAACTGCTCGGCGCGCTGGCGGCCTTCGAGCCGGACGGGCTGACCGTTGCCGGGCGGCGCTGTCTGGACGCGGGCGCCTCCACCGGCGGCTTCACCGACGTCCTGCTGGCCAAGGGGGCGGTGCGGGTGGTGGCGGTCGATGTCGGCTACGGCCAGCTCGTGTGGCGGCTGCAGAGCGACGACCGGGTGGCGGTGCTCGACCGCACCAACGTCAGGAACCTGACTCCGGAGGCGATCGGCGGGCCGGTCGAACTGGTGGTCGGCGATCTGTCGTTCATCTCGCTGGGGCTGGTACTGCCCGCGCTGGCCGCGTGCGCGGCGCCGGGCGCCGATCTGGTGCCGATGGTCAAGCCGCAGTTCGAGGTCGGCAGGGACCGGGTCGGCTCCGGTGGTGTGGTGCGGGATCCGGCGCTGCGCGCGGCGGCGGTGCGCGAGGTGGCGGCCGCCGCGGCGGCGCTCGGGCTGCGGACGCGGGCCGTCACGGCCAGCCCGCTGCCCGGGCCGTCCGGCAATGTCGAATACTTCCTGTGGTTGCGGAACGAAGGCCCGGTCACCGACGACCGGGACGCGGTCGCCACCATGGTGCAACGGGCCGTCGAGGAGGGACCACAGTGAACGCGGGAACGCCACTCAGTGGCCGGGAGATCCTGTTGGTCGCGCATCCGGGCCGGGCCGAGATCATCGAGACGGCGCACCGGGTCGCGAAGATCTTCGCCGACGCCGGGATCGGGTTGCGGATCCTCGCCGACGAGGCCGACAGCACCCGATTCGAGGGGGCGGTCGGCAGCGACGGCGCGGTGCGGGTGGTCGAGGCAGGCCCGGCCGCCGCGGTCGGCTGCGAGATGGTGCTGGTCCTCGGCGGCGACGGCACGCTGCTGCGCGCGGCCGAGCTGGCCCGCCCCGCCGCCACCCCGGTGCTCGGAATCAATCTGGGCCGCATCGGATTCCTCACCGAGGCCGAGGCGGAGAACCTGGACGAGGCGCTGGCCCAGGTGGTGCAGCACGACTACCGGGTCGAGCACCGGATGACCATCGACGTCACCGTCCGGGTGGACGACGAGATCGTCGAAACCGGCTGGGCACTCAACGAGGCCAGCATCGAGAACGCCTCGCGGATCGGGGTGCTCGAGGTGGTGCTCGAGGTGGACGGCAGACCGGTGTCGTCGTTCGGCTGCGACGGAATCCTGCTCGCCACCCCGACCGGCTCCACCGCCTACGCGTTCTCCGCGGGCGGCCCCGTGGTCTGGCCCGAACTGGAAGCGCTGCTGGTGATCCCGAGCAATGCGCACGCCCTGTTCGCCCGGCCGCTTGTCGCGAGCCCGGAGTCCCGGATCGCGGTCGAGTCGGTGGCCACCGGACACGATGCGATAGTTTTCCTGGATGGCAGGCGCACGCTGGCGCTGCCGCGCGGAAGCCGCGTGGAGGCGGTCCGCGGCGCCGAACCGGTGCGCTGGGTGCGGCTGGACTCGGCGCCCTTCGCGGACAGAATGGTGCGCAAATTCCAATTGCCCGTGACAGGCTGGCGAGGCCGGCGGCGAACGGAGAGCACAAGTGCTGACAGAGATCAGGATTGACGGTCTCGGCGTCATATCCGCCGCGACCGCGCAGTTCCACGAGGGGCTGACCGTCCTCACCGGCGAGACCGGCGCGGGCAAGACCATGGTGGTCACCAGCCTGCACCTGCTCAGCGGGGCGCGGGCGGACCCGGGGCGGGTGCGCCTCGGCGCCGAGAAGGCCGTGGTGGAGGGGCGATTCACGGTCGACGAGCTGAACGAGGCCGCGCGCACCGAGGTCGGTGCGGTGCTGGAATCGGCGGCCGCCGAGGCCGACGACGACGGCAGCGTCATCGCCATCCGCACGGTCGGCAAGGACGGCCGCTCCCGGGCACACCTGGGCGGGCGCGGCGTGCCCGCCTCGGTGCTCGCCGGGTTCACCGCGCCGCTGCTCACCGTGCACGGGCAGAACGACCAGCTGCGGCTGCAGCGGCCGGAGCAGCAGCTGGCCGCGCTGGACCGGTTCGCCGCCGAGGCCGTCGAGCCGCTGCTGCGCGGCTACCGCAAGCACCGCAAGGCCTGGCTGGCGGCGCGGGAGCGGCTGCTGGAGCGCACCGCGCGCAGCCGGGAGCTGGCGCTGGAGGCGGATCGGCTGACCCACTCGCTCACCGAGATCGACGCCGTGCGGCCGGAGCCGGGCGAGGATCTGCGGATCGTGGACGAGGTGCGCAGGCTCAGCGATCTGGATTCGCTGCGCGACGCCGCGGTGGTGGCGCACGACGCGCTGGCCGGGCCCACCGACGCACCCGACGCGGGATCCGGCGCGCTGGACCTGCTCGGCACCGCGCGGGCACGGCTGGAGGGTGCGGAGGATCCGGCGCTGACCGCGCTGGCGCCGCGGCTCGCCGATGCCATCGCGGTGGTGGTGGATCTGAGCACCGAACTCAGCGGCTACCTCTCCGACCTGCCGTCGGACCCGAGCGCGCTGGACTCGCTGCTCACCAGGCAGGCCGAGTTGAAGACGCTGACCCGCAAGTACGCCGCCGACGTGGACGGGGTGCTCGCCTGGGCGGAGGAATCGCGGGCCAGGCTCGCCTCGCTCGACGTCTCCGAGGAGGCGATCGCGGCGCTGGCAGGCGAGGTCGACGCGGCCGCCGAGAAGGTGCGGGCGGCGGCGGTGAAGCTCAGTGCGGCGCGGACGAAGGCGGCGGGGAAGCTGGCAGGCGCCGTGAGCGCGGAGCTGGCCGGGCTGGCCATGGGTAAGGCGCGGCTCGAGGTGACGGTCAGGCAGATGCCGGCGAGCGCGCAGGATTCGGCGCCGCTCACGGTGGATGGAGCCGAGCTGCACGCCGGGTCGTCCGGGGTGGACGAGGTGGAGTTCCGGTTGTCCGCGCACTCGGGGGCGCAGTCGCTGCCGCTGAGCAAGAGCGCTTCGGGGGGTGAGCTCTCCCGGGTCATGCTGGCGCTGGAGGTGGTGCTCGCCGGGTCCGATCACGGGGCGACCATGGTCTTCGACGAGGTGGACGCGGGGGTCGGTGGCCGGGCCGCGGTCGAGATCGGGCGCAGGCTGGCCCGGTTGGCCCGCACCCACCAGGTGATCGTGGTGACGCACCTGCCGCAGGTGGCGGCCTTCGCCGACACCCACCTGGTGGTGAACAAGTCGGACGACGGCAAGGGGCGGGTGGACAGCGGGGTGCAGTCGCTCGACCGTGAGGAGCGGGTGGTCGAGCTCGCGCGCATGCTCGCCGGGCTGGACGACACCGAGACCGGGCGCGCGCACGCCGAGGAGCTCCTCGAAACCGCTCGCGCCGAACGGGAACCGGCCAGCGCCTGAGGTCGCTCCGCCGCGCGGCGGGCAGTGGTCGAGCGCGAGGGCGCCCGGTCACCGGACCGGGCGCCCTCGGGAAGCGTGGGTCAGCGGACCGCTTTCTGCGCACCCTTGATCATGGTGGTGATCAGATTGCGCAGCCCCAGCTCCAGCACCTTGCCGGGCACCGGCAGCTTGGGCTCGGACTCCATGGTGTAGCTGACCAGGGTGCCGCCGTCGGTGTCGGCGAAGGTGACGACGCCGATGTGCCGCTTGACCGGCGCCCCGGCGACGACCTTGTACGCCATCCGCTCGTTCGGCACGAGCTCGGTGATCTCCTCCGTGATCCCGACCCCGCCGACGCCGATGAGGTGCTGCGCGCCGACGCCCTCGCGCTCGGTGCTTCCCGGCCGCTTCAGGGTGATGTTCACCGCCAGGTGCGGGCTGAGGCTCTCGCGGTTCGCGAAGGTGCGGTAGACGACATCGCGGGGGGCGGCGACGACGGCATCGACGGTGGTGCTGGCCATGGAAAGGCTCTCCTCGGATCGGACTGTCTGTGACAGGAGCATATCGGGTTGTCTGGGGGTTCGCCGGAGTGGTTGCGGTGGTATCACTGTGACGAATGTGGCGTTGGATGCGGCGCGCCTCCACCTGTGGTCGAGGGTTTGCGGAGATCATCGGCCCATGAAGATGCCGGCGCTGCTGTCGAGGAGTTCCGAAACGCTGCCTGGTCGCTCCGGAATAGCCAGGGTGGATCGCAACACTCGGCGTCTGCTGAAACGGGTCGGTCCCGGCGATATCGCGGTGCTCGACGAGATGGATCTGGACCGGGCCACCGCGGATCGGCTGCTGGAGGCCGGCGTCGTCGCGGTGGTCAACACCTCGCCCTCGATCTCCGGCCGGTACCCGAACCTGGGGCCCGAGGTGCTGGTCGCCAATGACGTGCTGCTGCTGGACACGCTGAGCTCGGATGCCTTCGCCAAGATCAAGGACGGCGCCAAGGTCCGGATCCACGACGGCACCGTCTACGCCGACAAGCTGGTGAAGAAGGAGCCGGAGGCGCTGGTCGACGGCATCGAGCTCACCGAGTCGGTGGTGGGGGACCGGATGATCGCGGCCCGCAACGGGCTCGCCGACCACCTGGAGGCCTTCGCGGGCAACACCATCGAGTTCGTGCGCACCGAGAGCAGCCTGCTGATCGACGGCGTCGGCGTGCCCGCCCTGACGCTGACCATGAAGCAGGCGCACGTGGTCGTGGTCGGTGAGGGCCCGGACCACGCCGACGACCTGCGCAGCTTGAAGCCGTTCGTCAAGGAGTACGCGCCGATCATGGTCGGTGTCGGCCGCGGCGCGGACACGCTGGTGAAGCAGGGGTACAAGCCGGATCTGATCGTCGGCGACCCGGACGAGATCACCACCAAGACGCTGCGCTCCGGCGGCGAGGTGATCCTGCCCGCCGACACCGACGGCCACGCCAAGGGGCTGGACCGGATCCAGGATCTCGGGATCGGCGCCACCACCTTCCCCTCGTCCGGCTCGGCGACCGACCTCGCGCTGCTGCTCGCGCACCACCACGGCGCGGCCATGATCGTCACCGCGGGCGCGGCGGCCTCGCTGGACGAGTTCTTCGACCGCGGCCGCAAGGACAGCAACCCGGCCACCTTCCTGACCCGGCTCAAGCTCGGCACCACGCTGGTCGACGCCAAGGCGGTCGCCACGCTGTACCGGCACCGCGGCTCCGGCGCCGCGCTGGCGCTGGTGGTGCTGGCGGCGCTGGTGGCGGTGATCGTGGTGCTGGTCGCCTCGGACAGCACCGGCGCCGTCCTGGACTGGGGCATCGACATCTGGAACCGCTTCGCCGTCTGGGTGCAGGGCCTGGCCGGCGCGCGCGACAACTGAGGGGAGCCGCGATGATCTCGCTGCGCCAGCACGCCATCTCGATCGTGGCGATCTTCCTCGCGCTCGCGCTGGGCGTGGTGCTCGGGTCGCAGACGCTCGCCGCCGACCTGCTCGGCGGGCTGCGCTCGGACAAGGCCGAGCTGCGCACCCAGCTGGACGCGGCGACCGAGCAGAACCGGCTGCTCACCGATCAGCTCGCGGTGACCGACGAGTTTCTGTCCAGATCCGCCGGTGCGGTGGTGCAGGGCACCCTGGCCGATCGCACCGTGCTGGTGTTCACCACCCCGGACGCGGTGCCGGAGGACGTCGACACGGTGAGCAGGAACCTGGAGGCCGCGGGCGCCGCCATCACCGGGCGGATCGCGCTGAACACCCCGTTCCTGGACACCGGCGAGGGCGACCGGATGCGCAGCGCGCTGATCAACGTGATCCCGGCGGGCGCGCAGCTGCGCACCGGCGCGACCGACCAGGGCAGTATCGCGGGTGACCTGCTCGGCCAGGTGCTGCTGCTCGACCCGGTGACGGCGCAGCCGCGCAGCACGCCGGAGGAGTTCGGGCTGGTGCTGGAGACGCTGCGCGGGGGCGGATTCCTCGCCTACGGCGAGGATCCGGTGCGCGCGGGGCAGCTCGCGGTGGTGATCACCGGCGACATGCCGGATGCCGGGAACGGCAGCCGCGGGGTCTCGCTGGCGCGGTTCGCCGGTGGGCTGGACTCGGCGAGCGCGGGGGTGGTGCTGGCCGGACGGCCGGGCGCGGTGAACGGGCAGGGCCCGATCGACGTGGTGCGCTCGGACACGCCGCTGTCGGCCGCGGTGACCACGGTGGACAACCTGGACAGGCAGATCGGCCGGGTGACCGCGGTGCTCGGGCTGAGCGAGCAGCTCAACGGCGGCGCGGGTCGCTACGGCACCGCCGCCAAGGCGACCGCGCTGACGGTCGCGACGCCGTCGAGCTGAACGCCGGGTCCGCGCGCGCCGCCCCGCCTGCCGGCGTGACGCCGCGGGGCCGCGGGCGATGCATCTCACAGCGGTCGCTCGGGCGCATCACCGCACTTCGGCGAATTTCCGGCAAACCTGCGTGGCGGGTGAGCTCGGCGCCGGGCGCATGTTACCGTGAAGTCCCGTGGGTCAAACACGGATTCAGGCGCGAACAGCCACGAAGCACATCTTCGTCAGCGGTGGCGTCGCCTCCTCACTGGGCAAGGGTCTCACCGCTTCCAGCCTCGGTCAGCTGCTGACCGCGCGCGGGCTCCGGGTGACGATGCAGAAACTCGACCCCTACCTCAACGTCGATCCGGGCACCATGAACCCCTTCCAGCACGGTGAGGTGTTCGTGACCGAGGACGGCGCCGAGACCGATCTGGACGTCGGGCACTACGAGCGCTTCCTCGACCGCGACCTCTCCAGGGACGCGAACGTGACCACCGGGCAAATCTATTCGACGGTGATCGCGAAGGAGCGGCGCGGCGAGTACCTGGGCGACACGGTGCAGGTCATTCCGCACATCACCGACGAGATCAAGAGCCGCATCCTGGCCATGAGCGCCCCCGACCCCGAGGGCATCATCCCGGACGTGGTGATCACCGAGATCGGCGGCACGGTCGGCGACATCGAGTCGCAGCCGTTCCTGGAGGCGGCCAGGCAGGTCAGGCACGACGTCGGCCGGGAGAACGTGTTCTTTCTGCACGTCTCGCTGGTGCCGTACCTGGCGCCGTCGGGCGAGCTCAAGACCAAGCCGACGCAGCACTCGGTGGCCGCGCTGCGCAGTATCGGCATCCAGCCGGACGCGCTCATCCTGCGCTGCGACCGCGAGGTGCCGCAGGGGCTCAAGAGCAAGATCGCGCTCATGTGCGACGTCGACGTGGACGGCTGCATCTCCACCCCGGACGCGCCCTCGATCTACGACATCCCCAAGGTGCTGCACCGCGAGGGGCTCGACGCCTACGTGGTGCGCAGGCTCGGGCTGCCGTTCCGGGACGTGGACTGGACGGTCTGGGGCGATCTGCTGGACCGGGTGCACTCGCCGCGCGAGACCGTCGAGGTGGCGCTGGTCGGCAAGTACGTGGACCTGCCGGACGCCTACCTCTCGGTCACCGAGGCGCTGCGCGCGGGCGGCTTCGCCTCGCGGGCCAGGGTGCAGATCCGCTGGGTGCAGTCGGACGACTGCGCGAGCCCGGCGGGCGCAGCCTCGGCGCTGCGCGACGTGGACGCGGTGCTCATCCCCGGCGGCTTCGGCATCCGCGGCATCGAGGGCAAGGTCGGGGCGATCACCTACGCCCGGACCCGCGGGCTGCCGCTGCTCGGGCTGTGCCTGGGGCTGCAGTGCGTGGTGATCGAGGCGGCCCGCTCGATCGGGCTGGCCGAGGCCAACTCGGCCGAGTTCGAGCCGGATACCCCGCACCCGGTGATCTCCACCATGGACGACCAGAAGCAGATCGTGGCGGGCGAGGCCGACCTGGGCGGCACCATGCGGCTCGGGGCGTACCCGGCGGTGCTGACGAAGGGGTCGCAGGTGGCCCAGGCGTACGGCACCGACCAGGTCTCCGAGCGGCACCGGCACCGGTACGAGGTCAACAACGCCTACCGGGACCGGATCGGGAAGAGCGGGCTGCGGTTCAGCGGTACCTCGCCGGACGGGCGGCTGGTCGAGTTCGTCGAACTGCCCGCCGACAAGCACCCGTTCTTCGTCGCCACCCAGGCGCACCCCGAGCTCAAGAGCCGCCCGACCCGGCCGCACCCGCTCTTCGCGGCGCTGATCGCGGCGGCGCTGAAGTACAAGCTGGCGGAGCGGCTGCCGGTGGACATCCCGGACGAAGAGTTCGCGGGCGCGGAACAGGCATGAGCGAGTCAGGCCCGGAGGCGGGAGCGGAGCGTGGCCACGGAGGGCCCTCGCTCAGGCCGGATGAACCCAGCATGAGCGAGTCAGGCCCGGAGGCGGGAGCGGAGCGTGGCCACGGAGGGCCCTCGCTCGGGCCGGATGAACCCAGCATGAGTGAGCAGGTGGGGAAGCACACGTTCGAGACGGTCTCGTCGGAGACCGTCTACAGCGGGGCGATTCTGGCGCTGCGCCTCGACCAGGTGGTGATGCCGGGCGGCAAGGTCGCCGAGCGGGAGGTGGTGGAGCACCACGGCGCGGTCGCGGTGGTCGCCGTCGACGATGCCGGTGACGTGGTGCTCATCCGGCAGTACCGGCACCCGATCGGCACCCGGCTGCTGGAGCTGCCCGCCGGGTTGATCGATGTCGAGGGCGAGGACCCGCTGGCGGCGGCCCGCCGCGAGCTGGCCGAGGAGACCGGGCTGGCCGCCGCGCGCTGGTCGGTGCTGGTCGACGTCGCGCTCTCGCCCGGCTTCACCGACGAGGCGCTGCGCATCTACCTGGCCGAGGGGCTCACCGCGACCGACCGGCCCGATCCGGAGCTGGAGGAGGCCGACATCGCGCTGGTGCGGCTGCCGGTCGCCGAGGCGGTCCGGGCAGCGCTGGCAGGCGAGATCGTGAACGCCACCGCGGTGGCGGGGGTGCTGGCGCTGGCGACCGCGCGCGCCACCGGCGCCGCGCTGCGGGCGGCGGAGGCACCGTGGCCGGGGCAGCCGACCGCCCTGCTGCGCAGGCAGGCCGCGCAGCGCGAGAGCTGAGCGGCGCGGTGCTCGCCAGGGAGATCGACGGCTACCTCGACCACCTCGCGGTCGAGCGCGGCGCGGCCCGCAACACCGTCGCCGCCTACCGGCGCGACCTGGCCAGGTACCGCGAATTCCTGGACGGCCGCGGCGTCGCCGCGCTGGAGCAGGCGGGCGAGGCCGACGTGGCCGAGTTCGCCACGGCGCTGCGGGCGGGCGGGGCGGGCAGGCCGGCGCTGGCCGCCGGGTCGGTGGCGCGGGCGCTGATCGCGGTGCGCGGGCTGCACCGCTTCGCCGCCGCCGAGGGGGTGGCCGCCACCGACGTGGCGCGCGCGGTGAAACCGCCGAGCCAGGGGCGCAGGCTGCCGAAGGCGCTGCCCTACGACCAGGTGCTCGCGCTGCTGGAGGCCGCGGCCGCGACGGACGCGCCGCGCGCGCTGCGCGACCGGGCGCTGCTCGAGCTGCTGTACTCCACCGGCGCCCGGATCTCCGAGGTGGTCGGGCTCGACGTGGACGACCTGGACACCGATGGCCGAGCGGTGGTGCTGCACGGCAAGGGCGGCAAACAGCGCATGGTCCCGATCGGGCGGCCCGCGCTGGCCGCGGTCGACGCCTACCTGGTGCGCGGGCGGCCCGCGCTGGTGCCGCGCGGGCGGGCGGCGGGCGGGCCCGCGCTGTTCCGGAACGCGCGCGGCGGCAGGCTCTCCAGGCAGAGCGCCTGGCAGGTGCTGCGCTCCGCCGCCGAGCGGGCCGGGATCGAGGCGGCGGTCTCGCCGCACACGCTGCGGCACTCCTTCGCGACGCACCTGCTCGACGGCGGCGCCGACGTCCGGGTGGTGCAGGAGCTGCTCGGGCACGCCTCGGTGACCACGACGCAGATCTACACCCTGGTCACGGTGACGACGCTGCGCGAGGTCTGGGCCACCGCGCACCCGCGCGCGTGACCCGACCCGACCCGCCCGATTTCGTACCCACCGGCCGGTAACCCGGACGCGCGGCGGTGACACGGGGAACACTGGGACGCGCGTGTCCGAGCGACGGTGCCCCGCACGAGGCGGTAGCGTCTATCGGAAGCTGGACCGTACGAGAGCGAGGTCGCGCCATCCCGGCTTCGCTACGCTCGGCAAGGAACGGGCAGGACGTATAAGGAGCAGCGGATCGTGACCACAGCCAGTGCGGAACCGCCGAACAACGCGTCCGTCCGGGGTCCGTCCGCCCGCGCGGAGCGGCGCGGCGACGCCGAGCCCAAGGGCCCGTCCAAGGCCGCGGCCGATTCGCTCTGGGGCGACGGCGCCGAGCCCGTTCCCGAGGACGCCGACGCCGACCTCGGCCCGACCGGACGGCCGCTGCGCCCGGTGCCGGATCCGCCGCCGGTGGAGAAGACCGGCCAAGCGCTGATCGTCGCCATGTGCAACCAGAAGGGCGGCGTCGGCAAGACCACCTCCACCATCAACCTGGGCGCCGCGCTCGCCGAGTACGGCCGCCGGGTGCTGCTGGTCGACCTCGACCCGCAGGGCGCGCTCTCCGCGGGGCTCGGGGTCGCGCTGCACGATCTGCAGTACACGGTGCACAACCTGCTGGTCGAGAACCGCGTCGGGATCGATGACGTGGTGATGGAGACGCGGGTCGACGGCATGGATCTGCTACCCAGCAATATCGACCTCTCCGCCGCGGAGATCCAGCTGGTGAACGAGGTCGGCCGCGAGCAGTCGCTCGGCCGCGCGCTGGCGCCGGTGCGGGACCAGTACGACTACATCCTGATCGACTGCCAGCCCTCGCTCGGTCTGCTCACCATCAACGCGCTGGCCTGCGCCGACGGCGTCATCATCCCGATGGAGTGCGAGTACTTCTCGCTGCGCGGCCTCGCGCTGCTCACCGACACCGTCGACAAGGTGCGGGACCGGCTGAACCAGCAGCTCAGCCTCTACGGCATCGTGGTCACCATGTTCGACGCCAGGCTGCAGCACGCCAGGCAGGTCATGGCGCGCGTGGTCGAGGTCTTCGGCGACCTGGTCTACGACACCGCGATCGGCCGCACCGTGCGCTTCCCGGACGCCAGCGTGGCCGGTGAGCCGATCACCACCTGGGCGCCGAAGTCGACCGGCGCGGAGCAGTATCGATCGATGGCCAGAGAGGTCATCCACCGGTCCGGCCGGTGACCACGACCGTCACCCCCGAGGCGCCCGAAGCGCCCCGCCAGACGTTCCACCTGCGGCTGAGCAACTTCGAGGGGCCGTTCGACCTGCTGCTGCAGCTGATCAGCGCGCGAAAACTCGACGTCACCGAGGTCGCGCTGCACAAGGTCACCGACGAGTTCATCGCCTACACCAAGGCGCTCACCGCGGCGATGTCCGCGCCGAACGGGCTGCGCGCGGACAAGATCCTGGACGAGACCACCGAGTTCCTCGTCGTCGCCGCCACCCTGCTCGACCTCAAGGCGGCCCGGCTGCTGCCCGCCGGCGAGATGACCGACGCCGAGGACCTGGAGCTGCTGGAGGCGCGCGACCTGCTCTTCGCGCGGCTGCTGCAGTACCGGGCGTTCAAGCAGGTCGCCGAGTTGTTCGCGGAGCTGGAGGCGGTGGCGCTGCGGCGCTACCCGCGTTCGGTCGGGCTGGAGGAGCGGTTCGCCGGGCTGCTGCCCGAGGTCACGCTCGGGGTGGACGTGCCGCGCTTCGCCGAGATCGCCGCGGCGGCGTTCCGGCCCAAGCCGAAGCCGCGGGTCGGGCTGGACCACCTGCACGCGCACACCGTCTCGGTGGCGGAGCAGGCCGAGCTGGTGCTGGACGTGCTCAGGGAGCGCGGCATCGGCGGCTGGACCACCTTCGCCGAGCTGATCACCGGCCTCACCGAGCCGATCGAGATCGTGGCCAGGTTCCTGGCGCTGCTCGAGCTGTACCGGGGCAGGCACATCGAGTTCGACCAGCCGGAGCCGCTCGGTCCGCTCGGCGTCAGCTGGACCGGCGACCCGGAGGCGGTGCGGGCCCCGGCGACCATCGAGGAGGACTACGGATGACCGACGCGGTGGCGAATTTCACGCCGGAGCCGCTGGACGGCCCCGAATTCCGGGCGGCGCTGGAGGCCATGCTGCTCGTCGTCGACGCACCGGCCCCGGTCGAACAGCTGGCCGCGGCGCTGGACGACACCACCGAGCGGGTGCAGACGGCGCTGCGCGGGATGTCCGCCGAGCTCGCCGCCAACGGCAGCGGAATCGACCTGCGTTTCGTCGGGGACGGGTGGCGCTTCTATACTCGCAGCGAGTACGCACCCTATGTGGAACGGGTACTGCTCGACGGCGCCAGGACCAAACTGACCAGGGCGGCGCTGGAGACCCTGGCGGTCATCGCGTACCGCCAGCCGGTCACCAGAACCAGGGTCGGCGCGGTGCGCGGGGTCAATGTCGACGGCGTTATGCGTACGCTGCTGGCACGGGGCCTGATCGCCGAGGACGGTGTCGATCCGGAGACCAACGGCACCCTCTACCGCACCACGGAGCTCTTCCTGGAGCGGATCGGGCTGGCGTCGCTCAGCGATCTGCCGCCACTGGCGCCGCTGCTCCCCGGCGTCGACATGATCGACGAGATCAACGAGAGCCTGGAGACGGATCCCCGCTACACCAGGCTGCGAAAACCCGCCGGGTCCGATCTGGACCTCGGCACCGAGAACTGAAGGAACTATGAACACCCCCGCTCGCCGAGATGGCACACCGGATCGAAGAAACCGCAGCGACCAGCCCGGCCGCGGCAGGCCGGAGCGCGGGCAGCGCACCGCCGCCGCCCGCGCCGACGGCGCCCGCCGCGCGGACGAGGAACGCGATCGCCGCCGCACCCGCGGCGACACCGACAGCCGCGGAAGCGGCTACGGCCGTGACGACCGCGGCGCGAGGCCGGGCGGCGGCCAGGACCGCGCCGGGCGTCCCGACGGCGGCTACGGCCGCGGGGACGACCGGGGTGGACGCCCCGGCGGCGGCCAGGACCGCGCGGGCCGCTCCGGTGGCGGCTACCGCAGGGACGACGGCGGAACCGGAGGCCGCTACGGCGGCGGCAGGCCCGACGGTGGCCGTGCCGGTGCGTCGGGCGGCCGGTCCGAGGGCGGCTCGGATCGCCGCTACGACGGCGGCCGCCGGGACGAGGGCGGCGCGCGCCGCGACTCCCGCCCCGCGGCCAAGAAGGCCAAGCCGGAGCGGCAGAGCAGCTCGACCCCGCTGCTCAGCAATGCCAAGCCGGCCAAGCACCAGCACGCCGAGGGCGGCCACACCAAGCTCCCGTGGGGCGAGGGGGAACGGCTGCAGAAGGTGCTCGCGAAGGCGGGCGTCGCCTCGCGCCGCGCCGCCGAGGAGCTGATCGCGCAGGGCCGGGTCGAGGTGGACGGCGCCATCGTCACCGAGCAGGGGCTGCGGATCGACGCCGAGAACGCCGTGGTCCGGGTGGACGGCACCCGCGTCGTCGTCCGCGAGGAGCTCGTGCACCTGGCGATGAACAAGCCGCGCGGCTGGCAGTGCACCATGTCCGACGACCTGGGCCGCCCGTGCGTCGGCGACATCGTGGCCGAGCGGATCGTCGCGGGCCAGCGGCTCTTCCACGTCGGCCGGTTGGACGCCGACACCGAGGGGCTGCTGCTGCTCACCAACGACGGCGACCTCGCGCACCGGCTCATGCACCCCTCCTTCGAGGTGCACAAGACCTACCTGGCCACCGTGCGCGGCGAGGTGGACCGCTCGCTGGGCAAGCGGCTGCGCGCCGGCGTCGAGCTGGAGGACGGCCCGGCCAGTGTCGACCGCTTCCAGGTGCTCGAGGTCAACGAGGGACGATCCCTGGTCAAGCTGGAGTTGCACGAGGGGCGCAAGCACATCGTGCGCAGGCTGCTCGCCGAGGTGGGCCACCCGGTGGACCGGCTGCTGCGCACGCACGTCGGCCCGGTGGCGCTCGGCGATCAACGTCCGGGCACGCTCAAGGTGCTCGGACGGGACGAAGTCGGAAAACTCTACGAGGCGGTGCAGTTGTGAACGGTCTGGAGATCCCGGTGGCCGATACCGCGCGGTTGTCGGACGATTCGCCGCTGGTGGTGGCGATGGACGGCCCGTCGGGCACCGGGAAGTCCAGCGTCTCGCGGAGGCTGGCCACCCGGCTGCGCGCCCGCTACCTGGACACCGGCGCCATGTACCGGGTCGCCACCCTGCGGGTGCTGCGGCTCGGCGTCGACCCGGCCGACCCGGCCGCCGTCGCCGCCGCGGTCGCGGAGCTGCCGCTGACCATCGGCACCGACCCGGGGCAGGAGCTGATCCTGCTCGCCGGTGCGGACGTCTCCGACGAGATCAGGGGCAGCGTCGTGACCCGCGCGGTCTCCGCGGTCTCCGCGGTGCCTGCGGTGCGCGAGCAGCTGGTGGCGCTGCAGCGCGAGCTGGCGGCGGGCGCCGGGCGGATCGTGGTCGAGGGCCGCGACATCGGCACCGTCGTGCTGCCGGACGCGGACGCCAAGGTGTACCTGACCGCCTCCGCGGAGGCCCGCGCGCACCGGCGCAATCAACAGAACATCCGCGAGGGCAGGGGCGACGACTACGCCGGTGTCCTCGCCGACGTGCAGCGCAGGGACACCCTGGACTCGACGCGCGCGGTCTCCCCGCTGCGCCCGGCCGCGGACGCGGTGCAGGTGGACACCAGCGAACTGGACATGGACGAGGTCATCGACGAGCTGTACCGGGTGGTCGGGCACGCCGTGGCCGGAAACGGACGGACGCGGTGACCGAGGACGTACTCGCCGGAGACGGCATCTGGAGCGACGAATCCGACTGGGAGATCCAGGATCTCGATTCCGAGGCGGAGGCGGGCGACGAGATCGCCATGCCGACCCTCGCGGTGGTCGGCCGCCCCAACGTCGGCAAGTCGACGCTGGTGAACCGGATCCTCGGCAGGCGCGAGGCCGTCGTCGAGGACATCCCCGGCGTGACCAGGGATCGGGTCTCCTACGAGGCGAGCTGGTCCGGGCGGCGCTTCTGGGTGCAGGACACCGGCGGCTGGGAGCCGGACGCCAAGGGGCTGCAGCAGTCGGTGGCCAGGCAGGCCGAGCTGGCCATGTCGACCGCCGACGCCATCCTGCTGGTGGTGGATGCCGTCGTCGGCGCCACCGCCACCGACGAGGCCGCGGTGAAGAAGCTGCGGCGCAGCGACATCCCGGTGATCCTGGTCGCCAACAAGGTGGACGACGTGCGGGCCGAGGCCGAGGCGGCCTCGCTGTGGTCGCTCGGGCTCGGCGAGCCGCGGATGGTCAGCGCCGCGCACGGCCGCGGCACCGGCGACCTGCTCGACGACGTGCTCGCGGCGCTGCCGGAGACCCCGCGCGAGGGCACCCCCGGCCTCGGCCCGCGCCGGGTCGCGCTGGTCGGGAAGCCGAACGTCGGCAAGTCCAGCCTGCTCAACAAGCTGGCCGGGGACGAGCGCTCGGTGGTGCACGACGTCGCGGGAACCACCGTCGACCCGGTGGACACGCTGGTCGACCTCGGCGGCAAGATCTGGAAGTTCGTCGACACCGCCGGGCTGCGGCGCAAGGTGGCGCACGCCTCCGGCACCGAGTTCTACGCCTCGCTGCGCACCAAGTCGGCGCTGGAGGCATCCGAGGTCGCGATCATGCTGATCGACGCCTCGCAGCCGCTCACCGAGCAGGACCTGCGGGTGATCAGCCTGGTCGCCGACTCCGGGCGCGCGCTCGTGCTCGCCTTCAACAAGTGGGACCTGGTCGACGAGGACCGGCGGCTCACCCTGGAGAAGGAGGTCGACCGCGACCTCAACCGGGTGCCGTGGGCGCAGCGGGTGAACATCTCCGCGCACACCGGCCGCGCGGTGCAGAAGCTGGTCCCCGCCATGGAGGGCGCGCTGGAGTCGTGGGACAAGCGCATCTCCACCGGGCGGCTGAACAACTGGCTCAAGGAGGTCGTCGCGGCGACTCCGCCGCCGATGCGCGGCGGCAGGCTGCCCCGGGTGCTCTTCGCCACCCAGGCCGGTACCCGCCCGCCGACCTTCGTGCTCTTCACCACCGGTTTCCTGGAGGCGGGGTACCGCCGGTTCCTGGAGCGGCGGCTGCGCGAGGAGTTCAACTTCGACGGCTCGCCGGTGCGCATCTCGGTGCGGGTCAGGGAGCGGCGCGAGCGCAAGAAGTAGCGGACGAGCGGGCGGCGGGGACGGTCGGCGACCGTCCCCGCCGCTGTCGTACCCGCTACTCCGAAACCGGGAAGAGCGAGGGGCCGTCCTCGGGAGCGCCGTCGATCTGGCCGCGGTGCGTGCCGAAGAGCTCGTCCGCGTCGTCGGCCGGGAGCTGCTCGACATCGGTGACGCCCGCGTCGGCGAGTTCCTCGGTGGTGTGATCGATGGGCTCGCCGACGTCGGGCTCCTCCTCGGCGAGGCGCTGGGCGAGCGGCTCGCCCTCGCGCTCCTCGCGGGCGGTCATGCCGAAGCGGTTGGCGCCGCTCCAGTCGTCCGGCGGATCCACCACGGCGTCGCCGTCGTCGTTGCGCACCTCGTCGGAGTCGAGGGACTCGGTCGGCGACAGGGTGTCGCCGGGACCGTCTTCGGTGCTCGCGTCGGTACTCATACGCCAGTGGTGCCCGGCCGGCCCCCGGGCAAACGTGCGGCGCCGGCCACCGCGGGCCCGCGCAGCCTGGTCCTGCGGTAGGCCGCCGGGGTGGTGCCGGTCCACCGCTTGAAGGCGTGGATGAAGGGGGTCGCCTCGGCGTAGCCGAGCCGCAGCGCGACGTCGTCCACCGACATCGGGGTGGCGGCGAGCAGCTCCTCGGCCAGCGTGCGGCGCACCTCGTCGAGCAGGCCGCGGTAGCTGGTGCCCGCCTCGGCGAGCCTGCGGCGCAGGGTGCGGGTGCTCATGGCGAGCTCGGCGGCGACGGCGTCCAGCGTCGGCGGGCCGCTGGGGCCGGGGAAGAGCCGCTCGCGCACGTCGGCGGCGATCCCGGTGCGGGCGCGGCGGTGGCCGACCAGGTCGCGGCACTGCGCGACGCACATGGCCCAGGTGGCCTGGTTGGCCTGCGGCAGCGGTCGGGTGAGCAGCGCCTGCGGCACACCGAAGAGCGTCTGCGGGCAGCCGAAGCGCGGCTCGACGCCGAGCGCGGCGGTCAGGACGGCGGTGTTCGCCGGCGCCGGGAAGGCGAACTCGGCGCGGGTGAAGGTGCACGGCCCGCCGAGCAGGTCGCTCATCACCCGGTGGATGGCGACGATGTCGCGCTGCACCAGGAACCACTGCAGGTCGGCCGGGACGGTGCCGTAGCGGAACCGGGTCAGCACCTCGTGCTCGTTCCACTGCACCTCGGGGGTGCAGAAGGCGAAGCCGAGGCTGTAGTAGCGCAGCGCCAGCGAGATGGCCTCGCGCAGGGTCGCGCTGGTGACGCAGGCGAAGCCGAAGATGCCGAAGGTGCTGATCCGGTAGCGCTGCCCGACCGTCGCGCCGAGCGCGGCGTCATCCGCACCGAGCTCGCGGACCAGCGCACGCACGACGGCGAGCTCGGTGTGCGCGTCGATCTGCCGATCCGGGTCGGTGAGCATGGCCGCGGCGAGACCGGTGCCCGCCAGCAGCCGCGGCGCCTCGACCCCGTGCGCGGCCGCGTGCTCGACCATGACCCCGACGCTGGCGACGCCGCGCGGAAAGCTCCAGTCGCCCACTTCGGCCTGCTCGACTTCGTGCATGACACCAGTATGGCCGAATCTATTGATTCTTTGACCTCAGGTATTTGCCGTGCGGCCACGCCAAGGCCATAGCGTAGGGATATGCCACGTAGTGCACCTTCGATCGTCATCATCGGCACCGGCTTCGGCGGCCTCGGCACCGCCGTGGAGCTGCAGCGCGCCGGCTTCGGCGACTTCACCATTCTCGAGCGCGCGGCCGATCTGGGCGGCGTCTGGCGGGAGAACACCTACCCCGGCGCGGGCTGCGACATCCCGTCGCCGCTGTACTCGTTCTCCTACGAGCCCAAGTCGGACTGGCCGAAGCGCTTCTCCGGCCAGGCCGACATCCAGGGCTACATCCGCGACGTGGCGCGCAAACACAACCTGCTCCCGCGCATCCGCTTCGGCTCCGATGTCACCGAGGCGGCCTACGACGACGCGACCGGCACCTGGACCGTGCGGCTCGCCGACGGCGCCGAGCTCACCTGCGACGTGCTGATCTCCGCGGTCGGGCAGCTCTCCCGCCCCGCGCTGCCCGCGATTCCCGGCATCGAGAGCTTCCGGGGGCAATCCTTCCACTCCGCCGAGTGGGACCACGACGTCGAGCTGACCGGCAGGAAGGTCGCCGTGATCGGGACCGGCGCCAGCGCCGTCCAGTTCGTGCCCGCCATCGCGCCGAGCACGGAACACTTGACGCTGTTCCAGCGCTCGGCGGCGTGGATCATGCCGAAGAACGACGTCGAGTACTCGAAGCTGCAACACACGCTGTTCCAGCTGCTTCCCTTCACCAGGAAGGCCGAGCGGCTCTGGTTCTGGACCGTCTGCGAATTCCTCGCGCTGGCGCTGGTGGACGTGCCGTTGATCCGGAAGCTGGTCACCTGGATCGGCATGCGCCAGCTGCGCAAGCAGGTGGCCGATCCCGGGCTGCGGGCGAAGCTGACCCCGGACTACCCGGCCGGCTGCAAACGGGCGCTCTTCTCCAACGAGTACCTGCCCGCGCTCACCGCGCCGAACGTCAGCGTGCAGACGACCGGCATCACCGCGATCGAGCCGGAGGGCGTGCGCACCGCCGACGGTGAGCTGCACGAAGCCGACGTGATCGTCTACGGCACCGGCTTCAAGGGAACCGAGTTCCTGTGGCCCATGCAGATCCGCGGCCGCGGCGGGCGCAAGCTGGAGGACGACTGGGCGGGCGGGGCCCGCGCGTACAAGGGCGTCACCGTGCCCGGCTACCCGAACCTTTTCCTGGTGTACGGGCCGAACACCAACCTCGGCGTCGGTTCCATCGTCTACATGATCGAGTCGCAGGCGAGCTACATCCGGCAGGCGCTGGAGCGGCTCGCGCCGCACGCCGGTCGCGTGCTCGACACCCGCACCGACAAGGCGGACGAATTCGATGCCGGGCTGCAGCAGCGGCTCGAGCGCACGCCTTGGAACTTCTGCGGCAGCTGGTACCGCAGCGAGAACGGGCGCATCACCAACAACTGGCCGGGTACCGTGCTCAGCTACCGGCTGCAGACCCGCAAGCTGAACCCGGCCGACCACCCGCTGCTTCCCGTCGGAGCAAAGGAGCTCTTCCGATGACCTTCGACTACGACGTGCTGATCGTCGGCTCCGGCTTCGGCGGCAGCGTGAGCGCGCTGCGGCTCACCGAGAAGGGGTACCGGGTCGGCGTGCTGGAGGCGGGGCGCCGCTTCGCCGACCACGAGTTCGCCAAGACCTCCTGGCGCGCCAGCAAGTACCTGTGGGCGCCGTGGGCCAAGTTCTACGGCATCCAGCGGCTCACGCTGCTCGACGACACCCTGATCATGAGCGGCTCCGGCGTCGGCGGCGGCTCCCTGGTCTATGCCAACACGCTGTACGAGCCGCCGGAGAAGTTCTTCGCGGACCGGCAGTGGGCGCACATCACCGACTGGAAGTCGGAGCTGCTGCCCTACTACGACCAGGCCAAGCGGATGCTCGGCGTGACGACGAACCCCGCCACCACCGCCACCGACCGCGTCCTGCGGGAGGTGGCCGAGGAGATGGGCGTCGGCGACTCCTACCAGCGCACCCCGGTCGGCGTGTTCTTCGGCGGGCCGGGCACCAGGCCGGGGCAGGACGTGCCCGACCCGTTCTTCGGTGGCGCCGGCCCGGCCAGGCGCACCTGCACGCACTGCGGCGAGTGCATGACCGGGTGCAGGCACAACGCCAAGAACAGCCTGGTCAAGAACTACCTCTACCTGGCCGAGGAGGCCGGGGCCGAGGTGCACCCGCTGACCACCGTCACCGACGTGCGGCCGCTCTCCGGCGGCGGCTACTCGGTCTCGACCGTCGGCACCGGACGGCTGCTGCGCAGGAGGAAGCGCACCTTCACCGCCGAGCAGGTGATCTTCTCCGCCGCCGCGCTCGGCACCCAGCGGCTGCTGCACAAGCTGCGCGACACCGGCTCGCTGCCGGAGATCTCGCCGCGGCTCGGGTACCTGGCGCGCACCAACTCCGAGGAGCTGCTCGTCGTGCGCACCCGCGCCGACGACACCGATTTCACCAAGGGCGTCGCGATCACCTCGTCCATCCACCCCGACGCCGACACGCACATCGAACCGGTGCGCTACGGCAAGGGGAGCAACACCCTCGCGCTGCTCAGCACCGCGATGGTGGACGAGGTCGACGGGGTCGCCAAGGGCAAACTGTGGTGGCGGCAGATGGTGCGCAGCAGGCGCGATATCGCGCGCATGCACAATCCGCGGCGCTGGTCCGAGCAGATGATCGGGCTGCTGGTGATGCAGTCGCTGGACAATTCGATCACCACCTACACCCGGCGCGGGGTGTTCGGGCGCAAGCGGATGCACACCAGGCAGGGCGAGGGCGCTCCCAACCCGACCTGGATCCCGGCCGGGCACGACGTGGCGAACCGGATCGGCGAGAAGATCGACGGCTTCGCCACCGGCTCGATCAGCAGCCTGTTCGACATCCCGATGACCGGGCACTTCATCGGCGGCTGCGTGATCGGCGATTCGCCGGAGAGCGGTGTGGTCGATCCCTACCACCGGCTCTACGGCCATCCCGGGCTGCACGTCATCGACGGCTCGACGATCACCGCGAACCTCGGGGTGAACCCGTCGCTGACGATCACCGCGCAGTCCGAGCGGGCGGTGGCCATGTGGCCGAACAAGGGCGAGGCCGATTCGCGGCCCGCGCTCGGCTCCGCCTACCGCCGGATCGAGCCGGTGGCGCCGCGCCATCCGGTGGTGCCGGAGAGCGCGCCGGGGGCGCTGCGGTTGCCGCTGGTGGAGATCACCAGCAACGGGAAGCCGGTCCCCGCGCCCGCGGGGGAGTAGGGGCCGCGCGGCTCGAACGCCGCTTTCGAGGCTGTTCAGGGGGGCTGTCGATCAGTTCCGGGGAAACCGCTCGACGCTGCGCATGCTGTTGATAGTCTGATGGCAGTTCGACTATCACAGCGCGGTGTTCGAGGAGGTCGTGGTGGTCGCGTCGATCGCATCGAGCACCCGGACCTTCGGGCGCGGGGTCCGGCTCGGGGTGCGGGCCACCGCGCTCATGGGGTACGACCTGGCCCGCGGCCGCTTCCCGCTGCGGGAGGCGCTGGTCCAGGCCTGGTTCTTCGTCTCGGTGTCGATGCTGCCCGCCATCCTGATCTCGCTGCCGATGGGCGTGGTGATCGCGGTGCAGGTCGGCAGCATCACCGAGAACATCGGTGCCGGGTCGATGGCGGGCGCGGTCGGCGGCATGGGAGTCATGCAGCAGATCGCGCCGCTCGCGGCGGCGCTGCTGGTCGGCGGGGCTGGCGCCTCGGCCATCGCCGCCGATCTCGGCGCCCGCACGGTGCGCGAGGAGATCGACGCGCTGCGCACCATGGGCATCGACCCGCACCGCAGGCTGGTGGCTCCGCGCGTGCTGGCCATGACGGTGGTCGCGCCGATGCTGGCCGTGCTGGTGATCCTGATGAGCATCCTGGCCGGGTTCTTCGTCGCCTCGGTCGGGCAGGGGGTCGCGCCCGGTTCGTACTGGCTCTCCTTCGGCAGCTTCGCCACCGTCACCGATCTGGTGATCTGCCTGGGCAAGTCGGCGGTCTTCGGCTACCTGGTCGCGGTGATCGCCGGGCAGCGCGGGCTGGAGGCGGGCGGCGGCCCGAAGGGCGTCGCCGACTGCGTGAACGCCGCCGTGGTGCTCGGCATGCTGGCCTGCCTGGTGGCGAACCTGGTGATCACCCAGCTGGTGCTGCTCTTCCTGCCCATGGGGTTCCTGTGACCGCCGCCGCGGCCCGCGGCGGGCCGTCGGCGTACCGCCCCGCCGGGCTGCGCTGGACCCGGCGGCTGCGGCGCGGCTGGGAACCGCTGGAGGAGCTGGGTTTCCAGCTCCGCTTCGGGGTGGCGGCGGTGCTCGGGGTCGGGCACGCGCTGCGCAACTACCGCAGGCAGACGGTCGCCGTCTTCACCGATCTGGCCTGGGGCAACGGCCGGTCGGTGATCGTCGGCGGCGGGGTGGCGCCGGTGCTGGTGATCATGGGCGTGGTGGCGGGGGCGATGATCGGGCTGCTCGGCTTCACCGCGCTGGACATGCTCGGTATGGGGCCGCTGGCCGGGGCCGTGTCGGCGCTGGCCAACCCGCGCGAGCTGGCGCCGCTGGTGGCCGGGGTCGGCTTCGCGGCGCAGGCCGGGTGCCGGATGACCGCCGAGATCGGCGCCATGCGGATCTCCGAGGAGATCGACGCGCTGGAAGCGCAGGCCATCGACCCGATTCCGTACGTCGTCTCGACCCGGCTGGTCGCGGCCGTGATCACCGTGGTTCCGGTGTACCTGATCGCGCTGGCGCTCGGCTTCCTCACCACCGACCTGGTGGTGACGGGTGTGCAGGGGCAGGGCGCCGGCGCCTTCGGGCACTACTTCCGGATGTTCGTCAGCGGCCCGGACCTGGCCTTCTCACTGCTCAAGGTGGTGGTGTTCGTGCTGCTGGTCACCGGCGTGCACGCCTACCAGGGGTTCTACGCGACCGGCGGGCCGGAGGGGGTCGGCATCGCCTCCGGGCGGGCCATCCGGGCCGGCCTGGTGCTGATCGCCATGAGCGATATGGCGCTCACCCTCGCGATCTGGGGGTTCGACACCGATATCGGGTTCACGGGATGAGCCGGGCGCGGAGTTTCTCGGTGCGCGGGCCGGACCGGGCCGGGCTGCGGTTGCGCGGGCTGGTGCTGGTGGTCGCGCTGGTGCTGCTGAGCGGTGCGGTGTGGCGGACGCTGGAGCCGGGGCGGGACGGGCGGGTGGAGTTCGACCTGGTGGTCTCCGGGCTCGGCGACGGCGCGGGGCCGGGCACCCCGATCCGGCTGCGCGGCATGGCGATCGGGCAGGTCGTCGCGGTGCGGCCGGTGGGGGTGCAGCGGCACCGGCTGACCGTCGGGGTGGATGCGGCCCGGCTGCCCGAGCTGAGCACGACCACGCGGCCGCGCTTCGTCTCGGCCACGGTGTTCGGCTCCACCGCACTGGAACTCACCCCGATGCCGGGCGGGGAGCCGCTCGCCGCGGGCGCGGTGCTCGAGCCTGCCGAGCGGGTCGAGAACTTCACCGTCACCCGGATCCTGCGCGACTCCAACCGGGCCGTCGCCGGCATCCTCACCGATCGGCTCGCGGTCTCGCTGGAGAACGCGGCCGGGCTCACCGAGGCGGGCGCGCCGCTGCTCACCTCGGCGCTGCTGCTCGCCCGCAGTTGGCAGCGCGCCCAGGGGGTGCCGCTCGGGCAGGTGCTGAGCACCACCGCCGACGTCACCGAGGGGGTCGCGGCGTTCGCTCCCTCCGCGCTCGGCATCCTCACCGCGCTCGCCTCGGTCGAGGAGCTGGACGACGACGCCGCGACGAAGCAGGCATCGGCCACCATCTCCGAGGTCTCCAACCTGGTCTTCGCCTTCGCCGGCGAGCTGGTCGGTGCGCTCGGGCCGATGGCGCACGCGGTGGACATGCTGCTGGACATGGTGATCCCGCTGAACCAGTCGATGCGCGGCGTCACCCCGGGGCATGTCCGGGCGCTGCTGGCCGGGCTGGACGGCGCGCTGCGGAACCGGGACGGGCAGGTCACCCTCGACACCGAGATCGTCCTCGGGGGTCCGCGATGAAGACGCCCCGCGGCGCCGCCGTGCGCCTCTCGCTGCTGCTGCTCGTGGTGATCGGCATCGTCACCCTGGTGGTGCAGGCCGTCGAGCGCCCGGTCGGCGGAGCGACCCGCGCCTACGTGGCCGAGTTCGGCGACGTCTTCGGGCTGCGCGAGAACGCCGATGTGCGGC
This sequence comes from Nocardia jiangsuensis, assembly GCF_042650385.1. Taxonomy (NCBI): domain Bacteria; kingdom Bacillati; phylum Actinomycetota; class Actinomycetes; order Mycobacteriales; family Nocardiaceae; genus Nocardia; species Nocardia jiangsuensis. The sequence continues at coordinate 28,852 of NZ_JBHSAX010000005.1, forward strand.
TGCGCGGCGTGCAGGTCGGCAAGATCACCGAGGTCGCGCTCACCCCCGAGCACACCGCGCGGGTGCGCTTCACGCTGCGCACCGAGTACCCGCTGCGCGGCACCGACCTGCTGGCCATCCGCTTCCAGAACCTCACCGGGCAGCGCTATCTCGCCATCACCCGCGGCGCCGACGCCCCCGAGCTCGACCCCGCCGAACCGGTGCGCAACACCGTCGACTCCTTCGACATCACCACCGTCTTCAACGGCCTGCGCCCGCTGCTGGAGGAGGCCGACCCGGAGGTCTACAACCGCTTCCTCACCAACGTCGTCGCCCTGATCGACGGCACCGGCGACGACCCGGCGCCGCTGCTCCGCGACGTCGCCGCGCTGGCCTCCTACGCCGCCGACCGCACCGCCGTGATCAGCACCATCGTCGCCAACCTCGACCAGCTCGCGCAGCGGCTGCGCGGGCGCTCGGCGAACCTGGAGAACATCCTGCGGGTCTTCCACTCCATCTTCATGCCGGTCTCGAGCCGGATGGCGGAGTTCCTCACCCTGATGGACAAGGGCTCGGTGGAGATGAGCGAGGTGGTGCGCACCGCCGACGCGCTCGCCCTGCTGCTGCTCGGCGCCCGCGACTCGTCCGACTCGCTCACCGACCGGATGCGGCTGGCCATCCCGGACAGCACCGCCGCGGTGCGCTCGCTGTGGCTGCTGCCCGGGCTGCTGGAGTCGCTGAACGCGCTCATCCCGGCCGAGGAGCCGGGCCGCCGGTGTGCGCACGGCGCCTTCCCGCTGCCGGTCGACGCGACCGTGCTGCTGCACGGCCGGGCCCTCACCGTCTGCGCGGGGGCACCGCGATGACCGTCCGCGAGGGAGGAGCGCCATGACCGTCCGCGAGGGAGGAGCGCCATGACCGTCCGCGAGGGAGGAGCGCCATGACCTTCGGCGCCGAGCAGGTGACGCCGCGCGCCCAGCTGGTCTGGGCGCTGTTCGGGGTCGTCACGCTGACCATCGGCTTCGGCACCGTCGGGGTGCTGTACCTGCACCCGCCCGGCTCGGTCGTCCAGCACCTGACGCTGCCGGAGAGCGGCGGGCTGAAACCCGGTGACGGGGTGCGCATCGCGGGAATCCCGGTCGGCCGGGTGCTCGCGGTCGAGCTGGCCGACGCGCACGTCGACGTCGCCTTCGAGGTCGACGCCGGGCAGCGGATCGGCGACGCCACCGCGGTCGACGTGCGCATGCTGACCCCCGTCGGCGGGCTCTACCTGGCCCTGCTGCCCGCGGGCGACGGGGTGCTGCGCGGCGCCATCCCGGCCGAGCGGGCCCGGCTGCCGTTCCTGGTGAACGACCTGCTGCCGGAGACGGTCCGGGTCACCGACCGGGCCGACACCGCCGCGCTGCGGGCCACCCTCGAGGGTTCGGCGGCCGCGCTCACCGGGGCGCCGGGCGCGGTGCGCGAGTCGGTCACCGCGCTCGGCACGGTGCTCGGGGCGCTCGCCGAGCAGCGCACCCAGGTGCAGGAGCTGCTCGGGCTCTCCAACGAGTACCTGGCCACCGTGCACGACAACGAGCAGCTCGCCACCGAGGTGATCCGCGCCTACGCGATCCTCGGCCCGCAGATCGTGGCGGCCCGCGCGAAGGTGGAGATCTTCGCCGACAAGGTGACCGCCGTTGTGGGGCTGCTGTTCGACTTCCTCAGCGGGCCCTACGCCGAAAAGCTGGAGCCCCTTTTCTTCCCGCTCGAACAGAGCCGTGACCTGAGCGGGCGGCTGCTCGCCGACACGAACCGCATGATCGACGCGCTCACCGGCACGCTGCGGCAGCTCGCCGCGGTGGCCGGGCCGGAGGGGACCGCGCTCATCGACCGGAGCGGGCTCACCGTCCAGCGGCCGGACGTGTGCCTGCCGGTGCCGGGAGCGGGGTGCTGAGATGGGCGTGCGGACGGGACTCGGGATCGTGCTCGTCGCCGTGGTGGCCGCTACCGGTGCCGCGGTCGGTCTCGGCTGGGGCGGCGGCGGAACCAGGGCGGTGTGCGCCGAGTTCGACACCACCTACGGGCTGTACGACGGCGCGGCGGTGACCATTCGCGGCGTCCCGGTGGGGTCGGTCTCGGCGCTGGAGCCCGATGGCGATCGGGTCCGGGTGCGGATGCGGATCGGGGAGCGCGGGCTCCCCGCCGACGTGCGGGCCGTCGTGGTGAACGCCTCGCTGCTCACCGACCGGCGGGTGGAGCTGGTGGACGCCGACTACGCGGGCGGGGCGCTGCTGCCGGAGGAGCGCTGTATCGCGAAGGAGCGCACCGAGACCCCGATCGGCACCTCGGCCGCGCTGCGCTCGTTCACCGGACTGCTGGACGAGATGACCAGGCCGGGGCCGGACGGCGTTCCACTGCTGCGGGCGGTGCTGGCCGGGGCGGACCGGGAACTCGGCGGGCTCGGGCCGCAGCTGCGCGAGCAGTTGCGGGCACTGGCCGAGCTCACCTCGTCGCCGGACGTCTTCCTGGGCGAGCTGGGCGCGGTGCTGGACAACTCCGCCGAGCTGACCACCTTCCTGACCAGGGAGTGGGGCGACCTCACCACCGCGCTCACCACCTTCGGGCCCGGGCTGGAGCTGCTGGAGAGCAGTCTGGTGATCGTCAAGACGATGGTGGGGAAGCTGGCGCTCGCGGTCGAGCCGATGGATCGGCTGTTCAACCAGCACTTTCCGTATCTGATGGAGATGCTCGAGTCGTCGGTTCCCGCCGTGACGCTGGCTCGGGTGCGGGCCGAGGAGTCGCGGGATGTGCTGGACACGGTGCCGGGGGTGCTGGCGATGTTGCGCGCCATGGTCGGGGAGGCGGGGGTCGAGGTCGGGTATCGGGGGCCGGGGGTCGTGGTCGGGGGCGATCCGGTGGTGCTCTGTGCCGGGGTTCCGGAGTGCGTGCCGCTCCCGGGGGCGGCGCGGATGCCGCTGCCGCAGGCGGTGCTCGCCGTGGTGGGGGGCGCGCGATGAGTGTCCGGGCGGGCGGGCGCCGCCGTTCGCCGTCGGCCCGGAATCCATGGCCGCAGCGCGGCATCGGTGCTCGGTGCGCGACGCTGCTCGCCGTGGTCGCGGCGCTGCTCGCCGGGTGCGGGTTCGACCCCTCGCACCACGCGCTGCCCGGCACGGGCGTGGACGGGCCGAGCTACCGGCTGAACCTGGAGTTCGAATCGCTGCTCAGCCTGCCCGCGGGGGCGGTGGTGCGCAGCGACGGCGCCGAGGTCGGCACGCTGCGCGGGATCGAACTGGCCCCGCACGCGGCGATCGCGCGCATCGAGCTGCGCGCGGACGCCCGCTTCCCCCGCGGCACCCGCGCCGAACTGCGGCAGACCACCGTGCTCGGCGACATCTACCTGGCGCTGCTCGCGCCCGTCGACGGCGGCACCGAACTGCTGCGCGACGGCGACACCATCCCGCTCCGCGACACCGACCCCGGCCCGCAGCTGGAGCAGATCCTGGACCGGATGGCCGTGTTCGTCAACGGCGGCAGCCTCACCCGCATGCAGGACGCCATCGACCAGCTCAACAGCGCGCTGCCCGACGACCCGGCCGAGACCAGCGAACTCGGCGGGCGGCTCGCCGCCGACCTCGGCACCACCGCCGACCACCTCCCCGACCTGGAGCGCATGCTCGCCGCCGCCGACGCCACCACGCGGCGGCTGCACGACATGCGCGACGAGGTCGGCTTCCTGTTCTCCGAGACCGCGAAGCGCAGGCTCGGCCGGGTGCCCGAGTTCATGACCGCGGTGCTCAACGTCGTCATCGACGTCAACACCCTCACCACCGGCCTGGACTGGACCATTCCCCGGCTGCCGCACCTCAACGTCGCCCTGGAGCAGACCGCCGGGCTGCTCCGCGAACCCTCCGCCGACCCGCTGGTCTGGGTGGGCAGCGGGTCGGTGATCCCGGAACTCCTGTCCGGCAAGGTGATTCCATTCCTGACCGACCCCGCGATCGACGTCCGCACCGTCCGTGTCGAGGGCAACCCCGAGATCGACGCCGCGGTGCTGCTCCGCCTGATCGGAGCCGCGCCGTGACCCGCATCCCCGCCTGGCTCTCCTGGCTCGCGCTGACCGCGGTGACCGCGCTCGGCGGCGGCTACCTCACCGTCGGCGTGCTCGGCCACGACCCGACCGTGCCGCGGCACCGCGCCGAGGTGCGGATGGCACACGCCGCCGGGCTGCGCACCGGGTCGGAGGTGGTGTACCGCGGGGTCGACATCGGGGCCGTGCGGTTCGTGGAGAGCGTGCGCGACGGGGTCAGGGTGGGAATCGAGTACGACGCCGGGTACCGGATTCCCGCCGACAGCGCGCTCGCCGTCGAGAACCTCTCCGCGCTGGGCGAACCGGTCTTCGCGTTCCTGCCCGGCGCCGACACCGGCCGCTACCTCGCCGACGGTGCCCGCCTCACGGGGACCGTCGAGACGCCGACCGCGGTGCCGGAGCTGCTCGCGGGCACCTCCACCCTGCTCGACCAGGTCGACTCGGCCGCGGTCGGCAGGCTGGTCGAGACCTTCGCCGTCGCGGTCGACGGCGCGGGCGAGGTGACCCCCGCGCTGGCCCGCGCCGCCGACCTGCTCGCGCGGACGCTGGCCAGGCACCAGCCGTCGCTGGAGATCGTGCTGCGCGACGTCATGCGGCTGATGCCCGAGCTCGGCTGGGTGAAGACGGTGCTCACCGCGGCGCCACCGCAGCTCGACCGCTTCGGGGCGACGCTCGGCGTCTCCTACGAGTACCTCTTCGAGGGCTCGGTGCTGCTGCGCGGGGAGGAGGTGCTCGGCTCCTGGCGTGCCGAGGAGGCGCAGCTCGTCGACTTCCTGCGCCGCTTCGCCCCCGAACTCGGCGCGCTCGGCGTCGCACTGCGCCCCGTCACCACCGCCATCGGCCCCGCGCTCGGCGCCGTCGACATGGGAACCCTCCTCGACCAGGCCCTCACCTCCCTCCCCGGTGATCGCCTCCGCATCACCCTCGCCCCGCCCGCCCCCGAAGGACCGCCGTGAGTTCCCATCCCCCTTCCCCCGCCGACCCGAGCGGGACCGAAGCGAGCGGCAAGCTCGCGAACAGCGCCGAACCGCGCGCGGCGGAGGTGAACCGCAGCGAAACCGGAGCGTCCGGCAACCGCGACACCGAGCCGAGCGGCGCGGCAGCGCCAGGCGATGCCAGCGGCGGGGGAGAAGCGACTCCGCGCAGACCAGCCCTGAACCGCACAGTGCTGACAGCCGTCGCTGCCGCAGCCGCCGTCACCTTCGGCACCCTCTGGGCAACGGACAATTCCGCGGAAGAACTCGCAGACCTGCGAGCAACACTCGCCACGGACACCGAGGCAGAACAAGCCGCGTCCCGCTACGCCCTGAACGTCTCGGAGGTCAACCCCAGCGACATAGAGACCTGGCGAACCCAACTGCAGGAAGAGGTGAGCCGAGACCTCGCCCCGAAACTCTCGGCCGCGGTGGATGTCGTCGGCCCCTGGCTCACCCGGATGGAATACACCTCCACGGCGAAAGTCCTGGCGGCGAAGGTGAGCAGCAGAGAGAACAACCTCTACACCGTCCAGGTCTTCGTGGACATGACCTCGAGGAGCCGCCAAACCCCCGACGGCGTCACAGCGACCGCCGCCTACACCATCACCCTCGACCGCGACGCGAACTGGACCATCACCGACGTCGGCGGCGTCACCCCCGCACTACCCCGTGGAAAGTAGGAGAACGACCATGACCGCAGCCGGTACCGAGCACAGCCCCGTCGCCTCGGTGACCCCGATCCACGACGACGACGCGATCGAACTGATCTCCCCGGACTCGCTGACCGCGGAGATGGTCGGCCACTGGACCTACCTCATGATGGAGGCCGCGGCCTTCGCCATGCAGGGCCTGCACCCCGTCATCCGCGACGTCACCGACAAGTACTCGGTCGCCCGCACCGACCCGATGGGCCGCGCGATCCGCTCGGTGGACTCGGTGCTGCGCTGGACCTACGGCGGCGCCGAGGCCATCGCCGAGGGCAGGCGGCTCCGCTCCCTGCACGAACCGCTGCGCATGCGCAATGCCGAGGGCAAGCAGATCAGCGCGCTGAATCCCGGTGCGTACCAGTGGGTCATCGCGACCGCCTACGCCACCACCGCGAAGGCGGGCCCGCTGCTGCTCGGCAGGCACTTCACCGCCGACGAACTGGACGGACTGCTCGCCGACAACATCAAGATCGCGCGGATCCTGCAGGTGCCGATGAAGGGCTACCCGCAGACCCGCGCCGAGTTCGACACCTACTACGAGCACATGGTCACCGAGGTGCTGAACGCCACCGACCTGCAGCGCCGCGAATACGCCGAGCTCCGCACCGGCGATCTGGAGCAGCTGCGCAAGCTGCCCTTCCCGCTGAACCGGGTCGCCAGGGCCGCCCTCACGCCGATGCTGCGCTTCAACTACCTGTCGCTGGCCGGGCTGCTCGACCCCCGGCTGCGCGACATGATGGGGCTGACCTGGAGCGACGAGGAACAGCGCACGCTGGAGCGGATCTACGCGGTGATCCGCCTCGCCTACCGGGTGCTGCCGGAGCGGCTCACCTACTTCCCGATCGCCTACCACGCGCGGCAGCACCACCGGGCGATCCAGAAGATGAAGGTGCGCGAGCTGAAGTCGGCCGCCTACAAGGTGCGGCCGAAGCAGGTCTAACCGCCGGGGTGCGGGAAGAGCAGCGGCGCGAGATGCCGCCGGGCGAACTCCCGCGCCGCGTCCGCGTCGGAGAGCGGGAGCACGCCGTGCGGGTTGGAGATGATCGACATGGTGAGCCGGACGAAGAGCTCGGCCACCACGTGCGCGTCGAACCGGCCCAGCTCGCCGCGCTCCTGCCAGTACTCGATGTACTGCGCGAACAGCACCCGCCCCTGCTCGATGAACTCGTCGCCGGTGAGGAAATCGGCGAGCTCGCCCGCCGCCGAGGAGACCCGCAGGCTGCGGGTGAGCAGCCGGGGCGCCGTCGCCTCGGTGACGTAGGCGGCGAAGATCTCGGCCAGCCCGCTCACCGGGCCCGCGGAATCCCGCAGCGCCTGCACCACGATCACCCCGACTCGCTGCGACTCCGCCATGAGCGCGTATCTGACCAGCGCGGACTTCGTGCCGAAGCGCCGGTAGACGGTGGCGACGCCGACCCCGGCGCCCTCGGCGATCCGCACCATGGTCGTCTCCTCGAAGCCGACCTCGGCGAAGCAGTCGCGCGCGGCGTCCACGATCCGGCGCGATTTCGGCTCCAGCGCGGAGAGCGCGGCCCAGGAGCGGGCCACGGCGGCGAGCGCCACCTCGTCCTCGTCGGTGACCGGAACCTCCGGGCTGGCCTTCATCGCCGGAAGCCTACCGGCCCGCCGCGCGACCGCGATGAGACGGTCTGCCCACCAGCTTCTCAAAGTGATAGTATGAAGGCGTTGAACTATCATACGGTGCCGCACGCGGCCCAGGATCGCCGACGGGGGCTTCCCATGACGACGAATGCAACGGTGCCCGTTGTTCGGGGCGGCAGGAACGCGCCCGCGGCGCCCGGGGTCCGCCCCGAGATGCTGGCGGAGTTCCGCAAGCACACCGGGAGTGTGCTCTCCGGCGTCTTCGGCGGCGCCGCCTTCGACCAGGTGGCGCTGGTGCCGGTCGCCGCCGCGGTCGACCGCACCGGCCGGTTCGCCGACAACTTCCTCGATCGCGGGATGCGCAGCGGCCTCTCGGCGCTGCTCTCCTTCTGGGGCGACCCGGTCGACCGGCAGGCCGAGGCCGACTGGCTCAAGGAGCGGCACCGGGACGTGCGCGGCCGGGGGCAGGGCGAGTACGCCGACGTCCGGTACAGCGCGCTCGACCCGCAGACCTGGATCTGGGTCGGGATCAGCGGGATGTTCCTCTCGCTCAACACCTTCACCCCGTGCACCGGGCACGTGCTGCGGCCCGCGGAGAAGGAGGCCGCCTACCAGCTCGTGCGGGAGAGTTTCCGCGGGCTGGAGCTGGCCGCGCGCGGCGGCAAGCTCCCGCCCGACCTGGCCTCGGCCGAGCAGTACTACGAGCACATGGTCGAGCACGAGCTGGCGGCCAGCCCGTTCCTGGTGCGGCAGTTCGCCGGGCTGACCAGGCTGCCGCTGCCGACGCTCGGCATCTCGCCCGCCGCGCGCGCCGCGCTCACCCCGCTCTGGCTGCTGGTCCGGCCGCTGGTCGGGCACGTCATCCAGGTGTGCTCCGCGCAGGTCATGCACCCAGAGGTGCGGCGCATGGCGGGCTTCGAGCTGCTGCCGCGGCACGACAGGGAGTTCGCGCTCTACCGCTGGGTGCTGCGCACCGCGTGGCGCCTCCTGCCGGACCGCTCCAAGCTGGTGCCGCTGGCCCACAACCGGTTGCAGTACGAGAAGCTCGTCGCCGTGCACAAGCGGTACGCCCTCGATTCCTTCGCGCCGCCGGAGCGCTCCGGCGGGTGCCCGAGGTAGCGATAGTGAGGCTCGTGATGTCTATCAAACCGCCCGGGGAGCGTGGGGCGGCGCAGCCCGGTATGCCGGTGGCGGACGCGGGCGACGAGACGGCTCCCGGCCGGTGGACCCCACCCCGCCCCTGGGGGCCGGACTCCCTGAGCTGGAAGCGCGGCATCGCCTGGCGCACGGCGCTGGCCGGCCGCGCCACCCTGCTCATGCAGGCGGCGGATGGCGGTGCCCGCCCCCTGCCCCCGCACCCCCGCTTCCCCCTCCGGACGCCGGTCTGGAAAATCCCCGCCCTCCCGCTCGCCGCCCTGCTCCGCCTCACCACCGCCGGCTACCTCCCCCCGGTCCTCCGCGAGCGCCTCGGCCTGCCCTGGGACCACCCCCGCGCCGCCCGCTTCGCCACCGTCGTGGCCGTCACCGACGGCCTCGACCGCCTTCTCCCCGAACGCATCCGCCACCCGCTCTCGTCCCGGACGGTGTGATCCGGCGCGCCGTACTGTCCGAGCGCCGAAACTATCTCGCCGCGCCGGCGAACGGCGTCCCCCCGGCCACCGCGACCGGCCGATTCGGATGCCGCCACAACCCTTTTCGCTCGAGCTCCGGCAGCGCCCCCTCGCCGAACCAGTACGCCTCGTCGAGATGCGGGTACCCGGAGAGGATGACGTGGTCGATGCCGAGCGCGGCGTACTCCGCGAGCCGCTCGAGCATCCGCCGCTGCCCCTCGGACGCACTGCGGCGCAGATTCGCCCGCACCCGTTCGACATCGGCGGGGATCGATCCGGCGAGCAACCGTGCAGCCTCGGCCCGGGCCGCTTCGGCGGTATCCCGGCGCATGACGTGAATGCGCAGCCCGAAGTCGTCGATCCGGTTCTCGTAGGCCGGTAGGAACCAGTGGAAGGACAGACTCATGGGCGCAGTGTCGCCGGGGGCGCGGCGCAGGGTTGCGCTCAGCGGGGTCTTTTCGACCCGAGCTAGACGTAACTTGAGATAACACGTACCCTCGGTCACCAGCACCCGGCCGAGGGAGTTCGGGGCGGATGGAGCGGAACGCATGACGCGACATGTCGATGTCCTGATCGTCGGCGCCGGGCTCTCCGGTATCGGGGTGGCGAGCCACCTGGTGCGCGAGGGGGCAGGCCGCAGCTTCCTGATCCTGGAGCGGCGCGCCGCCATCGGCGGCACCTGGGACCTCTTCCGGTACCCGGGCATCCGCTCGGACTCGGACATGTACACCTTCGGCTACGGCTTCCGCCCCTGGAACGGCACCAAGGTGCTGGCCGACGGGCCGAACATCCGCAGCTACATCTCCGACACCGCGCGCGAGCACGGCATCACCGAGCACATCCGATTCGGCCGGAAGGTGGTGGCCGCGCGCTGGTCGAGCACGGAGGCGCGGTGGACGGTGGAGGCGGTGGACGAGGCGACCGGCGCGGTCGAGGCCGTCACCGCGAACTTCCTGGCAGGCGCCACCGGCTACTACGACTACGACCGCGGCTTCCGCCCGCACTTCCCCGGGGAGGAGCGGTTCACCGGCCGCTTCGTGCACCCGCAGCACTGGCCGGAGGAGCTCGACGTGGCGGGCAGGCGGGTGGTGGTGATCGGCAGCGGCGCCACCGCCATCACGCTGGTGCCCGCGCTGGCCGCGCGCGGCGCGCGGGTGACCATGCTGCAGCGCTCGCCCACCTACATCACGGCGCTGCCCGCCGACGACCCGGTGGCGGTCGCCCTGAAGAAGGCGCGAGTGCCGGACCGGATCGCCTACCGGGCCGGGCGGGCCCGCAATATCGCGCTGCAGCGCGCGAGCTACCGGCTCTCCCGCCGCAGCCCGGCGCTGGCGAAGAAACTGCTGCTCGCGGCGGTGCGCGCACAGGTGGGCAAGGACCTGGACATGAGGCACTTCACGCCGAGCTACGACCCGTGGGACCAGCGGCTCTGCGTGGTCCCGAACGGCGACCTGTTCCGCGTGCTGCGCACCGGCGAGGCGGAGATCGTCACCGACCGGATCGAGACCTTCACCCCGACCGGCATCCGGCTCGCCTCCGGGGCGGAGCTCGCGGCCGACATCGTGGTGACCGCGACCGGGCTCACCGTGCAGATGCTCGGCGGCGCCGCGCTCGAGGTGGACGGCGAGCCGGTGACGGTGCGCGACCGCGTGGTCTACAAGGGCGCCATGCTGGACGGCGTGCCGAACTTCGTCATGGTGCTCGGCTACACCAACGCCTCCTGGACGCTCAAGGCCGACCTGGCCGCCGAGTACTTCTGCCGCGTGCTCGGCCACATGGACGAGCACGGCTACCGGACCGTGGTGCCGGTGGCGCGGGAGGGCGACCGCTCGCCGCACTCGATCATGGGCGCCGCGCTGACCTCCGGTTACATCTCGCGCGGCGACGCGGTGATGCCGCGCCAGGGAACGCGCGGGCCGTGGAAGGTGATCAACGACTACTTCCGGGATCGGGCGTTCCTGCGCACCGGGCCGGTGGACGACGGGGTGCTGGAGTTCAGCCGGGTGCAGGCGGTGCGCCGCGCGAAGGCGCCGGTGAGCTGAGCCGGGACCGCGCCGGCGAGGGGTCGGTGCGGGCGCCCGCGTCTCCCGGGACACACTGTCCCCATGCGCGTGGTGGTGGCGAACAGGGGCGAAATCGCGGTCCGGATCCTGCGGACCGCGCGGGACCGCGGCTACGAGACCGTGGTGCTGCACACCGCGGCGGAGCGGGGCGGGCTGCCGGTGCGGCTGGCGGACCGAGCGGTCGAGCTGCCGGGGAGCGGGGCAGCCGGGTACCTGGACATCGCTGCGGTGACCGCGGCCGCGGCCACCGCAGGGCCGGGGGCGCTGGTGCACCCGGGGTACGGATTCCTCAGTGAGAACGCCGAATTCGCGGCTTCCTGCGCGGCGGCCGGGCTGACCTTCGTCGGCCCGGCGCCCGCTGCGCTGCGCACCTTCGGGGCCAAGCCGGCGGCGCGTGCTGCGGCCGCCGCGGCCGGGGTTCCGGTGTTGCCCGCCACCGAGGCCGGGGCCGACGTGGACGAGGTGGCGCGGTTTCTCGCGGGGCACCCCGGCGGGGTGATGCTCAAGGCGGTCGCCGGGGGTGGCGGGCGCGGGATGCGGGTGGTGCGCGCGGCCGACGAGATCGCCGAGGCGTACGCGCGGTGCGCGGCCGAGGCCGCGGCGGGGTTCGGCGACGGCACGCTGTACGCGGAGGCGCTGCTGAGCGCGGTCAGGCACATCGAGGTGCAGGTGATCGGCGACGGTGCGCGGGCCGCCGCGCTGGGGGAGCGGGACTGTTCGGTGCAGCGGCAGCGGCAGAAGCTGGTCGAGATGGCGCCCGCGATCCTGCCCGACGGGCTGCGGGCTCGGCTGCACGCCGACGCGGTGCGGGTGGCGGAGGGGTGCCTGGGTGTGCTCACCGTCGAGTTCCTGGTGGCGGGGGAGGAGCACTACTTTCTCGAGGTGAATCCGCGGTTGCAGGTGGAGCACACCGTCACCGAGGAGGTACTGGGGGTCGATCTGGTCGGGGTGCAGTTCGACCTGGCGCTGGGGGCGAAGCTGGACGAGCTGGAGCTGCCGGAGCGGGCGCGCGGGTTCGCGGTGCAGGCGCGGGTCAACGCGGAGAGGATCACCGCGGACGGGGCGGTGCTGCCCGGGACCGGAGTGCTCGAGCAGTTCGCGCCGCCGACCGGCGCCGGGGTCCGGGTGGATACCGCCGCCGGGCCGGGGCAGCGGGTCGAGGCCGCGTTCGATCCGCTGCTCGCGAAGGTGATCGCGCGCGGGGCGACCAGGGACGCGGCGCTGCGGCGCTGCGCCGACGCGCTCGGCGAGACGGTGATCGCCGGGCCGGACACGAATCTCGCGCTGCTGCGCGCCGTCCTCGCCCGGCTCGCCGGGGGCGAGCCGGTGGACACCGGCTGGTTCGAGCGGAATCTCGCCGGACTGCTCGCCGAAGCGGGGGAGCACGGGGAAGCTCGCGCGGACACCGTCACCCCGCCCCGCGAGGGCGCGGCGGCGGCCGAGTTCGCCTACGCCACCGACCTCTTCGACGCGCCGGGGCCGGCCCCCGGGGACGACACCCCGGCCCTCCGTTCCCCGATGGTCGGCACCGTCGTCTCCCTCGCCGACCCGGGCACCATCGTCGGGCCCGGCGGCGAACTCGCGGTGCTCGAGGCGATGAAGATGCAGCACGTCCTGCGCGCCGAGACCGCCGTGCGGATCACCGAGCTGCGCACCGCGCCGGGCGCGGTCGTCGACCGGGGAACCCCGCTGCTCACCTGGACCCCCGAGTCCACCGTCGACCAGCACACCGAGAGCACCGAACTCGACCTCGACACCATCCGCCCCGACCTCGCCGAGGTCAACGCCAGACAGCACCGCACCACCGACGCCGCCCGCCCCGACGCCGTCGCCAAGCGCCGCCGGCTGAACCGCCGCACCGCGCGCGAGAACATCGCCGACCTCGTCGACCCGGACAGCTTCGTCGAGTACGGCGCCCTCGCCGTAGCCGCCCAGCGCCTCCGCCGCAGCGCCGAGGAGCTCATCGCGAACACCCCGGCCGACGGCCTGATCGCCGGCCTCGCCACCGTCAACGCCGACCGCTACGGCGCCGAGCGCACCGCGGCGGTGGTGCTCTCCTACGACTACACCGTGTTCGCGGGCACCCAGGGCATGCGCAACCACGCCAAGACCGACCGCATGCTGCACCTGGCCGCCGAGCGGAGCCTGCCGGTGGTGTTCTTCACCGAGGGCGGCGGCGGCAGGCCGGGCGACACCGACCACGGCGGCATCTCCGGCCTCGACGTCACCACCTTCCACGCCATGGGCGCGCTCTCCGGGAAGGTGCCGCTGATCGGCATCGTCTCCGGCCGCTGCTTCGCGGGCAATGCCGCGCTGCTCGGCATGTGCGACGTGGTGATCGCGACCCCGGACGCCAATATCGGCATGGGCGGCCCGGCCATGATCGAGGGCGGCGGGCTCGGCGTGTGCACCCCGGAGGAGATCGGGCCGGTCTCGGTGCAGCGCCGCAACGGGGTGGTGCACCTGGTCGCCGCGGACGAGGCCGAGGCGGTACGGCTGGCGCGGCGCTACCTCGCCTACTTCCAGGGCGCCGACCCCGAGTGGGTGGCGCCCGACCCGCGGCTCGCCAGGCACGTGGTGCCGGAGAACCGGCTGCGCGCCTTCGACATCCGCGCGGTGCTGGATTCGGTGGCCGATGTCGGCTCCGTGCTGGAGTTGCGCCGGGACTGGGCGCCGGGCGTGCTCACCGCGCTCGCCCGGTTCGACGGCGTCCCCTTCGGCGTGATCGCCAACGACTGCACGCACCTCGGCGGCGCCATCGACGCACCCGAAGCCGACAAACTCTCGATGTTCCTGCGGCTGTGCCAGGCGCACCGGCTGCCGATCGTCTCGCTCTGCGACACCCCCGGCTTCATGGTCGGGCCGGAGGCGGAGAAGCAGGCGACCGTCACCCGGTTCAGCAGGCTGTTCGTCGACGCCGCCGCGCTCACCGTCCCGTTCGGCACCGTCATCGTGCGCAAGGGGTACGGGCTGGGGGCGCAGGCGATGGCGGCGGGGTCGTTCCGCTCGCCGCGGTTCGTGATCGCCTGGCCGACCGGCGAGATCGGCGGCATGGGGCTGGAGGGCGCGGTCCGCCTTGGCTTCGCCAAGGAGCTGGCCGCGCTCGCGGACCCGGAGCAGCGCCGTCGGGCGTACGAGAATCTGGTCGCCGCCGCCTACGAGCACGGCAGGGCCCTCACCGCCGCCACGGTCCTCGAACTGGACGACGTCATCGACCCGGCCGACACCCGCCGCTGGATCCGCACCCTGCGCTGACCGGCGCGGCCTGCGGAACTCGCGCGACTACTTCTGCCAGGGTTGTCCGTGTGCGGGGATCGGCTCCGACGTCCCTGACGAGGCGGCACCACCGGGGCGCCGCACGATCGAGGAGAACGCCGTGAAGTACATGATCCTGAGCTACGCCTCGCAGCGCGACTACGACGAGATGGTCGGCAGGAGCGACGGCGCCGCGCCGGAGTGGTCACCGGAGGATTTCGCGAACATGGCCCAGTTCATGGGCGCCTTCAACGAGCGGCTGTCCGCATCCGGCGAGCTGGTGGAGACCCGCGGCCTGCTCGACCCGGCCCGCACCAGGCGGGTGGCGGCCGGGCCGAGCCCGGTGGTCACCGACGGCCCGTACGCGGAGACCGAGGAGGTGCTGGCCGGGTACTGGATCGTCGAGTGCGCGAGCTTCGACCGCGCCACCGCCATCGCCGCCGAACTGAACGATTGCCCCGCGCCGGAGGCCGCGCGGGCCCGCGCCTACGCCGACGTCAGGCCGATCGCGGAAGACCACGCCGAACTCGGCTGATGTCCGCTCCGGAACCGGTGGGTGACCTGCTGCGCCGGTGCGCGCCGCAGGTCCTCACCGCCCTGGTCCGCCGCTACGGCCACTTCGACGCCGCCGAGGACGCGGTGCAGGAGGCGCTGCTCGCCGCCGTCGTCGCCTGGCCGGAGTCCGGGGTGCCGGACGACCCGCGCGCCTGGCTCGTCGCGGTCGCCGCGCGCAAACTCATCGACGCGCTGCGCAGCGACTCCGCCAGGGCGCGGCGCGAGGAGCTGCTCTCGCTCCGGACCGGGGCCGCGGCCGGGCAGGCGGTGCGCGACACCGACGACACCCTCGAGCTGCTCTTCCTCTGCTGCCACCCGGCGCTCACCCCGGCCGACCGGATCGCCCTCACCCTGCGCGCCGTCGGCGGCCTCACCACCGCCGAGATCGCCCGCGCGTTCCTGGTCGCCGAGGCGACCATGGGCAAGCGCATCACCAGGGCCAAGCGGAAGATCGCGGGCATCGGCCTCGCCCCGCTCGCCCCGGCCGAGCAGCCGGAGCGGCTCGCGGCGGTGCTGCACGTGCTCTACCTGATCTTCACCGAGGGGTACGCCGCCACCGCGGGCCCCGCGCTGCACCGCACCGAGCTGAGCGCCGAGGCGATCCGGCTGGCCCGGCTGCTGCACCGCCTGCTGCCGGACGAGGCCGAGGTCACCGGGGTGCTGGCGCTCATGCTGCTCACCGACGCCAGGCGCGCCGCCCGCACCGGCCCCGGCGGGGAACCGGTGCCGATGGCCGAGCAGGACCGCACCCGCTGGGACGCCGCCGCCATCGCCGAGGGCACCGCGCTGATCACCGCCGCGCTGCCGACCGGCATTCCCGGCCCCTACCAGCTGCAGGCCGCCATCGCGGCGCTGCACGACGAGGCGCCGAGCGACGCCGCCACCGACTGGCCACAGATCGAACTCCTCTACCGCGAGCTGCGCGCCAGGGCGGACAATCCGGTCACCGCGCTGAACCACGCCGTCGCGGTCGCCATGGCGCGCGGCCCCGCGACGGCACTCCCGCTGGTGCTCGCCTGCGCGGCCGATCCGCGGTTGGCGAGCGATCATCGACCGGACACGGTATTGGGCCATCTCTACGAGCGGCTCGGCCGCCGCGCGGAGGCAGGCGCCGCCTTCCGCCGGGCGGCCGCGCTGGCCCGCACCCTGCCCCGTGAGCGATACCTGCTGGCCCGGGCCGCGCGGCTGGCCGAATCGGGCGAATAGGACCCGAAACGGCCGAAAACCCGGGACCGAGTACCTATCGGCATCCACTGCGGTTATGGCCTGTCACAGAGATGTCTCCGACGTCTATCGGGGCCCTTCGAGCCGTTGATACATTGCGCCAACCCATCGACCACACGGCATCATCGAGGACGCAACCTATGCTCGAACCGGTTAATTTCCGCGGCACCACCAGCGTGCAGGTGCTCATCCGGTTGGCCGAGGAACGCGGTATGCCCGCGACCGAGACCCTGGAAGGCACCGGCCTGCGCCCGCTCGCGGCGCTGGAAGCCGCGACGCCGGTCTCGGTCGCGCACGAACTGCGGATCGTCGCCAACGTCGTCTCCCGCTTCGGCCGCGAGCCGGGGCTCGGCATCGAGGCCGCGCGGCGGCGCCGGGTGCCGCTCTTCGGACCGTGGGGGCTCGCCCTGCTCGGCAGCCGCTCGCTGCGCGAGATCGTCGCGGTGACCAGGTACCTGGACCGCACGGTCAGCTCCACCGCGCTCAGCCTGGAGACCGACGAGCGCGAGGCGCGCATCGTCTTCGACCCGTCGATCACCTCACCGGTGGTCCGCGCCTTCCTGGCCGAGCGCTACCTGGCCGGGGTGCCCGCGGTGAGCCGGGCGCTCTTCGACCACGTCATCCCGGTCCGCCGGGTGACCTTCCGGCACCCGGGCCCGCGCGACACCGTTCGCTACCGCCGCACCTTCGGCGTCGAGCCGGTCTTCGGGGCGGGCGTCGACTCGCTGGTCTTCGACCGCGCGCACCTGGACATGCCGCTGCCCCGCCCGCACGACTGGGCCCGCGGGCTCTGCGAGCAGCTCTGCCGCGAACTGCTGAACCGGCGCCGGGTGCGCACCGGCGTCGCGGGCACCGTGCGCGACCTGCTGATCCGCGACCCCGCGCGGCTGCCGGACCAGACCGCGGTGGCAGGCGCGCTCTTCATGAGCCCGCGCACCCTCTCGCGCAGGCTGAACGAGGAGGGCACCTCCTTCCGGGCGCTGCTCGACGAGGTCCGCGAGGTGGTCGCCGACGAGCTGCTCGCGCACACCCCGATGACCACCGAGCACCTCGCCACCCGGCTCGGCTACTCCGAGGCCGCCTCCTTCATCCGGGCCTTCCGGCGCTGGAAGGGCTGCCCGCCGCAGGAGTTCCGGGCCCGGCTGGAGCGGCCGTCCCCGCGGCTCGCCGTCGCGGGCTGATCCGCCCGGGTCACCCCGGCCGGGAAGTCGCCCTGCGCGGCGCGGACCGGTTCCTGCCGTACTATCGCGAGCGACCGGCCGGGGAGACGAAGGAGGACGGTGTGGACCCTCGTCCACTGCCAGCTGAGGCAGCCGCGGATGTCGCGGGCACACCACCAGCCCCGCCCGCGCGCCGCAGGGTCGCGCTGCCGCCGGAGAACGCCCCGGCCACGCCGGTGGAAGAGCTGGATTCCGACGGCAATCCGGTGCGCTCCGACGCCGATCGGTTCGCCGCGGATCTCGGCGCCGTCGCGGTGATCACCGACCGCGGCATCACGCACGCGCGCAACGACGACGCGGTCTCCGCCGCGGTCGTGGAGGATCCGGCCACCGGCCGCCCGCTGGCCACCGTGATCGTGGTGAGCGACGGCGTCTCCAGCTCCGACGATCCGCAGGCCGCCTCCGGCGCCGCGGTGCGGGCCGGGCTGGAGGCCACCGTCGCGGTGCTGGAGGCCGGTGGCTCGGCCGCCGAGGCGGTGCCCGCCGGGCTGGAGGCGGCCGCGGCCGCGGTGCGCGCGGTCGGCGCCGACGTGGAGAACGCGCCGTCCTGCACCTTCGTCTCCGCGGTCGTGCACGCCGACGGGCCGGACGCGGTGCTGATCACCGTCGCCAACGTCGGTGACAGCCGGGCGTACTGGCTGCGCGCCGGGGTCGCGCCGAACAGCGCCGCGGTCGCCACCCAGCCGGAGCTCACCATCGTCACCGACGGCGGCGCCGCGCACGCGGTGCCCTCGCAGCGGCTCACCGTCGACGACTCCTGGGCGCAGGCCCTCGTCGACGCGGGCGCCATGGACGAGCAGGCCGCCATGCGCGACCCGCGCGCGCACACCCTGCTGCGCTGGCTCGGCGCCGACACCTCGCCGAAGCCGTGGGCCGACGACTGCGTTCGCACGCTCCGCACCCGCGGGCCCGGTGTGCTGCTGCTCTGCAGTGACGGGCTCTGGAACTACATCTCCGACCCGGAGGCGCTGGCCGCGCCCGCCACCGGCGCCGCGCCCGCCGACGCCGCGCGCGAACTCGTCGAGTTCGCGCTGCGCTGCGGCGGAAACGACAACATCACCGTCGCCCTGGCACCGGTCGCGGGCTGAATCACGCTGCCGCGCTGTGGTGCGGCCGCGGTGCTGTGTCGCCGCTTCGCGCGGTCCCGGACCGGCAGCGGTCAGGCGCGGGCGGGGAGCGGTCAGACGTGTTCGGCCGGTGCCGCGGCGGGGAGCGGGGTCAGGTCACTGGTGGCGGGCCCTTCGAGCAGGGTTCCGTCGGCGGCGAAGCGCGAACCGTGCAGCGGGCAGTCCCAGGACTTCTCGGCGTCGTTCCAGCGCACGATGCCGTACAGGTGCGGGCAGACCGCCGAGACCCGCTGCGTCGCACCACCGGTGGTGCAGACCGCGACGGGCCGCACCCCCCGGTGCTCCACCCGCCCCTCGCCCTCGGCGGGCGGCTGTTCGGAACCACCGCGCAGCGTACGCAGCCACCCGGCGGTCAGTTGCGCCCCGACCTCGGCGTTCGCCTTGGCCGCCGCGGGCAGCGCCTTCACCTCGTCGCGCCGCCAGCTGTCCAGCGCCGCAGCCCATTCCGGCACGCCACCGGAGATCCGGCCCGCGATCGCCAGCGCGGCGGCGACCCCGTTTGTCAGCCCCCACTTGGCGTAGCCGGTGCCGGTCAGGATGCGATCGTCCCCGGGGAGCAGCGGCCCGGCGTAGGGCAGCTCGGCGACCGGCAGGTAGTCCTGGGCCGACCAGGTGTGCAGCGGCACCGCGCCGGGGTACCAGCGCCCGGTCCAGTCGATCAGGTCGTCCACCGCGGCCTGCTCGGAGCCGGTCCGCCCGACCGGGTGGCCGTTGCCGCCGACCAGCAGCAGGTCGCCGCGCGCGCTCGGGGTGTAGCGCAGGGAGCGGGTCGGCTGGCCGGCGCTGAGGAACATGTCCCTGGTGATCGGGCCGTCGACCCGGAAGGCCGCCAGGTAGGAGCGCTGCGCCGTGAGCCGGGCGAAGAAGCCGCCGCGGTCCAGGATCGGGATGCCGGTGGCCAGCACCACGGTGCCCGCCACCACCGAACCGTGCTCGGTCTCGACCACCGTCTCGCCGTCGGCCCGGTGCACCCCGCGCACCCTGGTGTTCTCGAAGATCGGCGCGGCGGCCGCCTCCACGTCCACCGCCAGCGCGGCGAGCAGCTCCATCGGGTCGAGCTGCACCTGCCCGGCCAGCCGGACGGCGGCGCGCGCCGGGAACGGGACGTCGGGATCGTCGATCAGCTCGGTCGGCAACCCCGCCTCCCGCGCGACGGCGTGCTCGGCGGTGACCATGTCCACCTCGGCGCCGGTCGGCGCGTAGGTGTGCGCGGTGCGGTGCTCGATCCCGACCCCGGCGCTCGCGCAGTACGCGGTGACCCAGTCCAGCGCCGCGGAATTGGCGGCGACGTACTGCCGCACCGTCTCCGGCGAGTGCTTGCGCGCGATCTGCTGCAGCCGGGTGCCCTGCAGCAGGCTCACCTTGCCGGTGGTGCCGCCCGTCGTGCCCGCGCCCACCCGGCCTGCCTCCAGCACCGCGACGCTCGCCCCGGCGCGGGCGAGCACCAGCGCGGTGACCAGACCGGTGAGCCCGGCGCCGACCACCACCGTGTCGAAGCGCAGCCCGGGGGTCAGCCGGAGCCGGGCGGGCGTACGGGTTTCCTGCAACCACAAGGACGTCATGGTCGCGAGATAGCCGATGCGGCCGAATCCAACCGTCCTGATTCGGGCCGGCATCCCCGGGTAAGCGATCGATGTCCGCCGAAGAAGTCGATATGTCGGAGGTTGAAGTTCATGACCGAAAACAAGAGTGGACCCCGCGAGGGAATCGAGGGCGCCGTCGAAGGTGCCAAGGGTGCCGTCAAGGAAGCCGCGGGCTCCCTCGTCGGGCACAACGACCTGCGTGACGAGGGACGGGCCCAGCAGGACAAGGCCGCCTCGCAGCGGGAAGCCGCCGAGAAGGAGGCCGCCGCGGAGAAGTCGCGCGCGGAGGCCGATCTCGACGAGCAGAAGCAGAAGGCGTATCAGCAGGGGCGGTAGTTCCGCTGAGCGTGTCGAGCGGGCGCCGGGTCGGACCCGGCGCCCGCTCTCGCGTCCGCGACCCCCTACCTGGGGGCGAGGATCCCACCGAGATCAGCCTCGCGGATGGGTGTCGCGGCATTCGCCTGCGCCCGGCACATGAGGTCGATCGCCCCGATGGCGGCATCGACGGTCGTCGCCTCGGGCGCCGAACCGCGATCGTCCTCCAGGTACTTGGTGACGGTCGTCCGCTTGTCCTCGGTGGACTGCGCGATGTAGTCGTTGCACGGCGTGTCCCCGCCGCGATTCACCGCCTCCTCCACCTGGTCGCAGCCTGCGCCGCCGAGCACCGCCGCGGTGACGATGAACGCGATGCCCGCGATCCGGGGCAGCCGGTGCCGAATACTGGTGTGCCGCATTGTGTCCTCGCGAGGGTCAGTTGCCGAAGCCGACGAGGCCGGATGCCAGGTCGGAGATGCCGAGCGCGTCGAGCGCCCGCTGCCGGACGTCGGGGCAGGTCTTGTCGGTGATGGTGTCCACCACCGAGCGGTCCCGCACCACGATGTCGTTGAGCCCGCCGTTGCGGGCCGCCCAGCCCTGCACGGTGGTGTTGTAGGAGAGCCTGGCGCCGGTGCCGCCCTGCGACGCCCACCCCTCGATCTCGGGGGCGAGCGTGTCGCAGAGGTCGCGTTCGGCGCTCGCGGTGATGGTGTCGGTGTCCGGCACCTCCGCGGTCGTGCCGTCGGCCGGCGGCGGGAAGGTGAGCGTGATGGAGCCGCCGCCGGTCGCGGTGGCCGGTATCGGGTCGACATCGGGGCCGTCGCCGGAGCAGCCGGTGAGCAGCAGCGCACCGGCTGCCGCGAGCGAGCACAGGTGGAGCGAACGCATGGAGCGGCGTCCCGTCAGTGCCCGCCGGGATCGGACAGGCTGCGCCCCTCCAGGGCCTTCACCCGCCGATGCTCCAGGACGATCAGGGCCGCGCCGACAACGAGGCAGACGCCGCAGGCGATGCCCGCGATGATCGCCCAGCCCTCGAAGCCGTAGCCGGCGGCGACCAGGGTCAGCCCGACCAGCACGATGCCGAGAGCGACCAGGATCATCCCCGGCCAGTTCCGCGCGTCCTCCAGCGCTTCGCCCGCGTGCTGCCGGGTGGTGCGCGAGTCGTCCGGGAAGCTGTGCCCGGAAACCGGAACTTCCCGCCTCTCGCCGGGTGTGTTCGGGGCGCTCATATCGAGGTCCTTTCTGCCACGTCGAATGGGGGCTCTTCGGTCATACCCGGCGCCATCGCGGTCAATCGTGCGAGCCGCCGCACTCCCCGTTAACCGCGCGGGCCGGCGGGGTACCCGCCGGATATGCCGAAGACGAACGCCAAGGGCGAGGCGAAGAAGTCGGAGCTTCCCAGCACCGTGCGGCGCTCCCCGGCGAAGGCGCAGCGCACCTTCGCCGAGGCGCACGACTCCGCACTGGAGACCTACGACGGCGACGAATCGCGCGCGTACCGGGTCGGGTACAGCGCGCTGAAGCACAGTTACGAGAAGGTGGGTGACCACTGGGAGGCCAAGGAGCAGCGCGGCCCGTCGGACGAGCGCGCCGAGCGCGGCGGGCTGAACACCGGCGGCGAGACCGCTGAGGGCGTGAACGCCAACGCCACCAAGAAGCACCTGCTGGAGGTGGCGGGGCGGCTGGAGATCACCGGCCGCTGGCGGATGCGCAAGGACGAACTGGTCGAGGCCATCCAGCGGGCGAACCGGCGGGCCACCGCGGCGGCGCGGAAGTAGCGCCGTCGCGGAGCGGGACGGTCTAGAACTGCAGGACCACCGTGGTCACCGCGGCGATCAGGAACACCGCGACCAGCAGTACCCCGGCGATGATGGCGACGATGCCGGGGATCGGGAAGTGATGCCTGGTGGCCGGCTCGGAGGCGGAGAGCCCCGAGGTCTGCGGGGTGTCCGGCGGGGTGTCGCCCGGCCGCACCCCGCCGCCGGGCTCCAGGCCGGGGACGCGGGCCGGATCAGGATCCATCGATGCCATGAGTGCTCCTATTCGGGGTTGCCGGGGTTGCCGGTATTGCGCGCGGTGCCGGGACGCTGCCCGCGGCGCTTGCGCACCAGCAGCACGGCGCCGACGATCAGCGCGATCGCGAGTATCACCAGGAGTTCCATGCGGCGCGGCTACCCGCCGCCCGCGCGCCGAATCCGGCGGGTAACGAGCGGCTACGTTCCGCGGACACGGGCGCGGAGCACGTGCCATGCTTGGCCCCTGGTCGAGTTCACGGCCGTGATCACCGCTCCCCACCGGGAGGTCGCTCATGTCCGCAGTAGGTGTCCCGCCCCGTCGGCGACGCTGGGAGCCTCGGGTACACCGGATGGCCGACTGCGTGGTGGTGCGGGTCGAGGGTGAACTCGACGCCGCCGGATACCCCGAGTTCAGCTCGGTGCTGGAGCGCGCGGTGCGCACCGGTGGGCGCTGCGTCGTCGTCGACCTGCGGCCGACCCGGTTCCTCAGTATCCGCGCGGCGACCATGCTCGGGTCGGTCAAGCAGCGCACCTCGGGCAGCGGATCGGAGCTCCGGCTGGTGGCGGGCCGGGCGGACGTGGAGCGGGCGCTCGAAGTCACCGGGGTGCGGCCGCTGTTCCGCTCCTACAGCTCCATGCGGGACGCGCTGGCGGGCTGAACCGCGCCGGTCGGCGGAGGTATTGCCGATAATTGCCTGGTGACGGATTGCAGGCCGGTACCGCCCGCGGCGGCGGCGGTGGATCGGGTGATCGGCGGGGGCGCGCGGCAGCACGTCGGCAGCTTCCGGTTCTGGTTCGAGACCCAGGCGTGGGAGTGGTCCGACGAGGTCGCGGCGATGCACGGCTACCCGCCCGGCACCCCGGCGCCGGACACCGAGCGGCTGCTCGCACACAAGCACCCGGACGACCGCGAACAGGTCGCCGACCGGCTGGCCAGGTCCATCGCGCACGGCGAGCCGTTCTGCAGCAGCCACCGGATCGTCGACACCGGGGGTGAGGTGCACCACGTCATCGTGGTGGCCGACCGCGTCACCGGAGCCGACGGCGCGGTGCTCGGCACCGCCGGCTACTACGTCGACGTCACCGGCACCCTCGCCGTGCACCGCCGCGAGACGCTGGACGAGCAGCTGCCCGAGCTCTATGCCTCCCGCGCGGTGATCGAGCAGGCCAAGGGCGCGCTCATGCTGGTCTACGGGGTGAGCCCGGAGCAGGCGTTCCGGGTACTGAGCTGGCGGTCCCAGGAGACCAACGTCAAACTGCGCACGCTGGCGACCCGGCTGATCGCCGACTTCGGCACGCTGTCCCCGTTCTCCGCGGGCGCGCGCAGCCGCTTCGACCACCTGCTGCTCACCGCGCACGAGCGCGTCGAGGAGGAGTGACCGACGGTTTCGCCGAGGTGGCACCGGGTAAGCGGTCGGTGATCACCGGGTGGCGGGGTGCGGGCGGTGTGCGGCCCGCACCGCCACCCGGTGTCCCTATACGTGTACGTGGACCGAGGCCGGAGCGGGATGCCGGCAACGGTCCGGTAGCGTGGCCGCTCGGTCGGCCTCGAGAACAAGGTGGTGGTGGGCAATGGGGGAAAAGACTCCCCGATCCTCGACGGATACGACGACGATCGGGGTGCGCGTCCCGGCATCGCTCGAGCAGCTGACCATGCTGCGCGCGCTCGCCGAGACGGTGGCCCTCATCGCTGATTTCGCCATCGACGAGGTCACCGACATCCGGCTCGCGCTGGACGAGGTGGCCACCTCGCTGATCATGGACGCGGTTCCCGGCTCCGACCTGGACTGCGAGTTCAGCTACGAGGCGGGCCGGATGTTCGTCCGGGTACGGGCCACCGCGGCCGCAGAGGGCGGCATCGGCGAGTCCGGCTTCGGCTGGCACATCGTGCGCACCCTCACCGAATCCATCTCGTCGGCGCAGGCGCCGTTCGACAGCGCGCGCTCCGGCTACCCGACCGAGGTCGATTTCACCTGGGTCCGCAGCGCCGATGGCGGCTGAGCCGGGTTCCGGCCGGAGATCCGGCGGCGGCTACGAGAACACCGAGCCGCTCTTCGAAGAGATCGCGGCGCTCGGCCCCGAGGCGGAGCCGCGCCGCCAGGCGCTGCGCGCGCAGCTCATCGCGACCTGCCTGCCACTGGCCGAGCACATCGCGCGCAAGTTCGCCGGTCGCGGAGAGAACTTCGACGACCTGCTGCAGGTGGCGCGGCTCGGGCTGGTCCAGGCGGTCGATCGCTACGACGTGAGCCGCGGCTCCTCCTTCCTCTCCTTCGCGGTGCCGACCGTCATGGGCGAGGTGCGCAGGCATTTCCGCGACAACACCTGGTCGGTGCGGGTGCCGCGGCGCACCAAGGAGATTCAGCTGAGCATCGGTGGCACCGTCGAGGGGCTCTCGCAGCGGCTCGGGCGGATGCCGCGGGCGCGGGAGATCGCCGACGAGCTCGGGGTCGACGTCGTCGAGGTGACGCAGGCGCTGATCGCGGGCAATGCGTATCAGTCCCAGTCGCTCGATGCCGTTGCCGCCGAAGGGGATTCGGACAATGCCCCGCTACCGCTGCTGGCCAGGCTCGGCGCCGAGGAGCCCTCGTACCACCTGATCGAGGACTATATGGCGGTGCGGCCGTTGATCGAGAAGCTGCCGGAGCGGGAGCGCACGGTGCTGGTCATGCGGTTCTTCGAGAACCGGACGCAGTCGCAGATCGCCGAGCAGCTGGGGGTTTCGCAGATGCACGTCTCGCGGATTCTCGCCAAGACGCTCGCCGGGTTGCGGGACGAGGCGCTCGGGGACTGAGCCCGCGAGCGCCTCGCGCGGCCTCACACGGGGTTCGGCGGCGCGGGGGCCGGTGCCGGGCCGGGGACCGGGGGCAGCGGGCTCGGAATCGGGGCGGGGCCCGGTGGTGCCGGAGCCGGGATCGGGTCGGGGGCGGGAATCGGGTCCGGCGCGGGAATCGGCGGGACCGGCGCGGGGTCGGGGACCGGGTCGGGCGCGGGGACCGGCGGGACGGGATCATGCCCCGGCCCCGGCGGGGCGGGGTCGGGGCCGGGCGGTGTCGGGTCGGATCCGGTGGGGCCCTGCGGGAACGAGCTCACGGCGACGTCCTCCTCACTGACCGGGCGCGCGGCCCGGACTCGATGCACCCCGGTTGGCTACCCGGTCCGGACCGGCCGAATCGGCGCACCGTCCGGGATCGCCGGTTTGCTCGCCGATCGGCTCGGGTATCGGGAGCGGGTAGGGAGAGCGGCCCCCGGCGCCCGCCGGGTGCGCACCCAGCGAGGAGCTCAGCCATGGCCGATCGACGTTTGCCGGGAACCCGCACCCCGGCCGACCGCCCGCAGCAGATCACCTCCCCCGAGCAGCGTCAGGAGCGGCCGGGACGCACCATGATCACCACCGACCACCGGGTGATCCGCTCCTGGGCCGAGCGCCGCGGCGCCCGTCCCGCCACTATGCCGGGCAGCGTCCTCGACGGCGTGCTCGGCGTGCTGCGCTTCGACTTCCCCGGCTACGGCGGCGCCGTCCTGCAGCCCGTCGGCTGGGACGAGTGGTTCGCCACCTTCGACGCACGCGGCCTGACCTTCCGCTTCCAGGAGCAGCGCCCGGACGGCAGCACGAGCAACTTCAACCGCCTCGAGCACCCGGTCCCCGGGCTCCGGTGACGCCCGCCGGCGGGCACATCCCTCCGCTCGTTCCTCGGTCCTGGCCGCAGTCCCACCCGGGCGAGGATCGGTGCTACGCGGCGGAAGGGAGGAGCCGGGGGAGGACCGCGGCGCCCGCGGTGGCCGCGACCGCCGACCCGGTGGCGATGGTCCAGCCGATCGGGCCGAGCGGGGTGCAGCCGAAGTAGTGGCAGAGGCCGGGCGTCATGACGATGGCGCCGAGCACCGCGCCGCTGGCGGCGGTGGTCACCCAGACCATCGGGCTGCGCCGCCCGGAGATCAGCGTCTGCCCCAGCTGGGTGCCGATCAGCGCGACCAGCCCGATGGTCGCCGCGCGCTGCTCGGAGGCGAGCACCCGCCCGGTGGTCCAGGCGACCGCCGCCCCCGTCGCGGTGACCGCGCCGCGCAGCGCCAGCGTGCGGAGCAGGTCGTCGCCGAGGTCGGCGGGCGGGATCTCGGCCAGCTGCGCCGCCCGCTTCGCGACGACCGCGGCTGCGTCGGCGTCCGCCTCCGGCCCCGCCTCCGCGTTGCTCGGGGAGAGCGCGAGCGCCAGCGCCGGGAACATGTCGGTGAGCATGTTGACCAGCAGGAACTGCCTGGTCCCGAGCGGCGCGCGCCCGTTCACCGCGGTCCCGTACGCGGTGAACGCCACCTCGCCGGCGTTCCCGCCGACCAGCACCCCGACCGCGTCGGTGACCCGCTGCCACATGCCGCGCCCCTCCACCAGCGCGTGCAGCAGCGCGGTCGGATCCGGATCGGTGAGCACCAGGTCGGCGGCGTTGCGCGCGGCCGCCGAGCCGTGCGCGGCGAGCCCGATCCCGACGTCGGCGGTGCGAATCGCGGCGGCGTCGTTGGCGCCGTCGCCGGTCATCCCGACCACGTGCCCCGCGCGCCGCAGCGCGGCCACGATCCGCACCTTCTGCTCCGGGTTGACCCGCGCGAACACCGTGCTGCGCTCGATCAGCTCGCGCTGCTCGGGCCCGGCCAGCCGGTCCAGGTCGGCGCCGGTCGCCACCTCGTGCACCGCGATGCCGAGCTGCTCGGCCACCGCGACCGCCGTCACCGGGTGGTCGCCGGTGATCATCCGCACGCTGATCCCGTTGTCCTGCAACGCCCGCACCAGCGGCACCGTCTGCGGCCGCGGCGTGTCGGCGAGCCCGACGAAGCCGAGCAGCGTGAGCTCGCCGATCGCCCCCTCCACGTCGTCCGGCCGGTCCGCCAGGTCGCGCCTGGCCACCACCAGCACCCGCAGCCCCCGCTCGGCGAGCTCGTGCACCGCGCGCTGCGCCCGCTCGCGCACCTCGTCGGTGAGCTCGGCGGCGCCGTCGGCGGTGCGCAGCTTCGCGCAGCGCGGCAGCACCACCTCGGGTGCGCCCTTCACCACCAGCCGCAGCCGGCGCGAGGTCTTGCCGAGCGCGGCGGCGTAGCCGCGGTTGGATTCGAAGGGGATCTCGTCGATCGGGTCCCAGCGGTGCGCCTCGTCGCCGAGCACTTCGGCGGCAGCGTCCAGCACCGCGCGGTCGGTGGCGTGCAGCACCGGGCCGTCGGCCGGGTCGGGGCAGGCCCGCGCGGCCGCGCGCAGCAGCCGCCGCGCGTCGTCGGTATCGGCGTCGGAGTCCCACCGCCCCTCCAGGTCGGCCAGCATGACCAGCCGAAGCCTGCCCTCGGTGAGCGTGCCGGTCTTGTCGAAGCAGAGCGTGTCCACCCGGCCGAGCGCCTCCACCGTCCGGCTGGCCCGGACGAGCACGCCGTAGCGGGAGAGCCGCCGCGCCGCCGCCAGCTGCGCCACCGTCGCGACCAGCGGCAGCCCCTCCGGCACCGCCGAGACCGCCACCGCGACCCCGTCCGAGACCGCCGCGCGCAGCGTGTTGCCGCGCACCCCGCCGAGCAGCGCGACCAGCCCGCCGCCCGCGAGGGTGAACGGCAGCGCCCGGTCGGTGAGCTTGCGCAGCTGCGCCTGCACCCCGGCCTTCTCCGGCGGCACCGCGCCCGCGGTGGCCCGGCCGGCCTGGGTGTCGTCGCCGGTCGCGACCACGACGGCCAGCGCGGAGCCGTTCACCACCGTTGTCCCCTCGAAGACCATGCAGGAGCGGTCGGCGGGGGCGGCGCCGGGCGTCGGCTCGACCCGCTTCTCCACCGTCACCGACTCCCCGGTCAGCCCGGACTCGTCGAGCTCGAGGTCGTCGGTCCACAGCAGCCTGGCGTCCGCTGGCACCACCTCGCCCGCGCGCACCAGGATCAGATCGCCGACGGTGAGCAGCTCGGCGCGCACCTCGTCGGTCGCCGGGTCACGTTCCGCGCGCTCCGCGCGCGCCACCAGGTAGCCGGTGAGCTGCTCGTTCTCCATCAGGTGGTGTAGCGCGCGCTCGGCCCGCTGCCGCTGCCGCGCGGAGATCACCGCGTTCACCCCGAGCACCGAGGAGAGCAGCACCGCGTCGCCGGGTGAGCCGAGGATGGCGGTGGCGATGGCGCCGACGCCGAGGATCGGGGTCAGTGGGTCGTCCAGTTCGCGGCGCAGGTGCCCGGCGAAGGCGAAGGCGGGCGCGAGCCGGGCCCGCACCGGGCTGTCGGACGGCGTCAGGGCGATGCGGTCGGCCACCGCGGGCGGCTCCGGGAGCCGGCGCAGCGCCTCGTCGGGTTGCAGCGCGTGCCAGGGCAGCAGCGGCGCGGGGGCGCTGCGCGGCTCGACCCGCACCGCCCGCCAGCCGGTGATCGCGCCGTTCAGCAGCCCCGCGCAGTGCGCGGCCAGCATCGGAGTCCCGTGCGCGCCGCGACCGGGGGAGACGGCGAGCACCAGCCCGCCGAGCGTGGCCGCCGACAGCGCGAGTGCGCGGCCGCGCTCGCTGACCTCGCGCGCGGGGGCCACCGTTGCCAGCACCCGCTGCACCTGGTCGAGATCCCGGCACACCAGGTCGGCGCCCCACGGCACCTGCGGCATGCCGACATCGGCGCCGAGCAGCCCGATGCCGACATCCGCCCAGGCCAGCGCCTTGTGCGCGCGCGGGCTCAGCACCGCGACGGTGCGGCCGTCCGCCTGCAGGTCGTGCACCAGCGTGCTGAAGGAGACCGTGCCCGGCACGAACTCGTCCACCAGCGACCGCAGCTCGGCGGCGTCCTGCCCCGCGGCGAGCACCACCCGCAGCCCGGCCGCGCGGGCCGCGGTGAGCACGCCGTGCGCCCGCCGGTCGATCTCCCGGCCGACCAGTACCCGGCCGATCACCCGCTCGCCCTCGCGCAGCTCGCGCCGCACCGGACGCATGGTCGGCCCGCGGTCGGCGGTGCCGGAGTCCGGGTGCACCAGCCGCGGCCGCCCCTTCGCCGCCCGGCGGCCGTGCTCGGCGGGGGCGTCCCAGAGCAGCCGCTGCGCCGCGCTCCACACCTGCTCGGCGGAGTCCGCGTCCCCCGCCTCGGCCGCCAGGACGACGCGGCGGTCGGTGAGCAACGCCTCGCCGTCGATCAGCAGGGTGTCGAGCCGGTCCAGCCTGCGCAGCGCGCCGGGGTGCAGGGTGAGCACCCCGGCCCTGGCCAGCAGGGTGGAGACGGTGGTGCTGAAGGCTTCGCGGCTGGTCCGCGCCGCCTTGGGTGCGCCGAGCGCGAGCGCGTCCGCGGTGTCACCGAACCGGCCGCCTGCCACGAGCGCGGCCGCACCGGCGAGTGAGCCGCCCGCCGTCTCGTCGGCCACCCGCTCGACCGGCCCGCGCGGCAGCGGCACCGGGCGGTCATGGCCGGGCAGCGGATCGGTGACGCCGTCGGACTCGTGGTGCAGCTCGGCCTCCCAGACCCGCCAGCGCTGGTGCCTGGCCACCGCCTCGGTCAGCACGAGGGCCCGCTGCGCGGTGTCGACCAGCAGGTTCGGCACCCCGTCGGCGCCGCTCTCGCCGAGCGCCGTTCCCAGCGCGTTGGCCAGCGTGAGCAGCAGATCCGCGCGCGGCCTGCCGAGCCGCTCCTCCAGCACCCGGCGCACCCGGGGCTGGGTGTCGGCCAGCGCGGCCAGCGAGCGCAGCGCGCGCACCGGCGCCTGCAGCGGCAGCAGCGCGGTGGTGCCGGAGGCGGCGAGCGCGGCCAGATCGCCGAGCACGCCGATGGCGGCCGCGAGCAGCGGCTCCCGGTCACCGGGGTGCTCGTCGCTGCGGCTCCAGTCCAGCTCGGCGACCTCGGTGAACTCCTCCACCCGCTCGATCGCCGCGATCAGCTCCGGCAGGTCGCCCGCGCCATCGGTGAGTGCGACGACCACCCGCCCGGTCACCGCGTTCACCCGGTACCAGTCGACCCCGTCGACCCGGCCCAGCTGCTTCTCCAGTGCGCGCAGCACCGCCGGGTGCTTGCCGCTGCCGAGCCCGCGCACCTCGACCGTCGCGCGGTCCCCGGTCACCGCCACCCGGCGCTGATGCCGGTCGGTGCGCGGGTCGACCAGCGCGGCGAGGTCGGCGCGCAGGGCGTGCTCCGGCCCGCCGTCCAGCAGCTCACCGGCCGCCCGCGCGCCGGTCTCCAGCGCGTTCATCGGCGCCTCCGCGATCCGGGTGCTCGCCGCCGCCGCGAGCAGGACTCCCGTCCGAGCGACTCCCACCAGCACCGAGGCCGGGGCCTCCACCCACCACGACGACAGCACTCCGCGCACAGACACAGCCATGGGAGGCGGCTACCCGAGGTGATTTGTCCGAAACGGCGCCCGATGCGCCCCAGACCGGGTGGTCTCCGTCACGAAATCGCAGTGGCGCCGGTCACACTTCCGTGTCGCGCGCGGCTCCGGTGTCACTCACTGCGGGCACGTCCGCGCCGGGCCGCCCGCGTCGCCGCCGGGTTCGGCGTTACCCCAGGGCGTCGGGGGTTTCCCGGGGCTCGCCGTTGAGGGTCGGACGGGGTCCGTCAGCCCCCTGAACGGCGGTGTCCGGCTCGCATACCTACTACCGAACTCAGTAGATGTGCGCTCGTCCCAGTGTTACGAACTGTTTACTGTCGAAGGGGGCCGGGTAACCGAACAGCAGCCGGGCGGACCGAAGCTCCCGCCACGGAGGTAATGCTCGAAGCGCGGGAGAGCGCCGGGGCCGGGGATGCGATTCTCCTCGTCACGGCGGTTCCGTGCCTGTCGGCAGAGGAATGGTAGTGAGCGCGAATCTGATGATCGTCGAGGACGACACCCGGGTGCGGGACGCACTGCGCCTGGCCATGGAGGACGAGGGCTACAGCGTCGCCGAGGCCGGGGAAGTGGGCCACGTGCTCGACCAACTGCGTACCAACGGCGTACCAGATCTCCTGATCGTCGACCTGATGGCGGACGAGACCGACGGCTTCGACTGCATCCGCGCGATCCGCAGGGACCACGACGTCCCGATCATCGTGGTCGGTGCCCGCGACGGCGCCAACGACGTGGTGGCCGCGCTCGAAGCCGGTGCGGACGACTTCCTGGCCAAGCCGTTCGAGATCAGGGAGATGACGGCCCGCATGCGCGCGCTGCGCCGCCGGGCCGGGTTCGCCGCCGAGCGCTCCGGTGCCGGGGAACTGGTGCTCGACGCCGACCCCGGGCAGCCGCTGGTGCTCGCGCCCGCCGCGGGCGCCGTGCGCAGGGGGAACGAGGAGCTGCACCTGACGCTCACCGAGTTCCGGTTGCTCTGCGAACTCGCCGAGACCCCGGGGCGGGTGCTGAGCAGACAGACGTTGCTGGAGAATGTCTGGGAGCGCGGATTCTTCGGTGACGAGCGGATCGTGGACGTTCACATGCGGAGACTGCGCACCAAGATCGAGCGCGATCCCTCCGTTCCCAGGATCGTTGTCACCGTGCGTGGCCTCGGCTACCGGCTGGATCTTCAGCACTGATCGGCACAGTTCGCCATCTGCGGCGGCACGCGACCGTCAACAACTCGACCGGTTCAGCTCGAAGTTTCTTCGCAAGCCTGGACGAGTACCCGAACCCGACGAGGGAGATGTATGTCAACGCCAACCCTGTCCCCGCCCACCGCGCGCGGCACCGAGCGCGGCGGAACCGTGCTGCGGTCGCCCCGCGTCGGCGACGCCGCGCAGATCTGGCGGATCGCCAAGGACTCCCAGGTGCTCGACGCCAACCCGAGCTACGCCTACCTGCTGTGGTGCCGTGATTTCCCGGCCACCTCGGTGGTCGCGGAGGTCGACGGCGAGGTGGTGGGGTTCGTGATCGGCTTCGTCCGCCCCAAGGCGCCGGACACCGTCTTCGTCTGGCAGGTGGCGGTCGACCCCTCGCAGCGCGGCCGTGGCACCGGGACCGCGCTGCTGCACAAACTGCTCGACGACACCGCCGCCGCGGGCGTCTCGATCCTGGAGACCACGGTCTCCCCGGACAACGAGGCGTCGATCGCGATGTTCGGCTCGGTCGCCCGCAAGCGCGGCGCCGACATGCTCAAGCGCCCGCTGTTCGATCCATCGGCCTTCCCCGACGACCACGAGGCCGAAGACCTGTACACCATCGCCCCTATCACCCCGGAGGAGCACCGATGATCACCGCCGAGACCACCGTGTTCGAGAGCCTCGAGTCCAACGTCCGGGGCTACTGCCGCTCCTGGCCGACGCTCTTCACCACCGCCAAGGGCGCCTGGCTGAAGGACGAGGAGGGCAGGGACTTCCTCGACTTCTTCGCCGGCGCGGGCGCGCTGAACTACGGCCACAACAACGACCTGCTCAAGAAGCCGCTGCTCGATTACATCGCGAGCGACGGAATCACGCACGGCCTCGACATGTCCACCGCGGCCAAGCGCGAGCTGCTCGTCACCATCCGGGACACCCTGCTGGCCCCGCGCGGACTGGACTACAAGGTGCAGTTCCCCGGCCCGACCGGCGCCAACGCCGTCGAGGCCGCGCTCAAGCTGGCCCGCAAGATCACCGGCCGCAAGACCATCCTGAGCTTCACCAACGCCTTCCACGGCATGACGCTCGGCGCGCTCTCGGTCACCGGCAACGCGGCCAAGCGGGCAGGTGCGGGCGTGCCGCTGGTGCACGCCACCCCGATGCCCTACGACGGCTACTTCGACAACACCACCGCCGATTTCCAGTGGATGGAGCGGGTGCTGGACGACACCTCGTCCGGCTTCGACCGCCCGGCCGCGGTGATCGTCGAGACCGTGCAGGGCGAGGGCGGCGTGAACCTGGCCCGCCCGGAGTGGCTGCGGCACCTGGCCGAGCTCTGCTCCGCGCGCGGCATCCTGCTGATCGTCGACGACGTGCAGATGGGCTGTGGCCGCACCGGCCCGTTCTTCTCCTTCGAGACCGCGGGCATCACCCCGGACATCGTGACGCTCTCCAAGTCGATCGGCGGCTACGGCCTGCCGATGGCGCTTGTGCTCTTCAAGCCCGAGCACGACCAGTGGAACCCGGGCGAGCACAACGGCACCTTCCGCGGCAACAACCCGGCCTTCGTCACCGCGACCGCCGCGCTGCGGCACTACTGGAGCGACGACGCGCTGGAGCGGTCGACGCTGGCCAACGGCGACGTGGTGGCCGCCGAGCTGGGCAAGCTCGCGGAGCGCTTCCCCGGGCTCTCCACCCGCGGCCGCGGTATGGTGCACGGCCTGGTCTTCGATGATCCGGGCCAGGCCGGGAAGGTCGGCCAGGCGGCGTTCGAGCGCGGCCTGCTGGTGGAGACCTCGGGCTCGATGGACGAGGTCGTCAAGCTGCTGCCGCCGCTGACCCTGACCGGCGACGAACTCACCGAGGGCCTCGCGCGGCTCGGCGCGGCCGTCGACAACGTCATGGGAGGATGAGCATGATCGTCAGAACCACCGAGGAGATCACCGGGACCGAGCGCGACGTGGCAGGCGAGGGCTGGCGCAGCAAGCGCATCGTGCTCGGCGGCGACGGCGTCGGGTTCAGTTTCCACGAGACCACCATCGAGGCGGGCTCGACGCACGTCTTCCACTACCTCAACCACATCGAGGCCGTCTGGCTGGTCGAGGGCGAGGGGACGCTGCACGACCTGGACAACGACGTCACCTACGAGCTCGGCCCCGGCTCGATGTACCTGCTCGACGGGCACGAGAAGCACCGGCTGGAGGCGCACACCCAGCTGCGCATGCTGTGCGTGTTCAACCCGCCCGTCACCGGGCAGGAGGTGCACGACGAGAACGGGGTGTACCCGCTCGTCGTCGTGAACACCTGAGTCCTTCTCGCCGGCTCGAGCCGCCACCCCGTGCGGGTGGCGGCTCGAGTTCGTTCACAGGGCTCGGAAGACGGTGAGCCACTGGGCGGGCGTGACCAGCCCCACCGGGGTGTCCGGATCGAGTTCCGCTGTCCCGCAGGCACTGCGAACCTTCACCCGGGGGTGCTCGCGGGCGAGGGAGGCGCCGAACGAGCCGCCCGTGCCCGCGAAGCCGAGGTGTACCAGGCGCCGGTAGCTCGCCAGGCTCGCCGCCGGAAGCAGCGGCTGCCCGCGGCGGCGCACGAGCAGTACCGCCGCGTCCACGGCGGGGACCGGGTGGAAGCTGTTCCTGCCCACCCGCGGCCCGAGCGCCAGCGCCGTCTGCGGCCAGTGCGTGATCGCCAGCCGGGACCAGCGGCCGTAGTCACCGCTGTGCTTGCGCGCGAACTCGCGCTGGGTGAGCAGGGTGGCCGAGGTCAGCGCGGGCGCTGTGAGGCACCAGCGCAGGATGTCGGTGCTCGCCGCGAACGGGATGTTCGCGACCACCGTGAACGGCTCGTCCGGCGGCTGCACTGCGCGAAAGTCACTGTGTTCGATGGTTATTCGAGGGTGATCGCGATAGCGGGCGCGGAGTTGCTCCGCGTGGTGCGGGTCCAGCTCGTAGGCGTGCACCCGGCCCGCCGCGCGCAGCAGCGCCCGGGTGAGCGCACCCGCGCCCGGACCGGGTTCGAGCACGAGATCGGCGGGCGTCAGCTCGGCGGCGCGCACGATCGCGCGCACCGCCGCCGGGTCGACGAGGAAATTCTGGGACAGCCGGGCGCGGACGCGCGCCGGCCGGGAATGGCGAGGCATGGGATCCTTCGGCAGAAGGCGAATCGGGAACCGGTGATGGCGCCTGACCCATGCCGGGCACGGCTTCGACGGCCTGCTTCGGGCCGTTCGGGAGAGGGGAGTGCGGTGCGCCGGCGGGCCTAGGCGGCGCGGCGCGGGCGGGCGGACGGCACCGAACGCGCGCTCACGACCGCGCTGAACTCACCGGGGCTGGCTCCCATGTCGGGGACGGTACTGCACCGGGCCCTCTTCGTGCCACGGGTTTTCGCCGCTGCTCCGGGGGGCTCCGCCGCTGGGGCAGGGCGCTGTCGCTGGCCGGGGCGCTGTCGCTGGAACGCTGTCGCTGGCCGGCCGATGCCGTCGGGGCGAAACGATGCCGTCGGGGCGAAACGGTGCCGTCGGGGCGAAACGGTGCCGTCGGGGCGAAACGGTGCCGTCGGGGCGAAACGGTGCCGTCGGCGGGGCTCCGTCGCCGTCCGGCTGCGGCTCCTGTCAGCCCTCGCGCAGTTCCTTCAGGCTCGCCGCCGCGCGCGGTTCACCGTGTGCGGCCGCCGCGCGCCACCACGCCTCCGCGCCGGTCCGGTCGCCCTCGTCGCGCAGGATCGAGCCCAGGTCGTAGGCGGCGGCAACGTGCCCCGCCTCGGCGGCCTGGGTCAGCAGCCCGCGCGCGGACTCGGTGTCGCCGCGGCGGTACATGGCGAGGCCGAGGTCGTACAGGGCGCCGCGGTATCCGGGGTCACCGATGATCCCGCCCTGGCCGCGCGGTACCGGCGGAGGGCCGTAGACGCTGCGGCGCGGGGGGAGGGTGTCCGGGTTGTGCTGGAGGGTTGCGGCGCTCCAGCCGCCGAAGCCGGTCGGCTCCTCGGCGAGCGTGCCGTCGGGTGGGCTCGGCTCAGCGGCCCGAGTTCCGCTCTGCCCGTCCGCCGGTGCGATGCTCCGGTCCACTCGCTGCGGCGCATTGCGGTCGGCTTGCTGGGCCGCGTTCTGGTCATTTCGGTGCGGCGCCGCACGATCGGCTCGCTGCGCCGCGTTCCGGCTCGCCGATTGCGGCCCATCGGCATCGGTTCGTCGCGGAGTGTTCGCGCCGACCGCTTGCGGTGCTGCCCCATCGGCCTGCCGCGGAACCTCCCGATCGGTTCGCGCCGCGTTCGGCTCGGCCGCCTGGCCCGCCTTCGGGTCGGCCGTTCGCGCCGCGTTCGGGTCGGCCGTCCGGCCTGTGCTCGGGTCAGCCGCTTGCGCCGCCCGCCGGTCGACTGACGCGCTCGCCTCCGGTCGCGCTCGCTGGCCCTGCCCAGCTGTTCCAGAGTCGCGCGCGGCCTGCTCCAGCCGCCCGCCGGCAGGCGACGTAGCTGTGGCCGCCTCCTGCGGCCGCGTACCGCCACCCGGCGGGGGAGCACCGCTCCCCGGCACGACTTCGTGCGCCCGCTGCTCGGTGCGCGGGGTAGCCACGTCGGCGCCGGCGGCGGCCGCCCCGGGCTGTCCTTCGCCGCGCGACGCGGCTGAACGGATGCTGGGCGCGGGATCCCGCGGCCGCTGCTCGGTGCGCGGGGTCGCGATATCGAGCCTGGGCGTGGCCGGCTCCGGCTGCTCTCCGCGCGGTGTCGGTACCTCCGCGCCGGGCGCGGATGGCTTCGGCTGCCCGCCGCTGAGGTCGAGCGTGCCGGCTGCGGAGCCGGCCGGATCCGGGCGCGTTCCGCCTTGCGGCGCGGTGGTGCCGCCGCCGGGGGCGGTCTCATCCGCCCGCCCGACGCGGCGTGGCGGCACCGGCTTGCGCAGTGCGACCTCGTGCGGCTGGGGGTCGACCTGTGGCCCGCTTGCGCCGGCCGGATCCTGTCGATCGCCGATGCGCGACGTCTCCGTGCGGTTCGGGGCCACCTCGTGCGGCCGCGGGGCAACCTGTGCCCCGGTCCGATCGGCGCCGGGATCGGCCTCTTCCAGGCTCCCGCTGCCGCGGGGCTCGGCCACGTCCGCAGGCCGCTGGTCCGCCCTGCGCCGACCGTCGTCCGACGCAGGACGGCCGGGCGCGTTCCGCCGGTTCTCGCCGCGACCATCGACGGCACCATCCGCCGGGGCGGGCCGACGCGGGCCGCCGAGCCGGTCGGCGGAGTTCGTCGGCTGCGCCCCCGGCTCGCGAGCATCGACAGCGGTGCTCCCCCCGCGCCGCGGCAAGCCACTCGGGACGCGCGGCTGCCCACCGACCGCCACGCCCGGCCCTGCCTCCGCGGGTCGCTCACTCGCGCCGTCTGCTCCCGTCTCGTGGGTTCGCGCAGCCGTTCCGCTAGTTCCCGCCTCCGAGGTCCGGCCGGTCGCGCCGCCGGCGCCCGCCTCCGGGGTTCGCGCAGCCGAACCGTTCGACCCCGCTTCCGCCGTTCGGGCCCGCGGCCCGCCGGACGGATCCGCACTCCCGGTGCGAGCCTCGCCGACCTGCTCCGGCGCGTCGTGCCGATGCGGCTGGGTCGGCGTCGACCGCTCCCCGCGCAGCGCCTGCAACCGCGCGGCGAAGCTCTCCCGCCGCTGATCCGACTCGTCACCGCGCATACCGTGCAGCCCGGCCGCCAGATTCGTCCCCGGCGCACTCGGCTGGGCGCCGGTGGTGGCAGGCCGACCCTGCTTCGCCTGCCCGTGCCGCCCGGTCAGCTTCTCGCCCGCCGCTGTCGGCCGCTGCCCGTACCGCGACTCGCGGATGTCCGGCCGCCGCCCCGTTCGCGTCGGCAGCACATGCTGGCCGCCGCTCCGCGCGGGCGGCTGCCCGTCGTTCCGCGGCTGATCCCGACCCGGCTCGCCGGCACGCCGCTCGAAGCCTGCCGGCCGTCCCGGCTCGTCTGCCTGTGGCCCGGATTCCGCCGGTCGGCCCGGCTGGTCGGCCAGCCGCCCGGACTCGGTCGCACGACTCCGCTCCGCGGCCTCCCGGCCGGATTCCACCGGCCGCCGGCCCCGGCCTCCGCCGAGCGCCGGCCCGTCCGCAGGCCGCGTCGGTCCCGGATGGTCATCCCCGAGCCCGGTACGCAACTCGTCGGCCTTCGCCTGCGCGCTCACGCCGCGCTGCCCGACGCCGGCGTCGGCCCGTCGCCGCTCCTCGGCCACCGAATCGCCCGGCTTCCGCTCCGCCTGCGCGCGGCCGAACCCAGCCGCTCCGGACTCTGCCCGCGCACCGGAGCCGGCTGCGGGAGCCGCTGCCGACCTACCGGAGGGCTGCCCGAACCCGGACGCACCGGCATTCGCCTGCTCGCCGGATCCCGTGCTGTCCGGATTTCCCCCCGAGGACCGCCGAGTCGACCCTTCCGCACCCGAATCCGGCCGCTCCTCGGCTCCCGATGGAACTCGACCGCTCGGTTCGGACCGCCGCGCCGCCTCTCCCGGAACGGGCTGACCCACGATCCGGCCGAACCCGGCTGCACCGCCGGCGACCTGCTCACCGTTCCCGCCCACGACCCCTTCCGAACCGACCCCCGGCCCGAACGGCGACTCCTCCCCGAGCCCCTCGGGAACCGGCGGCAACTCCCCGCTCGGCCGCCGGACGGCAGCATCCTCCGGTGCCTGCCGATCCCAGTGCCCCGCCGACCCGTCCGCGGGCGGCGCGTAGTCCCGCCTGCTCACCCACCCCCCGGCACGCCGCGCGACCTCACCCTTCACCTCGGGTGCGGCGCCGGTGTCGACGAGCACGACCCGCCCCCCGTCCGGCCGCTCGGCGCGGTAGCGAACGGGCAGCGTGACGTACTGGTCGTCGAGCAGCTGCGCCTCGTTCTCCTGCGGCGCGGCGGGCTCGGCGTCGAGCGCGGTGGTGGCGATCTCGACCACCAGGTTGGCGAAGTTCGGCGGCCCCTCGCCGACGCTGCACCAGAGCGTGATGCGTCCGTCGGGCAGGTGCTCGACGAGGATGCCGTAGTTCCCCTCCCATGACTTCTGCACGCCGCGGTCGTCCACCCAGACCGGGGTGAGGGTGAAGAGCGCCTCGGCGGAGTTGCCCGCGAGCTCGACGCTGAGCCCGGTCGCGAGCGCGTCACCCCAGACGTCGATGCCGCCGAGCCGTCTGCCGTCGAAGCGGACGTGCCCGCCGAGCACGGAGAGCCCGATGCCCCAGCCGCGCAGTCCGGCGGGCGGCGCGGCGGAAAGTGCTGTCATCGCGAGCCGCGCGCCGGGCGTCCCGAACTCCTCGGAGTACATGGGATAGACCAGGCTGCCGTTGTAGCGGATCGGCTCGGCACTGGTGTATTGCGTGGCGAGGATCTTCCCGGGCGGCGAATGGCGTTCGTACCACTGCGAATACGACTCGGTCATTTCGCCACCCTTTCCTGCTCTCGCGCCGGGCCCCGATCACGCGCGGTGGCCCGCTCCACCGTACTAGGCGCGGGCGCGGTGGTCGCGGTATCGCGGACCGGTCCGGACACCCGCCGGGCGTAGCGTGACGCCCATGAGCGAGCGATTGGTGGTGATCGGCGGGGACGCGACCGGAATGGCCGCGGCGTCGCAGGCACGGCGGTTGAAGGGCGCGGGCGAGCTGGAGATCGTGGTCTTCGAGCGCGGGCATTTCGCCTCGTATTCGGCCTGCGGCATCCCGTACTGGGTCGGCGGCGCGGTGCGGGAGCGGGACGACCTGATCGCCAGGACCCCCGAGGAGCACCGCGAGCGCGACATCGACCTGCGCTTCGGCCACCAGGTGCTGGAGCTGGACCCCGCGGGCCACCGGGTCCTGGTCCGCGACGACGGCGGCACGGAATCCTGGACCGGATACGACAAACTCGTGATCGCCACC
Organism: Nocardia jiangsuensis; assembly: GCF_042650385.1. NCBI lineage: Bacteria > Bacillati > Actinomycetota > Actinomycetes > Mycobacteriales > Nocardiaceae > Nocardia > Nocardia jiangsuensis. Next base: position 68,492 of record NZ_JBHSAX010000005.1, read on the forward strand.
GGCGCCCGGCCGGTGCGCCCGCCGCTGCCCGGCATCGACGCCCCCGGCGTGCACGGCGTGCAGACGCTGGACGACGGGCAGGAACTCATCGACACCCTGACCGGCCAGGAGTCCGGTGCCGCCGTGGTGATCGGCGCCGGGTACATCGGCGTCGAGATGGCGGAGGCGCTCATCCAGCGCGGCTACCGGGTGACCATGCTGCACCGCGGCGCCGAGCCCATGTCCACCCTCGACCCGGACATGGGCGCGCTGGTGCGCAAGGCGATGGACGGGATGGGCATCACCGTGGTCGGCGACGCCGAGGTGACCGCCATCCGCACCGGCGCGGACGGCCGGGTGCGCGCGGTCGGGACCGCCGACGGCGAGTACCCGGCCGATGTGGTCGTGCTCGGCCTCGGCGTGCGCCCGGCCACCGAGCTGGCGGCCGCGGCCGGGCTGCCGCTGGGGGAGGAGGGCGGGCTGCTCACCGACCTGGCCATGCGGGTGCGCGGCCACACCGACATCTGGGCGGGCGGCGACTGCGTCGAGGTGCTCGACCTGGTGTCCGGGCGGCTGCGGCACATCGCGCTCGGCACGCACGCCAACAAGCACGGGCAGATCATCGGCACCGGGGTCGGCGGTGGGTACGCGACCTTCCCCGGCGTGGTCGGCACCGCGGTGAGCAAGGTCTGCGCGCTCGAGGTCGCCAGGACCGGGCTGCGCGAGGCGGACGCCACCGCGGCCGGGTTGCAATTCGTGAGCGTCACCATCGAGTCGACCAGCCGGGCCGGGTACTACCCGGATGCCACCCCGATGACGGTGAAGATGCTGGCCGAGCGGCGCACCGGCCGGTTGCTCGGCACCCAGATCGTCGGGCAGGAGGGCGCGGGCAAGCGGGTCGACATCGCCGCCGTCGCGCTCACCGCCCGGATGACGGTCGAGCAGATGACCACCCTCGACCTCGGCTACGCCCCGCCCTACTCGCCGGTCTGGGATCCGGTGCTGGTCGCCGCCCGCAAGGCGGTGGCGGCGGTGCGCGCCGCCGGGTGGTGACGCGGGCCGGACCGCCGGTAACGACGCGGCCGGACTGCCGGTGGTGATGCGGCCGCGCCGCAGGCCGGGAGCGCTGGCCGCCGCCGGCTTCGCCCGCCCGGCCCCTCACCCGAAGAGCGCGAGCAGCTCGGCCCTGCCGAACATGTCCGCCGCCGCGCGGGCGGACGGGCTCCCGGCATCCGGGTCCGCACCGGCGGCGACCAGCGCGCGCACGATCTCGGTCTCACCCTTGAAGACCGCCCCCGCCAGCGGCGTCTGCCCGCGATCGTTCACCCGATCCGGGTCGGCGCTCCGCTCCAGCAGTACCCGGACCGCGTCCAGGTGCCCGTGGTAGGCGGCCAGCATGACGAGCGTGTCTCCGCGGTCGTTGGTGAGATCCACCGGCACCCCGGCGTCCAGGTACCCGGCGAGCGCCTCGGCGGCGCCGGTCCGAGCCAGGTCGAAGATCCGGCCGGCCAGCTCCACGACCTTCGGATCAGGTGTCTCGCTCATCGGCCCATCATGCCGAAGCACGCTGGTTACCCGGCGGCGCGGGCCGGAAACAGCGGCGCTCACCACCGGCGGAGCAGGAATGAGCGGGCGCTGCGAAGGTATCCGGAGGTATGCGGTTACGGCGGAGCGACCCCGGCGGGCCCGGCCTGCGACGGGTGCGTCGCGGCAGGGGCTTCTCGTACCACACCGCCGACGGCGGCCCGGCCGACCCGGAGGACATCGAGCGCATCCGCGCACTGGTGATCCCGCCCGCCTGGAAGAACGTGTGGATCAGCGCGCACCCGAACGGGCACATCCAGGCCGTCGGCACCGACGCGGCCGGGCGCAAGCAGTACCTCTACCACGAGCGCTGGCGCTCGGCGCGGGACGAGGAGAAGTTCGACCGGGTGCTCACGCTGGCCGCGAAGCTGCCGGTGGTGCGCGAGCGGGTGCACGCCGACCTCGCGCTGAGCGGGCTGCCCCGGCGCCGGGTCGAGGCGGTCGCCGTCGACCTGCTGGAGCGCGGGGTCTTCCGGGTCGGCGGCGAGGAGTACGCGGAGGAGAACGGCACCCGCGGCGTCGCCACCCTGCTGCGTGAACAGGCGACGGTGAGCGGCGACTCCATGCTCTTCGACTACATCGCCAAGAGCGGCCTGCACCGCCGGGTCCGGGTCACCGACGCGCGGCTGGCGCGGGCGGTGCGCGCACTGCGCCGCAGCCGCTCCGGCTCCGATCGGCTGCTCGTCTACCGGCAGGGCGACGCCTACCGCGAGCTGCACGCCGACGACATCAACGCCCGCTTCAAGGAGCTCGCCGACTGCGAGTGCAGCGCCAAGGACCTGCGCACCTGGCAGGGCACGGTACTGGCCGCGGTCACCTTCGCCGCGCTCGGCCGCCCCGACTCCGAGCGCGGCCGCAAGCGGGTGCGCAGGGAGGTCTTCGAGACGGTCTCCGAGGCACTCGGCAACACCCCGACCGTCGCCCGCGAGTCCTACGTCGACCCACGGGTGGTGCGCGCCTGGGAGAACGGCGACACCATCGCCGACGCGCTGCCGCGCGCGGAGAAGCAGAAGGACGAAGACGCCCGCCGCGACGTCGTCGAACGCGCGGTGATCCGCCTGCTGCGCGACCGCAACCGGGCCCGCCGCGCGGCCTGAGCGCTCAGAGCAGCCCCAGGTGCCGCGCCCGGTCCAGCGCGCCGGTGCGCGAGTGCGCGTGCAGCTTGGTGTAGATGCCGCGCAGATGCGTCTTCACCGTGTTCACCGAGATGCCCAGGTCGGCGGCGATCTCGCCCGCCGTCCGCCCGGACGGCAGCCGGGCGAGCACCTGCCGCTCGGTCTCGGTGAGGCCGTGGTCCGCTCGCCCGCGCCCGGCCGCCGCGTGCCCGCGCACCGCGGCGACGAAGGCGTCGCGGTGCCCGAAGCACCCCGCGGTCTCGTCCAGCATCCCGATCACCCCCGGCACCTCGAGGAACGGCCGGACCAGATGCTCCGGCTCGGCCAGCTCGACCGCCGACTCCAGGCAGCCGCGGGCCCGCGCGGGCATCCCGGTGGCCCGGTGCGCGGCGGCGAGCAGCAGCAGTGCCGTCACCCCGGTCACCCGCGGCACGGTCGTCTCGACGATCGGCTCCAGCAGCGACCGCACCGCCTTGGGCCGCCCGGCCGCGTTGGCCAGCGCGGCCGCCCCGACCGTCACGTCGGGCAGCTCCCCGAGCCGCTCGCGCGCGCGGTCGAGCAGGCCGCGCGCGGCGACCGGCTCGTGCACCGCGAGCAGCTCCCACACGGCATGCCGCACCAGCCCGCTCACCACGGCGGGGCGCGGGTGCCGGTCGAGCAGCGCGAGCAGCTGCTCACGCAGTGCGGTCACCGCCGCGTACCGGTCGTCGGCCTGCCCGCAGCGGACCAGCAACCCCAGCACCAGCGCGTGCCTGCCTGCCACCGGATCCGCCATCCCGGCCGCGTCCGGCCGCACCGCGAACACCCCGTCCAACGCCGCCCCGCCGTGCTCCTCCCCGCGCAGGTACCCGGAGAAGACCAGCATGGCCCGCGCCTGCGCGACGTCGGACACCTCGGGGACGCCGTGCCGTGCCGCGCAGTCCAGCGCGTACCCGGCCCGCCGTCGCATGCCGCCCAGATCGTCGGCGAGCCCGGCGGCCATGGCGAGCCGGGTGGCCGCGCGCACCACCAGCCGCGGCTGCCCGGTGCTCTCGGCCAGGGTGAGCGCGCGGCGCAGCAGCTCCGCACCGCGCTCCCGGCCGCCGTCGAGCACCGCCAGCGTCGCCCACTGCACCGCGGCGTAGCCGTCGATGTCCGGGTGCGCGGTGCTCGGCGGCTCCGCGCCCGGTGCCAGTTCGCCGGCGGTGACCAGCGCCGCCTCCAGCCCGGCGGCGCCTGCCAGCGCCGCGACCCAGCCGGGCGGCGCGAACGACGGGGTCCCGCTCCTGGTGCCGAGCACGTCGAGGTAGGCCACGGCGTTCGCGTTCTCCCCGCGCACCAGCGCGTCCACCGCGCGCAGCGCCCAGACGAACGGATCGTCGGCGAGCAGCGGCCGCTCCCTGGTGAGCGCCGTCAGCAGCCCGGGGCCGTCACCGGCGAGCACCACCGCGGGGCCGCTGGTGCACAGGTAGCCGCGGATCGGCTCGTCGTCCGGCTGGGCGAGCAGGTGCGGGAGCGCGGCCGAGCCGAGCCCGGCCGCCTGTAGCCACTGTGCGGTCACCAGGTGCAGTCCGGCCGCCCGCTCCCGGCCGAGCCGGTTCACCTCGGCCAGCAGGAAGGCGCGCAGCAGCGGGTGGTAGCGGTACCAGAGCGTGCCCGCCGCGCCGGTGCGGGTGAGCGGGAAGCCGAGCCGCTCCAGCCGGTCGAGCAGGTCGCCGGTGTCCGGCCCGGCCAGCAGCGCGGCCAGCGGCTCGGTGAACTCCTCCGGCACGCTGGTCAGCACCAGGAAGTCGCGCAGCCCGGCGGGCAGCGAGTCGAGCAGCTCGCCGATCAGGAAGTCGGAGACCGCGGTCGCGGGCCTGGCCAGCACCGCCAGCGCGGCGCTCCGATCGCCGGGGTAGGCGCCCAGATAGAGTGCGGCGATCCGGACCAGCGCGGGCCAGCCGCGGGTGAGCCGCATGATCGCCGCCAGCTCGGCGGGCTCCGGCGGGCAGCCCTGCGCCGCGCAGACCAGCGCCGCCTCGGCCTCGGTGAAGGCGAGCCGGTCGGCGCCGAAGCGCCGCATGCGCTGGTCCGGCATGGTGTGCCAGCGCAGCGGCGGGTCGAAGCGCCCGGAGAGCACGGTGACCAGGGTCGGCGGCGCCAGCCGGAGGAACTGCTCCAGCCCGGCCAGCACCAGCGGATCGTCGATCAGGTGCACGTCGTCGATGACGAGCACGGTGTGCGTGCCGTCGTCGGGCCTGGCGGCGAGCAGCGCGGTGAGCGCGCTCGCCGGGGTGCGGTGCCCGGTGGAGGGAACGGGCAGACCGAGCCGCACGGCCAGCACACCGGCGAAGGCGGTTGCCGCCGCGCGCTCCGGGGTGACGGTCAGCAGCGCGACCGCGAACCGGCTCTGCTCCGCCCACGCGGTGAGTACGGAGGTGCGGCCGCTGCCGGCGGGGGCGCTCAGCACCAGCACCCGGGCCGCGCCGGGCCGGATCGCCTCCTCGATCGCCGCGACCAGCGCGGGTCGCGCGATGGTGTGGGAACCCGCCGTGCCGATCCGAGTCGAGAGCACCATGCCGCCTCCTCGGACGGTCCATCGAGCTACTTTCAGGCAAATCGTTCCTCGGAAAGTGAAGATACCCCGTTTCCGCTGGTAGGAATAGAACTCACCCGAATCGGGTGATGCGCCCGGCGGGTCGGGAGAGGAGATTCGGCGACACCGAACACCCACCCGACGAGAGGGGTCTCCCATGACACACGCAGGCGAAACCGGACACCCCGTCCGCCAGGGCTTCGCGGCGGCGACATCGATCGCGGCATCGATACTGCTGCTCGCCGTCGCCGTGCTCTCGGTGCTGCAGGGAATCTCGGCGGTCGCGAATGATTCGCTGTTCGTGGTCGGCCCGGACTACGTGTACTCGCTCGACACCACTACCTGGGGCTGGATCCACATCGTGCTCGGCGTGCTGCTCGGCATCGCCGCTGTCGGGCTGATGACCGGGGCGACCTGGGCCAGGATCACCGCGATCGGGCTCGCGGCGCTCTCCATCGTGAGCAACTTCCTCTGGCTGCCGTACTACCCGGCGTGGTCGCTGCTGGTCATCGCGCTGGACGTGGTGGTCATCTGGGCCGTCGCCACCTGGCGCCCCGAAGCGGCCTGAGGTCGGGCGCAGCACCGGCGGGTATCGGGGCCTCGGCTCCGGTACCCGCTTCCCGTGTGCGGTGGCCGGCCGGACCGAATGAACGCCGGGGAACCGGGTAGCACCGAATTCGAGAACACGCTCCGGCGACGACGCCGCGCACTCGGTCACCACCACCGTCGGTGTCACCACGTCCGACACCGCATCGACCAGCAGGATCTCCCGCGCCAGGCGACGCTCGGGGTTGCTGCCCCGGCTCATCCGGCGGCCGGACGGCCGCTCCGCCGACCGGAACGGCAGCGCCCCGAACCCGGCCTGACCCAGCGCGAGGTCCGGAACAGGCAACCGCATGTCCCTGCGTCCGCACTTCCCCCGCGACCACCGCGGCACCCGCCCCGCCGCGCGGCCCCGCCCCCGCTCCCGCCCCGCCGCCACCCCGGCCCGGGTCGAGTTCCGAGTCGCGCCCGACCTCTCCCAGCTCATGACGCTGCGTGCGCTCGCCGAGGCGGCCGGGCTGCAGGCCGGGCTGCACACCGCCGAGACCATCGACCTCGGCCTCGCCATCGACGAGGCCGCCACCGCCCTGATGGCCGACCCTGCCCCCGGCTCCACCGTTCGCTGCGCGGTCACGGTCGACGCCAGACGGATCACGGTGCGGATCAGCGGTGTCACCCGTGCGGAGTCGCCGCTCGACCCCGACCACTTCGGCTGGCACATCCTGTGCTCGCTCACCGACCGGGCCGCCGTCGACCAGACGCCCTTCGACTCGCACCGCGGCGGCTACCCGACGGTCGTCGACTTCAGCCATCAGCGGCAGCGGCTGCTCCGCGCGGTCCGATAGCCGAGGTTTCATTTCGGGACTCGCGGGCATATCGCGACTACCACCGGGTGTCCGGTGGCGGATCGATGCAGAGGAGAACGCCGTCATGACCCGTCAGTCCGGCACGAATCGAATCGGTTCGGAGCGCACCGACAAGCCCGAGGACTCCGCCCCCGCGGTCGAGTGGCCGGACCCGAGCCCGCTCTCCTCGTGGTGGCAGCAGGTGATGCGCGGGTCCGGCGCCGACGCCGCCGCGGCGGGCGCGTAGATGGAACCCCGCTCCGAGTGGCGCACCGGCACCGTCGCCTGGTTCGACGCCGCCAAGGGCTTCGGCTTCATCCGTGCCGACGACCACGCCGAGGTGTTCGTCGAGTTCGGCAGTATCGATCAGCCCGGCTACCGCACCCTCGCCGAGGGCCAGCAGGTGCGGTTCACCAGCGTGCAGGGCCGCACCGGCGCCGAGGCGGCCGTGGTCCGCCCGCTCGCCGCCGAGCACGAGCTCGCCGCCTAGTTTCCGTGCAGCCCCGCCGCGAGCGTGGGCCAGGAGCGCTGCAGATCGTCCCGCCAGTACCCCCAGGAGTGCGTGCCCTCCGGCGCGATATCCACCGTTGCCGGGATGTCGAGCTCCGCCAGGCGGTTCGCCAGATTGCGGGTGCAGTAGGCGGTGCCCGCCTCGATGATGCCGCCGATCACGATCTGGTTCGCGAGCTGCTCCGGATTGTTCGGGTCGCCCATCATGAAGGGGTCGCCCAGCCGGTCGTAGCGGCCGGGCAGCCCGGAGCCGCTGGAGATGTAGAGCGTGGTGCCGCGCAGCTTCTCGGCGTGCACCAGCGGATCGTTGGCCGTCCAGCCCGGCGCCTCCGGCGGGCCCCACAGGTTCTCGACATTCCCGCCACCCCAGGTCTCCACCGACATCCGCACCAGCCGGTGTCCGATCGGATCGCTGGTCTGCGCGCAGCCGCTGTAGGCGCCGACGCTGCGGTACAGCCCCGGCTTGGTGATCGCGAGCAGCAGCACCGAGGTTCCCGCCATGGAGATCCCGGCGATCGAATTGTTGCCGTTGGTGCGCAGCGCCGCGTCGATGATCGGCGGCAGCTCCTCGGTGAAGAAGGTCTGCCACTTGTTCACGCCGAGCACCGAATCCGGGCGCTCCCAGTCCGCGTAGTAGCTCCAGCGGCCGCCGATGGCGGTGACCACGTTGACCTCCTTGTCGGCGAGGAAGCCGAGCGCGTCGGTCTTCCCGGCCCAGGTGGCGACGCCGTCCTCACCACCGCCGCCGCCGTTCAGCAGGTAGAGCACCGGGCGCGGCTGCGAGGTGTCGGCCGGGCGCTGCACCTCGACCGGCACCGTCTTGCCCATGGCGGCGGAGTGGATGTGCAGCACGAGATTCCGTGCGTCCACCGTCTCCACCTTCTCGATCCGCGACCCGTTCGGCGCCGTCGCGCTCGCCGCGACGGCGGCCGGCTCCGCCGATGCCGTCGGCCCCGCCCCGGTCGCCGCGATCAGCACCAGCGCCATCGCCGCCACAACCCTGCCCCGCATGTGTCCTCGCTCCTCCCGGGCCGTCCGATGACGCGCCCCCGCGCACACTCAACGCCGCGCGGCCGGCAACTGCCAGCCCCCAAAAGCCTCGTCCGGGAAACCGGGGACAGTGACAGCGCTCTCACTGCATGAGAACGTCATTTCCCTCGCTGTCCCGATGTGGTCTCATCGAACGGTGTTGAAGACCAGGTTCACCGAGCAATTCGGGATAGAGCACCCCGTCGTCTGCGGCGGGATGACCGCGATCGGCACCGCCGAGCTCATCGCCGCGGTCGCCGAAGCCGGTGCGCTCGGCTTCCTCACCGCGCTGACCCAGCCGACGCCGGAGGCGCTGCTGGCCGAGATCGGGCGGGTCAGGGAGCGCACCGACAAGCCCTTCGGCGTCAACCTGACCATCCTGCCCACCCGCAACCCGGTGCCCTACGACGAATACCGCGACGCCATCGTGGCCGGTGGCGTGAAGATCGTGGAGACCGCGGGCGCCAACCCCGAGCCGCACCTGCCGACCTTCAAGGCCAACGGCGTCAAGGTGGTGCACAAGGCGGTCGCCGTGCGGCACGCGCTCAAGGCCGAGCGGCTCGGCGTCGACGCCATCAGCATCGACGGCTTCGAATGTGCGGGCCACCCCGGCGAGGACGACGTCCCCGGCTTGGTGTTGATCAATGCCGCGGCCCGCAGACTGAGCATTCCGATCATCGCCTCCGGCGGCATCGCCGACGGCGCCGGACTGGTCGCCGCGCTCGCGCTCGGCGCCGACGCCGTCAACATGGGCACCCGCTTCGTGGCCACCACCGAGGCCCCGATCCACGAGAACGTCAAGCGGCAGATCGTCGCCAACGACGAGCGCGCCACCCAGGTGATCTTCCGCGAGTTCCGCAATACCGCGCGGGTGGCGCGCAATGCCGTCTCCGAGGAGATCGTCGAGCTCTCCCGGCGGCCGGGCGCCACCTTCGCCGATGTCGCGCACCTGGCCTCCGGAGAGCGCGGCAGGCGCGAGGTGCTGGGTGCGGGCGATATGGACGGCGGGCTGTGGTGGGCCGGTCAGGCGCAGGGGCTGATCGACGAGGTGCTCTCCTGCAAGGAGGTGGTCGAGGGGATCGTCGGCGACGCCGAGCGGATCATTGCCGGGCGACTGGCGGGGATGCGGGGATAGTCCGCCGGAACAGCCCGTCCCAGCGCCGGTCGAGCCGCGCCCGCGCCGCCGTCAGCGGCAGCACCCCGAGCCCGCCGCGCTCGTCGGAGGTGAGCAGCTCCAGCTCGCGCAGCCGGCGCAGCCCGTCCCGAATCCGGAAGTCGAACCGCGTGCCCCACTGCTGGCGGAACCACTCCTCGACCCGCGCGTCCAGCTCCGCTCCGGTGAGCGGGGCCTCCGCCGTGAGCAGGAAGTGGTAGGCCAGCACCGCCTCCTTCACCTCGGACTCCTCCGCCGCGCCGAGCAGGTGGTGGAAGACCCCCTGATCGTTGTCCAGGTTCCGGAAGTAGAGGTGCTCGGAGAGCGTCTGCATGAGCTGCAGCTTGCGGTTCTTGAACTTCGAGAACTGCCGAACCAGGTACCCGCCGAACGCGGCGAGCCCCGCCCCCAGCGTGATCAGCGCGGCCTGATCCAGCCGCACCGGATCCTCGCGCAGCCCCGCCCAGAACAGCAGGAGCAGCACCACCGGCCCCAGCGAGGCGATCAGCTTGGTCGCGACCACCACGATCCCCGACACCGCCGCGGGCACCCCGATGAGCAGCTTGTCCAGCGGCCGCATCCGCACCCGCACCGTCGGGTAGAGCATCTCCAGATCGTTCTTCGGCACATTCTGGAAGAGCTTCAGCAGCACCCCGCCGTTCGGCCGCCCTTCCCGCTCGGTGAACGCGATGTAGACGAGAACCTTGGCGTAGCTGGTGAATTCGAGCTCGCGGTGGCGCAGCCCGAAGAGCCACGGCACCCGCTCGGTGCGCTGCGACACCCCGCGCCGGAAGAACAGCGCCGTCTCGAACTCGCCCTCGTCCACCTCCAGCCGCACCTTCACCAGCGCGTGCTCGGTGAATGCCTGCCGCATCTCCGCCGCCGAGATCCGGGTGTAGTCGGCCGCCTCCGCCAGCGCCACCAGTTCACGCTCCACCGTCACCCGCGCCGCCGCCCGCTGCTCCGGCGTCGCGGGCTTGAGCACCCGCTCGTCCTCGGACGGATCCACCACCTGGTAGGCGTCGAGCGCGGCCTCTCCGCGCTCGTGGAACTCGTGGTGCACCAGCGCGGCGAGCAGCCGGGCGAAGTCGGTGAACGGCCCGCGCTCGGCGTCGGGCAGTTCCGCGGCGCACAGCGCGATCACGGTGTTCTTACGGAAGGGGAGGAAGTGTTCGGCGACATCCACGGCGGAAAGCCTAGGGCCGGGAGCCTTCGGCTACATCCTCGTAACCGGGGCCCGATCCGGACACAGACCCGTAACAGCGCGCCGCTGTCGAGGAAACATCAGGTCGCGAACGTATACAGCCATGAGTACAGAGCTGAATACGGCGCCACCCGCCGCAGCGCCGCTGCCGAGCGACGAGTACGAAAGCGTCCCGGTGCCCACCGCCGCGCGTCGCAGCCTGGTATCGGTGTCGGCCGTCTGGCTCGGCTTCCCGATGATCCTCACCTGCGCCGTCTTCGGCGGGCTCATCGTGTACTCGCTCGGCTTCTGGCGCGGGATGCTCGCCATCCTGCTCGGCAATCTGGTGCTCATGGGCTACGTCGGTGCGCTCAGCTACCTGGCGGGGAAGACCGGTAAGAGCTTCGCGCTCATCGCCATCGACACGTTCGGCCGCCGGGGCTATCGACTGGTATCAGGGTTCCTGGCCACGGTCGTCATCGGCTGGTTCGCCTTCCAGACCGGGCTCACCGGCTCCATCCTCGCCACCAGCCTCGGCTGGGACGAGCGCCTGACCTCGCTCGGTGCGGGGATCGGGTACGTCCTGGTCACCCTGCTCGGGATTCGCGCGCTCTCCGCCATCGGCGTCATCGCCGCACCGCTCTACCTGGCGCTCGGGATCACCGCCGTGGTGCTCGCGCTCGGCGAATCGAGCTGGAGTTCGGCGCTCGGGTACGCCGGGGCGGGTTCCGCCCTGAGCCTCGGCGCCGCCGTCACGCTGGTGATCGCCTGCTTCATCGACTCCGGGACCATGACCGCCGACTTCACCCGGTGGTCCAGGAATGGTCGCGAAGGATTCCTCGCCGCCTTCTCCGCGTTCCCCGTCGGCAACACCGTCGCCCTGGTGATCGGCGGCCTCATCGTCGCGCTCGGCGCCGCCGCGAACCCGGCTGCCGACGGCGGCAACTTCCTGTCGATCCTCATCGACCAGGGCGGCTGGCTCGTCCCGGTGGCGGTGATCTTCGTCTTCGTGAACCTGGGTTCCGTGTGCGCGCACTGCCTCTACAACGGTGCCGTCGGGTGGAGTCAGCTCACCGGGCAGCGCATGCGGGCGCTGAGCGTCGTGCTCGGGGTGATCGGCGTGCTGCTCGCGGTGGCCGGCGTGTGGTCGCACTTCGAGACCTGGTTGAACCTGCTCGGTGTCATCGTCCCGCCGATCGGCATCGTGCTGATCCTGGACCAGTTGGTGCTCCGTCATCGCGTCGCCCGCGAGACCGCCTGGCGCTGGGAAGCCTTCGCCGCCTGGGCGGTGGGCGCCGTCGCCGCCCTCGCCGCCCACGAATGGGCACCCGCGCTCTCCGACGCCATCGTCGGCATGGTCGTCGGCGCCGCCGTCTTCTCCGCCCTTTCCCTGCGCAACCGAGAGGCTGTCACCGCATGACCAAGCAAGTGGACGCCCGCCCCTACGCCTGGCCCTACGACGGGCCGCTGGATCCGGCCGTCACCGCCGTGGTCTGTATCGACTGGCAGGTCGATTTCTGCGGGCCGGGTGGGTACGTCGACGCCATGGGTTACGACCTCGCCCTCACCCGCGCCGGTCTGGCGCCCACCGCCCGGCTGCTCGCCGCCGCGCGCAGCTCCGGCCTGACGGTGATCCACACCCGCGAGGGACACCGGCCCGACCTCGCCGATCTCCCCGCGAACAAGCGGTGGCGTTCGGCGCAGATCGGTGCGGAGATCGGGAGCGAGGGCCCGCAGGGGCGGATCCTGGTGCAGGGGGAGCCGGGGTGGGAGATCGTGCCCGAGGTCGCGCCGCTGCCCGGCGAGCCGATCATCGACAAGCCGGGCAAGGGTGCCTTCTACGCGACCGATCTGGATCTGGTCCTCCGCACCAGGGGAATCCGCAATATCGTGCTCACCGGGATCACCACCGACGTCTGCGTGCACACGACCATGCGCGAGGCCAACGATCGCGGATACGAATGCTTGATCCTCTCCGACTGCACCGGCGCCACCGATCCCGGGAACCACGAGGCCGCCCTGCACATGGTGACCATGCAGGGCGGCGTCTTCGGGGCGGTGTCGGATTCCGCCGGGGTGATCGCGGCGTTGGCGGCCTGATCGACCTCCGGACGAGTGCTCAACCTCCCCCGAGGATCACCGCCCGGCCGTTGATCGCCTGGACAGGGCGGTTGGTGTGCGGGAATCGCGTCAGATAGCGCTGCACCTCGTCCCGGCCGACCGGGACCGGATGGCGGAGCACCGTCCAGGCGACCCCCTCGGTGCACGGCGGCGTGGTGAGCGAGCCGGTATAGCGGAACTGGGCGAGATCGCCGGGGAGCACCTCGCGCAGGTCGAGCGCCGCCGCGGCGCGTACCCCGCCCGCCGGGGGCAACTCCCCGAGCACCGGTCCGAACGCCGATCGCCGCTCGCTCACCTCCAGCAGCACGCCGAGCACGGCGACGGCCCCGCCCTCGGCGACGTGCACCAGATGCAACTCCATCGCGGCGCCCGCCCCTTCGATGGTGTGCTCGCTCGGCGCGTGGAAGTGGAACTGGGTCAGCGCGAATCGCCGTCCGTCGACGACGACGTGCTGCCCGGTGCCCGCAGGCACGTTCGCCTGGATGGTGTGCCCGGTATCGACCACCTCCAGCCCGCGCACCGGCCCGTACGCGACATCGATGTGGTCGGCGGGCGCCACCCGCGTCGGATGGCCGAGGTCGATGGGAGACTGCCCGGCCCCGGAGCCGCACACGCCGTAGCGGCCGTCGAGCTCCGCCCAGTGCCCCGGCCCCTCCGCGTCGTAATCCCAGTGCGGGGGAGGGGATTCCCCGGGCTCCGGCCGCGCTCCCGGAGCGCCGCACCCCGGGAGGATCAGCAGAGCGGCGGCAGCGGCGAGCGCCCGGCGGCGGCTGATCGCGGGATGGAAGGCGGCGGCATCGTCGAACCGTCGTGACATCGGGGACTCCTCACGGACGAGCTTCGCCGCCCCGTGCGGTGCGAGCGCACCGCCCCGAGCACCCGGACGGCGCTTCGCGGCAGGGATCGCGGCGGCGCCCGGACGTTCACCGCGCGTGAACCGTTCTGTGGAGCACCGTGATTCGCGATTCTGCCGCAGTCAGGGTAGCGCGGTCCCGGCCGTCTCCGACAGAGGGTAGTAGAGCGACCTGCGTCACTGGTCCCGGCAGTCCGGTGGCTCCGCGGAAGCCGCCTCCTGGCGGTCTTCCGGGCCGGTGCGGTCCGAGGCCGGGGTCAGGGGCGGGCGATCTGGTCGGTGACGGCCTCGCCGAGCGCGGTGGTGGTGGCGGTGCCACCGATGTCGGGGGTGAGCTCGTGGCTGGCACTGCGCGCCAGGACGGTTTCGACGGCGGTCATGATCGCGGCGGCGGCTTCGGGTTCGCCCAGGTGGTCGAGCATCATGGCCGCGCTCCAGATCTGCCCGACGGGGTTGGCGATGCCCTTGCCCGCGATGTCGGGGGCCGAGCCGTGGACGGGTTCGAAGAGGCTGGGGAAGCGGCGCTCGGGGTTGATGTTGCCGCTGGGGGCGATGCCGATGGTGCCGGTGCAGGCCGGGCCGAGGTCGGAGAGGATGTCGCCGAACAGGTTGCTGGCCACCACGACGTCGAACCAGTCGGGGTGCAGGACGAAGTTCGCGGTGAGGATGTCGATGTGGTACTTGTCGACCGCGACGTCGGGGAAGCGTTGCGCGGCCGCGAGCACTCGCTCGTCCCAGTAGGGCATCGTGATCGAGATGCCGTTGCTCTTGGTGGCCGAGGTCAGCTTCTTGCGCGGGCGGGCTCGAGCGAGGGTGAAGGCGTAGTCGAGGATGCGGTCGACGCCGACGCGGGTCATGACCGTCTCCTGGATGACGGTCTCGCGGTCGGTGCCCTCGAAGATCTTGCCGCCGACGCTGGAGTACTCGCCCTCGGTGTTCTCGCGCACGACGTAGAAGTCGACGTCACCGGGGAGCCGTCCGGCCAGGGGGCTGGTGATGCCGGGCAGCAGCTTGACCGGGCGCAGGCTGACGTATTGATCGAAGTGGCGGCGGAACTGCAGCAGGCTGCCCCACAGCGAGATGTGGTCGGGCACCACCTCCGGCCAGCCGACGGCACCGAAGAAGATGGCGTCGAATCGGTTGAGCTGATCGAACCAGCCATCGGGCAGCATGGCTCCGGTGCGGGTGTAGTAGTCGGCGCAGGCGTAGTCGAACTGCTCGTATTCCAGGGTGAAATCGAAAGCGGCAGCGGCGGCTTCGAGCACCCGCAGCCCTTCGGGCACGACTTCGGTGCCGATGCCGTCGCCGGGGATGACGGCGATGCGGTGCGTGGATCCCATGGTGGTTGCTCCTCGGTGCGGGCAGGCCGGATCGGGCCGCGCGGGAGACATCTCCCGGCGCGGCCGGCGGGCTGCGGTTGTGGTTGTCCGGCCCCGGGTCAGGCCGGCTCGGCAGCGGTGTCGGCGCTGTTCTCGCGGTCCTGCAGTGCGCGGATGGCGGCGGCGGTGAGGCTTTCGGTGATGTGGGAGCGCATGAGCGCCGCGGCGGCCGGGCCGTCGCCCGCGACCACGAGATCGAACAACCGGTGGTGCTCGTTGAGATCGCGGGTGCGGGGTTCGTCGCCGGGTGGCAGCTCCAGGCCCATGCGCCGGTAGCGGTCGGACTTGTCCCAGACGTCGTCGAGCAGCCGGATCAGCACGTCGTTGTGGGAGGCGAGATAGAGCGCGCGGTGGAAGTTGCGGTGCGCCAGCAGGCCCTCCTCACCCCACTGCCGGGTCACCGGCAGCAGGCGATCGAGTGCCTCGCGCATGACGAGGATGTCGCGGTCGGAGCGGCGCAGCGCGGCCAGCTCGGCGGCGGTGGGGTCCAGCGAGAGGCGTACCTCGAACAGTTGCCTGGCCTCCTCGGCGCTCATCGCGGCCACCCGGACGTCGCGGTGCGACTCCACGGTGACCAGTCCTTCGCTGCTGAGCCGGCGGATGGCCTCGCGCAGGGGAGTGATGCTCATCGAGAGCCGCTCGGCCAGCTCGTACTGGGGCACCCGCGACCCCGCGGTCAGCTCGCCGGTGAGGATCAGCCGTCTGACCTCGGCATAGGCGACGTCGCCCTTGCTGGAAAAGACGTTGGTCACGCCGGTCGGCGCCATCGCGCTCTCCTTCATCACTGTCGGGTGTGCTGTGCTGCCCGCCACAACTGGTGCTTGTGCTCGGCGCCACTCTCAGTCTAGCATCACTCTTGCATCTTATAAGACCTACATCTTATAAGAACTTCCTCGAAGCGGGACTCGCCGCTTCTCGTCCCGAACCCCGTGCGGGCAGTGCGCCGCAGGCCGTTCACAGGAGAATCAGATGAAGATCATTTCTGTTCACGAGGGCGTCGTCCCGATCAGCTCCTCGATCCGCAATGCCTGGATCGACTTCAGCAGCATGGACTGCTCGATCGTCGCGGTGGTCAGCGACGTGATGCGCGACGGGGAGCCGGTGATCGGCTACGGCTTCAACTCCAACGGCCGCTACAGCGCCGGCGAGATCCTGCGGCGCCGGATGATCCCGCGGGTGCTCGACGCCGATCCCGAGGCACTGCTCGACGAAGCCGGGGAGCTCGATCCGGCGCGGGCCTGGGAGCTGATGATGACCAACGAGAAGCCCGGCGGTCACGGGGAGCGGTCGGTCGCGGTCGGCGTCATGGACATGGCGCTGTTCGACCTGGCGGCCAAGATCGCCGACAAGCCCCTCTACCGGTACCTGTCGGACAAATACGGCGACGGCGCGCCCGACGACTCGGTGTTCGTCTACGCCGCGGGCGGCTACTACGCGCCGGGCAAGACGCTGCGCGACCTGCAGGACGAGATGCGCGGATTCCTCGACATGGGCTACACCGTGGTCAAGATGAAGATCGGCGGCGCGGATCTGGCCGAGGACCTGCGCCGCATCGAAGCCGTCCTCGAGGTCCTCGACGGCGACGGCTCGCGGCTCGCCGTCGATGTGAACGGCCGCTTCGACCTCGACACCGCCCTGAGCTACGGCAAGGCCATCGAGCCCTACGGCCTGTTCTGGTACGAGGAGGTCGGCGACCCGCTGGACTACCGGCTCAACGCCGTGCTCTCCGAGCACTACTCCGGGCGCATCGCCACCGGGGAGAACCTGTTCTCGCTGCAGGACGCGCGCAACCTGATCCGCTACGGCGGAATGCGCCCGGACCGCGACATCATCCAGGTCGACCCGGCCCTGAGCTACGGGCTCACCGAATACCTGCGCGTCCAGCAGATGCTCGCCCAGCACGGCTGGTCCGCGCGCCAGTGCATCCCGCACGGCGGGCACCAGTTCTCGCTGCACATCGCCGCGGCGCTCAAGCTCGGCGGCAACGAGTCCTACCCGGGCGAGTTCCAGCCCACCGGTGGTTTCGCCGACGGCGCGGTGGTCCGCGACAGCCGGGTCGGGCTCACCGAGATCCCCGGCATCGGCTTCGAGGCCAAGGCCGCCTTCTACGACGTGCTGCGCGCACTGCATCGCTGACCGGACCGGTTCCCGGTGCAAAGGAGCACACGATGACCACCACCACCAATACACCTGAAACAGTGCCCGAGCCCACCCGCCCGAGCCGCCCGCGCTGGGTCGGGCTGCTCTCCGAGCTGTGGGTCCAGGTCCTGCTCGGCGCGGTCCTCGGCGTCGCGGTCGGGCTGATCTGGCCGGGCCTCGGCGTCGCGCTGAGCCCGCTCAACGACTGGTTCATCGCCATCGTGAAGATGATCGTGATCCCGGTCGTGTTCTGCGTCGTCACCACCAGCATCGCCTCGATGGACAGCCTGCGAAAAGCGGGGCGGATCGGGGCGAAGGCCCTCGCCTACTTCATGGTCCTGTCGCTGATCTCGATGCTTATCGGGCTCGTCGTGGCCAACGTCTTCCGTCCCGGCGCGGGAATGAAGATCAATCTCGACGAGCTCGACGCCGAGGCCATCCCGGGGGCGGGCGAGCACGCCGACGGCGTGGTGGAGTTCGTCGACCGCATCATTCCGAGCTCGTTGTTCGGCGCGATCACCGGAAACGAGATCCTGGCCGCGTTGCTGGTCTCGATCGTGTTCGGCTGCGCGCTCAACGTCTCCGGCGAACGCGCCGCGCCCATCACCGAGGGCATCTCGGCACTGTCGAGCGTGGTGTTCAAGATCGTGAGCTGGGTGATGCGGCTGGCGCCGCTCGGCACCTTCGGCGCCTTGGCGATGGTCGTGGCGAAGTACGGCGCCGAGAGCCTGCAGCAGCTCGGCTACCTGATCCTGCTGTTCACCGGCACCTGCCTGCTCTACGTGCTGGTGATCCTGGGCGCGATCGCGCGGGCATGCGGGCTGGGGCTGTTCGCGGTGATGCGCTACCTGCGCGCCGAACTGCTCGTAGCGCTCAGCACGTGCTCGAGCGAGGCGGTGCTCCCGGCGCTGGTCCGCAAACTCGAGGAACTCGGCGTCGGCAAGTCCGTCGTGGGGATCGTGATCCCGTCCGGGTTCTCGTTCAACCTCGACGGCTCGGCGGTCTACCTCACCATGGCCTCGCTGTTCCTGGCCCAGGCGGTCGGCATCGACCTGTCCTGGCAGCAGCAGCTGGTCATGGTCGGGGTGATGATGCTGACCAGCAAGGGCACCGCGGGCATCGCCGGTGGCGCGTTCATCGTGCTCGCGAGCACCATCACCGCGGTCGGGCACATCCCGCTGGCCGCGCTGGCGCTGATCGTCGGCATCGACCGCATCCTCAACGAGGGCCGGGTCTTCATCAACGTGCTCGGCAATGCCTTCGCCGCGATCGTGATCGGCAAGTGGGAGAACGACTTCGACGCCGACCGGGCGCGCGCCGTCCTGGCGGGCAAGAACCCCGAGCCGGTCGGCTGACCCACCGCGATCACCCTCCCCCGGGGCCGGAGCGGCTGCTCCCGCCCCGGGGCGAACCCCTCCCGAAAGGAACCGCATGGCAGAGGTGCTGGTAACCACCGACTACCTCCGACCGGGCGACGAGGTCGACCGGCTGCTGACCGGCCACGGCCACACCGCCGTCTACTCCCCGGCCACCGGGCCCCGCGGCCGCACCGAAGCCCGTGCGCTGTTCGGGCGGGCCGAGGCCGCGATCATCGCCGGCGAACCGGTCACCGCCGAGATGCTCGACCACGCTCCCCGGCTGAAGGTCATCGCCCGCAGCGGCGTCGGCTACGAATCGATCGACCTGGCCGCCGCTGCCCGCCACGGTATCCGGGTCTGCAACACCCCCGGCGTCAACCACGACGCCGTCGCCGAGATGACCATCGCTCTGATCCTGGCGACCGCACGGCACCTGCCCGCCGTCTTCGACGGCGTGCGCGCCGGTGGCTGGCCCCGCCGGGCCGGGCGGGAGCTGCGCGGAGCCCGCCTCGGCATCATCGGCTACGGCCCCGGCGGCCGCGCCGTGGCCCGCCTCGGCCACGCCTTCGGCATGGACGTCGCCGTCGCCACCGCCCACCCCGACCCGCACCACACCCACGTCGACTTCGCCGACCTGGACGCCGTTGTCACCACCGCCGACTACCTGAGTCTGCACTGCCGCCCCCGCGCCGGCACCCACCACCTCATCGACCGTGCCCGCCTGGCCGCGATGAAATCCGGCGCCGTACTGATCAACACCGCCCGCGGCAGCCTCGTCGACCACCACGCGCTGCACGACGCCCTGAGCACCGGCCGCCTCGGCGCGGCCGCCCTCGACGTCCTCGACCACGAACCGCTGCCGGCCGACAGCCCCCTGCGCACCCTCGACAACCTCGTCATCACCTCCCACCTGGCCGGGCAGACCACCCAGGCCCGGCTGCGCGCCGGGCTGGCCGCCGCCGACGCCGTGCTCGCTGTCCTCGCCGGACGCGAGCCGGCCCACCCCGTCGGCACCACCGAACCGGTACGCCCATGACCACACCACCCGTCACCCGGTCCGTCCCTGCCACCGTCGCCCGCACCTGGCTGCTGGTCAGCGCCGCCTCCCCCGGCGCCCTCGACGAATCCGCGCACAGCGAAGCCGACCAGATCGTGCTCGACATCGAAGACGCCGTCGACCCCACCGGCAAACCCGCCGCCCGCAGCGCGGTCGCCCGCAGGCTCGAACACCACCGGGCCTGGGTGCGCATCAACGACCGCACCACCACCTTCTGGTCCGACGACATCGACCAGCTCCGCGACCTGCCCGGCCTGGCCGGAGTGATCCTCGCCAAAACCGAGGCCCCCGAACAGATCACCGAGACCTACGACCGCCTCGGGGCCCGCACCCCCGTGCTCGCCCTCGTCGAATCGGCGCTCGGCATCGAAGAAGCACCCCGGATCGCCCGCGCCCGCGGCGCGTTCCGCCTGGCCTTCGGCAGCGGCGACTACCGCCGCGACACCGGCACCGCCGCCACCGACCTCGCCCTGGCCTACCCACGCTCACGCCTGGTCACCGCCAGCCGCATCGGCAACCTGCCCGGACCCATCGACGGACCCACCGTCGACGACGACCCCGCGGTCCTGCACGAGAAATCCCGCCTCGCGGTCTCCCTCGGCCTCACCGGCAAACTCTGCCTGCCGCACAACCGGCTCGGCATCGTCAACGACGCCTTCAGCCCCACCCCCGACGAGACCGCCCGGGCCCGGGAATTCCTCGCCGACTTCGACGCCCGCGGCCGGGTCATCCGCGACGGCAGCGACCCGCCCCGCCTCGGCCACGCACGCCGCATCGCCCGCCTCGCCGACGCCTTCGGAATCGAAACCTGACCGAGCCGATCGCCCTCTTTTCACAAGCGCTTGTCACGCATCGCCCGCACCGCTGATGACGGCGTGACCCGGTGACCCCGGTCGGTCGGCTCCGGGCGGCTCGCCGCGAAGGAGGGCGGTGTCGCCGCCCCGTCGTCACGGTTCCGCCGGTGGGGCATGTCCCGGGACTCAATAGGCGCTCGCTCCGGCGTAATCCGCATGCCGGGCGGTGATTCGGCCCCACCGGGTGAGGATGTCCGCCAACTCGAGCAGGTCGCCTTCGATGAGGGCCTGCGGGCCGTCGCACAGCGCGGTCGCGGGGTCGGGGTGGACGTCGATGATCACGCCATCGGCGCCGATGGCTACGGCCGCCCTGGTCAGGGGCAGCACCAGATCGCGTCGGCCGCCCGAGTGGGATGGGTCGACGATGACCGGGAGATGGGAGAGCTGTTGCACGATGGTCACGGCCGAGATGTCGAGGGTGTTGCGGGTGGCGGTTTCGAACGTGCGGATTCCGCGCTCGCACAGCACGATGTCGAGGTTGCCGTGTTGGGCGATGTATTCGGCCGCCATCAGCCACTCGTCGATGGTCGCGCTCATGCCGCGCTTGAGCATGACGGGTGTGCCTGCTTCGCCGACAGCCCGCAGGAGCGCGAAGTTCTGGGCATTGCGGGTGCCGACCTGGAGCATGTCCGCGTACGAGGACACCAGGCCCACGTCGGCGGCATCCACCACCTCGGTCACGATCGGCAGACCGGTCGCCTCCCGGACATCGGCGAGGATCCGCAAACCCGCTTCACCGAGGCCCTGGAAGGCATACGGCGAGGTGCGCGGCTTGTAGGCGCCGCCCCGCAACATCGTCGCCCCTGCGACCGCGGCCATTTCGGCGGCGCGCAGGGTCTGGTCGTAGGACTCGACGGCGCACGGGCCCGCGACGAGCGTCACGTGTCCGGGGCCGATCGATGCGCCGGCCACCTGGACGGTGGAGCGGGCGAGGCAGTTCTCCCGGCTGACCAGCTTGTAGGCGGCCGAGGTGCGGATGACGGTGTCGACACCGGGCAGCGCACTCAGGTTCAGTGCGCTGAATCCATCCGGGTCACCGACCACGCAGACCAGGGTCCGGCCGGCTCCTCGGCTGACGAACGCCTGTCCGCCCGCCTTCTCGATCAGTGCCACCGCGGTGCCGACGTCGGAGCCGGCCGCGGCCGCGGACATGACGATCACCATGGCGCTACGCTCCTCTTCCCGCTGATCGAGGCACTCCGATGCCGCCGAAAGTCGAATGGATCGACCGGTATTCGCGCGTCGTGCCGGTCTCGGCACTGCTGCCGCACGGTGTCGTGGTACTCACTGCTTCTCCTGTCTAGCGGAGGAAGAACTCGCTGATGATCATCGCCGGGCGTCCATGCACGACCACTCGGTAGCGACGGGCGCAGATGGCTTCGGGAGGGCGGCCGTAGCAGAGCAGTTCACGGTGCGAGTCGGGAGCGACGACCCGCAGTGCCGCTCCGATTCCGGCGGGTTCGACCGCCAGCGCGCCGTGAAATGCCTGCGGCAGTCGATCGACGGCGATCAGTGACCGGGCACGGACGTAGCGGGTTCCGGACCAGGCGCCGATCAGTTCGACCCGCCGCACCAGCACCGGTTCGGAGGAGGTCACCTCCAGGTGAGCGTCGTGGTCCGCTCCATCGGTCGAGACGTACTGGTCGACGCACTGTGCCTCGATAGGTTCGAGCGCGTAGGCCTCGAGTGCTCTGGTTACCGTGCCATCGGTTACCAGAATATTTCGATGAAATGGACTCAAGGTATCGATCGGAAGATCGAACCAGTTTTCCGGTTGTGTGCCGTGAGCGCGAAAATGCCTCCGCAGCAGGATTGCTACTTCGTCACTGGTCGCTACATCCGTACGCATGGCGATCCGAACTCTAGAGTGGAGGTCTGTGCGAATGAATCGTTCATGTAAGTTCCCGGCGTTGAAAGCAGATGGGTCGGCTCCCGAAAGGCGTGGTGGGTTTCACCCTGGCCGCGTCGGGCGCGAGTGGTAACCCCTAGGCAAGCCCCCTATGCCGATGCCACTCGGTGCTCCGGCCGCGCGGTTGCGTTGGGCCATAGCATCTTCCGTCGATCCGGCGGTGCCCCCGGAATCAGTGGCATCGGCTCCGCTTCCGGCTGCGCGGCGGCGATTCGTGTGTTCTGGGTCATGTACGAGCCCGGCCACATTTCTCCGCGGGCTGATGAGGGCGCTGTCGTGAGGGAGCGATGCTATCGCCGCACCCCGGCTCGAGTTGACAGATTGCTCACACCATGGATATTTGAGGCGGGGCACTCCGGGGCGATTCGATTGCGACGGATTTCTTGCCTCGTCTGCAGAGCGATGCACAGCAGATTCAGGTCGAGAGGGGAGCCCTGAAATGACATCTGCACCCATCGCCCGCGCCGCTGCGGGCTTCGCCCATGACATCGATATCGAAACCCGAAACTTCCGGTCGACGACGCTGCCCGCCGTGGTGGGCACCGTCGCGCCGATCCATGACCGTACCGCCCGTCGGCGCGACGCCATCCCCGAGGAGTGGGCCCTGGTCGCCCTGGGGATCGCCGTATTGAAGGAGCACTCCACCAGCGCGTTGCTCGCCGAGGTGACCGCGCTCGACGAGATCACCGTCGAGCACGCGCGGCGACGGCTCACCGAGGCCGGCCTGGTCCACGACGGATACTGGCTGTCCGACAGTGCCGCCGCGCTGCTGCGCCGCTCATCGATCGGGCAGCGCAGGCTGCTGCACCACCGGGCGGCGGACGCGCTGTACCGCTCCGCCGCGGAGGCAACCGTCGTCGCGAGGCATCTGGTCGCGGCTCGGGACGTGCGCCATCCCTGGGCGCCGGCGGTGCTGCGTGCGGCCGCCGACGGTGCCCTCGCGCTCGACCAGCTCAAGCAGGCGGTGGTCTGTCTGGAGCTGGCCTACCGGCTCGCCGGCGACCCCGGCGAGCGGGCCGAGCTGGCGGCCTTGCTGGTGTCGATCGAGTGGCGGGTCAATCCCTCGTCGGCCACCCGCAACTTCGGCCGAGCCTCCGTCGCGCTGCGCACGGGACAGCTTCCGTCGCAGTTCATTCCGTGCCTGGTTCGCTACCTGCTGTGGCACGGACGCATCCCGGAGGCCTGTGCCGCTCTCGAGCAGGTCGTCGAGGACCCGGCCACAGCGGCCGACCTGGACTTCCAGCGCCGCTGGATCGACTACCTGTACCCGGAGCTGCGCCCGCGTCGACGCGACATCGCCTCCGGTTCCGCCGCGGACATCCCGGAGCACCGGGCAGGCCGGCTGCTGGTCGCGTTGCGGAGCATCGAGACCACGGTGGACACCATCGCGCTGGCGCGACAGGTGTTGCTGGGCAACCGCTTGAGCCCTGCCACAGCGGAATCGCTGGTCGTCGCCCTGGACGCGCTCATCTACGCGGGCGAGCTCGCCATGGCCGACGAGTGGTGCGAAACCCTGCTGGCCGAGGCCGCGGCACGGCACTCGCCGACCTGGCTGGCGATCTTCGCCGGAATTCAGGCCGACGTGGCGCTGCGCAGGGGAGACCGGATCCGCGCCGGTGAGAGCGCCACCGCGGCGCTGAACCACGTCCCGGCCGTCAATCTCGGTGCGACCGTGGCACGGCCGATGGCGGCCTATATCGGTGCGTGCACCGAAGCGGGGCGGTACGACGAGGCGCGCAGCCAGCTCGACCGTGATGTCCCGCTGACGCTCTTCGACTCCACCCTCGTGCTGCCGTATCTGCGCGCACGGGGCCATCTTCGGCTCGCCACCGGAGAAACGGACGAAGCGATGATGGATTTCCAGCTCTGCGGCTCGCTGATGCTGCGGTGGGATATCGACCTGCCGGGACTCGTGCCCTGGCGCAACGACATCGCGCTGGCCTACCTCGCCGCGGGCGATCGGGGGCGGGCCAGGATCTACGCGGCCATGCATCTCGACCGGGTGAACCGTCCGGCACGGCACCCCAGTGCGGCCACCTCCCTGCGGATACTGGCGACCACCACCGACGATGCGAGCACCCGAGCCGTGTTGCTACGGCGCGCGGACACCATCGCGGCGGCCGGTGCGGACCGGCTCGAATTGGCGAGGGTGCGCGCCGACCTGGCGCACGCCCATGAACATCTCGGGGAGTTCGGCCCGGCCAACACGATCCGGGCCTCGGCGCTGCGGCTGGCCACCGAATGCGGCGCGGAACCGTTGCGCCGCAGCATTATCGACAGCATCCCGCCCGGCGGGGCGGTACCCGGGCCGACGCCGGCCCGGGTACCCGGCGACGCCGGTCCGGCCGCGGCGGGCGAGCGGGCAGGCGGGGTCGGATTGCTGAGCGTCGCCGAGCGACGGGTGGCGGAGATGGCGGGCGGCGGATCGCGCAACCGGGAGATCGCGGAACATCTGGGGATCACGGTCAGCACCGTCGAACAGCACCTCACCAGGGTCTACCGCAAGTTGAAGGTGCACCACCGCACCGAACTGCGTTTTCTGCTGGAGGTGCGATGCTGAGCACCACTCCGTGGCTGCGGACCTTGAAGGCGGACCCGGACCCGGTGCTGCGGCTCGTCTGCTTCCACCACGCCGGTGGCTCGGCCGGTTCGTTCCAGTCCCTGGCCAAGGCGTTCGGCGATGGCATCGAGATCACGGCGATGCAGAGCCCCGGCAGGCAGGAGCGCCGCCGGGAGCCGTGCCTCACCGGTCTGGGAGACATCGTCGAGGGTGTGCTTCCCGCCGTGGTCGATCTGGGGGATCGGCCGATCGCCCTGTTCGGCCACAGCTTCGGCGCCGTGGTCGCCTTCGAGGTGGCCCGCGAGCTGCCGGCCGCTGGCATCCGGCCGCAGCACCTGTTCGTCTCGGGCCGCCGCGCTCCCTCGCGCCGACGACTCGAGAATGTGCATCGACGCACGGACGCGGAGATCAGAACGGAGCTGCGACTGCTGGGGGGACCGGGGGTCGCGCTGCTCGACGACGACGAGGTGGCCAGGGAATTCCTCCCCGCGATCCGCAGCGACTACCGGGCGGTGGAGACCCATGTGGTCGCGCCGGACGCGCGCGTGGACTGCGCGCTGACGGCGCTGGTCGGCGACCACGACCCGCGGGCGACCGTGGACGAGGCACGCGCCTGGCGCGTCCACACGACGGCGTCGTTCGAGCTGAAGGTCTTCGGTGGCGGACATTTCTATCTGGTCGATCACAGCGATCGGGTCGCGGCGGTCGTGGAACGTCGACTCGGCACGGGGATGATCGGGCGCAGTGACTGATCCGGCCGGCGCCGGCGGGCGCACAGTCGCCGTCGTCGGGGGCGGAATCTCCGGAATGGCAGCCGCATTCGCACTGTACCGGGCGGGCTGGCAGGTCGATCTCCTCGAGCGGGAGAATGTGCTCGGCGGCCGTTTCGGCATCGACTCCCTGCGCGGGCGGCCGATGCTGACCGGCGCGCGACATATCGGTCTGCAGTTCACCGAGTTCCGGCAGTTCGTGACCGCGCTGGCCGACGTGCGGTTCGAGCCGTCGCCGCTGAACATGACGAAGGTCGTCGACGGCCGCCTGGCCACCGTCGCGGCCGAGGACAGCCGCGGGGTGCTGCGGTACCTCGCCGAATTCGGCTCCGCACAGGACGTGGCCAAACTGACCTATCTCGTGCACCGCATCGCTACCGAGGAGAATCGCTTCCTGGGGTCGAACTTCTTCGCCAAGCTCGGGGCCGCCGGCGACGACAGACCATTGAGCGAGCATTTCGGCTCCGGATTGGCGGATGCGCTGCTGCGCCCGATCGTCACCTGGGTGCACGGTGCCGAACTCGACGAGATGTACCTCGGCACCCTCGGCGCCACGCTCGGCGCCGCGCTGGACTCGTTCGAACAGATCGTCGGCGGCGTCGAGCCGGTCCTCACCGCGCTGTCGAAGCTGGTCACGGTGAAGAAGAACGCCCGGGTCGAGAGTGTGGCGATCCGGCGGGGCCGAGTGCGCGGGCTGTCCGTTGCCGAGGACGGCGGACCGGCACGGGAACACCCCTACGACGCCGTGGTGCTGGCCACCCCCGCGGCGGTCACCGCGGACCTGGTTGCCGTCACCGTGCCCGCGCTGTCGGCGCTGCTGGCGACGGTTCGGTACTTTCCCGCATCGGTGACGACGGTGGAGTACGACCGCGACGTCTTTCCCCCCGGCGTGTCCACGCTGTCGATGAACGAGGGGCCGTACAGCACCGCGGCGCTCTATCGCGCGCCCGAGCGCAATATCGTGCGCTACGTCATCGCCGGTCGAGCCGCGCGGCCGCTCCCACCCGAGGACCGGTCCGCAGCCGCGCTCGACGCCGCCGAGAAGCGGGTGCAGGCGACCTTCGGGTCGGTCGAACCCGTTCGTCTGGCCGTTGTGGAACGTCGCTGGGAGCGGGCCTTCTCCGGTCTGCGGGCATTTCACGGGGAATTCCTCGCCAGGCTGCGAAAGGAAACGGGCAACATCGGCGGCCTCGCATTGGCCGGGGACTATCTGCGCGGTGTGTCGCTGGAGGCTTGCTATCGATCCGGGGTCGAAGCGGCGCACCGATTGACGGCCTAGCCGGAAAATTCTGCCGACAACGCTGTGCTCTGCGGCGATTACCGAGGGATGGGCGGGCGAATACCGATACCTCCATACGCTGGAGAAGGTTTCACCCGCATGGAGACATCCCCCAACTAGGAGCCGAGATGCCAGAAGTGAAGGAATTCGACGGCGCATGGCGGGACCTGGCCGACCGGTCGGTGGCAGAGCAGCGCCGGATGCTCTCCGATTTCGTCTGCCGCATCGTCGCGGATGTCATCGGCGAAACCGGACCGGAGTCGATAGATCCGTCGGATTCGTTCCAGGACCTGGGATTCGACTCGCGGATGGCGATCGGGCTGCGCGATGTGCTGACCGCCGAGACCGGTGTGGCGCTCACCGGCGCGGTGGCGTTCGACTACCCGACGATAAATCGGCTCGCCGAATATCTGCGAACACGTCTGAGTGGCGAGGGCGGCGCCGCCGAACCCCTGTTCCCGATATCCGACGGTGCCGTCGACAACGAGCCGATCGCCATCGTCGGAATGTCGTGCCGGCTTCCGGGCGGAGTGTCCTCGCCGGAGCAGTTGTGGGACATCGTCGCCGACGGGCGCGACGTCATCGCCGAATTTCCGACCGATCGCGGCTGGCCCGATGACCTCTACGATCCGGAGCCGGGTTTGCCCGGCAAGACCTACGCCCGCACCGGCGGATTCGTCTACGACGCTCCGGAATTCGATGCCGCATTCTTCGGAATCGGGCCGAAGGAAGCGACCGCGATGGACCCGCAGCAGCGCCTGATGCTGGAAGGCTGCTGGGAAGCACTGGAACACGCGGGTATCGATCCGACATCCCTGCGCGGCAGCCGCACCGGCGTCTACACCGGGCTGTTCCATCACGATTACCACGAGGACGGCACCCCGCCGGAGCTGGCCGGCTACCTGATGACCGGCATCACCGGCAGCGTGGCATCCGGGCGGGTGTCGTATGTGCTCGGTTTGACCGGCCCCGCGCTGACCGTCGATACCGCGTGCTCCTCGTCGCTGGTGACCGTCCATCTGGCGGTACAGGCGCTGCGGGGCGGCGAGTGCGACATGGCGCTCGCGGGCGGGGTGACGGTGATGGCCAAAACCAATGCCTTCACCTCGTTCAGTATGCAACGCGGCCTCTCCGATACCGGCCGGTGCAGCTCCTACGCGACCGGCGCGAACGGCACGGTGTGGGCGGAGGGCATCGCCATGCTGGTGCTGGAGCCGTTGTCGCTGGCCCGCCGTAACGGCCATCGGGTGCTGGCGCTGGTGCGCGGGTCCGCGGTCAACCAGGACGGCGCGTCCAACGGACTGGCCGCCCCGAACGGTCCGGCCCAGCAGCAGGTGATCCGGGACGCGCTGGGCGATGCCGGATTGACGGTGTCCGACATCGACGCCGTCGAGGGACACGGCACCGGCACCGTGCTCGGCGACCCGATCGAGGTCCAGGCCCTGCTGTCGACCTACGGTCGCAACCGGCCCGCGGAGGCTCCGCTCTGGCTGGGGTCGATCAAATCCAACATGGGCCACACCCAGGGCGCCGCCGGGGCGGCGGGCCTGATCAAGCTGGTCGAGGCGATGCGGCACGAGACGCTGCCGCGCACGCTGCACGTGGACGGCCCGACCGAGCATGTGGACTGGTCGGAGGGGAACGTCCGGCTGCTGACCGAGCCCGTCCCGTGGCCGCGCGGCGAGCGCCCGCGGCGAGCGGCCGTGTCGGCGTTCGGCATCAGCGGCACCAACGCCCACGTGATCGTGCAGGAGCCGCCCCTCGACGAGCAACCGGCCGCCGAGCGCACCGCACCGCCGCAGACCCCGTGGATTCTCTCCGGGAAGACCGAAGCGGCGCTCTCGGACGCCGCGGCGCGGCTGGCGCGGCATCTGCGCGACAACCCCGAGGCCGACGCGACCGACGTGGGCTTCACCCTGGCCACCGCGCGCGCCGAATTCGATTCTCGCGCGGTGGTGTTCGGGCCGGACCTGACCGCGCTGACATCGGCGTTGGACGCGCTGGCGACCGGGGACGAGACACCGTCGGCCGTGCGCGGCGTCGCCGTGCGCGGCGTGCGGACCGCGCTGCTGTTCCCCGGTCAGGGCGCCCAGAAGGTGGGGATGGCGGCCCAGCTCTACCGGTCCTATGCCGTCTTCGCCACCACCGTCGACGAGTTGTGCTGGCAGTTCGACAAGCACCTCGACACCCCGTTGCGCAGCGTGATCTTCGCCGAGCCGGGGACGGACACCGCGGCCCTGCTGGACCAGACCGCCTACACCCAGGCCGCGCTGTTCGTGGTGGAGGTCGCACTGTATCGCCTGCTCCGTTCGTGGGGGGTGACAACGGACTTCCTGATCGGACACTCCATCGGCGAGCTGGCGGCCGCCTACTCGGCCGGAGTCTGGTCGACGGCCGACGCCTGCACCCTGGTGGCCGCGCGGGGCCGGTTGATGCAGGCGCTCCCGGCGGGTGGCGCGATGGTGTCGGTGGCGGCCGCGGAAACGACTGTGCGGGAACTGATCGCGGGGCGCGAGGACCGGGTCGGCATCGCGGCCGTCAACGGCCCGCGCTCGGTCGTGGTCTCCGGTGACGCGGACGGCGTCGACGAGATCGTCGCGGTCCTGACCGAACGAGGAGTGAAGACCAAGCGGCTCACCGTCAGTCACGCCTTCCACTCGCCCCGGATGGAGCCGATGCTCGCGGAGTTCGGCGCGATCTGCGCCGGGCTGACCTATCACCGGCCCACGGTGACCATCGTGTCCACGCTCACCGGCAAGCCGGTGGACGGCGACGAGCTCGGCACCCCGGAGTACTGGGTACGGCAGGTGCGGCAACCGGTGCGATTCATGGCCGGGGCCCAGTGGCTGCTCCAGCAGGAGCATGTCACCACATTCCTGGAGGCGGGTCCGGGGGCGACGCTGACGGCACTGGTCCGCGAGAGTTGCACCGACGCCGACCCGGACGCGCTGACGGCGGTCGCCGCCCTGCGTGCGCGGGACGGGAACGAGCTCGGCGCGCTCTTCGGCGCGCTGGGGAGCTGGTACTGCGCGGGCGGTGTCGTCGACTGGACCACGCAGTTCCTCGGGACGGGCGCGTGCCGGACCGACCTTCCCACCTACCCGTTCCAGCGCGAACGCTACTGGATCGACGGTTTCGGCGGCACGAACGTGCGCGAGTCGGGCCTCGACAGCGCCGAACACCCCCTGCTGGGCGCGGTGGTCTGGATGCCGGACTCCGAGGACGTGGTGTGCACCGGCAGGCTCTCACTGCGCACCGACCCGTGGCTGGCCGACCACGAGATCGGCGGTGTCGTGCTGTTTCCCGGCACCGCCTACCTCGAACTGGCGCTGCATCTGGGCACCCTGCTGGACTGCCCGGCGCTGAGCGAACTGGTGCTGCGGGCGCCCCTGACGGTGCCCGCCGTCGGCGGTGTCGAGCTGCGGGTGCTGGCGGGGACCCCGGACGAGGGCGGTGCTCGCGCGTTCTCGGTGTACTCCCGGTTGCAGGCCGACGCCTCCGCCGAGTCCGAACCGGCGGCCTGGGCCTGCCACGCCACCGGGGTGATCGCCCCGCACGGCACCGGCTCGCCCGCACCCGCGAGCGATCTCACCGACTGGCCGCCCGCGGGCGCGACCGCCGTGAACGTGGCCGACGCCTACGACGACCTGGCCGAACTCGGCTACGGCTACGGGCCGATCTTCCGCGGCCTGACCGCGCTGTGGCGGCGTGGCGCGGAAGCCTTCGCCGAGGTGGAGCTGCCCGATCGGGCACAGCCCGCGGCGCACGAGTTCGGCATCCACCCGGCATTGCTGGACGCCGCGCTGCACACCATCGGGCTGAGCGGACTCTCCCCCGCCACCAGCCCCGGCGCGGTGACGGTGCCCTTCTCCTGGGAGGGCGTGGCGCTGCACACCGTCGGTGCGAGTTCGCTGCGCGTGCGGCTGACACCGGCTCCGGACGACGAGCCGGGGAGCGGCCGGTTCGCCCTGACCCTCGCCGACGGGAACGGCACGCCGGTCGGCGAGGTCGCCGCGCTGACGCTGCGGGAGATCTCGGCGGCCTCCCTCGGTGGCGCTCGCCCCGCCGCGGGCAGCCCCCTCTACGGACTCACCTGGACGCCGGTCGTCCCCGTCGAGTCCGTCCCCCTCGACGACCCGTGGACGGCCGACGGGGACATCGAGCACGTCACCGTGGCGGCACGGTCGGTCGCGGTGCTCCGTTTCGAGGTCGGCCCGCCGGCGGAGGACGTCCTGCCGACGGCCCTGCGCGAGCGCGTCACCGGACTGCTGACCCGGCTGCAGAAGCTGCTGGCCGAGGACGGGACCATCGTGGTGGTGACCAGGCACGGCGTCGCGGTGCACGCGGGTGAAGAGCT
The DNA here is from genome assembly GCF_042650385.1 of Nocardia jiangsuensis. Taxonomy (NCBI): domain Bacteria; kingdom Bacillati; phylum Actinomycetota; class Actinomycetes; order Mycobacteriales; family Nocardiaceae; genus Nocardia; species Nocardia jiangsuensis. The sequence goes on from NZ_JBHSAX010000005.1 coordinate 99,626, forward strand.
CGATCTGGTCGCCGCGGCGGCCTGGGGCCTGCTGCGCACCGCGCAGAACGAGAACCGCGACCGGGTCGTCATCGTCGACGTCGACAGCTGGGACGACTACCGCGCGCCGGTCGAACAGGCCGTGGCCATCGGCTCCGAACCGCAGCTCGCGGCCCGCCGCGGCGCGCTGTTCGGCGGCAGGCTGACCCGCAGCTCCGCCGACAACGTCGGGGCGATCGAGTTGCTGGACGCACCGACATGGCGCTTGACGCCGCTCGGCAAGGGCACACTGACCAGCGACAACCTCGCGCTGGTCGAGGATCCGGATGCGGCAGCGCCGCTGCGATCCGGTGAGGTGCGGGTCGCGCTGCGGGCCACGGGTGTCAACTTCCGCGATGTGCTCATCGTGCTCGGCATGTACCCGGACCCCGACGCCGCGATCGGCGGCGAGGGGGCGGGTGTCGTGCTCGAAGTCGCTCCGGACGTGACCGAGTTCGTCCCCGGCGACCGGGTCTTCGGCTTCGTCACCGGCGTCGGCTCGGCCTCGGTCACCGACCAGCGGTACCTCGCCCGCATGCCGCGCGGCTGGTCGTTCGCGCAAGCGGCGGCGGTGCCGGTTGTCTTCGGCACCGCGTACTTCGGCTTGGTCGACCTGGCCGGTGTGCAGCCGGGGGAGACGCTGCTGCTGCACGCCGCGACCGGTGGCGTCGGCATGGCGGCCGTGCAGCTGGCCCGGCACCTGCGGTTGCAGCTGCTCGTCACGGCGAGCCGGCCGAAGTGGGACGTGCTGCGGGAGATGGGCTTCGACGACAGCCGGATCGGCGACTCGCGCTCGCTGGATTTCGAGCAGAAGTTCATGGCGGTCACCGACGGTCGCGGTGTCGACGTCGTGCTCGACTCCCTCGCCGGGGAATTCGTCGACGCCTCGCTGCGGCTGCTGCCCCGCGGCGGCCGGTTCATCGAGATGGGCATGACCGACCGCCGTGATCCGGCCGAGGTGGCCGCCGACCACGCCGGCGTGATGTATCGGGCCTTCCACCTGATGGAGGCCGGACCGGACCGGCTGCACGAGATCATGACCACCCTGGTCGAGCTGTTCGATTCCGGTGTCCTGCGACCACTGCCGATCACCGGCTGGGACATGCGGCAGGTGCCGGAGGCGTTCCGGTTCCTCGGTCAGGCGCGGCACATCGGCAAGAACGTGCTGACCGTGCCGACACCGTTGAACACCGCGGGAACCGTCCTGGTGACCGGCGGCACCGGAGGCCTCGGCGCGTTGGCGGCACGGCACCTGGCCCGCACCCACGGGGTGCGCAACCTGGTGCTGGCCAGTCGCCGCGGCCCGGCCGCCGACGGTGCGCGGGAACTGCGGGCGGAACTGCAGGCGCTCGGGGCCGAGGTCGACATCGTCGCCTGCGACGTGGCCGACCGGGCCGCGCTGGACGATCTGCTGGCGGCGATCCCGGCGGACCATCCGCTGACCGGCGTGGTGCACACCGCGGGCGTGCTGGCCGACGGCCTGCTGACATCGATGACGCCCGGCCAGCTCGCGACCGTGCTGCGGCCCAAGGTCGACGCGGCCTGGAACCTGCACGCGGCGACGAAGCACCTGGATCTGTCCGCGTTCGTCCTGTACTCGTCGATCGCGGGCGTGACGGGCGGGCCGGGGCAGGCGAACTACGCCGCGGCCAATGTCTTCCTGGACGCACTCGCCCAGCACCGGCATCTGGCCGGGTTGCCCGCGACCTCCGTCGCGTGGGGAGCGTGGCGCCAGAGCAGCGGCATGACCAGCACCCTGACCGAGGCCGACTTCGCCCGGATGCGCCGGGAAGGCTTCAGCCCGCTCGGCGACGACGAAGGCATGGCGCTGTTCGACGCGGCGCTGGCCGCGGGCACCGCGGGCGCGGTGGCGGCGCGCATCGACACCGCCGTGATCTCCACCCTCGATCCCGAGGGGCTGCCGTCGGTCATGCGCGGCCTGCTGCGCTCCTCGCGGCAATCCGCCGACAGCCGGGCGGGGGAGTCGTCCAAGCTGGTGGCGCAGTTGACGGGCCGGAGCGCCGCCGAGCAGAACCAGCTCATCGTCGAGGTGATCCGCGGCCATGCGGCGACCGTGCTCGGACACGAGTCCTCGTCCGCCGTGGATCCCGAGAAGCCCTTCAGCGATATCGGTTTCGACTCGCTCGGAGTGATGGAGTTCCGGAACCGGCTCAGGTCGGCCGTCGGAGTCAAGCTGTCGACGACGGTGGTCTTCGACTATCCGACCCCCATCGCCCTGGCTGACTTCATCCGTTCCGAGATCGCGCCGGCGGACAACCCGGCGGTGCGGATCATGGCCGAGGTCGAGTCGTTGGCGCGCAGCTTCAGCGGGGTCGAGCTGGATTCGGAGGATCGCGCCGATATCGCGGCGCGCCTCGCCGCGGTGCTGCGTGAGCTGACCGCGAGCGCGGCATCGGGCGGTGAATCGGCCGATGCCGCGGGCAGTCTCGACAGCGCCGACGACAGTGCGCTGTTCGAGTTCATCGACCAGCTGTAGCCGACGCACGATCGGAAGGGCGAAACGATGGCAGACGACGGGGAACTGCGCCGCTATCTCAAGAAGACCGCGAGGGAGCTCTACGAGGCGAAGCAACGGGTCCGGGAGCTGACCGAGCGGGCCGCTGAACCCATCGCCATCGTCGGGATGGCATGCCGGTTCCCCGGTGGCGTCCGATCACCCGATGATCTGTGGGAGCTGGTGGCGCAGGGGCGCAACGTGGTCTCGGAGTTTCCGGACGACCGGGGCTGGCCGGCGCCGGAGTCGCTGGACACCGACCCGTCGGCGCCCACCGTCGCCCTCGGCGGCTTCCTCGACGGCGCGGGCGAGTTCGACGCGGAGTTCTTCGGCATCTCGGCCCGCGAAGCCCGCGCCATGGATCCGGAGCAGCGGCAGCTGCTGGAGGTGTCCCTGGAGGCGATCGAGCGCGCCCGGATCGATCCGGCGTCGCTGCGCGGCAGCGACACCGGAACCTTCATGGGAGTGAGCAACAACGGCTACGGCTTCATCTCGCCCGACTGGCTCGGGCCGGGGAACATCGGCGCGGAGAACTACCTCGTGCTCGGCAACTCCTCGAGTATCGCCAGCGGCCGGATCAACTACCTGTTCGGGCTGGAGGGGCCCGCGGTGTCGGTGGACACCGCCTGCTCGTCCGCTCTGGTCGCGGTGCACCAGGCGGTCGCCGCGCTCCGCGCGGGCGAATGCTCGCTCGCGCTGGCGGGCGGGGTGTCGGTGCTGGCCACCATCACCCCGTTCGTGGTCTTCTCCCGGCAGCGCGCCCTCGCGCTCGACGGCCGGTGCAAGCCGTTCGCGACGGCGGCCGACGGGACGGCGTGGTCCGAGGGTGTCGGGGTGGTGGTACTGGAACGGCTGTCCGAGGCGCGCCGCCGTGGCCACGAAGTCCTGGCGGTGATCCGGGGCTCGGCGATGAACTCCGACGGCGCGTCCAACGGCATGACCGCACCGAACGGGCGGGCACAACAGCGGGTCATCCGGCACGCGCTCGCCGCCGCCGGATTGACCGCGGCCGACGTGGACGTCGTCGAGGGCCACGGCACCGGCACCGTGCTCGGTGATCCGATCGAGGCGCAGGCGGTACTGGCCACCTACGGGAAACGATCGGCCGAGCATCCGCTCTGGCTCGGATCGATCAAGTCGAATATCGGGCACAGCCAGGCGGCCGCGGGCATCGCGGGCATGATGAAGATGGTCATGGCGATGCGGCACGCGGCCGTGCCCGCCACGTTGTCCGTCGATGAGCCGACGGCCCACGCGGACTGGTCGGCCGGAACGGTCCGGCTGCCGAGCGAGATGCAGCCGTGGCCGGAGACCGGCCGACCGCGCCGATCGGCCGTGTCCGCGTTCGGGTTCAGCGGGACCAATACCCATGTCGTGCTGGAGTACGACCCGTCGGCCGAGCCGGTGCGGGCGACGGGGGAGCGGGTCCGCGCGGGCCTCCACCCCGTCGTGGTCTCCGGCAAGTCCGGCCGGGCGCTGCGGGGGCAGGCCGAGCGGCTGCTGGCCGTGTGCCGGACCGATCCCGCGATCGATCTCGCCGACCTCGGGCTGTCGCTGGCGACCACCAGGACCGCCTTCGACCACCGCGCGGTCGTGCTGGCCGACTCCGTGGCCACGCTGAGCTCCGGTCTGGAAACCCTGGCCGACGGCGCGCTCGCCCCGGCCGTGATCACCGGTTCGGCCACCGGCAGCGGCAAACTCGCCATGCTGCTCCCCGGCCAGGGCAGTCAGCGCACCGGCATGGGACGTCGGCTCTACGAGGCGGGCGGCATCTTCACCCGGACGATCGACGAACTGAACGCGGCGTTCGCCCCCCATCTCGGCGTCGATCTGCGCCCGGTGATCTTCGGCGACGGAGCCGAGATCCACCGCACCGAATACACCCAGCCCGCCCTGTTCAGCATCGAGGTCGCCACCTATCGCGTCCTCGAATCCTGGGGAGTGACCGCCAATTACCTGATCGGGCACTCGATCGGCGAACTGGCCGCGGCCTACCTCGGCGGGGTGTTCTCGCTGCCCGGCGCGGCCGAGGTGGTCGCGGTGCGTGGCCGGCTCATGCAACGGCTGGGTCCCGGCGCGATGGTGTCGCTGCGCGCGTCGCTGGCCGAGACGGTGGAGTCGCTGGCGGGCTTCGAATCCCGCGTGTCGGTAGCGGCGAGCAACGGCCCGAACTCCACCGTCGTCTCCGGCGACGTGGACGCGGTCACGGCGATCGCCAAGGCGTGGCGCGAGCGCGGCAGGCGAACCAAGAAGCTCCGGGTCGACCGGGCATTCCATTCACCGCACCTCGACGAGCTGCTCGCCGAGTTCCGTGCGGTGCTCGCCCGGGTCGAGCTGAAGCCGTCCTCGATTCCGTTGATCTCCACCGTCACCGGTGAGCTCGCCACCACGCGCGAACTCACCGCGCCCGACTACTGGGTCACGCAGGCCAGGCATACGGTGCGCTTCTCCGACAGTGTGCGGTTCGCCGTGGACGCGGGCGTCACCACCCTGCTCGAGGTCGGCCCCGGCGATGTGCTGGCGGGAATGAGCTACGAGTGTCTCACCGATGCCCGATGCGTGGCGGTCGCCTCGCAGCTCTCGCCCGAGCACGCGGCGGGCGACCTGCTGCGCGCGGCGGCCAGAGCGTGGGTACGCGGGGTCGCGGTGGACTGGGGCGCGGTGTACGCCGACTCCGGTGCGCGCCCGATCGATCTGCCCACCTATGCCTTCGCGCACCGGCACTACTGGCTCGGATCGCAGCATCCGCAGACCGGGACTGCGGCCGCAGCGGCCGAACACCCGGGTCCGGGACCGTTCGCCGCGGCAGCCGAGCAGTTCCGCGACGAGTGGGTGGCAACGGAGCCATCCGCTCGTCTGCACCGCGTCCGCACCCTGGTCCAGCGGCAACTGCAGGAGATTCTGCACGCCGAGACGCCGGAGCGGATCGGTGTCGACACCGCGCTCACCGAGATCGGCCTGACGTCCCTGTCGATCCTGGAGCTGCGCAACCGGCTCGCCGTCGTCTCCGGGACGGCGATCGCGGTCGATGTCTTCCTGTCCGATCCGACCCCACGGGCACTGGCCGAGCGGCTGCACGACGATCTCGTCGCCGCCACCATCGCAGTCCGACAGCAGGAGGGGTAATGACGACGCTCAGTACACCGGAGCGGCGCGCAGGTCTGAGCTTCGAGCAGACCGTGCCGTGCTCCCAGGCCCATCGGCGGTGTCTCGGCGAGGTTTTCGTCGCCGATACCGCCGCGCTCGGCGGCACCGAGTTCCTGGCCGCGATCCAGATTCCGCGAGCGCACTCGCTGTGGTCGGATCGCGTCGCCCCCTACCACGATCCGCTGGCGGTCATCGAGGCGATTCGGCAGGCGATGACCGTGATCGGGCACCGCTACCTCCAGGTGCCGTCCGGATCGCCGCTGAGCCTGCAGCGCATGCAGGCCGACGTCGAAGACCTCAGCGCGCTGTACGAGCAGCCGGGTACCCCGCTCGAGGGCATCGTCCGCATCCACACCGACCGGCAGTCCGGTGGCAGCGGCTACTTCACCGACAGCTCCTTCACCGCCACGCTGACCGTCGGCGCCGCCACCGCACTGTCGGTGCGGGGCGGCGGAGTCGCCTTCCCGCCGGAGGCCTATCGGGAATTCCGCACCCATCAGCAGCAGGGCCGGCCGCCGGAAGGGGAGCCTGCCGCACCGGTCGAGCCCGCGCCGCCGGGCCGGGTCGGCCGCCGCGACCCGCGCAACGTCGTCATCGGGGACCTGCCGGTCGATCCGGGTGACAGCGCGACGATGCCCCTGATCGTCGACCAGCTCCACCCGTCCTTCTTCGACCACCCCTACGATCACGTCCCCGGGCCGCTCATGCTCGAGGGCTTTCGGCAGGCCGCTCTCGCCATCGCGGGGCCACAGGCGGTGGTCGCGCTGAACGCGCGGTTCAGCGGATTCGCCGAGTTGCACGGCCGCCTCGACTATCTGGCCCGCTACGACGGCGACGCCGAGGTCGACATCGCCCTGTCGCAGTTCGGCACGACCATCGCCGAATGCCTGGTCGAGCTGTCCCCCCATCCCATCGACGCCCAGCCTCGAGGAGCTCTCCGATGAATACCCGATCAGCGCAGGCAGACAAGCGATTCGCCGTGGTGGGCGCGGGAATCTCCGGCATCGCCGCGGCCTGGGAGCTGCACAACGCCGGCTACCAGGTCGATCTGCTCGAGCAGGACGACGTCGCGGGCGGCCGGTTCGGCATCGCCCGACTCGGGGACCGGCCGGTCATGATGGGCGGCAAGAACCTGGGCAAGAAGTACAGCGCACTGCGTAAATTTCTGGCGCAGACGGGCGACCCGAAGCTGGAGCCGTTCGGCATCAACACCTCTCGCGTCGTCGACGGCGAGCTGCTGACCATCGACAGCAAACAGAGTCCGCTGCAGCGGCTGGCCGGGCTGCGCCGGATGGCTCCCCTGACCGACCTCGCGAAACTCTTCAACCTCGCCCGCCAGGTCCGGAGCAGGGAGGAGAACCGGTTCCTCGGATCCCAGGCGTTCACCAAGATCGCCGCGGCGAGCGATCACAAGCCCCTGAGCGACCATTTCGGCTCGCGCATCGTGCACAACATGTTCCGGGCCATGACGGTGCGGATGAACGGCGCCGAACCCGACGAGGTGTACCTGGGTACCTTCGGCACCAACCTCACCATGATCATGGATACCTACGACCAGCTGACCGACAGCATCGACCCGGTGATCGCGGCCCTGTCGAAGCAGATCACGATCAAGACGGGGAGCCGGGTGCAGCGGCTGGTCGTCCGCGACGGCTCCGTCACCGGCCTGGAGATCTCCGAACGTGGCGGCCCGGTCACCGAACATCCCTACGATGGTGTCGTCATCGCGGCCCCCGCCTATGCCGCGGCGGAGATCGTGAAGGCCGATCTGCCCGCGCTCGCCGGCCTGCTGCTCGAGGTCCGCTACTTTCCCGCCGCGGTGGTCCTGGTCGAGTACGACCGCCCGGTCTTCGGAATGGACGTGCGCGCGGTGGTGATGGACGACGGGCCGTGCAGCAATGCGGGCGTCTACGGCATCCACGACCTGCACATCGTCCGCTACACCTTCAGCGGACGGCACGCTCGGCCCACCCCGTCGCCCGAGCAGCTCGAAGCGTGGATCGACCGGGCCGAGGAGCAACTGCTGTCGCTGCTCGCCGCCCGCGGCGTGCGCCGAGTCCGGTCGGTCGCCAAGGTCTGGGAGGCGGCGTACTGCGCCTACGTGCCGTTCCACGGCAGCTTCCTCGACGATGTGCGCGCCAGGGTGGGCACGGTCGGCGGGCTCGCGTTGGCGGGGGACTACCTGCGCGGCGCCCCCATCGAGAGCTGCTTCCGCTCCGGCACCGAGGCTGCCGAGGCCCTGCTGCGGTGAGCCCGGCCAGACCCGCGAGTGCGGCGGCACACCCCCCGGGTGTGCCGC